>NZ_LDQA01000002.1 GCF_001475935.1 Aureimonas ureilytica
CGAAATTCCTGACAGTCCCGCTGGCGTCTGCTGCCTTCTGATGTGCTCGGACGTTGGTTCCGTCCAGAAACATCATGCCGAGCCTGACGCAGCGCTCCCGAACCAGTGCCGGCAGCTTTTTCCAGACGCCGAGCCGTGCCAGACGGATGAAGGTTTGCGCTGCCATCCACCACGGGCCAAACTCGGCCGGCAAGGATCGCCACGTCGCTCCGTTCTGGAAACGCCAGAGGATTGCCTCGACCGTCCGCCGCAGGTGCTGGCTCGGCATCTTGGCGTGAGGGCGACACACCTCGATCAGCGGTTCCAGATCAGACCACTGCTCTTCGCTCAGCATCGCAGCTCTCCCTCATCGGAAAAGCCAGCGACATAGAGTCAGACCCAGGCGCTAACAGGCGCCAACAGGCCCTCAAAACTTTCGCAACGAAGCCCTTTCGCTTCATGCCATCCGTCCCCGATGAGGGCGGACTTTCGTCCAACGTAGAAGAAAAACGCAGTGGCAGGTCAGATGCGCCCACACCTTCCTCTCCGCCATCTGCATCGCTGGCACCGTCATCTTCCGAATTTGAGCAATGAGTGGTGAGCCTAAAGCAATCTGTACTTATGATAATACGCACTTACATCCACGGCGGTTCTCTAAAAATAAAACGGCAGTTCTCTAAAAATAAACAGGTCTCGTATTATTCGTAGGGAGAGTGTTTCGGAACGATCCGGCACGTGGGTTGGAGCATGTAGGCTCATGAAGATTGGTATTGGGACTAAACTCGGCTCCGGGTTTCTTGCAGTTCTGGCGATGACCGGATTTGTAGGTTACGCCGGCTACACCTCGCTCGTGCAAAGCAACGAGCAACTGAGTCTTTTCACCCACCGTCCCTTCGTCCAGATGGAGACGACCAACCAGATTCTGACGGAGCTGGAGCGTCTTCGGCGTTTCAGTCGCTATGTAATGCTGGCCGACGATGCAAAGACACGTGACAGCTTCCAAGCGCAGCATGAAGCTGCCTGGAAGAATATCGATACTCTGGTCGAGCGCTACCTCGGTGCCGTCAGCCCGGACCACCTGGCCGAAGTGTCCGACATCCGCACGTCTATGACCCAGCTCAAACCCGTCACGGACAAGATGATGGCGATGGCGATCGAGACCGATCCCAACGAAGCCCAGAACGCGCTCCGCCTGGGACAGGCCGGTCTCGAAGAGGAAACGAAGTTGCTCGACGGGGCCATGGCGGGCGCGAGCGGGGCGGAGGCGCGCGCGGCGCGCCTGAGGGCGGAACTGGCGATGACCCGCGCCGCTCTGGCGGCCCTTGCCGTTTCGGTCGAGAAGGACGAGGCACTGAGCCAGCTGGCCAGTGCGGAGCTCGACCGGCAGATTGCGCAGGTTCGGGCCGATCTGTCCGCTCTCGGCGGACTGGTTCCCGCGTCGGACGCCGTTCGGGCCCTGGATGCGCAATGGACCCGGCAGGCGGCGGCCTTGCGTCAAGCCGGCGATCTCGAACTCGAGAATCGCAATGCCCGATTCATCACCGCCGCCGACACCGAGCAACGTCCGCTGATGACGGCCGTTTCGAAACGTGTCGGCGAACTGGCGACCCGCGCCAAGTCAATCTCCGACGAGTATATCGCCAGCGGGCGGGAGAGTTTCGTCAACACCGTCTGGTTCCTGATCGCCTCCATGACGGTCGCGTTCCTGATCGGCGTTTGCGTCGCGATCCTCCTGTCCCGCTCGATCGCCCGGCGTCTGAGCCGCTCGGTCGTGCAGGCCCAAGCCATCGGTCGCGGCGACCTGACCGCGAATGTCGAGGCACGGGGAACGGACCAGATCGCCGATCTCCTGCGCGCCATGTCGGTGATGACGGAGCGCCTGCGCGAAACCGCCGTCGAGGTGACCGTGTCGGCCCAGCAGGTGGCCGCCGGCTCGATGCAGTCCGCCGCCACCGCAGAGCAATTGTCCTCCGGCTCGAGCGAACAGGCGGCGGCCAGCGAACAAGCCTCCGCTGCCGTGGAGCAGATGACGGCCAATGTCCGCCAGAACGCCGACAGCGCCTCGCAGACCGAGAAGATCGCCTCCACCGCCGCAGAAAGCGCCGAGCGCGGCGGCAAGGCCGTGGCACGCAGCGTCGAGGCCATGCGCATGATCGCCGAGAAGATCGCGATCGTGGAGGACATCGCCCGCCAGACCGACCTTCTGGCGCTGAACGCCGCGATCGAGGCGGCCCGTGCGGGCCATCACGGCAAGGGTTTCGCGGTGGTCGCCTCCGAGGTGCGCAAGCTCGCCGAGCGCTCCCAGGTCGCGGCGCAGGAAATCGGCAAGCTGTCGGGCGAAACCCTCGTGGTGGCCGAAGAAGCCGGTGCGCTGCTCGGCCATCTGATCCCCGATATTCGCCGCACCGCCGAACTCGTGACGGAAATCTCGGCGGCCTGCCGCGAACAATCGGTGGGCGCGGACCAGATCAATCAGGCCATCGTGCAGCTCGATCAGGTCACGCAGGCCAATGCCAGCGCGGCCAGCGAGATGGCCGCAACCGCCGAACAGCTGTCGAGCGAAGCTCGCTCGCTCAATGTTCGAGCCGGCTTCTTCAAGGTGCCGGACGCGGCCGCCGCGCAAGGCGGCGGGGCGATGCCGCAAAGCCGGGAGGTGGAGCCTGCGCGGCGCGCAAGCTCGCCGCTTCTCCGGTTCCTGGGACGGCGCGCGGCTGCGCCCGTCGCGGCCAATGCGGAGCGGGGGGCGACGCTCGACCGGTTGAGCGCCTAGCACGGCTCGGGCAAAATCGGACCGATCCGGAACGGAGGAGACGAAAGGCGGGAGCGGCGCGCTGACCGCTTCCCGCCATCATTGATCCACCCCCATTGAAATGGTCCGCCTTGAAGTATGGCTTTTAAAGCCTGAAGGAGGACGGACATGGCAAGACGACCCAAGCCCGAAAAGTTTGTCGCGAAGCTGCGGCAGGTTGACGTTCTGGTATCGCAGGGGCGCACGGTAGCGGACGCGGTGCGCTCGATCGGCGTGACGGAGGTCACCTACTACAGGTGGCGCAGGGAGTTTGGTGACCTGAAGGTCGACCAAGTGAAGCGGCTGAAGGACCTGGAGACCGAGAACCAGCGACTTCGCAAGGCGCTGGCCGATCTGACCTTGGACAAGCTGATCCTCAGCGAGGCCGCACGGGGAACCTACTGAGCCCTGCGCGCCAGCGCGCTTGTGTCGAACACGTCATGACGATGACGAAGCTGTCCGAGCGTCGGGTATGCCGCGCCCTTGGGTAGTACCGTTCGACACAGCGTCAGGTGCCGCGGGGCCGGAACGACGAAGAGCAGCTCACGGCCGACCTCATCGAATTGGCGCGTCGGTACGGTCGCTACGGGTACCTGAAGATCGCGGTCCTGCTGCGGGATGCCGGTTGGGTGGTAAACGAAAAGCGTGTCGAGCGCATCTGGCACCGTGAGGGTCTGAAGGTGCCAGCCAAGCAGCCCAAGCGTGGACGGCTCTGGTTGAATGACGGTTCCTGAGTTCGGCTGCGGCCCGAACATCCTAACCACCTTTGGTCCTACGACTTCGTGGAGAACCGAACCCACAACGGCCGCAAGTTCCGCACGCCTAGCGACAAACGCTGCGCGTTTCTCGCCGACGTCATCGACGAGTTCACGCACGAATGCCTCAGCCTCCGCGTCGCTCGCAGGCTCGACCCGACGGATGTCATCGACGTCCTGTCGGACCTCTTCGTCCTGCGCGGGGTACCCGGCCATGTCCGTTCCGACAACGGCCCGAGTTCATCGCCAAGGCCGTGCAGGACTGGATCATGGTCGTTGGCGCGAGGACCGCGTACATCGCCCCAGGATCACCGTGGGAGAATGGCTTTGTCAAAAGCTTAAACGCGCGCCTTCGAGATGAACTCCTCAACGGCGAGCTCTTCTACAGCCTGCGCGAGGCGCAGATCGTCATCGAAAGCTGGCGGCGGCACTGCAACACCGTCCGGCCGCATGGATCGCTCGGCTAGAAACCGCCAGCACCGGAAGTGTTCGTGCCTGCCTTCGCCGCGTGACCGGCTGCGCTGAACACACCTGCTCCGCCGGCCAAGCTACCGCTGTTGCAAAGACCAACCCTGAACTAACTTTCCAACCGGACCACTCAGTCGGGATTGATCAGTGAACCTGGCCCATAGCGCTTCCCTCCACTCTTGTGAAAAGACTGCACCATCAAAACCTGGGATCAAACACCTAGGCGCCACACCTCGGTTAAGCGCCTTTCCGCGATCGAGTTCGACCATGTCGAGGCGTCCGCTTTCGGTGCGTCGCGGCATGGTATGCGACTGCGGAGGAGTGTCGATAGCGGATGGGCCGCTTTTGGATATCCGCTTCCTTCTATGCCGATCGGATGCATGATCCGGTCCTTGGGTTCTACGACGAGCATGCGCCCACCTACGCGGCCGATAGCGTCACCCATCCGCATCCCATGAGCTTCCTGCAACGCGGTAGACAGGGTAGTTTGCAGACGGGCAGCTTTTGATAAGGGGCTTATAGGAAGCGGACGTGGCTTGCGTTCGGTTACATCAGGTGTGCTTCACCGGAAACGCGGATGGAACTCCCTGGCGCAGGCGGGATCTGCGCTCTGATACATGATCGCATCCCCATGTCTTCGCCCTGCACGATCTCGATTTCTCCCCCGTGCGGCCAACCGAGATCTCTCAAGTACCCCGCCAGAGCCGCGCTCGCCGCGCCGGTCGCTGGGTCTTCGTAGACCCCGCCAGAGGCGAAAGGATTGCGGGTGTGGAAGAGGTTCGGCGTCTCCGCATAGGCGAGAAGGATCGTGATCCATCCTTCGCGCAGCATGAGCGCACGTCCAACATCCTGATCGTATCGCATGGATGCCAGCGCGGCGCGAGAGTTGAGCGCCAGGACGATGTGGTTGGCGCCGCCATGCACCAGAGCTGGCGGGATGTTCGGGTCGAGATCGGACGAAGAGTAGTCGAACAGCGCCAGCACTTCGCAGACAAGCGCGTCCGAGGCGCGTGCGCTGCGCGTAGGCGGGGACTGGAGGGAGGCGACCAGACCATTCCCCCGTCGCTGTCCTTCGACGGTGATCCGTGCCTGGTTCAGAGCCAAGGAAAAGACACGCGGCCCTTCCCGCAAGGTCAGCGCGGCGCCGAGGGCGATCGTGGCATGACCGCAGAAGGGAACTTCCGACTCTGGCGAGAAATAGCGCACCCGCCAGTCCGTGCCGGACCCGACGGCGAAGGCCGTTTCCGAGTAGCCGACCTCGTAGGCGATACGCTGCATGTCCGCATCGCTCGGAAACGTATCCGCGATCAGAACGCCTGCGGGATTGCCTCCGACGCCATTGTCGGAAAATGCGGAGATGCGCAGCACGTCCAAAGTTGCCTCCTCGGGTTCCCGCTTCCTTCAAGCGTCGACAGCTTGGGTAAACGGCTTCGGGTATGAAACCAACGTCGAACCCGTGCAAGGGATCGGCGTCCGTTTTGGGGGTAGACCCAATCGTCGCGCAAGGGCGATCGAGGTCGACAGCGGATGGACCGCTTCCGAGACACCGCTTCTCTGGCGCCGGTCGGCTCGTTTGGGTTGATTCCGCCCCGTCAGCTACTGGGACGATCCTCCGAAGAGCGGACGCTCTCGTTGCGACGAGAGAAATTCCACGCCGGCACTCGTCTCACGGCGCTGTTGACTTGGAGCGACTCCAGGCTGGTACGAAAGTCGCCACCCGTCGGAGACCGGACATGACCATCCAGACCCATGCCGCCGAAAGCCGCCATCCCGCATCGCGCTGCTGCCAAGTGTCATGAAGATCGCCGAAGCCTCGAGGCTCAGCGGTTTGAGCCTAGACACGATCCGCTTCTACGAGCGCGCAGGGCTTCTGCCGATTCTGGAACGCGGTGCCGATGGCCACCGTCGCTTTTCCACTGAGGTGCTGCGTTGGCTCGTCCTTTTCGAGCGCCTGCGCTCCACCGGTATGCCGATGCGGGAGATGAAGCGTTACGCCGACCTCGCTGCGAAAGGGGATGCGACGATGGAAGAGCGTTTGGATATGCTGGAGCGTCATCTTGAGCGGATCGCCGCAACCGAAGCTCGTATCCGGGCTTGCCGCGAACTGATCGAACGCAAGATCGTCGAGCATGGCGGAAAAGGCCGCGCTCGTCCTGGAGAGATGTCATGAGGTTCACGAGCAAGCGTCTGCTCATCACGGGCGGGACGAGCGGAATGGGGCTTGCTGGAGCCCTTCGCATCCGTGGCGAGGGCGGACAGGTCATCGTGACGGGCCGCGATGCGAAGCGAATAGAGGCGGCGCGGGCGATGCTCGGTCCCGGCGCGCTTGTCGTCGACAATGACGCGGCCGATCCCGAAGGTGCCGCGGCGCTGGCCGACATCATACGCTCGGCAGGCGGGATCGACGGTCTCTGGCTGAATGCGGCCTACGCGTCGCTGGGCGCGCCGCAGGAACTGGATGCCGCTGCCTTCGACGCCATGATGGCGGCGAACGCACGTGGACCTGCTTTGCAACTGGCAAAGCTCATGCCGTTCTTGAACCCTGGGGCCTCGGTCGTGGTGACGGCATCGAGCTCGGTCTACGAGGGCGCGGCGGCGACCGGCCTGTATGCGGCGACCAAAGGTGCGCTCGTCGCCTTCGTTCGATCCTGGGCACGTGCGCTCGCGTCGCGCGGCATACGGGTCAACACGTTGGTCTTGGGACCGATCGCGACGAACTTGCGGGCTGCCCTCCCGGTTGAGACGCGCGAAGACTTCGAGCGCTTCGTGATGGATCAGGTTCCGCTCGGCCGCGTCGGGACCGCGGAGGAGGCGGCTGCTGTCGCGCTGTTCCTCCTCTCGGACGACGCCTCGTTCGTCACCGGCAGCCAGTATGCTGTCGATGGCGGCATGGTCATGCGGTGATACGAGAACAACGTCAGCCTTCTGGTGGCGACATCGAGATTCGATATGACCTCTAAGGGCCGAGGCTGTGTCGAAGCCCTGGTTTGCGCGCGGTATTCGATCCCGGTGTTGGATGGTGTGATCCATTCCGTCGAATGGAAGGAGGCACTATGGGGCAGGTACGTCACGGCAGCGCCATAAGCATGCACACCACCCGCCGACGCACGAGCCGGGCCCGGCGAGCGATCTGCCGTCTGAAGGCAGGGGTCCGCTCGTCCGGAACCCGCGCCACCGACCGCATACGAGCCTCGGCAATTTGAACCCCAGCCGAGGTCGCGGATCAATTCAGAACAGCGCGAGAATTCTCATGACGCCTGGGCAAAGGGCCGGGTCATGACCACTGGAGCAAGTCGGCTTACGGAGGACCGACGCTTCAGCTGGCTCTCGTTCGGTGACGTCCCGCTGGTGTCAGCGTCGGACACCTCATGATGCACAGGAGCAGAGGTGGTCTCCTCGTCCAACGTGAAGAAGCTGACATGCTCGCTGAGATGGGCGGCCTCGGTGGACAGTTGCTCGGCGGTCGCCGCCATCTCGTTGGCGGCCCCGGCATTGTTCTGCGTCACGTGATCGAGCTGCTGGATCGCCTGATTGATCTGGTCGATGCCGACGGACTGCTCGCGGCAGGCCGCCGAAATCTCGGCCACCAGATCAGCCGTACGCCTGATGTCGGGCACCAACCGGCTCAGCATGTCGCCGGCTTCCTCGGACCGAACGAGCGTCGAGTTCGATAGGTCGCTGCTTTCCATCGCGGCCTCTTGGCTCCGCTCGGCCAGTTTTCTCACTTCCGAAGCGACCACCGCGAAGCCCTTCCCGTGCTGCCCCGCGCGCGCCGCCTCGATCGCCGCGTTCAAGGCGAGAAGGTCGGTCTGACGCGCGATCTCGCGGATGATCGCGATCTTTTCAACGATGATCCGCATCGCTTCCATCGACTCCACCACGGCCGTGCCGGTGCGCTCCGCGCTGGCATTGGCCTGGATGGCGATCTTCTCGGTCTGCGAGGCATTGTCGGCATTCTGCCGAATGTTTCCCGCCATCTGCTCCACGGCGGCCGTGGCCTGCTCGGACGCCGCTGCCTGTTCGGTCGAACCAGCCGACAATTGCTCGGCTGTCGCAGCAGAATGCGTCGATCCAGCGGAAACGCTGGTGGCCGATATTTGAGCGGCCTGCAGCGCTCGGACCAGATTGGTCCGCATGCGCTCCGTCAGGATCTGCAACTCGCCGCTCAGACGTCGCGAGCCGTTCGAGTGAGCGGGCCGCAGGTCGCCCTCGGCAAAACGGCTGATCTGGGCAGAGACGAAGCGCAAAGGCGCGATAGCCTTCCGGTTGAAGAAGAGGAGGCCGCCCAGAAAGAGAGCGAGTGACATGGCGGAGACGAGGCTGGAGAGGATCAGGAGGGAATGCGTCTTCTCCGCAGCCTTCTGCTCCTTCTCTCGGGCATAGGTGGTGGCGTCCTTCACGAGGCTATCGACGGCGGCCGCATGCTGGCTGAACGTCTGCCCGAGAGCCTTGAAAGCGGTGTCGATTTGCGCCGCGTCTCCCGACCGGATGGCAGGAAGAGCCTGAGTATCCAGCACCCTCCAGAACTCCCGAGACGTCGCCTGGACAGGGCCGAGCAGCGCCGTCTTCAACTGACCGGCGAGTTCGTGGGAGCCCCAATAGGCATTCCGCTCCGTGTAACTGGCGCGCGCGGCCTCGATCGACTTCAGGATCGGATCGAGATCGCCTTGAGAAAATCTCGCCTGAAACGCCAGTCGATAGGCTTCCGAAAGGAAGAGAGGCGGTGGCAGGATGTCGGCTTGAAGATCGCGCCCGGCAATAATGCGATCGTAGTTTTCGCTGCCGATTCGTAAGTTAAGGAATGCATATGTTTGCGTGCCGAGCGCTGCGGCAAACAGGAACGTTACAAACGTTCCGAAAATAAGAAGCATCTTAGAGGCGGACAAAGCCAGGAACCTTATTTAACAGGAACAATAACTGCCGGTTGCTGTGAGAAGAATATTGCTTTGCCGGTTAAGTAAATTCTATCCGGTCTGAAAAGTTGTACGCTGAGGTTAAGGAAGTTCTGATTTTAACTCATGATTATGAATATGACCGAATTGAAAGAACCGACAGTCCTATCTCCTCGTCTGAAACAGACGAGATGAAAGGTCCCAGATGGGTCGATGTTTCTGGCGACTCGTCCCACCAAGGCTTGTAGAGCGCTTATGAGACGGGTCCGTGCGTCTCCACACCGATCGCGTCCGGAGCCGCCGAAGGGCGGACGGCACGGCTACCGCCTGTTGGCAATCGGTGCGGCCGTGCCCCATCTCATGATGGGGACTGTCACGCATTCTGTGCGGGAAGCCTTGGCTTTGTCAGGGGACGAAGCGGTCCCCGAAGGCGACAGCGAACTGCGTCTTCGCCTCGATCTGGCGGCGCGGAGGGCGGTTTCATTCCTCGGCAGGATGGTTGAGGACGAGGTATGGCCGCTTCGAAGCGGCATCGTCATTGGGGACGTGCCTGCGTGTACCGACAGCAGGTCTCAGCTGAAAGTGCAGCGCCTCAAAGGCGTTCGGGGCGAATGGATGTATCGCTACCGCGCGATCGGCGACGGCGGCGAGACGCTGGACTTCCACCTCTCGCAAACCCGCAGGACAAAGTCGGCCAAACAGGTCCCGAGCAAGGCTGCGAACCGTTCGCCGCATCATCGGCCATGGGTAATCTCGAGCGACTGGAACCGGGCTTACCTTGAGCCGATCGGCTCTTCTACCCCGCGCCCTTCGACATCGTGGGGCAGGTCGTCACCTGGATCAGCGATCCCAGCTTCTACCACCCTGTCGGCATCACGCTGAGGGAAACGGTGCTCGAATGCCTATGTCGATCCAGCATTGCAGCTCTGTCCGTTCCCCCTTTTCCGAGAGTGGTCCTGACCGCTCTCGGCCCAAGTTCACCAGCGCAGGAGCACCGGGTCCTTCAAGCGCTCATGCGCTCGAAGCTTTGATGGTCGCCCAGCTCGAGAGCGAAGCCCGGGCCGGTTTCGATCCGGGCCTTGGACATGGCTCTGGGGGCCGCTTTCGCGGTCGGCTTGGCTTGCGCCGATGTCACGCTGGTGTCCGCCTTTCGCTGCACGGAGCGAACATCGTCTGGCGCCGCTGCCGGCTCGTTGCGGCTGGAGGGGGCCAACCTGAAGAAGCTGGCGCTCTGTTGGAGACGGCTGGCCTCTGCCGACAGCTGGGACGCGGTGGCTGCCATCTCGTTGGCGGCGCCCGAGTTCGATTGGGTCACTTGGTCCAGCTGCTGAATGGCCTGGTTGATCTGATCGATGCCGACCGACTGCTCCCGGCACGCGGCGGAAATCTCGGACACGAGATCGGCTGTGCGCTGGATATCCGGCACCAGCGCATCCAGCATCTGCCCGGCTTCTTCGGAGGTCAGCAGCGTCTGCGACGACAGGAGGCCGATGTCGCGAGCCGCCTCCTGGCTCCGCTCGGCGAGCTTTCGCACTTCCGAGGCCACGACCGCGAACCCTTTGCCATGGGTGCCGGCACGGGCCGCCTCAATGGCCGCGTTCAATGCCAGAAGGTCGGTCTGACGGGCGATTTCCTGAACCACCGATATTTTCTCGGCGATCGTGCGCATGGCCTCGACCGAGGCGGCAACGGCCGAGCCCGTCTTGCGAGCGCTCGTCGAGGCCTGGACGGCAATTTTCTCGGTCTGCCCGGCATTGTCGGCATTCTGCCGCACGTTCGCGGCCATCTGTTCGATCGCGGCGGAGGCTTGTTCGGAGGCGGCAGCCTGTTCGCTCGATCCCGACGACAGCTGCTCGGCGGTTGCCGCCGACTGCGACGAACCGGACGCCACTTGGCCCGACGATAAGGTCACGGTCGAGGCGACCTCGCCAAGCTTGACGCTCATGGCGTTCATGGCGCGCAGGAGATCGCCGATCTCGTCCGAACTGCTGGCGGACACGCGCTGGGACACGTCGCCCTGACCGATCGCGTCGGCCAAGCCTACCGCACGCCCCAGCCCGCGCGAGATCGACAAGGCGATCCAGGTCGCGGCACTGGCGCCCAGCGTGATGCCACCTGCGATCAGGCAGAGGAGCCACAGACGCGTCGTCCGGTAGCTTCGATCGGAATCGGCGAGGAAGTTTTTCGCCTGGTCACCGGCCGCCGCGTTCAACTCGTCGAGCCGCTTCGAGGCGGCGGCCGCCATGGGGATCTGTTTCGTGTTGGCC
This sequence comes from Aureimonas ureilytica, assembly GCF_001475935.1. Classification (GTDB taxonomy): domain Bacteria; phylum Pseudomonadota; class Alphaproteobacteria; order Rhizobiales; family Rhizobiaceae; genus Aureimonas; species Aureimonas ureilytica_A. The sequence continues at coordinate 11,150 of NZ_LDQA01000002.1, forward strand.
AGATCGCTGGCTTTGGCAAGCCAGTTGTCGACGCCGATATCGGCCGCCGCGCGCATCGTCTGGAATGTTTGGGTCCAGGTCGATTGCAGGGCCTGCATGCGGGCCGTTTGCTGGGGGAGGCGTCCTGTCAGCTCGCCGATTGCCGCCTTGATCGTCCCATCGAGCTCGTTCAACCGTTGGCTGGCTTTCGCAATCTGAGCGTCGTCATCATAAGCGAGGGCTTCTGCCATCTGGATGCGCGCGTCCAGAACGAGGGTCGCGATGCGTTGGATGGCTTCCGGCGGCGACACGGTCGCGGTCGCCGAAGCAGGCACGACCGCTGCCCGCAGGTCCGCCAGCTGGCGGTTGATGTCCCCGATGGGCGCTTCGCTCCGAACAAGGCCACTGATGGTGGCGCTCGCGTCGGCTTTCTTTCCCAATGCGAATGTCTCGTCGGAAACCGATTTGAGGTCGTGCAACAGCGGCTCGATGTCCTTGAAGGCCTCGCGCCCTTCCGGCGACATACTCCGCAAAACGTCCTTCAGGTTCGTCTCGACGTTCAACCAGTTCCGGTCATATTCCGCGCCCGTCTGCTTCAGGATTTCAGCGTCGGACGTGAAGAACGATGTCAGGATGTCTCGACGGATGGTTGCGAGGTTGGTCTGGATTTGGTTGGCGCTCTGCACCTGAACGAAGGGACGCTCCGAAAATGCTTTCAGCATATCGTTCGTCGAGGCGACCGAGGCGAGGCCGAAGTATCCGACCGCGCCTGTGACGCACAGGATCGTCCCGAAGCTCGCGGCGAGCTTCAGCTTCATATTCAAGCGCATGGCAATCGTCCGAGGTCCAGAAAATCCGATTGCCATACTGATGCGGGGATGGTTCAAATTTGCTGAACATTTTATCGTAAGCGATCTTTTAAGCTACCTTCTCCGATAGGAGCCTTTTGCGCGTCGCCACCGAGCCGTTCGGACCAACGGCAAGTGTGCTGGCCGTTCGGGAGATCGGCGAAGCGTGAGCCGCAAAGCCCAAGCCTAAAGCCCAGAACATGTCGGGCGATGCTTCTCCTGCACCTTCTGCGCGAGGGCGAGAAACACATTCGCCAGCCCTTCGTACATCTCACCAAGCTCGATCGGCACAGTGTCCAAGGTATCCAGATCGGCTCCGATAGCCGCGGCTGCGACTTCCGTGATTTCGCAAATCTGCGAGCTGAGCGCGACCACTTGGGCCGCGCGCGACTGCGCTGCGGTCGGCTCTGAATCGGCGTGAAAGCCTCTACATTGTGCTACCATCTTCCTCTCCGTAATCGGGGGCTACATTTTGGAGACCCAAGATTACCTGAGGCTTGAAGTCAGGATGCAAACATTACGGTTTGCGAGAATGACTGAGAGACCTGTCTCAAGGCGTCGGCATGGCGACGGCCAGCCGTCCAAGCGCTACGCCGGCACCGCGCGCCTGACATCACGCTCCCTTTCCCCATCTCGTCCGGCTGTCACGCGCTGCGTTTCGCAGCGTCGGAGGATGATCGCAGACCCGCTCGCGACGCGGACCCATGACATTTGAACGATGTCGTTCACATCTGGAACACCAGCCGCGACAAATGCCCCTCGTCGCCGTTCCGGTGAGACGCTAGGTGACGCCTCGCACGAGATGTTTTTGCTGTAGAATATATCTATTGCCTGAAAGTTCGCCTCTATGCGTATCACCATTAAGTCGCGTCTTGCCCTCAGCTTCGGGGCATTGCTCGTTTCCACCGCCACCATCAACGCCTTGAGCATCCACGCCCTCACGCGCGCTGGGCAAACCGGCTATGACAGCACGCAGCTCGCCTTGTTCGGCGCCATTGCCGGCGTCATGGTTCTGGGCATCGGGCTGGCCGCCTGGATCATCCATTCCCTGAACGGCGGCCTTCGCCAACTGGCCGAGAACATGGATCGCATCGCGAGCGGGGACCTGTCTCAACGCATCGTCCATTCGCGCCAGAACGAACTCGGCGATCTCCTGACGCGCCTGTGCCAGACGCGCCTGCGGCTGTCGGGAACGGTCCATGCCGTGCAGGGGGCGGCGATGCAGGTCGCCGCCGGCTCGCAGCAGTCCTCCGCCACCGCCGCTCAACTCTCCTCGGGCTCGACCGAGCAAGCGGCGGCCTCGGAGCAGGCCTCGGCGGCCATCGAGGAGATGAGCGCCAACCTTCGCCAGACCGCCGACAACGCCGCGACGACCGAGACGATGGCAGCCCATGCCGCCAGGGATGTCGGCACGACCGAGTCCGCGGTGGTGCAATCCACCCAGGCCATGCGCGAGATTGCCGAGAAGATCGCCCTGGTGCGCGAGATCGCCCGGCAAACCGATCTTCTGGCGCTGAACGCCGCGATCGAGGC
>NZ_LDQA01000020.1 GCF_001475935.1 Aureimonas ureilytica
GAGGGCGGGCGGGCGCGCTCGACTGTCGAGATAGGCAGCCCCTCCAAGACGGGTCAAGCCCTGGCAGAGAGCATGTGCACAAAGGGGAAAACTCGAACGATGCGGCGGTCGGAACAGCCCCGGCAGACGAGTTCTTCACCCTTCCTCAACCCTATCCCTCGCCGCCGCGCGCACGAACCGCGTCTTTCGGCCGAGATTCGTGGCGATCTCACGCATGGAAAGTCTTGCCCGCGCGATGCGACTGTGCGAACTCGCCCCAAACGGGAACCGCTGCCATGACCGCCGAGACCACGAACGGTTTGACCTATGCCGAAGCCGGCGTCGACATCGACGCGGGCAACGAACTCGTCCAGCGCATCAAGCCGCTGGTGCGCTCGACGCGGCGTCCAGGGGCCGACGGCGAAATCGGCGGGTTCGGCGGGTTGTTCGATCTGAAGGCGGCCGGCTTCACCGATCCGGTTCTGGTTGCGGCCAATGACGGCGTCGGCACCAAGCTGAAGATCGCGATCGACACCGGCCTGCACGACACGATCGGCATCGATCTCGTGGCCATGTGCGTCAACGATCTTGTGGTTCAGGGTGCGGAGCCGCTTTTCTTCCTCGACTATTTCGCGACCGGAAAGCTTGACCCCGCGCAGGGCGAAGCGATCGTAGCCGGCATCGCCGAGGGCTGCCGTCAGGCCGGCTGCGCGCTGATCGGCGGCGAGACGGCCGAGATGCCCGGTCTTTACGCTGAGAAGGACTATGACCTCGCCGGTTTCGCCGTGGGCGCGGCCGAGCGCGGCCGGCTTCTGCCGAGCGCCGAACTGACCGAGGGCGACGTCATTCTCGGCCTCGCCTCCTCCGGCGTCCATTCCAACGGCTATTCGCTGGTGCGCCGCATCGTGGAGAAGGCCGGCGCGGCTTATGACGCCCCTGCCCCGTTCGACACCAGCCGCACGCTGGCACAGGCTCTGCTGGAGCCGACGCGCATCTATGTGAAGCCGCTGCTTGCGGCCATCCGCGCCGGCAACGGCGTGAAGGCGCTCGCCCACATCACCGGCGGCGGCTTCCCGGAGAACATTCCGCGCGTTCTGCCCGACCATCTGCGCGCCGATATCGATCTTCACGCCGTCGCGGTTCCGCCCGTTTTCGCTTGGCTCGCTCAGCAGGGCGGTGTTGCCGAAGCCGAGATGCTGCGCACCTTCAATTGCGGCATCGGCATGATCGTCGTCGTGTCGCAAGCGGAAGCCGCCTCGGTCGCGGCCATTCTCCAGAGCGAAGGCGAAAGCGTCGTGTCGCTCGGTCGCATTCTGACACGTGGGAGCGAGAAGCCGGTGACTTTCAACGGCGGGCTGGCGCTTTGACTGAAGGGGCTCGCAAGCGGGTCGCGGTCCTGATCTCAGGACGCGGCTCCAACATGAAGGCGCTGCTCGAAGCGGCGGGACGCCCCGACTATCCCGCCGAGATCGTTCTTGTCCTGTCGAACCGCCCCGAGGCGCAAGGGCTGGAGACCGCTCGCGCGGCGGGCATCGAGGCCGTGGCCGTCGATCACAAGCTTTTCTCGTCACGCGAGGCGCACGAGGCCGAGGTCAACGCCGCGCTGGAGCGCGCGCAGCCGGACATCATCTGCCTGGCCGGCTATATGCGACTTCTGACACCGGCGTTTACGGCGCGCTGGGCCGGGCGGATGATCAACGTTCATCCCTCGCTTCTGCCGCTCTTCCCTGGCCTGCACACGCATGAGCGCGCCATTGCAGCGGGTGCCCGGCTGCATGGCTGCACCGTCCATTTCGTCACCGAAATCATGGATGAAGGTCCGATCATCGGGCAGGCCGTCGTGCCGGTGCGACCCGGCGATACGCCGGACGACCTCGCCGCGCGGCTGATCCCTGTCGAGCATCGGCTTTATGTCGAGAGCCTCGCGCTCTTCGCTTCGGGCGGCGTCTCCATGGACGGCGCGAGTTCGCACTTCACGCCGAAGCCCGGCGATGCGAAGGCCCCGGCGCTTCTCTCGGTCGGCGGCCGAGCCTTTCTGTTGGAGCATTAACAAAGCTTCACAAGCCCGGGCGGAACCCCCTTGGCCGGCACTCCATTTATGCGTCGAGATGTCGCACAAAGGAGGTTCACATGGTTTCGCTCCCTGACTTTTCCTCGTCCGGCACATTCCGCCAGGACACCGCGCCGATGCAGCGCTTCCTGCATGATCACTGGAAGTTCTACGCCTTCCAAGGTGGCTTGCTTTGTGTCGTCGGCATCCTCGCGCTCGTCGTGCCATTGGCCGCGACGCTGGCTTCGACGATCTTCTTCGGATGGCTGATGCTGCTGGGCGGCGCGGTGGGTCTCCTGTCCGCCATCCGCGCCCGCAACGCGCCGGGCTTCTGGTCCCACATTCTGCTGGCCGTGCTGTCGGTGCTGCTCGGCGGGGTCATTCTCTGGAACCCGATGGCCGGCGCTGTCACGCTGACCTGGGTTCTGGCTCTCTACTTCCTGCTGGTGGGCATCGCGAGCTTTTCGATCGCAGGCGCTGTCAGAGATTCGACCAGCCGGCATGTGCTCCTGATCGCCTCGGGCGTTCTCAATGTCGCGCTCGCGCTCATGATCGTTCTGGGTCTGCCGGGAACGGCCGTCTGGGCGATCGGTGTGTTCCTCGGCATTTCCTTTCTCTCGTCGGGCGTCGGCCTCCTGATGTCGGCCCTCGACGCCCGCAAGACCTTACCCAGCGTCTAAAGCGCTCGCAGCCAGACGCGATTGTCATGAAAGGCCGCGCCTCCGAAGGGCGCGGCCGGGTCCGCTCCGGTCAGCACGTTGATCCCTTCGCCGCGCTCGAAAGCCCCGTTCGGCCATAGCCCTTCATGGATCAGAACGCCGGGCTTGGTCGCCGCGTCGATCTTGAGCGCAAGGACGATATCGCCGCGCCGATTGCCGATCTCGACGCGCTGACCATCTGCCAGCCCAAGCCGCGTGGCGTCGTCCGGGTGCATCTTGAGTTCGGGCTTACCCTCGCGCTTTCGCGAGCCTTCCGTTTCCGCGAAGGTGGAGTTCAGGAACTGACGGGCCGGCGGCGTCGCCAGCCGGAACGGGTGCTCCGCGTCGGCGTCTTCGATCAAGGCCGCATGGTCGGGAAAGCTCGGCAGCTTTTCGACCGGCCCGAGCAATCCCATGCTTTCCGGCGGGCGATCGGGCGCGGAAAGGCTCGCCCAATCGACGCGGAAGCGGAAGCGACGGTCGGCGGTCGCGAAGCCGGCGAGATAATGCGCCTCCTTGAAGCCCGGCTGCACGTCGAGCCAGCGTTCGGCTTCCAGATGCGCCAGGCCCTCATAGCCGCTGCGACGCAGAAGATCGTCGATCAGCTCGCGCTCGCTCATACCGAAGCCCGGCCGATCCGCGACGCCGAGGCGCTTGGCGAGTTCCTCCACCACGAAATGGTTGGTTCGCACGGTCTCGGGCGCGTCGATCAGCTTCGGCCCGAACAGGATATGGCTCTGACCGCCGCCGCGATAGATGTCGTCATATTCCATCGAGGTCGCCGCCGGCAGCACGAGATCGGCCAGGCGCGCCGTATCCGTCATGAACTGCTCGTGGACGGCGACGAAGAGATCCTCGCGCCGGAGACCGCGCACGACATCGCGCTGCTCGGGCGCGACATTGGCCGGATTGGTGTTCTGCACGATCATCGCCGTCACCGGCGGCCCGCCGGCCAGCGCGCCCTTGTCTCCGGTCAGCACGGCACCGATGCGGGACTGGTCGAGATAGCGGATGGACGTGTCCTCATCGCCCAGCCCTTCGATGAGAGCCTTGTCGAAGCGCCAGAGCGCGCCGTTGTTATGAAAGGCCCCGCCGCCCTCGTGCTGCCAATGGCCATAGACGGTCGGCACCGAGAGCGCCGCGTGCATCGCGACCGCGCCGTTGCGCTGGCGCGAAAAGCCGTAGCCGAGCCGGAAGAAGGTGCGCTTCGTGCGCCCGATCAGGGCGGCGAAACCCTCGATCTCCTCGACCGACAGGCCTGTGATGGCGCTCGCCCATTCCGGCGTGCGGCTTTGGAGATGCGCCTCCAGCCCGGCCGGGTCGTCGCCATACTGCGCGAGATAGGCGCGGTCGGCCGTGCCGTCGCGAAAGCCGATATGCATGAGGGCGCAGGCCAGCGCCCCGTCCGTGCCGGGCCGCAGCTTCAGTGCGATATCGGCCTGCTTCATGGTCGGGTTATCGTAGATGTCGATCACGACGATGGGCGCGCCGCGCTCCTTCCGGGCGCGAACGGCGTGGGTCATGACGTTGACCTGCGTCGCCACCGCATTGGTGCCCCAGATCACCACGCAGTCGGACTGGGCCATTTCGCGCGGGTCGACGCCCGCCAGCCGCCCCGTGCCCGCGACGAAGCCCGTCCAGGCGAGATTGGTGCAGATGGACCCGAATTCGCCGCTATAGCGCTTGGCATGGCGCAGGCGGTTGATGCCGTCGCGCTGCACGAGCCCCATCGTTCCCGCGTAATAATAGGGCCAGACGGCTTCCGAGCCGTAGCGCGCCTCGGCCGCCAAGAACTTCTCGGCCACGAGGTCGAGCGCGTCGTCCCAGCCGATTTCGCGCCACTGGCCCTCCCCCTTGGCCCCGACCCGCTGAAGCGGCTTCAGGAGGCGGTCGGGATGATGCACGCGCTCGGCATAGCGGGCGACCTTGGCGCAGATCACGCCGGCCGTGTAGCTGTTCCCCTCCGCCCCGCGCACGCGGCCGATGCGGTTGGGGGCGAGGATTTCCACTTCGAGCGCGCAGGTCGAAGGGCAATCGTGCGGGCAGGCGGTGAAGCCGGTGCGGGGCGTGACGTGCTGGTTCATGGCGCGATCCTATCGCACGCACCGAGCCCGGCCCCAATTCATTTTCGACATGCGACGCATCAAACTGCGTGAGGCCGGCCCGCCATGGGCCGACCTCGGAGCCTGCCTCAGGCCGCCTGCCCGTAGCGCGCCTGTTCCTCGGGGGTCAGTGCGGGATAGTCCGTATAGCCGTGCTCATCGCCGCCATAGAACGTGTCCTTGTCCCAATCGTTGAGCGGCGCCCCGAGGCGGATGCGCGTGACGAGATCCGGGTTGGAAATGAACAGCTTTCCGAAGCACACGAGATCAATCTCGCCGGCCTCGAGGCGCTGTTGGGCGAGCGGGATGTCATACTCGTTGTTGCCCATGTAGGTGCCGTGGAAGCGCTGGCGCAGGGCGTGATAGTCGAAGCCGTCCTTGTCGCGGTCGCCGCCGGTCTGCCCTTCGATCACATGGAGATAGAGAAGGCTGCGCTTGTCGAGTTCCTCGACATAGGCATTGAAGAGGCTCTGCTGATCGCTCTCGCTGGAGCCGCCCATGACCGTGACGGGCGAAATGCGGATGCCGACATGCTCCTTGTCCCAGGCCGCCACCACGGCGTCCACGACCTCGAGCGGAAAGCGCATGCGGTTTTCAATGGAGCCGCCGTAGCGGTCCGTGCGCGTGTTGGTGCCGTCCCGCAGGAACTGGTCCAGCAGATAGCCATTGGCCGAGTGCACCTCGACCCCGTCGAAGCCGGCGGCGCGGGCGTTCCGCGTGGCGCGCACGTAGTCCCGGATCAGGCGCGGGAGTTCGCTCTCCTCCAGCGCGCGCGGCTCCACATGGTCCTTGAAGCCCTCCTCCGTGAAGGCCTTGCCGCTCGGCTTGACGGCGGACGGTGCGACCGGCAGCTCGCCGTCGGGCTGGAGGTCCGGGTGCGAGATACGGCCGACATGCCAGAGCTGGAGCACGATCTTGCCGCCCTCGGCATGAACGGCGTCGGTCACCTTCTTCCAGGCCGTGACCTGCTCGTCCGAATAGATGCCGGGCGTCCAGGCATAGCCGCGCCCCTCGACGGAGATGTTGGTTGCCTCGGAAATGATCAGACCCGCCCCGGCGCGCTGACGATAATATTCGACATGCATCTCCTTGGGCACGCCGTCGGAGGTGGCGCGCGAGCGGGTCAGCGGCGCCATGACGGTGCGGTTGGAAAGATGCAGCGGACCGAGGTCGAAGGGTTCGAAAATCTTGGACGGGGCCATCGACGGTTCCTTGTCTGGAATTTTGCGCAGAGCGCAGTTTCAGGTACGAGACGGCGAGATAGGTGCTCGGGTTCCGCATCGCGGCATCGAACGGGTGAACAGAGCGTCCTCAAACGCGAAAGAAATCGACGTGAACTACCGCCACGCCTTTCATGCCGGCAATTTCGCAGATGTCGTCAAACACGCCCTGCTCTGCTCGCTGATCCGCTATCTCCAGCGCAAGGAGAAGCCCTTCCGCGTCATGGACACCCATGCCGGCCGCGGGCTCTACGATCTGTCGGGCGACGAGGCGCGGCGCACCGGCGAAGGGGCGGAAGGCATCGATCGGCTGATCGCCTCGCCCGCCTGGGACGATCCGCTTCTGGCCGACTATCGCGCGGCCGTGGAAGACACGCGGGCGCGGTTCGGACCGGACGCCTATCCCGGCTCGCCTCTGATCGCGCGCCATCTCCTGCGTCGGCAAGACCGGCTGAGCGCCTACGAGCTTCACCCGGTCGATGCCGCTGCTCTCGCCGAGCAATTCGCAGGCGATGTGCAGGTGAAGACGATCGAACTCGACGGCTGGCTGGCCCTTGGCGCCCATGTGCCGCCGAAGGAAAAGCGCGGGCTCGTCCTCATCGATCCGCCCTTCGAGCGGACGGACGAGATCGAGACAATCGTCGAGCAATTGCAGCGTGCCCATGCGCGCTGGCCGGGCGGCATCTACGCCGTCTGGTATCCGCTGAAGCGTCCGGCGCAGTACGGGCGCTTTCACGACCTGCTGCGCGATAGCGGCATACCCAATATCGTGGCGGCCGATTTCTGGCGCGAGCCCTTCGCGCCGGACGAGCCGCTGGTCGGCACCGGCTTCGTCGTCGTCAACCCACCCTTCACCTTTGCCGAAGAGGCGAAGGCGCTCATGAGCTTGCTTCAACCTGTCCTGCAAACCTCGACGCAAGCGGAATGTGGCGTCCGTGTGCTGGCCGAAGAGTGATTCGGTGCAATATGGTGGCCAAACGATGATTCTCGCGCGCCACTCCGCCCGCATTCGAGGAAGCCGCACCATGCGCCGACGCCTTTCCGCCGCCCTCAGCCTCGCCATCGCCACATCCGGCGTCGCCCCCGCGTTGGCTGCCGACTATGTCGAAGCGCCCCCCGTGGTCGTGACGACGACGGCGCTCGTGCCAAGCTGCGAAGACCCGAGCGTTCTGGCGCAGGTCGAAGATCAGTTCGAATATGGCACGCCGAACACCGTTCACGCGGCGCTCCAGGTCGTGGAATTCTCCAACCTGTTCGAGAAGTCCTACCAGCCCAAGGGTGGCCACAAGCTGATCGAGCGCCGCTACTGCCAGGGCACGGCGCTGATCTCGTCAGGCGAGCGCCGCACGATCTATTATGTCATCGAACATCCGATGGGTTTTGCCGGCGTCAGCTGGCGCGCGGAAGGTTGCTTCCTTGGCCTCGACCCCTGGAAGGTGTACGGCGCGAATTGTGAATCGCTTCGCCGCTTCTAACGGGAGCCCTTATGCGCCTTCTCTACTCCAAGCCTTCGCCCTACTCGTCGAAGGTTCGCATGTCCGCGCATCTGTGCGGGATCGAACTCGACTGCGTCTCGACGGATACGAGTGCTGAGGGCGACGACCTTCTGCGCACCAATCCGATCGGCAAGATCCCGGCGCTGGAACTGGACGACGGCTCGACGCTCTACGACAGCCGCGTGATCTGCGAGTATCTCGACCGGGTGAGCGGCAATCTCCTGATCCCGCAAGGGCTGGAAGCCTGGACGCTGTGCAAGCGTATCGAGGCGCTGGCGGACGGGCTAACCGAAGCCGTGATGGCGACGCTCTATGAAGTGCGCTATCGCCCGGAAGAGAAGCGGCATCAGCCCTGGGTCGACAAGCAATGGCGCCGGGCGCACCGCGCCCTGGACGTTCTGGAGGGCGACCTCGCCCATCTGCCGGCCGAGCCCAGTCTGGCGCATTTCGCGGTCGCGAGCGATCTCGGCTGGATTCAGCTTCGCTATCCCGGCACCTTCGAAGAGAAGAACCCGGGGCTCGTGCGCTGGCTCGAAGCCTTCTACGCCGCGAACCCGGCCTATGAAGCGATGAAACCTGCGGCTTGAGTTAAGAAACCCCAGACATGCGAACGGCGCCTTTCGGCGCCGTTTCCGTTTCCGGTGTGTGAATTTTCAGAACTTCACGCCGAGGCCGGCCCGGATCGAGTGCTCGTCGAAGCCCGACGAAATCGCAACGTTTCCGAGATCATAAGTCTTCTCGCCGAAGTCGGAATAGCGATATTCGACCCGCGAGGTGACACCCTTGGCGAGCTTGGCCTCGACACCCGCGCCGACCGTGTAGCCGAGATGGGTCTGATCGTCGGTCAACCCGCGAAGGGTCAACTCCTGGTTCGAGACGGCGAGACCCCCCGTGGCGAACAGAAGGATCGGGTCATAGGCGATGCCGACCTGCGCGCGCAGCGAGCCGAACGCCGTGGAGTCGCTCGAAATCGGAACGCCCGTCGCGACATTGAAGCCGCCCGCGTTCACATCCGATGCGCCGATATCGGCTTCGAGACCATAGACGAAGCGTTCGGTCTGAAGGCTATAGCCGGCATAGACGCCGCCAACCGCGCCTTCGCCATTGTAGCTTGCGCCGCCGGTCTGGTCGAAATGGGCAAAATTGTAACCGACGAAACCGCCGGCATAAGGGCCGGACCATGTGTAGACGGAAGGAGCCGGCGCTGCGGGCGCCGGTGCCTCGGGCAGCACCGCATCGGCCGCTTGCGCCGCCGGGGTCAGGATCATCAGCGTCGCGCCAAGCGCAAAGGCGCCGAACACCTTCATCGAACCCACTCCATCCCAGGCGGCTTCATCGCCACCGATTGATCGACCTTGTCTGAGCCAACGCCTGCTTGAACGGCGCGTTCCCAAACTTCACGTCCCGGCAAAAGTTGCGTTTCAGCAAACTTTGCGTTTCAGCAAACTTCGCGTTTCGCCAAAATGCCGCAGCCGGACGATTGACATCCTGCCGTACGGCTCCAGACGATATAAGCGCGAGTCGGCGCCGCCGCCAATTGCAGCGGGGTGACACTCTCCGGCATATCCGACACGACGGTCGCCACAAGCGGGATCCCTCGTCGCCCTCAAGCCGCCATCATACCCCTCCCATTGGGCGAGCGAGGAATCATATAAGGAGACGGCGTGCCGAACGGCCGAACCCGGCGGCGATGGCGCACCGCCATGCGACACAAGGGGCGCGGGCTCGCACCGCGCTTTGGCAGCGAAGACGACATGATGGATGATCTGACCCCCGAGATCGACGACGACGACGAGGACGGTTTTGGCGAAGAGCTGGACGCGGAGATCGCGGCCGAGCCTTCGTCGGCCGCCAGCCTCGTCGCCGCGATCGAATGGGACGATGGCGGGCGCGACGTCGATCAGACGCTGGTGGGCGCCGATCTGATCGCAGCCTTCCAGAAGCAGTTGCCGAACAGCCCCGGCGTTTATCGCATGTTCGACGAGGCCAATGAGGTTCTCTATGTCGGCAAGGCGAAGTCACTGAAGAAGCGCGTCGCGAGCTACACGAGGATGGCCGGCCATACCAACCGGATCATGCGGATGATCCGCGCGACCCGGCACATGGAATTCGTGACGACGCGCACCGAGACCGAGGCGCTGCTTCTCGAAGCCAATCTGATCAAGCGCCTGCGGCCGCGCTTCAACGTCCTGATGCGGGACGATAAGTCCTTTCCCTATATTCTCGTGTCCGACGATCACGAGGCACCGGCCATCTTCAAGCATCGCGGCGCGCGCTCGCGAAAGGGCAGCTATTTCGGACCCTTCGCCTCGGGGGGCGCGGTCGGGCGAACGGTGGCCTCGCTCCAGCGCGCTTTTCTCCTGCGCACCTGCACGGATTCGGTCTACGAAACGCGCACGCGTCCTTGCCTGCTCTACCAGATCAAGCGCTGCTCCGGCCCCTGCACCCGCGAAGTCTCGCTGGAGGATTATGCGAGCCTCGTCAACGATGCGAAGGGCTTCCTGTCGGGGCGCTCCAATCAGGTAAAGCAGGCGATTGCCGGCGCGATGCAGGAAGCGGCCGAAGACCTCGATTTCGAGCGCGCGGCGGTGTTTCGCGATCGCCTCTCAGCGCTGGCCCATATCCAAGGCCATCAGGGCATCAACCCGCATGGCGTCGAGGAAGCCGATGTCTTCGCCATTCATCAGGAAGGCGGCCTGACCTGCATTCAGGTCTTCTTCTTCCGCACAGGGCAGAACTGGGGCAACCGGGCCTATTTCCCGAAGGCCGACTCCACGCTGGAGCCCGGCGAGGTGCTCGGCGCGTTTCTGTCGCAGTTCTACGACGACAAACCGCCCGCCTCGCTGATTCTCCTGCCGGTGGAGGTGGAGGACGGCCCCGTTCTGGCCGAGGCGCTGGCGACCAAGGCCGGTCGGCGCGTTCAGATCGCCGTGCCCCGGCGCGGCGAGAAGAAGGACCTGGTGGACCACGCGACCGCCAATGCGAGCGAGGCGCTGGGCCGACGGCTCGCCGAAACCTCCTCTCAGGCGCGGCTTCTGGCTGGCCTGAAGGAGACATTCGGCCTTGAACAGGTGCCACGCCGGATCGAGGTCTTCGACAATTCCCACATCATGGGCACCAACGCCGTCGGCGCGATGATCGTCGCCGGGCCGCAGGGCTTTGCCAAGAATCAGTATCGCAAGTTCAACATCAAAGGCACCGACATCACGCCGGGCGACGATTTCGGCATGATGCGCGAGGTCATGACCCGGCGCTTCTCGCGCCTTCTGAAGGAGCATGGCGACGCGGGCCCCGCGCCCACGCTCCAGCCGACTGAGAGCGAAAGCGCGGAAGAGGCGCTGGCCAGCGCCGAGATGCCGGCTTGGCCCGACCTCGTGCTGGTGGACGGCGGCAAGGGGCAGATTTCAGCCGTGCGCAAGATTCTGGACGAACTCGGCATCGCCGACAAGGTCACGACGATCGGCGTCGCCAAGGGTGTCGATCGCGATGCCGGGCGCGAGCGCTTCATCGTCCAGGGCCGCGATCCCTTCTCCCTACCCCCGCGCGACCCCGTTCTGTATTTCGTGCAGCGGCTCCGCGACGAAGCCCATCGCTTCGCCATCGGCACGCACCGGGCCAAACGGAAGAAGGAGCTGACCGCCAATCCGCTGGACGAGATCGGCGGCATCGGTCCTTCGCGCAAGCGGGCGCTTCTGCATCATTTCGGAACCGCCAAGGCCGTGTCGCGCGCCGCCTTCGACGATCTCCTGAAGGTCGAGGGTATTTCGGCGGCCATGGCCAAGACGATCTACGATCATTTCCACGAGCGACAATGAGGGATCGCGGCCGGGAATCGACCGATCCAGCCGCAAAAGGCGGGCGGCGATGTTGACGCAGGCCCGCCGCCGCGTTTGAACAGGCGATCAGCAAGCCCATGGCAGCCGCATTCGCATTCTGCCGCCCATCCGAACCGGACCGAACTCATGGCCTCCAAGGCGCTGAACCTTCCCAATATCCTGACCTACGCGCGAATCGTCGCCGTGCCGCTCGTGGTTCTCTGCTTCTTCGTGGAAGGAAAGCTGCATGGTTCGGACGCCGCGCGCTGGTGGGCGCTCGGCCTTTTCGTCGTCGCAAGCGTCACGGATTGGCTCGACGGCTATCTCGCCCGCGCCTGGCAGCAGACCTCGACCATCGGCCGGATGCTGGACCCGATCGCCGACAAGCTCCTTGTGGCGGCCGCCCTCCTCTTGCTGGCCGCCGACGGCACGATCGCGGGATGGACGATCTGGGCGGCGATCGTGATTCTCTGCCGCGAAATCCTTGTCTCGGGCCTTCGCGAATATCTGGCGGAACTGAAGGTCTCCGTCCCGGTGACGCGCCTCGCCAAGTGGAAGACCGCGACGCAGATGGTGGCCATCGCCTTCCTGCTGGCCGGCCCCGCAGGCGACGCGCTGGTGCCGTTCATCACCAAATCCGGCATCGTGCTTCTCTGGATCAGCGCGATCATCACGCTCTACACCGGCTACGATTACTTTCGCGCGGGGCTGCGCCATATCGACGTGTGACCCCTTGCCAAGGCGCTTCCGGCCTCGGGCGGGCAGAACGAGGATGGGATATGAAGGTCGTTTATTTCGCCTGGATTCGTGAGCGCGTCGGCCTCGACGAGGAGGAGATTGCGCTTCCCGCCGGTGTGGTCACGGTGAAGGATTTTCTGCACTGGCTCAAAGGGCGCGGCGAAAACTACGCCAATGCGCTTCAAGCAACCGAGACCGTGCGCGTGGCGCTCGATCAGGAACATGCCGAGCATTCCGAACCGCTCGGCGAATGCAGCGAAGTCGCGATCTTCCCGCCCATGACGGGCGGCTGAGATGAACGCGGTCGCGGTTTCCGTCCGATCGGCGCGAATCGACCTCGCAGCCGAAATGGCCGCCTTCGCACCCGATGGTGAAGCAGGGGCGGTCGTGACCTTCACAGGCTATTGCCGGGACGAGCAGGGACGCCTCTCCGCCCTCGAACTCGAACATTATCCCGGCATGGCCGAACGCGAGATCGCGCGGATCGCGGCTGAGGCGCGCGGGCGCTGGTCCCTGTCGCGCATCGCCTGCATCCATCGCTATGGGCTCGTTCGCCCAGGCGAGGAGATCGTCTTCGTCGCCTGCGCCTCGACCCATCGCAGCGCGGCCTTCGAGGCGGCGAGCTTCGTGATGGACTTCATGAAGACGCGCGCCCCGTTCTGGAAACGCGAGCATCTGAAGGACGGCACGACGGGCGGTTGGGTCGAGGCGAAGGACACCGACGACCATGCCGCCGACCGCTGGCACCGCCTCTGACGACTGACCGAAGCAAACGAAAACGCCGGCCCGAAGGCCGGCGTCCTGAACACGGATCGTTCTGGCTGGATCAGCCGACGATTTCGGTCTCGGAGAACCAGTAGGCGATTTCTTCCTTGGCGGTCTCGGCGGCGTCCGAACCATGCACCGAGTTCTCGCCGATCGACAGCGCATGAACCTTGCGGATCGTGCCCTCGGCGGCCTGGGCCGGGTTGGTCGCGCCCATCAGCTCGCGATTGCGCGAGATGGCGTTCTCGCCTTCCAGCACCTGAACGATCGTCGGGCCGGCCGACATGGACTCGACCAGCTCGCCGAAGAAGGGGCGTTCCTTGTGGACGGCGTAGAAGCCTTCCGCCTCGCGGCGGCTCATCCACACGCGCTTGGAAGCGACGACGCGAAGGCCACCCTCTTCCAGCATCTTGGTGATCGCGCCGGTCAGATTGCGACGGGTCGCATCAGGCTTGATCATGGAGAAGGTACGTTCGATCGCCATCGGCTCTATTCCCTGGGGAGTTGGAGGATCGGCCGCTCTATAGCGGCGGCCCCGCGCCTCGGCAAGGACGCGCCGTCACGCGGCCGAAACCGAGCGCCCTTCCCCGCCATGCAGATCGAGGCAGCGCTCGAACCAGTCCGCCACGGGATCGCCCACCTCCAGCACCTGGAAAGTCGAAACGATACGGAGCCATTGGAAGGCGCTGAAGACGATGTAATCGGCAAAGCGCGGCTCGGCCCCGCCGATGAAAGACTGCTTCTGGAGCGCCGCGCGAAGCGGCTCCAGCGAGCGACGGAACGCGGCGAGCTTCTCGGCTTCTCTCCCATCCTGCACCGCCTCCAGCGGCCGACCGAAAGCGGCTTCGCGCTTGGCGCGGAAGAAGGCGCGGTTCTCCTCGTCCAGCACGTCGTGAATGTCGAGAATGGCGACCGAGGCGATATAGGGGTGGATCGTGCGCTGCGACCAGCTTTCCACGAAGCGCGTCACGCCCTCGCCGGCTTCGCCGCCGAACAGCGACGGTCGGTCGGGATAGGCGCGGTCGAGATAAAGGGCGATGGCGAAACTGTCCTGCACCACCTCGTCGCCGTCGCACAGCACGGGCACGGTGCGCCCGGTTCCGTTCTCGACCGACGCGACCTCGGTGAACGACACCGGGCGGCTCTCGAACGATAGCCCCTTGTGCGCCAGCGCCAGGCGCGCCTTCCAGCAATGAGGGGAGAAGGGCCGCTGCGAATCGCGCCCGACAAGTTCGTAAAGTGCTAGAACCATGGCCTGCCTCCGGGATGGGATCAGCCTATGTATCACGAACAGCTGATGACGTTTGCCGCCTATAACAGCTGGGCCAATGCGCGCCTGTTCGAGGCCGCCGCGGCGCTGGGGCCGGAGCGCTTCGCCGAGGATCGGGGCGTGTTCTTTCGCTCCATGCGGGGGACGCTCAATCACCTCCTGGCCACCGACCGCATCTGGATGCGCCGTTTCACCGGCGAAGGGGACGCGCCCGATCGGCTCGACGCGGTTCTCTTCGAAAAGTTCGAGCCGCTGCACGAAGCGCGCGTGAGCGAAGATGCCAGGATCGAACGCTATATCGCTTCTCTGGACGAGGCGCGGCTGGCCGGTGAGTTCCGCTACACGCCGATCACACGGCCGGTAGAGGTCTCCGGCCGGCTCGGCCCGGCGCTGTTTCATCTCTTCAACCACCAGACCCATCATCGCGGGCAGGCCCATGCGGTGCTCACCGGCTTTGGGCTGGAGGCGCCCGGCCTCGATCTGATCGCCTTCCTGCGCGAAACCGGGCGGGACTGAGGGACTCTTTCGCCGAGGCGCCAAACATGGCAAAAGCGCCCCATGCTTCAGATCAACGACTTGTCCGCCCGCGTCGCGGGACGCCTTCTGATTGACCATGCCAGCCTGATGATCCCGAGCGGGACCAAGGTGGGGCTCGTCGGCCGCAATGGCGCAGGCAAGTCGACCTTGTTTCGGGTCATTACCGGCGAACTCGCCTCCGAGACGGGCAGCGTCTCGATCCCCCGGGGAACGCGCATCGGCCAGGTGGCGCAGGAAGCGCCGGGCACGCACGAGTCGCTTCTCGAAATCGTCCTGAAGGCCGACGAAGAGCGCGTGGCGCTGCTCGCGGAAGCCGAGACGGCAACCGATCCCGACCGCATCTCCGACATTCACCTGCGGCTCGCCGATATCGAGAGCCATTCGGCCGAGGCGCGCGCCGCTGCCATCCTGTCGGGCCTTGGCTTCGACGCACAGGCGCAGGCGCGCCCGGTGGGGAGCTTTTCGGGCGGCTGGCGGATGCGCGTCGCGCTGGCGGCCGTTCTGTTCTCGCGGCCCGACCTTCTGCTTCTGGACGAGCCGACCAACTATCTCGATCTCGAAGGCACGCTCTGGCTCGAGAATTTCGTGTCGCGCTATCCCTATTCGGTGCTGATCATCAGCCATGACCGCGACGTGCTGAACAACGCCGTCAACGCGATCGTGCATCTCGATCAGAAAAAGCTCGTCTTCTATCGCGGCGATTACGACAGTTTCGAGCGCCAGCGCGCCGAGAAGCTGGAGCTTCTGCAAAAGGCCATCGTCAAGCAGGACGCGGCCCGCAAGCATATGGAAGCTTTTGTCGAGCGCTTCCGCGCCAAAGCGAGCAAGGCCCGTCAGGCCCAATCCCGCCTCAAGGCGCTGGAACGGATGAAGCCGCTTCAAGCCATCGTCGAAGAGCATGTCACGCCCTTCGTCTTTCCCGAGCCGGAAAAGATCCTCGCGTCCCCGATCATCCGCATGGAAAACGTCTCGGTTGGCTATTCGGCCGAGCGCTCGATCCTGCGCAATCTGAACCTGCGGATCGACGCGGACGACCGGATCGCGCTGCTCGGCGCGAACGGCAACGGCAAATCCACCTTCGCCAAGCTGATCGCCGACCGCCTGCGGGAACAGAGCGGCTCGATCACGCGCGCACCCGGCCTCAAGATCGCGATGTTCGCGCAGCATCAGATCGACGACCTGCGCCCCAACGAGACCGCCGTGCAGCATGTACGCCGGCACATGCCCGATGCGCCCGAAGCCAAGGTCCGCGCGCGTGTGGCTCAGATGGGCCTGCCGACGCAGAAGATGGACACGGTGGCCGACAGCCTGTCGGGCGGCGAGAAGGCCCGCCTCCTCATGGGCCTTGCCACCATGGACGCGCCGAACCTTCTGATTCTGGACGAGCCGACCAACCACCTGGACATCGAAGCACGCGAGAGTCTCGTTCACGCCTTGAACGACTATTCAGGCGCGGTCATCCTCATCAGCCACGACCGGCACATGGTCGAGGCGACGATGGACCGGCTCTGGATCGTGGGCGACGGCACTGTTTCGCGTTACGACGGCGATCTGGAAGACTACAAGAGGCTGATCCTGTCCGGCGCGCGGACGGCGGGTGGAAATCAGGGAGAGCCTGTCGCCGTCGTGGACGCGCCGGCCGCCGTCTCGAAGGTGGACCAGCGCCGCGCGGCCGCCGAAAAGCGCGAAGCCCTGAAGCCGCTCAAGAAGAAGATCTCCACTCTGGAAATCCAGATGGGTCGCTTGCAGCAGACCATTGCCGAACTCGACGGCAAGCTGGGCGACCCCGCGCTCTACACCAAGGACCCGGCCAAGGCCGCCGATTTCGCCAAGCAGAAAGCCAATGCCGAGCGCACGCTGGAGAAATGCGAGGGCGAATGGCTCGAGCTTTCGAGCGAACATGACGCTGCGATGGCAGATGGGTAAAATCCTTAACAAGGGCTAAGTTGCGAAAAGTTAAGGCAAGCTCTGGTTGCTAAAGCTTGAGCGGGAGGGAACCGCCCTTTAATTCTCCCGTTCAGCGCCCGTACGACATGCCTCGGTGGCGCGGTCGACTCGGGGTTATGCCATGCTTCGATCCATAGCGACCTTTTCGATCGCCCTGTTTGTCGCAGCCGTTCCGGCCACGAGCGCGCCGCGTCCGTTTGTCAACGGACCGATGCCGAATCAGACCGGTTACGCGGCCGTGAACGGCATCGAGATGTTCTTCCGCGTCTATGGTCGTGGCTCGCCGATCCTGCTCATCCATGGCGGCTTGTCGGACAGTCGCGTCTGGCGCGCGCAGATCGAAGCTCTGTCGGCCCATCACATGATCATTCTGGCTGACAGCCGAGGCCAGGGCCGCTCGACGCGCACCAGCGATCCCATCACATACGATCTGATGGCCGAGGACTATCTCGAGCTTCTGGATGCGCTCGGCATCGAGCGCACCGATCTCGTCGGCTGGAGCGACGGGGGCATTATCGGACTCGATCTCGCGATGAAGCATCCCGAGCGTTTGTCGCGCATCTTCATTCAGGCTGCGAACGCCACGCCGGACGGCGTGAAGGATTACGATCCCGCGACGGCCGTTGTGCCCGAGCTCAAGCATTATGACGATATCTCGGACGAGATCGAAGCTCTTTGGGCCAACGAGCCGAACTTCACGGCGGATGATCTGCGGTCGATCCGCGTTCCCACGGAAATCGTGATCGGGGATCATGACGAGGCCATCAGCCGCCGGCACACTGAATATCTGGCGCGCACCATTCCCGGCGCGCGTCTGGTCGTGCTGCCCGATGTCGGCCATTCCGCCCCGCTGGAAGACCCGGAAGGCTATGCCGAAGCGGTTCTGGCCTTCGTGGACAAGCATGACGCGCCCGTCCACGATCCGATCCAGTTCGGGACCGTGCGTCAGGCTACGCTTTCTTTACCCAACGACGATCTTCCGTTTGTTGCCAGTAAGTGACCGTGTGCCCGGCGGATTTCTCCGCTGTCCAGCGCGCTCTGGCGGAAGCCACCTGTTCGCCGTCATGTCCGTCGAAAAGATAGACGCCGCGCTCGCAGCCGTCGAGACTGGCTGGTACCGCCCCTTCCACCATGAAGCGCACATGCGGATCGTTGGCCCGCTGCTCGGGCTCGGTGGTCAGAAGAATCGGCTGAAGCGCGCCTGAACTATCGGCATCCGTGCCATGCGGCAGGAAGCTATCCTCCCGATAGACCCAGAGATGCTGGTCCAGCGCGTCGCGCCGCTCGGTCGTCACCGTCTGTACGATCGCGCGCCATCCGCGCGCCAGCGAACGCTCGAGGAGGTCCGGCAGGGCCTCCTCGAGACGGCTTTCCGTCAGGTGATAGAAGAGAACCTCCGCCACCTCAGCGGGCTTCGTAATGCTCTTCCACCAGGCGGTTCAGCAGGCGAACGCCGAAGCCCGAGGCCCAGGACTGGTTGTACTCGTTGGAGGGCGAACCCATCGCGGTGCCCGCGACGTCGAGATGAGCCCAAGGCACATCGTTGACGAAGCGCTGAAGGAACTGCGCGGCGGTGATCGAGCCGGCGGAGCGCCCGTTGCCGACATTCTTGATGTCGGCGAACTTTCCCTCGATCATCTTGTCGTAGTCCTTGCCGAGCGGCATGCGCCAGACCTTCTCGCCCGTCTCCAGGCCGGAGGACAGAAGCCGCTCGGCCAGTTCGTCATTGTTGGAAAACAGGCCGGCATGCTGGTTGCCGAGCGCGACGATGATGGCCCCCGTCAGCGTCGCGAGGTTCACCATGAAGCGCGGCTTGAAGCGGTCCTGCGTGTACCAGAGCGCATCGGCCAGAACGAGACGGCCTTCGGCGTCGGTGTTCAGCACCTCGATCGTCGTGCCGGACATGGCGGTCACAATGTCGCCCGGACGCTGGGCCATGCCGTCCACCGCGTTTTCCACGAGACCGACGACGCCGATCGCGTTGACCTTCGCCTTGCGGCCAGCCAGCGCGCGCATCAGCCCGACCACGGCCGCAGAGCCGCCCATGTCGCCCTTCATCTCGTCCATGCCGGCCGCCGGCTTGATCGACACGCCGCCCGTGTCGAACACCACGCCCTTACCGACGAAGGCGACGGGCGCCTCGCCCGCCGCGCCGCCGTTCCAGCGCATGACGCACAGCCGCGCCGGCGTCGGAGAACCCTGCGAAACACCGAGCAGCGCGAACATCTTCAATTCGCGCATCTGGTCTTCGTCGAGCGTCTCGACCTCCAGACCGGTGGCGCGAAGCGCCTCGATGCGAGCCGCATATTCCGTGGTGGTCAGGATGTTGGCGGGTTCGTTGACGAGATCGCGTGCCAGCCGAACACCTTCGCCAACGGCCTCCAGCTCCTCGAATGCGCCTTTAGCGGCCTCGGGCTCCGAAACCGCGATGGTGACGGACAGAGGCGCGTCAGCGGCGTCGTCCTCGCCTTCCTTGGCCTTCTTCGACTTGTAGCGGTCGAACTTGTAGAGGCGCAGCAGCACGCCGAGGCCGATCGAGGCCGCCTCGCGTGAGTTCGGGACGGTGGTGGCGCCCGCTGTCCAGATCGTCGCCTCTGTCGCGCCCGAGAGCTTGGCGGCGATCGCGCCCCCGAGCTTCAGCCATTCTTCCTCGCGCGAAGCCTCCTCGCCCAGTCCGCCGATCAAAAGGACGCGATCCAGCCCGCTTTCGGATGGCGCGATCGTATCGACACTCGCCAGCGCCTTGCCCTTGAACTTGCCGAGCGAGGCCGCGCGCTCGGCCGCACTCTTCACCGCCTCCGGCAGACCGTCCGGCAACGCGCCGTCGCGGCCGGTGACGAGCACCAGAACACCGGACGAGGGAAGCGCGGGCGCAGCGAATTGGATGGTCGGCAGACTGGACATGAAGACCCCGATGAGATGGCAAAGAGCCCAAGGGCTCGGAAAATCGGACAGCAGCGCGCAGCGGCGTTGCTTGGGGCGCATCTTGGCCGTGGAGGAAGCGATTGCAAGGGTGGCCACGGCATTAAGAAAAGGCTAACCATCTTTGTTCGCCCTTCTTTAGCCAAGCTGGAGCAGTCTACCGCAGCCAGATATATCGAACGATCGGGTTCGAACGCTGCGCCGAGCCCCCGGCGCCCGCAACGGGATCGCCGGAACCGCAAAACGCATGAAGCTCATCGAACGCTACATCTTCAAGCGCGTCGCCGTTTACAGCGTCGGTTCGCTGGCCGCGCTCGTGATGATCGTCTGGATCGTCCAGGTTCTGCAACGGCTCGACATCGTGCGCACCAGCGCGACAGCCGCCGGCAACATCATCTGGATCGCCCTCATGCTGATGCCGGATCTTGCGGCCGGCGTTATTCCCTTCGCACTTCTGATCGGCGCGATTCAGGCCCTGAACTCGTTGAACGCCGATTCCGAACGCGCGGTGATCGCGGCGGCCGGCGGATCGCGCAAGGTGATCTTCAAGCCGATTCTCTATCTCGCCTTCGGCGCGGCGGCGATCATCGTCATCAATTCCAACTTCATCGGCCCGGCTGCGTCGAGCGCGTTTCAGAACGGTATCCGCGCCATCAATGCCGATGCGATCAGCCTGTTTCTTCAGCCCGGCCGCTTCGAGCGCGTGCAGGACGGGTTGGTGATGAGCATCGACGAGGCGCGCGGCTCGAATGTGCGCGGCCTCTTCCTATCGGATACGCGCGACCCGGCGCTGGACCTGACCTATTTCGCCCGCGAGGCGCAGATCGTGGAGCGCGAGGGTCAGTCCTATCTGGTTCTGGACGATGGTCAGCTGCATCGTCGCAACAACACGAACGGCACGGTTTCGATCATCGAGTTCCAGACCTATGCGTTCGATCTCGCCAATCTGCGACCTGTCGAAACGGGCGACTGGATCCGCATGTCGGAGCGCTCGACCCGCGAGCTTCTGAACCCCGATCCGAACGACAAGGTGTTCCAGCTGCATCCCAACCAGTTCGTGGAGGAGCTGGCGCAACGCCGCACCGACTGGCTCTTCCCGATCGCCTTTGCTCTGTGGGCGCTGGTCATCGCCTCCCATCCGCGCACCAACCGGCAAGGACCGGGACCGGCCATGGCGCTGGGGCTGGCCGGCGCGCTGTCCTTGAAGGCGATCGGCTTCGTGTCGCTTTCGCTCATCAGCAAGAATCCGCGCTACGCCGTCGTGATCTATTCCCTTCCCGCCGCCGCGATCCTGTTCGACATCTGGCTTCTCTGGCGGGACGTGAATGTCATCGAGCATCCGATTGTGCGCCGCTTCACGGACGGCTTCCGCTGGGTCGGCGCGCAATTGGCGCGACTTCTCCCCTCGGACCGCTCGACCTCGGGGGCAGGCCGCGCATGACCCGGCGGACGATCAATCTTTATTTTCTGCGGCGCTACGTCGTCAGCTTCATCTCGACGCTGATCGCCGTCTTCGCCCTGACCTATCTCATCGACATGATCGAGGTCAGCCGCCGAGGCGCTTCGCAGGACGTCTCCTTCGCCACGATCGCGACCATCTCGGCGCTTCGGGTTCCGGCTTTCATCGAGCAGGCTTTCCCCTTCATCATTCTGTTCTCGTCGATCTTCACGCTGGTTTCGCTCAACCGCAAACTGGAACTCGTGATCGCGCGCGCCGGCGGCATGTCGGTGTGGCAGATCATTGCGCCCTTCGCCCTTGGTTCCTTTTTGATCGGCGTCCTGTCGGTCGGCCTCTACAATCCGATCGCGGCTGCGGCGCAGGCGCAGTCGGCGCGGCTGCAAACGGCGACGGCCGGCGTCGTCACACAAAGCAACGACCGCTCGCCTTGGCTACGCCAAACGGGCAAAGGCGTGGAATCGATCATCGGCGCCAAAGCCGTGTCGGATGGCGGTGCGACGCTCGGCGGCGTCACGGCCTTCATCATGCGTGAGGAAGGTGTCGTGTCGGAACGGATCGACGCCGCGCAGGCCCGGCTTGAGAACGGCGAATGGGTGATCGAAGACCCGCTTGTGACCCGCGTCGGCTCACCGCCCGTTCGCGAGTCCCGCGTCACCATCCCGACGACGCTTCTTCCGGAATTCATCGAACAGCGCCTCGCCAATCCCGATGCGATCTCCATTTGGGAGCTCGGGGGTAAGATCGAAGTGGCGCGGAGCCTCGGCTACAATGCCGATGCGTTCGCCATGCGGTTCAACGCCCTGATCGCGCGCCCCGCCCTGTTCGTGGCCATGACGCTCGTCGCGGCCACCGTGGCTGTGCGTTACACGCGATTGGGACAATCGAGCGGCACGATCGTCGGTGGCGTCGCGGCGGGCTTCGTGCTTTACGTGATAACGTTCCTGGCCCAAGCGCTGGGAAGCAACTCCGTGATTCCGGCTGTGGTCGCAGCCTGGTTCCCGGTCGTGGCGGCGGGTTTGTTCGGGACGACAATCCTGCTCCATCAGGAGGATGGTTAGAATGACAGCGAGGGGGATCTCGCGCCGATGGGGGACGGGTGCTCAGCCCGTTTTCAAGGCTGCTCTCCTGACCGGCGTCGCGCTTTCGGCCATGATGGTCGCAGCCGTCGCCGCCCATGCCCAGACGTCGCTCGGCGATCTCGGCGCTTCGGTTTCGGTACCCGAGGGAACGCAGCTGTTCCTCGAGGCCGATACCGTCACCTATGACAGCGACAAGCAGGTCGTCACCGCCAAGGGCGGGATCCAGATCGACTATGGCGGCTACAAGCTCGTGTCCCGCGACATCGTCTACGATCAGGCGTCGCGTCGCCTCGTTGCTTCCGGCGATGTCGAGCTGGTGGAGCCCTCGGGAAACAAGGTCTACGCTGACTCGATCGATGTGACCGACGATTTCGCCAGTGGCTTCATCCAGGCGCTGCGGATCGAGACGCCGGATAACACGCGCTTCGCGGCAGGCCAGGCCGTGCGCCAGAATGGCGACACGACGACATTCGAGCGCGGCGTCTATACCGCCTGCGAAGCCTGCGAGAAGCATCCCGAACGCGCGCCTCTGTGGCAGGTGAAGGCGCGCCGCATCGTCTGGGACCAGAAGAACAAGGTCGTGCGCTATTACGGCGCGCGCTTCGAATTATTCGGCAAGCCGCTGGCCTACCTCCCCTATTTCGCCTCACCCGATCCGACGGTGAAGCGACAGAGCGGCCTCCTGCCGCCAAGCTTCAAGTCGAACTCCAAGCTCGGCGTCGGGGTGCGCGTTCCCTATTACTTCGCCATCGACGAAAGCTCCGACGCGACGGTCGCGGGCACCTATTTCACGCGTCAGGGATTCCTCGCCGAGGCCGAATATCGCAAGGCGTTCGAAAACGGCTACTTCACGCTTCAGACGGCGGGAATCTCGCAGCTGAACCCCGAGCGGTTCAGCGACTTCCGCTCCGACAACGCGATCACCAATCCGATCAGCGTCGATCGCGATCGGGGCATGATCGGCACGACGGGCCGCTTCGCGCTCAACGAGCAATGGACCTTCGGCTGGGACTTGCTGGCTCAAAGCGACCGCAATTTCAGCCGTGTCTATCAGATCGAGAACTTCAATCAGATCTATCGCACCAACGAGATCTATCTGACGGGTCTGGGTGACCAGAGCTTCTTCGATCTGCGCGGGCAGAGCTTCGACGTTCAGACCGAAAACACGCTGACCGGGAAGGTTCAGCCCTTCGTCCTGCCGTCGCTCGACTATCAATATATCAACGAGAACCCGGTGCTCGGCGGGCAGTTGGAACTCGATGCCAATCTGACCAATATTCGCCGCGACGCGACGAGCCCCGGATATCTTCTCCTGTGCGATCCCTCGCGCTTCATCAAGGGTGCCTGCAACGCGTCGCAGGGCTTTCCGTATCGGACGGATGTCTTCCGGCGCAACGTGCTGGAAGGCGACTATAGCCGCGTGACCACCGAGGCGAAGTGGAAGCGGACGCTGACCACGGACGAGGGCCTACAGATCACGCCGTCGGCCAGCTTTCGGGGCGATCTCTACCGCGCCGATATGGAAGCGCAGGGCATCCCGGCCGCAACCAGTTCGAGCCTCGGGCTCGGCGGTATCGACGTCGATGAATCCGGCGCCAGAGGCATGGCAACGGCCGGACTGGACGTGCGCTACCCCTATCTGATCGAAACGGCGACCGCCTCCCACGTCATTACCCCGATCGCCCAATTGCTCGTGCGCCCGGACGAAATGAAGTCCGGCCGCCTGCCGAACGAAGACGCGCAGAGCCTGGTCTTCAATGCGGCCAATCTTTTCGAAGCCGACAAGTTTTCGGGCTACGACCGGATCGAAGGCGGCACGCGGGCCAATCTCGGCGTCCAATATGGCGGCGTCTTCGGCGCGGGCTACGCGATCGACGCCGTGTTCGGTCAGTCCTTTCATCTGGCGGGCGAGAACCCGTTCGCGCAGCCCGACCTCGCGCTTGTCGGATACGAATCGGGACTGGAATCGGATCGCTCCGACTATGTTTCGTCCATCGTTCTGGCGACGCCTCTGGGGATCAGCCTGGGCGCACAAGGCCGCTTCGACAAGGACGATTTCGAGGTCAAGCGAACCGACCTGATGGGCGGTTTCAGCTACGGACGGTTTGACTCATCACTGACGTATTCGCAGATTGCTGCGCAGCCAATCTACAGCGTCCCCACAGATAGAAAACAGGTAACGGGATCAGCATCATATAAGCTCAACGAAAACTTCACCACCGTTGGATCGCTAACTTACGATGTCCAAAACGAAACTTTCATCAGCAAGACTTTCGGCGTGGGTTATGCCGACGAATGCTTCAGTCTGTTGGCCGAATACAAGAACACCGACGATCAATATCGACTAACCGAAGCTCGGACGAGCGTCATGCTCACCCTCTCGTTCCGCACCCTTGGAAAGGTCGGATACAGCTATGGACTTGGCTCGACCAATTGATCTGTTAAAAAGACCATGGTTTCGCCAAAGCCGCCTGATATGCGCGGCGTGGGGCGGCCGATGTTCGGCCGCTCAGGAGCGGGAGATAGGCATACGATGACCGCACGCAAGCTTGCCCGACAGTTCGCCCTCTGCTCGGCTCTGGCAGCCTTTGCAATTGCGGGCGCGCTCAGCGCCGCCCCCGCTCAGGCTGCGTCCGAGATCAAGGTGATCGTCAACAAGCAGGCGATCACGAGCTATCAGATCCAGCAGCGCGCCGCCTTCCTGAAGCTGCGCCGCGCGCCGGGCGGTACACAGGCCGCCACCGATGAGCTGATCGACGAGGCTCTGAAGACGCAGGAAATGCGTCGGCGCGGCATTCAGATTCCCGATGCGGCCGTGGACGAGGCTTTTGCCCGTTTCGCACGGGACAACAAACTGACCGAAGCGCAGCTCTCGGAAGTTCTGGCTCGCGCCGGCTTCTCGGCCAAGGGCTTCAAGGATTACATTCGCGTCCAGATGGGCTGGGGTCAGGCCGTCGTCGCCAATGTGCGCCAGACCGAGCGCATCACCGAGCAGGACGCCGTGCAGCGGATGATCCAGCAGGGCGGCAAGAAGCCGACCACGACAGAATATACGCTTCAGCAGGTCATTTTCGTCGTGCCGCAAGACAAGCGCGGGTCGCAGATGGAGCGCCGTATGAGCGAAGCCAATCTGCTGCGCCAGCGTTTCACGAGCTGCCCCGCCACCTACGACATCGCCAAGGGACTGCGGGACGTCACCGTCCGCGATCTCGGCCGCATTCCGCAGCCCGAATTGCCGCCACGCTGGAAGGACGAGATCGTCAACGCTGCACGCGGCAAGACAACCAAGGCCCAGCAAACCGAGCGCGGCGTCGAGTTCGTCGCTATCTGCGACAGCCGCTCCGTCTCGGATGACCAAACGGCGGCCATGGTCTTCCAGGCCAACGAAATGGAAGCCATGGGCAAGAAGGAGCCCGACAAGGCGTTCCTGAAGAAGCTGCGCGACAAAGCGGCGATCATCCGTCGATAAGTCGGACCCTATGCCAAGCGAAACTGCCGGGCCGGACAGCCCTATCCTCCTTGTCACTGTCGGTGAGCCGTCCGGCGTCGGGCCGGATGTCACCCTGCTCGCCTTCCGCGATCGGGAACTTCTGGATCTTCCCCCGTTCGTGCTTCTGGCCGATCCGCAGATGATCCGCTCGCGCGCGACGCGCTTGGGGCTCGACGTCACGGTCCATACTCTGTCGAGCTTGGCAGACATCGCTTCGGTTCCAGCCGCAGAAATGGCTGTGCTGCCGCTCGTCAACAAGCATGTCGACACGCCCGGCGACCTTGATCCTGCCAATGCGGCCGGCACGATCGAGGCCATCGATCGGGCGACGCGCCTCGTTCTGTCGGGAGAAGCCGCCGCGATCGTCACAAATCCGATCGACAAAAAGGCGCTCTACGACGCCGGCTTCGCCCATCCCGGCCATACGGAATATCTGGCCGAACTCTGCGGCACGCTGACCGACACGTCTTTGCAGCCAGTGATGCTGCTGACCGGGCCTGAACTCTCCTGCGTCCCCGTGACGATCCATATTCCTCTGGCGGAGGTGCCGGCGGCGCTTTCGACGGATCTGATCGTCTCCACGGCACGGATCGTGATCAACGATCTGCGCGAGCGCTTCGGTCTCGAGACGCCGCGACTCGCCATTTCCGGGCTTAACCCCCATGCGGGCGAGCGCGGCGCGATCGGCGGCGAAGACGAAGCCGTCATCAGACCCGCCGTTGCGATGCTCCAAACGGAAGGGTTCGATGTGGTCGGCCCCCTACCCGGCGATACGATGTTCCACCCCGAAGCGCGGCGGCGCTACGACGTGGCGCTGTGCATGTATCACGATCAGGCCCTGATCCCCGCCAAGACGCTGGCCTTCGACGAGACGGTGAATGTGACGCTGGGCTTGCCCATCATTCGCACCTCTCCCGACCACGGAACAGCCGGCGACATCGCAGGCACCGGGGCGGCGCGGCCGAACAGTTTCATTGCCGCACTGCGTCTGGCGGCACGTATGGCGAAGATCGCCGGCGAAACCGCTATCGATATGGAAAGCTCCGACCGTGACGCTCGCGTTTGACGGTTTGCCGCCGCTGCGCGAGGTTCTCGCCGACCACGGGATCGATCCGCGCAAGGCGCTCGGTCAGAACTTCCTGCTCGACCTCAACCTGACGGGCCGCATCGCGCGCCAAGCCGGGCCGCTGGAAGGGCAGACGGTCATCGAGATCGGTCCCGGCCCCGGCGGCCTGACGCGCGCGCTGCTCGCCCATGGGGCCGGACGTGTCATTGCCATCGAGAAGGACCCGCGTTGTCGCCCGGCCCTGGAGGCCATCGGCGCGCATTATCCCGGCCGCTTCCATCTGGTGGAAGGTGATGCGTTGGAGATCGACCCGACGAGCCTGACGGATGGGCCGTTCAAGATCGTCGCGAATCTGCCCTATAATGTCGGCACGCAGCTCCTTTTGAACTGGCTCACGGTTCCGACCTGGCCGCCCCGCTGGCTCGACCTGACCTTGATGTTTCAAAAGGAAGTCGCCGAGCGCATCGTCGCGGGCGCGGACGACGATCATTATGGCCGCCTCGGCGTCCTCGCTGGCTGGCGAACTCAAGCCGAAATCCTGTTCGATGTCTCGCGCGAAGCCTTCACGCCGCCCCCCAAGGTGACCTCTGCCATCGTTCAGCTCACCCCTCGCGCCGAGCCGCTGCCGGTTTCGATGGAGGCTCTAGAACGGGTGACAGCCGCCGCCTTCGGCCAACGCCGCAAGATGCTGCGCCAGAGCCTAAAGCCGGTCGGCGGCGAGGCGCTTCTCTCGCGCACGGGTATCGACCCGACACGGCGGGCCGAAACGCTGGATGTCAGCGAATTCGTTCGTCTGGCGAACGCGCTGTCCTGAACGACCCCTCACGCGAAACGGGTCGTGGTTTAAACCTCAAGCCTCGTTGCCCGCTTCACGGTTGGCTTCTTCCAGAAGACGCGCGGTGAAGTCGAACAGGCCGGGTCGGCGGTCGCGGCGCAGACGCTCCGCGCTGACGATCGAGAGAACCGCCGAGAAGGCACGATCCAGATCGTCATTGATCACGACATATTCGTAGTCGCGCCAGCGTTCGATCTCGACGCAGGCGTTTTTCAGCCGCATCGCGATGGTCTCCTTGGAATCCTCGGCGCGCCGCGTCAGACGCTGTGCCAATTCCTCCATGGAGGGCGGCAGGATGAAGATCGACACGATGTCGGTCTTGGCCTGCTCCTGCAACTGACGCGCGCCCTGCCAGTCGATGTCAAAGAGCATGTCCCGCCCCTCACGCATCGCCTTCTCGGCGGACGCGCGCGGCGTGCCGTAGAGATTGCCGTGGACCTCGGCCCATTCGAGAAGCGCATCCGTTGAACGAAGCCGCTCGAACTCTTCCACCGTGATGAAATGGTAATGGACGCCATCGATCTCGCTCGGCCGGCGCTTGCGCGTCGTCACGCTGATCGACAGGGAAAATTTCGGATCGAGATCGAGAAGGGTTCGAGCGATCGTCGACTTCCCGGCGCCGGACGGAGAGGAAATCACCAACATCAGACCGCGCCGAGCGATCGAGGGGCTGGTTTCGACATCCAAAAGCGGTTTCATTCGATATTCTGAACCTGTTCGCGAAACTGATCAATGACGACCTTCAGTTGCAGACCGATGGCGGTCAGCGAGGCCGCGTGAGATTTGGAGCAAATCGTATTCGATTCGCGGTTAAATTCCTGCGACAGGAAATCCAGTTTGCGACCAATGGCGCCACCATCCGCCAGAAGACCGCGCGCGGCAGCGATATGTGTCGTGAGACGGTCGATCTCTTCCCGAATATCGATCTTGGTCGCCATCACGGCAGCTTCCTGATGGAGACGCGCGGTATCCAGCGAGGCGTCTGCGCCGAGAAGGTCCATCACTTGCTGCCGCAGGCGTGCGGCCAGCGCCTCGGGGGCGCGTGAAGGATCCTCGAGCGCTTGTCCCACCAGCGCTTCCATCTCGTTCAGCCGCGCGTCGAGAAGCGCGCGAAGCGCCTGCCCCTCCTGCTCCCGCGCTGCCACAAGGGCAGCGACAGCCGCTTTCAGTCCCTCGAGAACCGAGGCGCCCCGCGCTTCGAACCATTCCGGCTGATGCGCTTCGTCCGTCACCTCGATCACACCGCGAAGCGAGAGTAGGCCGACGGCGCTCGGTTTAGTGGCGTGTCCGGCACGAACCAAGTCGTCTGAAAGACGGAGGATTTCGTTCAGAAAAGGCTGGTTGATGCTGAAGGCCGGAAGAGCATTCTCCGGTCGATCCAGAGACAGCGAAATCTGCAGATTGCCGCGCGATAGGGCGCTCGACAGAGTTCGGCGCGCATCCGCTTCGATACGCTCGAAACCTTGCGGCAGCCGAAGCCGCAATTCCAGCCCCTTCCCGTTGACGGAGCGCAGTTCCCAGACGAAACCCGCGCCATCCGCGAGGCCTTCGAAACGGGCAAAGCCCGTCATGCTTCGGACGGGCATTCGTCAAATCCCGATCTGGAGAGCGGCTGCGCCGCGACGGGAAGCGATCATTCCGTCGAAGCGCTCGCGGGCACACCGCCAGAGCGTCGCTCAATTTCGCGCAGGCGACGCACATTGCCATTGTGCTCGTCGAGCGTCTTCGAAAAGGCATGACCACCCGTGCCGTCGGCGACGAAATAGAGATCGTCCGTGTCCAGCGGATGGGCAACCGCCTCCAGTGCCGCGCGGCCGGGATTGGCGATCGGGCCCGGCGGCAGACCACGAATAACATAGGTGTTGTAAGGTGTGTCGCTGGCGATATGGGACTGACGGATCGGCTCGTCCGATGGCTTACCCGCGCCGCCCCAGATGCCGTAGATGATCGTCGGATCGGATTGCAGGCGCATATTCTTGCGCAGGCGATTCACGAAGACGGACGCGACATGAGGCCGTTCGGAATCGATGCCCGTTTCCTTTTCGACGATCGACGCCAAGGTGACGAACTGCCCGACGTCCTTGACCGGAAGCCCGTCCTGTCGGCCTTTCCAGATTTCCGCCACCAGCTTCGATTGCGCGGCCGACATTTGCGACACGAGCTCGGCGCGGCTGAGACCACGCGTGAACTTGTAGGTTTCGGGCAGCAGGCTTCCTTCCGGCGCGACCGGCGGCAGGTCGCCCACCAGCGTATCGTCAGCGGCAAGGCGCGCGTAGATCTGCGCCACCGTCCACCCTTCCGGGATGGTCACCGAGTGAAGGATCGCATTGCCGGACCGGATCGTATCCATCACGTCGCGCATACTGGCGCCGGGCGCGAAGGCGTATTCACCGGCCTTCAACTGGCTCGCCGCCCGCTCGAAGCGCACGCCATATTCGAAAATGCGTGCATCACTGATGATGCCTTTGCGCTCCAGCCCGCTCGCGATGGTGTCGAGGCCGCCGCCCTTGGGGACGAGATAGGTCGCCTCCTGTTGAAGGGGACCTGCGCCTTCGAATTCGGTCTTGCCCCAATACACGACACCCGCCGCCGCCAGCGCCAGGGCGAGCGCGCCACTGACACAAAAGCTGAGAAAGGCGACGAAGCTGTTGCGCGCAGAGCGGGAGCGGGGTTTGCGGCGGTGGCGCTCCGCCGTGGTCTCGGCCGGAACGGGTTCACGGACAGTCTCGTCTGAACCGATGGTCATGATGTTCCCTTCGAATCGGAACGAGACTGGGCGGGCCGCATCTTTGCCGGCGGCGCGCTGACTCTCGAAATGGTTCGGGCCACGACATCACGCGGCCTCTCGGCATGGATGCCCGAACCACCATCCGAATGTGGCGAAAGCCGGTTCGAACGGCTTGGCCGACTCTAGCCGCGGTAGCGGCGCAGTATGAGAGACGCGTTCGTGCCGCCAAAACCGAAGGAGTTCGACAGCGCGATATCGATCACCTTCTCGCGCTTTACCTTGGGCACGAGGTCGATCGGCGTCTCCACCGACGGATCGTCCAGGTTCAGCGTGGGGGGAGCGACATTGTCGCGAATCGCCAGCGCGCAGAAGATGGCCTCCACCGATCCAGCTGCTCCCAAGAGATGCCCGATCGAGGATTTGGTGGATGACATCAGTTTTCCGGCCGCCGCGTCGCCAAGCATACGCTCGATAGCGCGAAGCTCGATCTCGTCGCCCAGCGGCGTCGAGGTGCCATGCGCGTTGATATAGTCGATTTCAGCCGGCGCGATGCCGGCGCGCTTCAGCGCCATGGACATGCAGCGATAGGCCCCGTCGCCGCTCTCGGCCGGCGCGGTGATATGATAGGCATCGCCCGACATGCCATAGCCGATCACCTCGGCATAGATGCGCGCACCGCGCGCCAGAGCATGTTCCAACTCTTCGACAACGACGATGCCAGCGCCTTCGCCCATGACGAAGCCGTCTCGACCTTTATCGTAAGGGCGCGACGCGGCGGTCGGGTTGTCGTTGTAGCTCGTCGACAGCGCACGGCAGGCCGAGAAACCCGCGATCGACAAACGACCCACAGGCGATTCCGCGCCGCCCGCGACCATGACGTCGGCATCGCCGAGCATCACCAGCCGCGCCGCGTCGCCAATGGCGTGAGCGCCAGTGGAACAGGCCGTCACGACGGAATGGTTCGGCCCGCGCAGTTTGTTGCGGATCGAAACGTGTCCAGACGCCAGATTGATCAGGCTACCGGGAATGAAGAAGGGGCTGATCCGACGAGGCCCCTTCTCCGCCAGGATCAACGCATTGCGCTCGATACCCTGGAGACCGCCGATGCCGGAGCCGATCAGCACGCCAGTGGCGCACTGATCTTCGTCCGTTTCGGGATGCCAGTCGGCATCATCCAGCGCTTCGGACGCGGCCGCGACAGCGTACACGATGAAATCGTCAACCTTGCGCTGTTCCTTGGGCTCCATCCAGAGATCTGGATTGAATGTCCCGTCGCTGCCATCCCCTTTCGGAATCTGGCAGGCGATCTGACAAGGCAGGTCGGACGCTTCGAAGCCCTCGATTCGACCGGCCGCGCTGCGGCCTTCGAGGAGACGCTTCCAAGTGACTTCGACACCGGCGCCAAGCGGGCTGACCATGCCGACGCCGGTAATGACGACTCGTCTCATACGGTACTCACGTGCAGGGCGGACGCGTCCGCCAGAGCGTCAGGCCTGGTTCTTCTCGATGAACTTCACCGCGTCGCCGACCGTGAGGATGGTCTCGGCCGCATCGTCCGGAATCTCGACGCCGAACTCTTCCTCGAACGCCATGACGAGCTCGACCGTGTCGAGGCTGTCGGCGCCGAGATCGTCGATGAAGGAGGCGTTTTCGGTGACCTTCTCCTGCTCGACGCCGAGATGCTCAACGACGATCTTCTTAACCCGTTCAGCGGTATCGCTCATAGTCATTCCTCAGTTGGATTGGCTTCCGTCGCTTCGTTAGACGCCGGAGTCTGGTTAATCAAGCAGCGCAGCCGGGAAGGTCACGCCTAACATGCCGAACGACGGGGGAAAGCCCCACCTCGGCGGCTTAGCACGGCGCCGCCCGCCATCCAAGGCGGGAGACGCCCTGCCAAGGACCTCAGATCATGGCCATGCCACCGTTCACGTGCAGCGTCTGCCCGGTGACATAGGCCGCCTCGTTGGACGCCAGATAGAGCGCGGCGGCCGCGATGTCCTCTCCCGCGCCCATGCGGCGCATCGGGATCGCGCCCATGATCGCGTCCTTCTGCTTGTCGTTCAGCTTGTCGGTCATGGCGCTCTGGATGAAGCCCGGCGCGATGCAGTTGACCGTCACGTTGCGCGAGGCGATTTCCTGGGCCAGCGACTTCGAGAAGCCGATCATGCCCGCCTTGGCCGCGCAGTAATTGGCCTGCCCCGGATTGCCGGTGACGCCGACGATCGAGGTGATGTTGATGATGCGGCCATAGCGACGGCGCATCATCTGGTGTGTCAGCGCGCGCGTCAGACGGAACACGGAGGTAAGATCGACCTCGATCACACGGTCCCAGTCCTCGTCCGACATGCGAACGAAGAGGCCGTCCTTGGTGATGCCGGCATTGTTGACCAGAATATCGACGCCGCCGAGTGTGGCATCGGCCGCCTCGGCCAGGGCCACCTGATCCGCGCGCGAACCGAGATCAGCAGGAAGCACATGCACGCGGTCACCGAGGGAGGCGGCGACCTCCTCCAGCTTCTCGCGGCGGGTGCCGTGCAGGCCGACGGTCGCGCCAGCGCCGTGCAGCGCCTTGGCGATCGCCTCTCCCAGGCCGCCGCTGGCGCCGGTAACGAGAGCCTTGCGGCCGGTCAGATCGAACATAGGAAATCCTCGAATGAAAGGAGCGTCAGGCGAGCTTGGCGAGCGCGGCCTCAATGTCGGCGGGTGCGCCGATCGAGACAGCCGAAAGCCGCTTGTCGATGCGCTTGGCGAGACCGGCCAAGACCTTGCCGTTGCCCACCTCGAACAGGATATCGACTCCGGCGTCGGCGAGATAAGTCATGCTTTCGCGCCAACGCACCTGACCCGTGACCTGCTCGACCAAGCGCTGGCGAATTTCGTCGGGGTCGGAGATCGCCGACGCCAGGACATTGGCGACGAGCGGCACGCGCGGCGCTCTAATCTCAGCGCTCGACAGGGCTTCGCGCATCCGATCGGCGGCGGGCTGCATCAGCATGGAATGGAAGGGCGCGGACACGGGCAGCGGGATCGCGCGCTTGGCGCCCTTTTCGAGCGACAGCGCCATGCCGCGCTCGACGGCGGCCTTGGTGCCGGAAATCACGATCTGCCCACCGCCATTGTCGTTGGCGATCTGGCAGACGCCGCCCTGGCCGGCCTCGGTGCAGACCTCGGCCAGAGTCGTTTCGTCGAGACCCAGAATCGCCGCCATGGCGCCTTCCCCCGCCGGCACAGCCGCCTGCATCGCCTCGCCGCGAATGCGCAGGAGACGCGCGGCATCCGTGACCGAGAGTGAGCCCGCCGCTGCCAGAGCGGAATACTCGCCGAGCGAATGGCCGGCCACGAAGGACGCCTTTTCGCCGAGATCGAAGCCGGAGGCCTCCAGGGCGCGCATCGCGGCCACCGAAACGGCCATGAGCGCCGGCTGGGCGTTGGCCGTCAGCGTCAGCTTGTCGTCCGGGCCGTTCCAGATCGTGTCGCTCAGACGCTCGCCGAGCGCCTCGTCCACCTCCTCGAAAACGTGCCGCGCTTGCGGGAAGGTGTCCGCGAGGTCGCGGCCCATGCCGACGGTCTGGCTTCCCTGGCCGGGGAACATTAAGGCAAGCGACATCGCCATCCCATTTGACTGTTGAGCTTTGCCGGCTGAATGGGGGCAGGCTTCCAGAGTGTCAAGTTTAGCGCCAAATTTACCGGCCTTCGAAACGCTGCGGTTTCGCGATTCGCATGTCATGGCGTGAGGCATCGATTGCCCCTCGCGTCTTGCCACTTTGCGCAAAACGCTGTATGGGCCGCATCGTATTGTCCGAACCAGCCGGGGGCTGAACGGAAGACGGCTTGCTTTTGCCCGTTGGATGCCATGCGCATCCGCTTCCCGTGTTCCCGCTCTCGACCGTCTCTAAGAGCGCGCCTTTCCCCATTCGGCCTTTGGCCAACAGGAGAGTCGCAGAGGCTTAGCCGCTGGTTCGACGCAATCGCAACCGAAGGAAAGGCGACAAGATATGGCGCTCTACGAGCACGTATTCCTTGCCCGACAGGACATCAGCGGCCAGCAGGTCGAGGCACTCGTGGAACAGTACCGCGGTGTGATCGAAGCCAATGGCGGCAAGGTCGGCAAGGTCGAGAATTGGGGTCTCAAGACCCTCACCTACCGGATCAAGAAGAACCGGAAGGCCTATTACACGCTCATGAACATCGACGCCCCGGCCGCGGCCGTGGACGAGATGGAGCGTCAGATGCGCCTCAACGAAGACGTGCTGCGCTATCTCACCGTGCGCGTCGAAGCGCATGAGGACGCCCAGTCCGCCATGATGCAGAAGCGCGACGACCGCCCGCGTCGTGGCGACCGCGATGGCGGCGACCGTCCGCCGCGCCGTGACCGCGACGATCGTCCTCGGGAAGATCGCCCGCGTCGTGACCGTACCGATGAGGCCGCATAATGGTTGATGTCGCTCAGCTCCCCACCCGGCGTCCGTTCCATCGCCGCCGCAAGTCCGATCCGTTCGCGGCGAGCGATTCGCCCAAGATCGACTACAAGGACGTGCGTCTCCTGCAGCGCTACATTTCCGAGCGCGGCAAGATCGTTCCTTCGCGCATCACCGCGGTGTCGCAGAAGAACCAGCGCGCTCTGGCTCAGGCCATCAAGCGCGCGCGCTTCCTGGGCCTCCTGCCCTACGTTCTGAAGTAATCGCCTTTCGGGGCGCGGCGTTTATCGCCGCGCCCCTTCTCCGCTCCGGTTTCGTTCGGCGCCTCCGGATCGCGACATGTCAGCCGAGTTGGGGCACGAGCCCCTAACTGCCTTGATGCAGGACAGCGAAATCTTTCGATGAACCCCCAAGCCCTCCTGATCGGATTGCTGGCCGGCCTCGCCTCGGCCCTTCTGTTCGCCGGCCTCGTGACGCAGTCATCGAGCGCGGTCGGGCTGGCCTTCGTCGCGCCCATGCCCATCATGATCGCAAGCCTTGGCTGGGGCAGCGTCGCGGGCTTCGTGGCCGCCCTCGCCGCATTCGGCGCTGTGGCCGGTGCGCTCGGCTCCTTCTATGCGGGCCTCACCATTCTTCTCAGCGTCGGCCTGCCCGCCGCGATCCTCGGCCATCTTTGCGGCCTTGCGCGCCCGGCCGACAGCGAGCCTGCAGAAAACGATAAGCGACCGGCGCTCCTCTGGTATCCGTTGGAGCGCGTGCTTCTGGCAGCGGCGCTGCTCTCGGCCTTCGGCTGCATCGTCATGGGTTGGCTGATCGGCTACAATCCTGCCGAACTCGCGCCGGAAATCGCCAAGGCCCTGTCTTCGGAAGCGTCCTCGGCCGTTTCGCCCGAACAGTTGGCCGATCTCGGACGCTTCGTCGTCACGGTCATTCCCTATATCCAGCCGGCCTTCCTGGTTCTGACGCTGGTCATCTGCCTCTACCTCTCGGCGGCGATCACGCGCCTCAGCGGGCGTCTGCCCCGGCCGAAGGACGATATTCCCGCGCAAGCCGGCTTGCCCCGCATCGCGCTGCCGCTCTTCGCGGGCGCGCTGGCGCTCTGCTTCGTGGGCGGCGCAGCCGGGCTTCTGGGCGCGGTCTTCACCGGCGCGCTCGGCTGTGCGCTCACGATGGTCGGGCTGGCCGCCATGCATCGCAAGTCGCGCGGGCGCGCGGCGCGTGGCCTCATGCTCTTCACCGCCTATGCGGCGATCCTGCTTCTGTCGATCCCGCTTCTCGCCTTCCTGGCTCTCGGCCTGTTCGAGACCGCGAAATCGCCGGCCGATGCGGCCGGCACGGACAATCCTCGCTAACCAACAAGGAAAAAGACCATGGACGTCATCCTTCTCGAGCGCATCAACCGTCTCGGCAGCATCGGCGACACCGTTCGCGTCCGCGACGGCTACGCCCGCAACTACCTCCTGCCGACCGGCCGTGCGCTGCGCGCCAACGACGCCAACCGCGCCAAGTTCGAAGCGCAGAAGGCCTCGCTCATCGCCCGCAACGAAGAGCGCCGCACGGAAGCGCAGGGCGTTGCCGGCTCGCTCAACGGCAAGAGCTTCGTGATCGTTCGCTCGGCCGGCGAAACCGGCCAGCTCTACGGCTCGGTCTCGGCGCGCGACATCGCCGACCTTCTGAAGGAGCAGGGCTTCGCCGTGAACCGCAACGCGGTCGAGCTGAACCTGCCGATCAAGTCGATCGGCCTGCACTCGGTCAAGATCGCGCTGCACCCGGAAGTCGAAGTTTCGGTTCAGGTCAACGTCGCTCGTTCGCCCGATGAAGCCGAACGTCAGGCTCGCGGCGAGCAGCTCAACTCCGCCGAGGCCATCTACGGCATCGACGAGGAAGAGCTGGAAGAGAACGAAGACGACGGCGAAGGCGAGACCGACGAAGAAGCCGCGTAATTTCGGCTTCGAGCCGCGACGGTTTCGTCGCGGTTCCCGTTCGACCTTCAAGGGAAAGGCCGGCCATGCGCCGGCCTTTTTCATGTCGCGTAGACAGGTGGTTGTGCGGCGAAGCCTTCCCGCCTCACGCGGTCGTCCACAGCTTATCCCCAAAGCGCGCCCAGCTTTTCCCCGAGGCGTCGTCCGGAAGATGGGAATCTTTGCCCCGACCTCTCGCGAAATTGGTTCTGAGTGACGATCTTCTGTAGAAGGGTTCCCTACCCTACGCATGGAGACGAGACGAATGGCGGAAGCCGCGCGCAAATTCGAGGAGGAGCAGCCACTCTATCGGGAGGCCCCCGCGAATATCGAGGCGGAGCAGGCTCTCCTCGGCGCTATCCTGGTCAACAACGATGCCTATTACATCGTTCATGATTTTCTGAAGCCGGAGCATTTCTACGAGCCGATCCACAAGGAGATCTTCTCCAAGGCCGGCTCCATGATCCGCATGGGCAAGATCGCGACGCCGATCACGATCAAGACCTTCCTCGCCGCCAACGACCGCGTCGGCGATATGACCATGGCGCAATATGTCGCCCGCCTCGCAACCGAGGCGACGACGATCATCAATACGAATGATTACGGCCGCGCCATCTACGATCTGGCCATTCGTCGCTCGCTGATCGGGATCGGCGAGGAGATGGTCAATATCGCCTATGACGCGCCTGTTGATGCCGAGCCGCGCAAGCAGATCGAAGAAGCCGAACGCGCGCTCTATCAACTGGCCGAGACGGGCCGCTACGATGGCGGCTTCCAGTCCTTCGGCGACGCGATGGCGCAGGCCATCGAAATGGCGGGCGCGGCCAAGGATCGCGACGGCGGCCTGTCGGGCATTTCCACCGGCATTCGGGAGATGGATCGCCGCCTCGGCGGCTTGCAGCGCTCGGACCTGATCATCCTGGCGGGTCGCCCCGCCATGGGTAAGACCTCGCTCGTCACCAACATCGCCTTCAACATCGCCTCGGCCTATGAACCGGCGGAGCAGGCCGACGGCTCGCACAAGGCGAAGAATGGCGGTGTGGTCGCCTTCTTCTCGCTGGAAATGTCGGCCGAGCAGTTGGCGACGCGTATCATTTCCGAGCAGAGCGAGGTGTCCTCCTCCAAGATCCGGCGCGGCAACATCACGGACGCGGAGTATTCCAAGCTCGTGGCCTGCACCGAGATGATGCAGAAGGCCCCGCTCTATATCGACCAGACGGGCGGCATCTCGATCGCCCAGCTGGCCGCCCGCGCGCGTCGCCTCAAGCGCCAGCGCGGTCTCGACGTGATGGTGATCGACTACGTGCAGCTGATGCAGGGTTCAGCCAAGACGGCCGGCAATCGCGTGCAGGAAATCACCGAAATCACCACGGGCCTGAAGGCTCTGGCGAAGGAACTGGAAGTGCCGATCCTGGCGCTGTCCCAGCTCTCGCGTCAGGTCGAGTCGCGCGACGACAAGCGCCCGCAGCTTTCGGACCTTCGTGAATCGGGCTCGATCGAGCAGGACGCGGACGTGGTGCTCTTCGTCTATCGCGACGAATATTACCTGCAGAGCAAGGAGCCCAAGCCCGGCACCGACGACCATATGAAGTGGCAGCAGGAGATGAACGAGGCACGCGGCAAGGCCGAAGTCATCATCGCCAAGCAGCGCCACGGCCCCACCGGCACGGTGCCGCTCGCCTTCCAGGCGGAGTTCACGAGATTTACGGATCTGGCCGAGGAAAGCCACATGCCGGAACGGTTCGAATAAGCAGACAGACCTTCATGACGCATCCCATCCTTTCCGCCGTACCCGTCAGCGGACGCGCGCCCTTCGTCACGATCGACGGCTGGGCGCTGAAAGCCAATTGGCGCCACATGGCTAATCTGGCGCCGGGCGCGCGCACAGGCGCGGCGGTCAAGGCCAATGGCTATGGTCTGGGCGCGCCGCTGGTCGCCAAGGCGCTGTTCGCAGCCGGTTGCCGAGAGTTCTTCGTCGCCTGGGCAAGCGAAGGTTTGGAAATCCGACAGGCCTTGGCCAATACGAACTGCCGCGTCTTCGTGCTTCAGGGAATGGACCGCGAAGCGGCCGAACTTTGCCGCGCGCATCGGCTGATCCCTGTTCTGTCCAGCCGCGAGGATGTCCGCATCTTCGCCGAGTCTGCCGCAGGCACCCTGCCCGCGCCCGCCGCACTTCAATTCGAGACCGGCATGAACCGGCTGGGCCTTGCCGAGGCCGACGCGCGGGATGCCCTCACCATCGCGCGTCTCGGCGGCTTCGACGTCGCGCTCGTCATGAGCCACCTTGCCTCGGCCGACGATCCCGCCTCGGAGCAGAACGAG
The DNA here is from genome assembly GCF_001475935.1 of Aureimonas ureilytica. Lineage (GTDB taxonomy): Bacteria > Pseudomonadota > Alphaproteobacteria > Rhizobiales > Rhizobiaceae > Aureimonas > Aureimonas ureilytica_A. The sequence goes on from NZ_LDQA01000020.1 coordinate 38,898, forward strand.
CAGCAAAGACTGAGCTTTCAGCATCTGGCGGCGCTGTTTCCGCAGGTGGCGCGCTCGCTCGCCAATTCCGGCGGCGTGTTTCTCGGCGCGCCCTATCATTTCGACCTGACGCGCCCCGGCATCGCGCTTTACGGCGGTGAAGCGCACCTTGACCCGATGGGCGCGCTGCGCCCCGTGGCGACGCTCTACGCTCGAGTTCTCCAAGTCCACACGGCCACGGGCGGCGAAGCAGCGGGCTACGGCGCGACGGCGCGGCTTGATCGGGCCACGCGCATCGCGACCGTCGGCATCGGCTATGCCGACGGCTATCCCCGCACCGCTTCGGGCGTCACATCCTTGCGAAGCGCCCAACCCGCGCCTGAGATGGCGATCGCTGGCCATCGCGCACCGGTTCTCGGCCGCATCTCCATGGACATGACGCTTCTCGACGTCACGAACCTACCGGACGATGCCGTGCAGCCCGGCGATGTCGCGGAGGTTTTCGGCCCGAACATCCCGATCGACGAGGTGGCGGCGCGCTGCGGCACGATCTCCTACGAGCTTCTGACCGCGCTGGGCAGCCGCGTGCAGCGCTTCGCGATCTGACGCATGGCCAAGCTCAAAACCTCCTTCATCTGCCAGAACTGCGGCTCGGTCTATTCCCGCTGGATGGGCAAGTGCGAAGCCTGCGGCGAGTGGAACACGATCGTAGAGGAGAGCGACACGGGTGGCATCGGCGGCGGGCCGATGAAGTCGCGCCGCAAGGGCCGCCCGGCGACCCTCCTCCCGCTGTCGGGCGACATGGAGGAGGCGCCGCGCATCATCTCCGGGATTGCGGAACTCGACCGCGTGACGGGCGGCGGCTTCGTGCGCGGCTCGGCGCTGCTGGTCGGCGGCGATCCCGGCATCGGCAAATCGACGCTCCTGATGCAGGCGGCGGCGGCGCTGGCGCGCGGCGGTCACCGCGTCGTCTATGTCTCGGGCGAAGAGGCGGTGGCGCAGGTGCGCCTGCGCGCGCAGCGCTTGAAGGCCGGCGACACGAGCGTCCAGCTTCTGGCCGAAACCAATATCGAGGACATCCTGGCGACCCTTGCGCAGGACAAGCGCCCGGACCTCGTGATCATCGATTCGATCCAGACCGTCTGGACCGACATGGCGGAGTCCGCGCCGGGCACGGTGACGCAGGTGCGCGCAGGGAGTCAGGCGCTGATCCGCTACGCCAAGTCGAGCGGCGCGACGGTGATCCTGGTCGGCCATGTCACAAAGGAAGGCCAGATCGCCGGACCCCGCGTGGTCGAGCATATGGTGGACGCGGTTCTCTATTTCGAAGGCGAAGGCGGACACCACTATCGCATTATGCGTACGGTGAAGAATCGCTTCGGGCCGACCGACGAGATCGGCGTGTTCGAAATGGGCGATGCGGGCCTGCGCGAAGTGGCCAACCCGTCCGAACTCTTTCTGGGCGAGCGCAATGGCAAATCGCCCGGCGCAGCCGTCTTTGCCGGCATGGAGGGCACGCGGCCGGTGCTGGTGGAAATCCAGGCTCTGGTCGCACCCTCGCCGCTCGGAACGCCGCGCCGCTCGGTCATCGGCTGGGACACGCCGCGCCTCGCCATGGTGCTGGCGGTGCTCGAAGCCCATTGCGGGGTCCGGCTCGGGCAGCATGACGTCTATTTGAACGTCGCGGGCGGCTATCGCATTCGCGAGCCGGCGGCCGATCTCGCGGTCGCTGCCGCCCTCGTCTCGTCCCTGTCGAACCGGCCGCTTCCGGCCGACAGCGTCTTCTTCGGCGAGATCAGCCTATCGGGCTCGGTGCGGCCGGTGTCCCACGCGGGCCAGCGGGTCAAGGAAGCGGAGAAGCTCGGCTTCCGGACCGCGATCCTGCCGTCATCCTCGGCCGATCTGCCCAAGCAGCGCGACGTCAAAGCGCTCGAAATCGAGACGCTTCCCCATCTCGTGGCCGAAGTCGCGGGCCGCCAAATCGAAGACGACACTTGATTTTCAGCGCCATCACACGGCAAAGAACTCGGATCGGGCGCTGAGCCGCCAAACACGGCCCGCCGAAGGCACGGAATCCATGACCCTGACGCTCCTCGATGCGATCCTCGTCGCCATCATGCTCGTTTCGGCGCTGCTCGCCATGGTGCGCGGCTTCTCGCGCGAAGTGCTTTCGGTGCTGAGCTGGGTGGCCGCCGCCGCTGCGGCCTTCTTCTTCTACAAGAAGCTCACCCCCTTCGCCCTGCAATATATTCACAACGAGAAGGTCGCGATGGCCGCCTCGGCCGCCGGCATCTTCTTCCTGACGCTGCTGATCGTTTCGTTCATCACGCTCAAGATCGCCGACTTCATTATCGACAGCCGCATCGGCGCGCTCGACCGCACGCTCGGCTTCCTGTTCGGCGCGGCGCGCGGCCTCCTCCTCGTTGTGGTCGCCATGGTGTTCTTCAACTGGCTGACGCCGCCCGACAGCGGCAACCAGCCGGTCTGGGTCACGCAGGCGCGCTCCAAGCCCATGCTGGACGAACTCGGTGCCAAGCTCGTCGCCGCGCTGCCCGACAATCCCGAGGCAACGATCCGCCAACGCTTCCAGGGTGGTCAGGCGACCCAGACGCCGGCCGGCGGCGCGGCGCAGGACAATGGTTCTGCCTCGGATCAGCCGGCTTCGATCGAAGACGCGATCCAGCAGAACGAGGAACAGCCGGCCGAAGCGCCGGCCAACTGAGAGGACCTGGGCCCGGCCCATCCTCCCCCTTGAAAGAATTGGCTCGGAGCTTAGTGCTCCGGGCCTTTTAGGTTTTTCATTCGTGTTTCATCAGCCGAACCCTTATATGACAATTGGGGGAGCGATGATCGGGACGGCGTGCAGGGAAAGTTCGAGCGCATGGACGAGACACCTTTCGACGACGACAGCCTGCACGAAGAGTGCGGCGTGTTCGGCATTTTCGGCCGCGCGGACGCAGCCGCGCTCGTCACGCTCGGGCTGCATTCGCTCCAGCACCGTGGTCAGGAAGCCGCCGGCATCGTGTCGTTCGATGGCAAGCAGTTCCATGTCGAGCGCCATGCCGGTCTGATCGGCGACACGTTCACCAAGCAATCCGTTCTGGAACGCCTGCCGGGCGAAGCGGCCATCGGCCACACGCGCTACGCGACGACGGGCGGCGGCGGCCTGCGCAACGTCCAGCCCTTCTTCGCCGAACTCTCGGCGGGCGGCTTCGCGGTCGCGCATAACGGCAATCTCACCAACGCCCTCACCGTGCAGCGCGAGTTGCAGCGGCGCGGCTCGATCTTTTCCTCCACGTCGGACACGGAAACGATCCTGCATCTCGTCGCGACGAGCGGCGCGCGGCACTTCAACGACAAGCTGATCGACGCGCTGTCGCGGCTCGAAGGCGCCTTCTCGCTCGTCGGCATGGCGCCCGGCCGCATGATCGGCGTGCGCGATCCGCTCGGCATTCGCCCGCTCGTCTTGGGCGAGCTGGAAGGCTCGCTGATTCTCGCCTCCGAGACCTGCGCGCTGGACATTATCGGCGCCGATTTCGTTCGCGACATTCAGCCCGGCGAGATGGTGACCATCACCGACAGCGGCATCGAGTCGGCCTTTCCCTTCCAGGCGCGTCGCTCGCGCTTCTGTATCTTCGAATATGTTTATTTCGCCCGACCCGACTCGAATGTCGAAGGGCGCAATGTCTATGAAATCCGTAAGCGCATCGGCGCGGAACTGGCGCGCGAGAGCAAGGAAATGGGCGATATCGTCGTGCCCGTTCCCGATTCCGGCGTGCCCGCCGCCATCGGCTACGCGCAGGAAGCCAAGCTTCCCTTCGAGCTCGGCATCATCCGCAATCACTATGTCGGCCGCACGTTCATCCAGCCGACCGACTCGATCCGCCACATGGGCGTCAAACTCAAGCACAATGCCAACCGCTCGATGATCGAGGGCAAGCGTGTGATTCTCGTGGACGATTCGATCGTTCGCGGCACCACCTCGCAGAAGATCGTCCAGATGGTTCGAGAGGCCGGCGCGGTGGAAGTCCACATGCGCATCGCATCGCCGCCGACGCGCGCCTCCTGCTTCTACGGCGTCGATACGCCGGAGAAGTCGAAGCTTCTGGCGTCGCGCATGACGATCGAGGAAATGCGCGATTATATCCAGGTCGACAGCCTCGGCTTCGTGAGCATCGACGGCTTGTACCGCGCGTCCTTCGAGCCGGAGCGCAACCCGCACGCGCCGCAGTTCTGCGACGCCTGCTTCACGGGCGATTACCCGACGGCGCTGACCGATTTCGACGGCGCCGACAATGTGCGCCAGCTCTCCATGCTGGGCGGCAACGGCTAAGCCGGGTTCAAACACGCCGCGCCATCCGCTAGACAGACCGCCGAACGAGGCGGTCTGTCGGCTGCCTTCGCAATGGGAGGCTTCAGGATATGGCTCGTCAACTCGAAGGGCGCGTCGCGCTCGTCACGGGCGCATCGCGCGGCATCGGCTATCAACTCTCGAAGCTTTTGGCGGCTGAAGGCGCGCATGTCATTGCCGTGGCCCGCACGGTCGGCGGGTTGGAAGACCTCGACGACGAAATCAAGGCCGCCGGCGGCTCCGCGACGCTCGTGCCTCTCGACCTCACCGACATGGCCGGGATCGATCGCCTGGGCGGCGCGATCCACGAGCGCTGGGGCAAGCTCGATGTGCTCGTCGCCAATGCCGGCGTGCTCGGTATTCTCGCTCCGATCGGCCATATCGAAGCAAAGACCTTCGAAAAGACGATGAACGTCAACGTGACGTCCACCTGGCGCGTCATCCGCTCGGTCGACCCGCTCCTGCGCCTGTCGGATGCGGGACGCGCCATCGTCCTGTCATCCGGAGCGGCGCATTCCTGCAAGGCTTTCTGGGGGCTCTACGCGGCCACCAAGGCAGCCGAAGAGGCTCTGGTGCGCTCCTGGGCAAACGAAACGGTGAACACACCGCTGCGCGTCAATTCCGTCAATCCCGGTGGCACGCGCACGGCCATGCGCGCACAGGCGCTGCCGGGTGAAGATCCGGCCACCCTGCCCTCGCCGGCCGAGGTCGCCGCGAAAATTCTGCCGCTGGCGTTCCCAAGTCTCACGGAGACCGGCCGGCTCTTCGACGTGCGCAAGAACCGCTTCCTCTCCTATCGCGACCCGGAGTGAAACAGGCCGGCATTGGCGGCTCCGGGCCGCCAATGCCTGTCAGCTTTCCACGAAGCCGGTCGGAAGTCCGTCCATGCTCAGGAGGTTCTTTTCCTGGCGATAGGCGCGCAGGCCCTCCTCGCCCTTTGCCTCGGCCCATCGATCCAGCGTCGGACGCTCGCCCGCTGGCTCGAACAAGGGCACCTTGAAGCCGCAGGACGTCTGCACGAGGTCGATGTCGAGAAACACGATCTGCCGCGCGCCGAGCGGCTCTTCGCTCGCATAATGCGCGTCGAGAAAGGCGCGATAATCGGGTGAGCCGCGAAAGGCGACGCGGCCCTGGCCATAGAGACGCAGGATCAGGGGAGCGCCTTCGAAGGCGCAGAACATGATGGTCAGGCGACCGTCCACGCGTAGGTGCGCAGCCGTCTCGCTCCCCGAACCCGTGAGGTCGAGATAGGCCACGGAATTGGACCCGAGCCGATGGAAATGGTCGGTCGGCCGAGGCGAGATGTTGATGCGCGTTCCCTCGGCCGCGCTCGCGGTGAAGAAGATCTTCTGCGCATCGATAAAGCCGGCCAAGCGCTCATCGATCTCGGAAAACTGCTTGGCCATGATGATGATGCCTCAGACGGATTGGGCGTGATGGGCCGCGTCCTGGCGCCTGTAGGAGCGGACCGAAAACGGGATCGATGCGTAATAGGCGAGCGCGGAGATGGTGAGCGTTTCCCAGAAGAAGCTGAGAAGCAGGCCGATATAGAGAACGACGATCAGCACGATCCAGACGAAATGGTCCCGCCGGACAGGGAGGCCGATCGTCTTGCCGGAAAAGGTCGGGATGCGGCTCGCCATCAGAAGACCGACGCAGACCAGATAAATGGATGCGAAAGCGCCGGAGACCTCCGGTACGTTGAGATTGCCGGCAAAGCTCAGGTAAACCGGGAACAGGGCCAGCCCCGCCCCTGCCGGCGAGGGTACGCCAGTGAAATAGGCGCTTTTCCAGGCCGGGCGGTTCGGCTCGTCCAGCATCGTGTTGAAGCGCGCCAAGCGCAGCGCGCAGCCCGCGATGTAGAGAAGCGCCGCGATCCAGCCGATCGAGCCGACCGCATGGAGCGAATGCGCGTAGAGAAGCAGTGCGGGTGCGACGCCGAAATTCACGATGTCGGCGAGTGAATCCATTTCCGCCCCGAAACGGCTCTGTCCGTTGACGAGGCGGGCGATGCGCCCGTCAATCCCGTCCAGAAAAGCCGCGCCGAGCACGAGCCCGACAGCGAGTTCGAAGCGACCTTCGAAGGCGAAGCGAATGCCCGTCACGCCCGCGCAGATCGACAGGATCGTGATGAGGTTCGGCAGAACCTGACGGAAGGTGACGCGCGCGGCGGGCTGGCGCGGTGTGGCGGGATCGCTGGGCGGAGGCGCGGCGCTCATGGATCAGTCCTTGCGCCAGGAGACGTGGGGGGCGTTCACGGCAAATTCCGCGATCACGGTTTCACCCGCAATGGCCGTCTGCCCTTCGGCGACACGCGCCACCGTGCCATCCGGGAGATAGACGTCGAGGCGCGAGCCGAAGCGGATCAGGCCGAAGCGCTCGCCGGCTTCCAGATGGTCGCCCGTGCGCGAGAAGACGATGATGCGGCGTGCGATCGCGCCCGCGATCTGCACGACGCCGACCTCGCCGCGCGGGTTCTCGATCACCATGGAAGAGCGCTCGTTCACCTCGCTCGCCTTGTCCAGCTCGGCATTGGCGAACTTGCCTTCCTTATAGGCGATGCGCGCGATGCGCCCGCGCGCCGGGGCGCGGTTCACATGGCAGTTGAAGACATTCATGAAGATCGACACGCGCAGCAGCGGCTCGTCTCCGAGGCCGAGTTCGGCCGGGGGCACCACATGGCCGACCAGCGACACGCGCCCATCCGCCGGACTCACCACAAGGTGATCGGCAACGGGCGTCACGCGCTCGGGATCGCGGAAGAAATAGGCGCACCAGAGGGTCAGCACGAGCCCGACCCAGAACAGCGGCTGCCAGAGGAGCCCAAGAAGCAGAGCGGCGACGAAGAACCCGGCGATGAAAGGATAGCCCGCCCGGTGAATCGGCACCAAGGCGTTTCGGATCGAGGCGATCATGTCCATCGGGGCATTGGTCCTTCGTGGGGTATCGTGGCCGCGATTTCGCAGCCATCGGGACACGACACATAGGGAGAAACGCGCCCGCGCTCAACGTTGGCGCGCGAGCTTATGATCTCAAACCGTCTCGGTCGGTCGCTTGCGATCGAGAATGCCGAGCGCATCGGCCTCGCGGGCGCGGCGCAGCGTTTCTTCCGCTTCGCTTTCCTCGCGCTGCATTCGCCACATCTCGGCATAGAGGCCGTTGGACTGGAGGAGATCGCGATGCGAGCCGCGCTCCACGATCACACCGGCGCGCAAGACGATGATCTCGTCGGCATCGATGATCGTGGACAAGCGATGCGCGATGGTCAGCGTCGTGCGATGGCGGGAGACGAGTTGCAGCGCGCTTTGAATGTCCTGCTCGGTATGGGTATCGAGCGCCGAGGTCGCCTCGTCCAGGACGAGGATCGGCGGGCTTTTCAGCAGGGTGCGCGCGATCGCCACGCGCTGCTTCTCGCCACCCGACAATTTCAGACCGCGCTCGCCCACCATCGTGTCGAACCCATCGGGCAGAAGCTCGATGAAGCGCGAAATCTGCGCGAGGTCGGCGGCCTTCTGGACTTCCTCGTCCGAGGCCGAGGGCCGACCGTAGCGGATGTTGTAGCGGATCGTATCGTTGAAGAGCACCGTGTCCTGCGGCACGATGCCGATGGACTTGCGCACGCTTTCCTGCCGGACCTCCGAAATATCCTGACCGTCGATGGTGATGCGGCCGGAATCCAGATCGTAGAAGCGGAACAGAAGTCGCGAGATGGTGGACTTGCCCGCGCCCGACGGGCCGACGATCGCGACCGACTTGCCCGCCGGCACCTCGAAGGACACCCCGCGAAGGATTTGGCGCTCGGGGTCGTAACCGAACCGCACATCCTCGAAGCGGATCGCGCCCTGCGCCACGACGAGATCGGGCGCACCCGGCCGGTCCTTCACCTCCTGCCGGATGTCGAGGAGGTTGAACATCTCCTCCATATCGGTCAGCCCCTGGCGAATTTCGCGATACACGAAACCGATAAAGTTCAGCGGCACGGAGAGCTGCATGAGAAGCGCATTGATGAAGACGAAATCGCCGATCGTCTGCGTGCCCGCGCGCACTTCCATCGCCGACATGACCATGGCGATGCCCATGCCGGCCGAGAAGATCACGCCCTGCCCGAAGTTCAGCCAGCCGAGCGAGGTCCAGGTTTCGGTCGCGGCCTTCTCATAGCGCGCCATCGAGCGGTCGTAGCGATCGGCCTCCATGGTCTCGTTGCCGAAATATTTCACCGTCTCGAAATTCAGGAGCGAGTCGATCGCCTTGGTGTTGGCGTCCGTGTCGCTGTCGTTCATCTCGCGGCGAATGGTGATGCGCCAGTCGCTCGCCTTGATGGTGAACCAGCCATAGAGCACCACCGTCGCGCTGATGACCACGAGATAGGACAGGCCGTAGCTGAAGCCGAAGATCGCGGCCGTCAGTGCGAATTCCAAGAGCGTCGGCAGCGTGTTGAGGATCGTGAAGCGCACGATCGTCTCGATGCCCTTGGTGCCGCGCTCGATGATGCGGCTTAGCCCCCCCGTGCGCCGCTCCAGATGGAAGCGCAGCGAGAGCTGATGCATATGAACGAAGGTCTGGTAGGCCAGGATGCGAACGGCATATTGGCCGACGCTGGCAAAGAGCGAGTCGCGCAACTGATTGAGCGCCACGGACACGACACGGGCGATGTTATAGGCGACGACCAGTGTCACCGCCCCGGTCAGCACCAGCGGGAGCCAGCCCTGCGCGGAGTTCACCCCGTTGAGCGCGTCGGTCGCCCACTTGTAGAAATAGGGAATGCCGACCGTCAGGATCTTGGCGAGCACGAGGAAAAAGCTCGCCCAGAGCACGCGGCCGCGAAGATCGGGCCGCTCCTGCGGCCACATATAGGGCCAGAGATTGGCCAGCGTGCGCCACATGGCGCTGCCATCGCCGGACACGGCTTTCGGTTTTGTATCGGACAAGGAAGCGATCCATTCAGAAGGCAGCCCGCTCAAGGCCGCAGCGGCGGCTCTTGCGCCGCCCGATTTGGATCGGTTCTAGTCCTGTAGCCTTACGGAAACCAGTCCCCCAAGCCATGCCTTTGGTGAACGGACCGGCACGAAACTCTTAGCGCTTGTTTGGAAACTCAGGCGGGTCGGTACGAGGGATATTTCCCCGCCCTCGTTTCGTTGCCCATGTCAGCCGATGCCCCCGGCATCGACGGCGTTTGGCACCTTGCGGAACCCAGAGATGCGGTGGTCAACCGTCTTTTTCGGGAACGCGAAACACTTGGCCGGGATAGATGCGGTTCGGGTTGCGGATCTGATCGCCATTGGCGAGATAGATCACTGTGAAGCGGCTGCCGCGCCCATAGGTGTTGCGCGAGATGCGCCAGAGCGTGTCGCCCTTGCGGATGATCACACGGGCATCGACGCGCTCCAAGGCCGGCTGCATGATCTGAGCTTGCGCGTCCGCCGTGGTCGCGGGCGCTTCCGCCTCCTGGGCGCTTCCTTCGGCCGGTGCGGTTGCCGGCTGAGCGTCGGCAGGCGCAATCGCGGCGAGAGGCGCTGTGTCGGGCCGGTTGAATGGCACCTCGACCCGCGCCACCACTTGGCCCGCCGCGTCCAGCTCGTCGGCGCGCACCATATGGTCCCCGACCGAAACGGGAGCGTTCGCGCTGGCGATGAAGCGATCACCCGCCCCGCCCATCGCCTCCGCGACGAACGTATCGTCGAGATAGACGTGGACCTTGGCGCGCTCGCGGGCCGCGCCCGCAATGAAGAGCTTGCCATCTTCGGCTTCAACAGCCTCGACGGACAGCGGTGCGGGCGGAGCTTTGGTCTCGCCGGCCGTCGGGGCCGTGTCCGACGCTGCGGTTTGAGGCGCGTCCGCCGGAGGGGTTCGGCTCGAAGCCGCCGCCGCGCTCGGCGCCTGCGGCTTGGCAGCCGGTCCCTGCGCTTCGGGCTTCACCACAATTTCGGAGGCTTCGCCGGGCCGCTCCACCATCACGAGGAGCTCGCCCTCGCGACCCTTCTGCGGAACATTGACGATCGCGGTTTCCGCCCGCTCGGGGTCCGCCGGCCCGGCGGTGCCGGACAAAGCCAGCCGATGCTGGCCGACCGGCAATGTCAGATCGAGTGCGAACGCACCCGTCGCATCGGTCTTGGCTTCCGCCAAACGCTCGGAGCCGCTTTGCAGCGAGACGGTGCTGTTGGGCGCGGCGCGCCCGGCCACCACGGCCGCACCGTCCGGCTCCACCCGCACCACGTCGAAGCTCGGCGTGGCGGATGCCTCGTTGGTGGTGATCTGAGCACCCGGCGCGTTCGGCTGCGCTGGTGTCGGCGCTTCGGCAACGGGCTTGGCCGCCGGCGCATCCGACGTCACGCCCGGCGCAGAGCTGGCCACTGGCACGGCGCTCGTTGAACGGCTCGTTGGGATCTCGAGCAAGCCGTAGTGCCAGCCGCCCGCAAAGGCCACTGCCGCCAAGGCCAGAACCGAAACTCCCAGACGCGCCTTCATCGAATCTCGCCAATTTGATCTAAAAAATTGATTACAAACACACTTTACCGTCGCTGGGCTGGTGCGGCAACGCTCCATGGCACAGGAAGGTTAGCGGGGGAAGCATCCGGCGCGTTTTGGGTGGCTGGCAAGCGATCTCCAAGAGGCCGGGACGATCGTGGCTCAGAGACCATCAACCTCCGCCAAATCGATCGACCCAAGATCGGCATGGCCTTAGAACCTGCCAGCCCCGCGATTTGGAAATGTCTCCCGAGCATGCATGATGGCTTCATCCCGGCAAATCCTTCCAGCCGATTGCCTCCACACCACCCGGATCGCCCATGCTTCGCGCCCGCTCCCTCCTCCTGCGCCCTGCCTTCGGGCTTGCGCTCGCCATCGCCCTGCCGGTCGCGGCGCACAGCGAAACAGCCGAGCGTCCCGGGCGGTGGATCGGGCAGGTGGACGAGAGCCGGAGGCTTTTCGACTGGCCGGGCAGCGGAGCCGGTTTTGCGATCGAAGGATCCCGGCTTTCGGTGCGGCTCGGCAATCAAGGCGAGAACAGTCTGGAGATCGTGGTGGACGGCGTATCTCGCAGGCTCGATCTTCGGACCGGCGAGCAGGATTATGAAATCTTCGACGGCACCCAAGGCCGCCACCAGATCAAGCTCCTGAAGCGCACGGAAGGCGATGTGGGCGCTGTCCGCCTCGTTTCAGCCGAGACCGACGGGCGCTTCGTCCCGCCCCAAGCGCCACGGCGTCGCATTCTGGTGATCGGCGATTCCATTTCGACCGGCTATGGCATCGAAGGGCGCGGGCCCGAATGCCTCGCGACGCCTCAGACACAGAACCAGATGCTGACCTATGCCGGCCAGACTGCGGCGGCGCTCGATGCGGAAGCGACGGTTCTGGCGGCTTCCGGGCGCGGGCTGGTTCGAAACTACAATGGCGCGACGGAGGGCACGATGCGCGATCTCGCGGACCGGGCGGTGCAGTCGCAAGCCGAGCCGAGCCACCCGGCAAAGGGGCCGTTCGATCTCGTGCTGGTTCACCTCGGCACCAATGATTTCGTCAAGGACGGCACACCACCCGGTTTCGGAGAGGCGTATGAGGCCGGACTGAGGACTTTGCGCCAACGCTACCCCGACGCCTCGATCTACGCTCTGATCGGCCCGATGCTCGCACCCGACCGGTTCGACGCCGCATCAAGGGCGATCCGGAGCGCGGTCGAAACGCGGCAGCGGGCGGGTGACCGACAGGTTCGTTTCTTCCCCTTTGCCCCGCCGCCCACTTCCTTCGGTTGCGCATGGCATCCCGGCGTCGAGGGGCAGCGCGACATGGCGGAAAGGTTGATCGAGCGCGTGAAGGCCGATCAGGGCTGGTAACGTGGCGATGTGCAGGGCGCTGTGTCAGATCAGCGGCTGGGTTGAGCCGCTTCGGCCGGCCGCCGGGACGCCATCGTGCCGCCCGACGCCAGACGTTTTCCGATGGCCTGGCTGGGTCGCTCGATGAAGCGCCATGTGAGAGCCGAAACGACGATCGTTCCCGACAGGATCAGAGCTAGAACTACGATCTCGCCGGTGAGCGTATCGGCCATGATCTTGGTACCGGGGGCGACCTCCACGAAGATCGGCCGGTGCCAAAGCTTCTCCGCCAGGGTTGCCGCGTTGGTCAGCCGCGCGATGACGAAGGCATGGGTCATGTAGAGGGAATAGGACAGGAGCCCGAGCAGCATGACGGGCCGCGATTTCAGGAGCCGGCTGACCCAGCCGCCCTCATGCGCCAGAACGAAGATCGCCGCCATAAAGACGAACGGCGCGGCGATGGAGAGCTTGGCCGTGCCGAACAGGCTGACGAAGCCGATCACATAGAGAACGGTCGCGAGTTCCAGCAGCGTCCAGCGCATGGTCGGAACCGGAGGCACGTCGCAACGCAGGCGCTCCCATAGGAAAAGGCGCAGCAAGGCCCCCAACGAAAAGCCGACGAGGCACCGCAGCCAGCCATAATCCACATGCGCCTCGATATGGCCGAGCCGCACGAGAAGAAAGGCGCTGCCCGCCAGTGCCAGGATCGGCAGGATGGCGCGCAGCCAGCGTGCAGCGCCGACAGTCAGAGCCGCGAAGATGATGTAGGATACGAATTCGGCGGATATGCTCCAGCTCGGATAGTTCCAGCTGAGCTGGCTGACGAAGCCGAACGAATGCGTCAGCAGCAGATTGTGAAGGAAGGTCTCGGGCGTCTGCGCACCGTCCCACCCGCGCCCGCCACGCATGATGAGTTCGAACACGAGAAACAGCATCAGCATCGCGAAGTGCAGCGGATAGACGCGCCAGAACCGCGCCTGGATGAAATCGGCCCATCGCCTGCCCGCCATCAGCCGCGCGCCCCAGGAATGGGCGATCACGAAGCCGGAGAGGACGAAGAAGAAATCCACGAAAAGAAAGCTGTGCCGCACAAAGGCCGATTGCCCGATCGGGCCGGCGATGGGCGCGTGCAGCAGAACCACCATGAGCGCGCAGAGGCCGCGACAGCCGTCGAGCGCATCGAAGCGCATCTCACTGAGTGGTGTGGCTTGGCTCTGTGCCGTCATCGGATATGCCCCACCATGGCGCCGACCGGCGGCTTGCGTGCGAAATGGGTGCGGGCGGTCAGTCCGAGCAGCGGCTTTTCGACGAGGCGATAGCAGAGGACGCCGATCAGAGCCGACACGGCCGCCGCGCTCGCGATGAAGACGAGACCGCCGCCCGTCAGCATCGACCAGCCCTCCGCGACCCACAGCTTGCCGAAGACCGGCAGAGCGAGCGCGTGGGTGAGGTACAGCGAATAGGACGCATCCCCCAGAAGAAGCAGCGGCCGCCACGCGGGCTGGGCTGCGTCCCGCCGGCCGAGCGCCGCACCGGCGACGATCAGAAGCGCGGGGAGACCGGCCTTGACGAAGCGCGGGAGTTCCACCGGCTCCAGCCAGATCAGGAGCGCGAAGCCCGCGAGCGTCAGAAGAACGCCCGTTCCCGCCGCCATCCGAAAGCCGGCTCGAAACACGAGAGCGATCGCGATCCCCAGCGCGAATTCGAGAATGATGGCATCGGCGTAGAAGACCGGGATCGGCGCGCCGAGATGGCCGAGCGTCACGACCGCCCCCAGCACGCCCATGACAATCCAGGGCCTGAGCGCACGCGGCGCGAAGAGCGCGCTCGCCATGACGAAATAAAAGGCCATCTCGTAGTTCAGCGTCCAGCCTGGAACGAGAACCGGAAAGATCGCATCGAGCTTGGGATGCTGCATTGGAATGAAGAGCAGCGAAGCCGCGAGGTGACGCAGGTCGAACACCGTGGAGGCGAGAAGCGCCGGTCTGACCAGCGCGATGGCCGCCACGAGCAGCGTCAGCGCCCAATAGAGCGGCGCGATACGCAGGAGACGCTTCAGCATGAAATCGAAGGGCTTGGCATCCGACTTGTCGGCGGCGACGAAGATGATGAACCCGCTGATGACGAAGAACACGTCCACGCCGAGCGCGCCGACGCGGAACGGATTGCCAAAGCCGGTCTGGCGCTCCAGCATCTCGAACGCATGGAAGATCACGACCATGAGGGCCGCGATCCCGCGCAGATACTGAATGCGAATAATCATCGTCGCGACCGCCTCGACCAGACGCGGCCATGCTAGGATCGGATTCTTAACGCCGGTTCAATGTCTGGCTCTTATCTCGCCCCGACCTTGGTAGAACCCGCGCCCTTTCCCAGCCGCAGCGGCGCGTCGGACAAAGACAGAATTCACCGCCTCATGCTGCGCAATCGCACCTTCCTCTTCATCCATCAGAATTTCCCCGGCCAGTTCCTGCACCTGTGCCGACACCTCGCGCGGGACAACCGGGTTATCTTCCTGTCGCTCAAGACCCCCAACCGGCTGACCGGCGTCGAGGTCGAGGCCTACGCGCTGCATCGCGAGCCCGATCCGCGTATTCACCCGTACCTGTCGGGTTCGGAGCGCGGCGTCCTCTACGGACAGGCCGTCGCGCGCAAGCTGATCCAGCTTCAGCGCCAGGGCATCAGGCCCGATCTGATCGTCGGGCACACGGGCTGGGGCGAGACGCTCTTCGTCAAGGACGTCTTCCCGGACACTCCCCTGCTCAGCTATTTCGAATTCTTCTACAGCGCCGAAGGGGCGGATGTCGGCTTCGACCCGGAATTTCCGGCCGACCCGGAGGTGAAGTTCCGGCTGCGCATCCGCAACCAGGCCATTCTCTCCTGCCTCGACGCAACCGACCGGGGTCTGTCCCCGACGCTCTGGCAGCATTCTCGATTGCCGAAGGTCTATCAGCAGAAGGTAGCCGTCATCCATGACGGCGTGGATAGTGACGCTGTGCGGCCCGATCGCGAGGCGCGGCTGGAACTGCCCGATGGAACGGTGCTCGACCGCTCAAAGCCCGTCGTCACCTATGTCGCGCGCAATCTCGAGCCCTATCGCGGCTTTCACGTCTTCATGCGGGCGGTCGCCTCTATTTTGGAATCCCACCCAACGGCCCATATCGTGATCGTGGGCGGCGACGAGGTGAGCTACGGCCAGCGTCTGCCGAACGGCGAGAGCTTTCGCGAACGCGCCCTTCGGGAGGTCTCGCTCGATCTGTCGCGCGTCCATTTCACCGGGAAGCTACCCTATAGCCTCTATCTCAGACTACTTCAGGTTTCCTCGGCGCATGTCTATCTGACCTACCCGTTCGTCCTGTCCTGGTCGATGCTGGAGGCGATGTCGGCTGGCTGCCTCCTGATTGCCTCGCGCACCAGCCCGGTCGAAGAGGTCGTTCAGGACGGCGAAAACGGGCTTCTGGTGGATTTCTTCGATCCGGCCGGCATCGCCGAGAGAGTAACGGAAGCGCTACGCGAGCCTGCGCGCTTCGAGGCGCTGCGGGCCGCGGCTCGGCGGACCGTGGTGGAGCGCTACGATCTCCAGCGCGTCAGCTTGCCCGCGCAGCTCAAGCTGGTGCGGGACATGATCGGCTGAACCCGCAGGCTCTCAGTTCAGCGCAGGCGCCAAAGCGGGGGTCGGCGCGGCGACCGGCAGCGACAGGCCGAGGCGGTTGCGGATCGAGCCGCTCGAGTTGACGAGCGCTTCGATCGTGTAGCCGCCCAACGTGGTGAGGAAGGCGTTCAGCGCGTCGCGCAGCGCCGCGTTCAGAGCGCAACTGTCGATCAGCGGGCAGTCCACCGCGCCGGTCTCGAAGCACTCCGCCATGGCGAAGCTCTCCTCCGTCACTTCCACCACGGCGCGCAGCGTGATCGCGCCGGCGGGCTGCCCCAAGCGAATGCCGCCGTTGCGACCGCGCACCGTCTGGACGAAACCCGCCTCGACCAGCGGCTGGAGAATCTTGAAGAGGAAGAGTTCGGACACGTTATAGGCCGCCGCGATCTCACCGACCCGGCTGAGACGGTCGTCATTGGCCGCGCAATACATGAGAATGCGGATGGCGTAGTTGGTCTGGCGGGTCAGGCGCATGGCGCACTCCTCGAAGGGCGCCGAACCGGTCGGCGAGCGCAGTCGTTGCAGGACTTATTAGAATAATTCCAAGTTCATGGGAAGCCGGCCCGTCGAATGTGACACTTCCGTGTCTTCCGCACTTGTTTTCCACGACCGAACCGCGTGCGACCATTGGCGAAGCGGGAACTGATTGCTAAGCCATTATTCATGCCTCTTCGTCAGGCAGACGAAATTCTCGCCGCTGCGCTTCGAGATCGAACGAAACTGGCCCGAAACAAAGGCGTTTCATGGATTATTTTCTCCAACAGCTCATCAATGGCGTCACGCTCGGGTCGATCTACGGCCTGATCGCGATCGGCTACACGATGGTTTACGGCATTATCGGCATGATCAACTTCGCCCATGGCGAGGTCTTCATGATCGGGTCGTTCATCGCCCTGACCGTGTTCCTGATCCTGACCGCGATCGGCCTGACCTTCCTTCCGCTGATCCTGCTTCTGATGGTCGTGGTCGCCATGATCTTCACTGCGCTCTGGGGTTGGTCCATCGAGCGCATCGCCTATCGCCCGCTGCGCGGCTCCTTCCGCCTCGCGCCGCTGATCACCGCGATCGGCATGTCGATCTTCCTGCAGAACTTCGTGCAGCTGGCGCAGGGCGCGCGCGTCAAGCCGCTGCCGCCACAGGTGCAGGGCAGCATCACGGTCATGGAGGGCGTGCAGATTTCCTACATGCAGATCCTGATCATCCTCACGACGCTCGTTCTGATGGCCGGGTTCACCGCGCTGATCACGCGCACCCCGCTCGGCCGGCAGCAGCGCGCCTGCGAGCAGGACGCCAAGATGGCCTCGCTTCTCGGCGTCAACGTGGACCGCACGATCTCGCTGACCTTCGTCATGGGCGCTTCGCTGGCCGCCGTCGCGGGCACGATGTATCTTCTCTATTACGGCGTCATCGACTTCTACATCGGCTTCCTGGCCGGCGTGAAAGCCTTCACCGCAGCCGTTCTGGGCGGCATCGGCTCGCTGCCGGGCGCCATGCTCGGCGGCCTCGCGATCGGTCTCATCGAGACCTTCTGGTCCGGCTACTTCTCGGTCGAATACAAGGACGTCGCGGCCTTCTCGATCCTCGCGATCACGCTGATCTTCCTGCCCTCCGGCCTTCTCGGCCGCCCGGAAGTCGAGAAGGTCTGATCCCCATGGCATCGACACCCAACGTACCCTCCGCCTCGCCGGTCGGCGCCGAGCGCGAATTCGAAAACCAGCGGGACGCCGTCGCGGGCGAGCCGCCCTTCACGCCCGAGCCCGTGGTGCGGCTGTCCGTCGCACAAGCTTTGCGCGAGGCGGCCATCACGGCGGCCATCGTCGGTCTGCTGACGGTCTTCTTCGTCGCCGTTCGCAGCGACATCGCGCCGGGCGGCCTCGTCCTCTACACGCGCTGGGACCTCTGGCTGACCTTCGTCGCCATCGCCTTCGGTGTGCGCTTCGTCCTCAGCCTCGCCCTGTTCCAGCGCCGCACGGCGGGCGTGTCCGGCAAGAGCAAGACCGCCAAAAGCGTCAAGGCGGCCGGCGGCTTCTCGATCGGTAAGGCGCTCAGCATCGTCTTTCTCCTGATCGCGCTGGTGCTGCCCTTCCTGATCCAGGCGCTCTTCCCGTCCAGCGACCGCTATCTGATCGACCTCGCCATCCTGATCCTGACCTATGTCATGCTCGGCTGGGGGCTGAACATCGTGGTCGGCCTCGCTGGCCTTCTCGATCTTGGCTATGTCGCCTTCTATGCCGTGGGCGCCTATTCCTTCGCGCTTCTGGCGATCAATTTCGAGCTGGGCTTCTGGGTCTGCCTGCCCATGGCCGGCCTGTTCGCCGCCCTCTGGGGCATCGTGCTCGGCTTCCCCGTGCTGCGCCTACGCGGCGATTATCTCGCGATCGTGACGCTGGCTTTCGGCGAGATCATCCGCGTCGTGCTGCTCAACTGGGGCCAGTTCACCGGCGGCCCGAACGGGCTTCTGGGCATTCCGCGCCCGACCCTGTTCGGACTGGAGTTCGGACGCGGCGAAGGCTCGTTCTCGGACTATTTCGGCATTCCCTACAGCAGCATTCACCGCTTCATCTTCCTCTACTACATCATCCTGGCGCTCGCCCTTCTCACCAATTTCGTGACGCTGCGCCTGCGCAAGATGCCGGTCGGCCGCGCCTGGGAAGCCCTGCGGGAAGACGAGATCGCCTGCCGCGCGCTCGGCATCAACACGACCAATGTGAAGCTCACGGCCTTCGCCACGGGCGCGATGTTCGGCGGCTTTGCCGGCTCGTTCTTCGCCACGCGCCAGGGCTTCATCTCTCCGGAAAGCTTCACCTTCCTGGAATCGGCGATCATCCTCGCCATCGTGGTTCTGGGCGGCCTCGGCTCGCAGCTCGGTGTCGTCTTCGCCTCGCTGGTGATGATCGGCGGCATCGAGCTGATGCGAAACCTCACCTTCATCCAGGACATTCTGGGCAGCGACTTCGACCCCGGCCGTTATCGCATGGTGCTCTTCGGCGTCGCCATGGTCGCGATCATGGTCTGGAAGCCGCGCGGCCTCGTGTCGTCCCGCCAGCCCTCGGCTGTCTATAAGGAGCGCAAGGCCATCGGTGCCGACATGGTGGCGCAGGGCGAGGGACATTGACCATGAGCGATCATTCCATGACCCCTGCCCTCGCCTCGGGCGAGCCGCGCCGCTGGCTCGACGATCCCGTCCTCACCGTCGAGCATCTCACGATGCGGTTCGGCGGCCTGACGGCGATCAACGATCTCTCCTTCTCGGTCGGGCGCGGCGACATCACCGCCCTGATCGGCCCGAACGGCGCGGGCAAGACCACGGTCTTCAACTGCGTCACCGGCTTCTACAAGCCGACCGAGGGCCGCATCTCGCTTCGGCGCGGGCGCGGCATCACGGACGAGGCCGTGGCTGAGCTGACCCGTTCCGGCGCACAAAGCCGCAAGACCCCGCAGGGCGAAGTCTTCCTGCTGGAGCGCATGAGCGATTTTCGCATCACGCGCACGGCCGGCGTCGCCCGCACCTTCCAGAACATCCGCCTGTTCGGCGGCATGACGGTGTTCGAGAACCTCCTCGTCGCGCAGCACAACAAGCTGATGCGCGCGTCGGGCTTCACGATCGCCGGCCTGATCGGCCTGCCGGGCTACCGGCGCGCGCGCGAGGCCGCGCGTGACGTCGCGGTGGACTGGCTGAAGCGCACCGCGCTGATCCACCGGGCCGACGATCCGGCGGCCGATCTCTCCTATGGCGATCAGCGCCGCCTGGAGATCGCCCGCGCCATGTGCACGGACCCGTCCGTTCTCTGCCTGGACGAGCCCGCCGCCGGCCTGAATCCGCGCGAGTCGGCGGAGCTGAACGCGCTGCTGCGCTCGATCCGCACCGAATTCGGGACGTCGATCCTCCTGATCGAGCACGACATGGGCGTCGTCATGGAAATCTCCGACCACATCGTGGTGCTCGACTACGGCAAGAAGATTTCCGATGGCACCGCCTCGGAGGTCCGCAACGATCCCAAGGTGATCGCGGCCTATCTGGGCGTGGATGACGAGGAAGTGGAAGCGGTGGAGGAGAAGCTGGAACGGGGCGATGTCGATGGGGCTGTCCAAAGCGCGCACGTGAGCGGAGGAACGCCGGCATGAGCACGATCGCACCGCTGACGACGCCGACCCTTGAGGCCACCTCGCGCCCGCTTCTGAGCATTCGCGGCGTCGAGACCTTCTACGGCAAGATCCAGGCGCTCAAGGGCGTCGATCTCGATGTGCACGAGGGCGAGATCGTCACGCTGATCGGCGCCAACGGCGCCGGCAAGTCGACGCTCATGATGACGATCTGCGGCAATCCGCGGGCGCGCGCCGGGCAGATTCTCTATGACGGCGAGGACATCGCGCAGCTTCCGACCCACTCGATCATGTCGCGCCGCATCGCCCAGTCGCCGGAAGGCCGGCGTATCTTCGGGCGCATGACCGTTCTCGAAAACCTGCAGATGGGCACGACCCTCGTCGGCCAGGAGCATTTCGACAGCGACCTCAAGCGCATGTTCGAGATGTTCCCGCGCCTCAGCGAGCGCGCCTCGCAGCGCGCCGGCACCCTGTCGGGCGGCGAGCAGCAGATGCTGGCCATCGCCCGCGCGCTCATGGGCCGCCCTCGCCTTCTCCTTCTGGACGAGCCTTCGCTTGGCCTTGCGCCGATCATCGTGAAGCAGATTTTCGAGGTGATCCGCGAGTTGAACCGTACGGAAGGGCTGACGGTCTTCCTGGTGGAGCAGAACGCGTTCCACGCGCTGCGTCTGGCCCATCGCGGCTATGTCATGGTGAACGGGCGCATCACGATGAAGGGCACGGGCCGGGAGCTTCTCGCCCGCGAGGAAGTGCGCAGCGCCTATCTGGAAGGAGGGCATCACTGATGACACCCGAAATGGCGCTTCTCTGGGAAGTCTCGCTGGTGGAGTTCCTCGTCGTCACTCTGGTGATCGGCGGCGGCCTGGCCTTCGCGGTCGGCCGCTCGACGGCGCAAAGCTGGAGCGGCTGGGGCTTTCTCGTGTTCGGCATCGCGCTTCTGACGATCGCGATCCGCTTCCTCCATTTCAGCCTGTTCCACGGCACGTTCTTCCTGCCGCCCGCCACGTTCGGCACCGCCCTGCATTATGGTCTGGTGGACTTCGTGGTGCTTCTGCTCTTCGGGGCCGCCGGGCGCGCCACGATGCGCTCGGCGCAGATGGCGCGGCAGTACCGCTTTCTATCGGCCGAGCGACGCTAGGTTCGACCGGACTTTTCGCGCAAAAAAGCGTCGGGAAGGCGTTTTGCCTATTTTCGACGCCCGCACCTTGGTCTTTAATCGCCGGACCGCAACGAATTGAAAACGCTCATGAAGAGCGAATCGCTGCGGGTCAGGTTTCAATAGGGAAGTTCGACATGAAAAAAGCGTTCCTGGCCGGCGTGGCCTTCAATGTGCTGCTGTCGGGCGCTGCCTTCGCCGACATCACGATCGGCGTCGCGGGTCCGATGACAGGTCAGAACGCGGCCTTCGGCGAGCAGCTCCGCATCGGTGCCGAGCAGGCCATTGCCGACATCAACAAGGCTGGCGGTGTCAATGGCGAGCAGCTGAAGCTCTCGGTCGGCGACGACGCCTGCGACCCCAAGCAGGCCGTGGCCGTGGCCAACCAGTTCGCCTCGCAGGGCGTGCCCTTCGTGGCCGGCCATTTCTGCTCGGGCTCCTCGATCCCGGCCAGCCAGGTCTATGCCGAAGAAGGCATCATCGAAATCTCGCCGGCTTCGACCAACCCGGACTTCACCGACAAGCGCGCCGGCGACGGCATCTATCGCGTCTGCGGCCGTGACGACCAGCAGGGCGAAGTCGCCGGCAAGTACATCGCCGAAAACTACAAGGACGACGCGGTGGCCGTGCTCGACGACAAGTCGGCTTACGGCAAGGGTCTCGCCGACCAGACGATCAAGTTCATGGAAGCGGCCGGCAAGAAGCCCGCGATCGTGGAATCCTACACGGTCGGCGACAAGGACTTCTCCTCGCTCATCACCAAACTGAAGCAGGCGAACGTCAAGCTCATCTATATCGGCGGCTACCAGACCGAAGCGGGCCTGATCGCCCGTCAGGCCAAGGAGCAGGGCCTCGACACCAAGATCATGTCGGGCGACGCGATCGTGACCAACGAATACTGGGCGATCACCGGCAATGCCGGCGAAGGTACGCTCATGACCTTCTCGCCCGATCCGCGCCGCAACCCGCAGGCCGCGCCCATCGTCGCTGAGCTGGAAAAGCAGGGCAAGACGGCCGAGGGTTACGTGCTCTACACCTACGCCGCCATTCAGGCCTGGGCGGAAGCGGCCAAGAAAGCCGGCTCGACCGACTTCAAGAAGGTCACCGCCGTTCTGAATAAAGACACGCTGCCGACCGTCATCGGCGATCTGAAGTTCGACTCCAAGGGTGACGTGACCCTGCCCGGCTACGTGATCTATGAGTGGAAGGGCGGCAAGTACGACTACCTGTCGGCTTCCAAGTAAGCTCCATGGCCTTCCGGGCGCCGCTGCGGCGGCGCTCTTCGGCATCAAAAAACCCCGGCTGCGATGCGGCCGGGGTTTTTCGTTGGGGTGGATCGAGAAGGATGAAGGGGAGCCGAAGCTCCCTCCAGCTTAATGGCGGCGCGCAGCTTCTTTCAGCGTGGGATAGATCGCCTGATAGCGCTGATGCGCGGCAGCGAAGGATTCCACCAGGGAGGTCTCGGGCTCGAAGCGGGCCGAGATCGGCGGATCGACCATGACGCTGGCCGGATCGGCCCCGGTCGCGGCGCAGAGGCCAAGGCGGGCGGCACCGAAGGCTGCGCCGAAATCGCCGGCCGCCGGCAGCGCGATCGGCGTTTCCAGAACGCTTGCCATCATCTTCAGCCAAAGCTCCGAGCGCGAGCCCGCGCCGACCGCGATGAGCTGGCGCACCCATGAAGCGTTGGGGGCCGCATCGAGGCAATCGCGGATCGAGAAGGCGACGCCTTCCATCACGGCGCGCGTCATATCCTCGCGCGTCGTGTCAGCTTGCAGGCCGATGAACGCACCGCGCACGGCCGAGTCGTTGTGCGGCGTGCGCTCACCCGAGAGATAGGGCAGGAACAGAAGCCGGCCCGGCGCTTTCAGCTCGCTGCCGACGGCCGCCGTCAGATCACCGGGCTTCTCCTTCAAGACATGCGACAGCCATTCGATGGAGCCCGCGGCCGAGAGCGTGACGCCCATCTGGTGCCACAGGCCGGGAATGGCGTGGCAGAATGTGTGGAGCGCGGTATCGGGCACGGGATCGTAGCCCGCGCTCGCCGTGAACAGGACGCCCGACGTGCCGAGCGAGAGGAAGCCGGTGCCCGGCCGCGTGACGCCGACACCGCAGGCCGAGGCCGCGTTGTCGCCGCCGCCACCTGCCACCACGGTGCCCGCCTTCATGCCCCAGCGCGAAGCGAGTTCCGAGCGCAGCGTGCCGCTGACTTCCGTGCCTTCCACAAGGCGCGGCATCTGCTCGACCGTCAGCCCCGTGCGCTCCAACATCTCGGGCGACCAGTCGCGCGCACCGGTGTCGAGCCAGGACGTGCCAGCCGCATCCGACATCTCGGCCACGGCCTCGCCGGTCAGCCACAGGCGCAGATAATCCTTTGGCAGAAGAACGCGCCGCACCTTGGCGAAGATCGCGGGCTCATGCCGCGCGACCCAGAGAAGCTTGGGCGCTGTAAATCCGGGGAAGACGATATTGCCGGTGATGCCGCGCGATTCTTCGTCGTCCAGTTCGTCCGCCTCGACATGCGAACGCGTGTCGTTCCAGAGGATGCAGGGTCGCAGAACCTCGTCACCCTCGCCGATCAGCGTCGCGCCGTGCATATGACCGGACAGGCCGATACCGGTGACACCTGCGAGCAAGGAAGGATCCTTGGCGTTCAGTTCCGCGATCGCAGCCTCGCAGGCGGCGATCCAGGAGGCCGGGTCCTGCTCCGACCAGCCGAAATGCGGGCGTTCCACCGTCAGCGGCGCCGTAGCGCTCGCCAGCGGCTTCTGGTTCTCGTCGATCACCAGCGCCTTCAAGGAGGACGTGCCGAGATCGAGCCCGAGATAATGACCCATGTGAAAGCGAAGCCTCCGAAACCCCGCTCCCGAGCGGGCGAATGATCGTCCATGGGCTCGGGGAACAGCCAGCTGGCCGCATCGCGGCGCGGCGCCTCCCCTCGCCTCGCTTCATTCCATAAGGACTTTTCTTCCCCGATGCGACTCTTCGCGTTACAGGACGGGGTCGAAAACCATTGGTCTGATGTCGAGGAGTGCCCCCGTGAGCCGCATCGTCTATGTGAACGGCACCTATGTTCCCGAGGCCGAGGCCAAGCTGTCGGTCTTCGACCGGGGCCTGCTCTTCGCCGATGCGGTCTATGAGGTGACGGCCGTGATCGACGGCAAGCTGCTCGACTTTCCCGGCCATATGGCGCGCCTGCGCCGCTCGCTGGCCGAGCTGCGCCTGCCCTCGCCCGGCAGCGACCAGGAGATCCTCGCGATCCACCGCGAGCTTCTCGCGCGCAACGCCCTCACTCAGGGCCATATCTACCTCATGGTGACGCGCGGCGAAGCGGACCGTGATTTCGTCTGGCCGAAGGATGGCACGCCGCCGAGCTTCGTCCTGTTCACGCAGAAGCGGGATGCGATCGAAACGCGCGAAGCGGTCGAAGGTCTGCGCGTCATCACCGTACCGGATCTGCGCTGGGGCCGGCGCGACATCAAGACCGTGCAGCTTCTCTATCCCTCGCTTGCCAAGATGGAGGCCAAGAGCCGTGGCAAGGACGACGCCTGGATGGTAGAAGACGGCACGGTCACCGAAGGCACATCCAACAATGCCTATATCGTGACACAGGACGGCACGATCGTCACGCGTGCGCTGGGCCATGACATCCTGCACGGCATCACCCGCGCCGCCATCATGAAAGTCGCTGGGGAACTGGCGCTGCACGTGGAAGAACGCCCCTTCACGGTGGCCGAAGCGCAAGGCGCTCGCGAGGCCTTCATCACCTCGGCCGGCGCGTTCGTGACGCCGGTTGTCGAAATCGACGGGACGCCGATCGGCGACGGGCGTCCGGGCCCGATCACCCGTCGGCTGCGGGCGGCCTATCTGGAAGCGGCCCTCGCGCAAGCGATCTGACGAAGCCGTCTCGACGGCCGGTCAAGGGTTGCTTAAGAGGCTGTTCACCCTTTCCCGCGTCCCGTTTCGAGGAAGAAACGCATGAGCACTCGCGACATCGTCTTCATCGCCTTGTTCGCTGCCCTGATGGCGGTGCTCGGCACCTTTCCGGCGCTGCAGGTTCCCGTCATCAACGTGCCGATCACGGCGCAGTCGATGGGCGTCATGCTGGCGGGCGGCGTTCTGGGCGCGCGTCGCGGAACGCTCGCGGTGCTCCTATTCATGGTGATCGTGCTCGCCGGCCTGCCGCTTCTGTCGGGCGGGCGCGGCGGTCTGGCGGTCCTCGCCGGGCCGACGGTCGGCTTCTTCCTCGGCTGGCTCCCGGCCGCTTTCGTCACGGGTGCGCTGGTCGAACGCGCCAGCCCCAAGCTTCATTTCGTCTCGGCCTTCGTGGCGGCCACGGCGGGGGGTATCCTCGTTCTCTACGCCTGCGGCATCCCGGGCATCTCGCTGGTGACGGGCGCTCCGCTGCTGACGGCCGCCAAGGGCTCCCTGGCCTTCATTCCGGGTGACCTTGTTAAGGCGGGACTCGCTGCGGCGATCATGGTGACGGTGTCCAAAGCCTATCCGCTGATCGAGACGCGCGGCGTCCACCGCGCGGGATGATAGAGCTCATCAACGTCGCCCTCGATCGCAGGGGGCGGCGCGTTCTATCCGGCCTCGACCTGACATTGACCGAGCGCCGGATCGGAATTGTCGGGGCGAATGGGTCGGGCAAGTCGAGCTTCGCGCGCCTTCTCAATGGTTTGCTGAAGCCGAGCGAAGGCACCGTGCGGGTGTTCGGCACCGATACGGTCGCCGACCCCAAGGCGGCACGGCGGCATGTCGGCTTCCTGTTCCAGAACCCCGATCATCAGATCGTCTACCCTACCGTGGCCGAAGACCTCGCCTTCGGCCTCAAGAACCGCGAGCTGTCGAAAGGCGAGATCGCGCCGAGGGTGGAGGCTACCCTCACCCGCTTCGGCCTGAGTGGTTTCGGCGAGCGGCTGGTGCACGAGCTTTCGGGCGGCGAGCGGCAACTCGTGGCGCTGGCCGGCATCATGGTGTTGGAGCCGCGCCTTCTCGTGCTGGACGAGCCGACGACGCTGCTCGACCTGCGCAACACGCGCCGCGTGATGGAAGCCGTCGAGGCAGCAGAGCGGCCGGTGGTGATGGTGACGCACGACCTCTCGCTCCTGGAGCGCTTCGATCGGGTTCTCGTCTTCGAAGCGGGTCGGCTCGTCTGCGACGCCGCGCCGAGCGAAGCTCTCGCGACCTATCGCCGGATCGCGGCGCAATGATCGCCGATCTCTACCGGCCCGGTGGCTCGGTTCTGCACCGAATGCCAGCCGGGGCGAAGCTGCTGGCGCTGGCGGCGCTTGGCACCATGCTGTTCGTGCTGCCGAATATATGGCTTTCGCTGAGCGGTCTCGGCCTCGCCTTGGCGTCGATCGCACTCGCTCGGTTGGGCTGGGCCTTCGCCTTGCGATCGGTGAAAAGCATCCTGCCCGTCGTCATTCTCGTCGGTGGATTCCAAGTCTGGGCGGCGGGTTGGCACGAGGCGGCGGTGTTTTCCGCACGGCTGGCCGCTTTGCTGTTGATCGCCGGGACGGTCACGGCGACGACGCGCCCCTCCGATATGGCGGATACGATCACGACGCTCGTCACGCCGCTTCGGGTGTTCGGTGTCGATCCCGCCCGCGTCGGCCTCGCCTTCGGGCTCGCCATTCGCTTCGTGCCGGTGCTGGCGAGCGTCGCCGCCGACATCCGCGAAGCGCAGAGCGCACGGGGGCTTGATCGCTCGATCTTCGCGCTCGCGGTGCCACTGGTGGTTCGCACACTGAAAATGGCGGACGAAGTGGCGGAGGCGATCGACGCGCGAAGCTGACGCGGCGCAGCATTTTGGCCGAATGCGCCTTGACCCCAAAGCCGCCTCGGCCGACTTTCTCCTTATGACGACGATTCGATCTCTCTGTGTCTATTGCGGCTCGGCCTCCGGCCGCGATCCTTCCTATGTCAAAGCTGCCGAAGCGCTCGGCACGGCCATGGCGCATCGCGGCATCCGCCTCGTTTATGGCGGCGGCACACGCGGCATCATGGGCGCCGTGTCGGACGCCGTGATCGCCGCTGGCGGTCAGGTGACCGGCATCATCCCGCGCTTCCTCATCGATATGGAAGCCACCGAAAGCGAGCTGAAGCGGCTCGACGAACTGGTGATCACCGAGGACATGCATGAGCGCAAGCACATGATGTTCGAGCGCTCGGACGCCTTCGTCGCCCTGCCGGGCGGTATCGGTACGCTGGAAGAGCTGGTCGAGATCATGACCTGGAGCCAGCTCGGCCGGCATCGCAAGCCCATCGCCATCGCCAATGTGGACGGGTTCTGGGATCCGTTCTCGAAGCTCCTGGAGCATATGCGCGAGGCCGGCTTCATCCACACGGCCCATCAGGTCCGCCCCATCATCAAGGATCGGATCGAGGATCTGCTGCCCGCCATCGAGGCGGCGGCGCAGCCGGTCGAGCGCGGCGGCGTGGAAGCGGTGATCGAGCGTCTTTGATCGTCCTCCCCAGGTAATCCAACGCCAGGGCGGCCCATGCGCCGCCCTTTTTCGTCAGGTCATTCTGCAGCGCAGGCTTCGGTGGCTGGCCGGCGCGCCGATCGGCGGCCCGCGAACATCGACCACGTGTAAACGGCGAGAGCCGCCCAGATGAAGCCGAAGGCGACGCCCTGCCAGAGGCCGAAGGGCTCGCCGAAAACGAAGACCGCCGTCAGGGCGATGAAGGTTGGCGCAATATATTGAAGCAGGCCGACGGTGGTGAAGCGCAGGAGGCGCGCGGCGGCGGCATAGAGAATGAGCGGAATGGCCGTGACGGCTCCCGCACCGATCAGAAGCGCGGTTTCCCGCCCATTGGAGCCGAAATGGTTCTGGCCCGTCGAGGCGACCCAGACGGCGAGGCCGAGCGCGGGCAGGAAGAGAATGGCGATCTCCAGAAAGAAGCCTTCGCTGGCGCTGACCGGGACGGTCTTGCGCAGGAGGCCGTAGAGCCCGAAGGAGCCGGCGAGGATGAGCGAAATCCAGGGCAGACCACCGGCCTTCATGGTCAGGATCAACACACCGAAGGCGGCCAGCGCGATGGCGGCGGCCTGCGGGCGGTTCGGCCTCTCCCCCAAGAATACGGCAGCCAGGAGAACGTTGATCAGCGGGTTGATGTAATAGCCGAGCGCCGCCTCCACCCCATGTCCGGTGATGATGGCGACGACATAGGTGCCCCAGTTGATCGAGATCAGCGTCGCCGTCAGCGTCATCAGTCCGAGGATGCGCGGCGTGAACAGGCGTCCGACATCGCGCAGGAGCCCCGCCTTGGCCAGCACCAGCAGCGCGAAGGGCAAGGCCCAGAGAATGCGATGGGCGACGATCTCCATCGGCGAGACATGCGACAGGAGCTTCATATAGATCGGGAGCACCAGCCCCCAGATCAGATAGGCCGAAACCGCATAGACATATCCGCACGTGGACTCGGCGGGCTGGTCCGACATGGCGGCACCTCTGAGGACGGGTCGATAAGCCCGCCTTGTATCAGCCACACAGGCCCACGACACCCGTTTTCCCGTGATGGATCCATCAATGCGATGAATGGATCAGCCGGGTCGACGTTCTCAGGAGTAGAGGGAAACGAAAGGCGCAAGCGTTCGACCGCTCGCGCCTTTCGGAGCCATCACTGTCCGGCGAATTTGTCCGTCGCGCGGATCAGCCGATCCAGAATGCCGGGTTCGGAAAAGGCATGGCCGGCATCCTCGACCATATGAAACTCCGCTTTCGGCCAAGCTTCGTGCAGGTCGTAGGCGCTGACCGGCGGGGTCGCCATGTCGTAGCGCCCCTGCACGATGACGCCGGGAATGGACCGCAGACGCCCGGCGTCGCGCAGCAGCTGACCGTCCTCCATCCATCCGGCATGAACGAAGAAATGGTTTTCGATCCGCGCGAAGGCGACGGCAAACTCGTCGTCATGGAAAGGCGCGATCGTGTCGGGATCGGGCGTCAGCGTCAGCGTCTCGCCCTCCCACTGGCTCCAGGCGCGCGCCGCGCGGACCTGCTCCGCCCGGTCCTCGCCGACGAGGCGGCGGCGATAGGCCGAGATCAGATCGTCGCGCTCAGACTCTGGGATCGGCGCGATGAAGCGCTTCCACTTGTCGGGAAAGAGAAGGCTTGCGCCATACTGATAGTACCAAAGGAGTTCGAAGCGCCGCAGCAGGAAGATGCCGCGCAGCACCAGCTCGCTCACCCGCTCCGGGTGCGTTTGCGCATACGCGAGCGCCAGCGTCGAGCCCCAGGACCCGCCGAAGACCTGCCATTGCGACACGCCGATCATCTCGCGCAGGCGCTCGATATCGGCCACGAGATGCCAGGTCGTGTTGGCCTCGAGCTGCGCATGGGGCCGCGAGCGGCCACAGCCGCGCTGGTCGAACAGGAGGATGTCGTAACGCGCGGGATCGAACAGGCGGCGATGCTTCGCCGAGCAGCCGCCGCCGGGTCCTCCATGCAGGAAGACCACGGGCTTGGCGCCCGGCGTGCCGCAGCGCTCCCAATAGATTTCGTGCCCATCGCCCACAGGCAGGAGGCCGGATGCATAGGGCTCGATCGGCGGGTAGAAGCTGCGCAGCGGTTCTGACGTCATCATATCTCAGTCGTGATCGGGATGCTGGAAGGTGCGGATGGAAGCGAGAAACGGACTGACCGCCGCATCCTCCTGCGTCTGGCGCACAGGGAGTTGAGCGAGAGCGTCCACATAAGGCAGCTTGCCCTCGCAGCCGAACTGGATGTCGGGGCGGATCGCGGAAGGATCGTCGAAGGCGCCGATGCTGAGCGCGGGACCATCAGGCGCTTCATAGGTCAGCGGCGTGCCGCAGCGCGAACAGAAGCCGCGCTGCACGACATCGGACGAGCGGAACCGGTCGGGCTCACGGGTCGTCCAGCGCAGCGTCGCAGGATCGACCGACACGAGCGGCGCGAAAAAAGAGCCGAAGGCCTTCTGGCACATGCGGCAATGGCAGATGGAGGCGCGGCCAAGCGCGCCTTCGATGCGAAAGCGCACTGAGCCGCATTGGCAGCCGCCGGTGTAGATCGGCTTGTTGTCCAACGTCATCGCGCCCTCCTCGCCTGCCTCAAGACGCGAAACGATCGGTCGCCGCGAGAAGCCGGTCCAACGTGCCAGGTTCGGAGAACGCGTGGCCGGCATCCTCGACGATCTGCAATTCGGAGCCCGGCCAGGCGCGGTGGAGATCCCAGGCCGTGACCGGGGGCGTGACGACATCGTAGCGCCCCTGCACGATGACGCCGGGAATGCCCGCGAGCCGGCCGGCCTCGCGGATCAACTGGCCTTCCTCGAACCAGAGATCGTGGACGAAGAAATGATTCTCGATCCGCGCAAAGGCGATGGCGGCGTCGCTCGCCCCGAAACCGCCGACCGCGTCCCGGATCGTGCGCATGGAAACCGTGCGCGCTTCCCAGTCGGTCCAGCTTCGGGCGGCCAGAGCGCGCACGGTCCGGTCCTCGTCCAGGAGCCGCAGCCGGTAGGCCGCGATCGGATCGGCCCGTTCCGCGTCCGAGAGCGGCGCGATGAAATGCGCCCACTCGTCGGGAAACAGCCGGCTCGCCCCTTCCTTGTAGTACCAATCGAGTTCGGCCCGCCGGCCGGTGAAGATGCCGCGCAGCACCATTTCGGTGACGCGCTCAGGCCGCGTCTGCGCATAGGCCAGCGCCAGCGTCGAGCCCCAGGAGCCGCCAAACAGCATGAAGCGGTCGATGCCGAGCGCGTCCGCCACGCAGTCGATATCGGCCACCAGGTCCGGCGTCGTGTTGGCATCGAGCGAGCCCAGCGGTGTCGAGCGTCCGCAGGCGCGCTGATCGAACAGGGTCACGCAGTAGCGCGTGGGGTCGAAGAGGCGGCGGTGGGTCGGGCTGCATCCGCTGCCCGGCCCCCCATGCAGGAACAGAACCGGCTTGCCGCTCGGATTGCCGCATTGCTCCACATACAGGACATGCCCGTTTCCGACCGCCAGCCGCTCCGTGCGGAACGGCTGGATCGGAGGGTAGAGCGTGCGCGGCGCGCCGCTCAACGCTTCACTTCCCAGGTCGTGATGCGCTCGCCGGTTTCCGGATCCTTGCCGTCCTTGAGCATCACGCCCTCGGCGGCGAGTTCGGCGCGGATGCGATCGGCCTCGGCGAAGTCCTTCGCCTTCAGCCGCTCCAAGCGCAGCGCGATCCGCGCCGCGACATCGTCGCTCACGTCGGCCTCGCGAACCGGGTTGATCCCGACCAGCGCAAGACTTGCCAGAGCTTGCGCGCCCTTGCCCTCGTCGAAGAGCTGGTGAACGCGCGCAATGGCCGCCGAGCCCGAGAGATCGTCGCAAAGCGCGGCGAGGAACGCCTCGTCCGGCGCCTCGGCCGACACGACACCAGCCTCCTTGGCGAAGCGCTCCCAGCGGTCGAGCTCACGCACGGCTTCGTCCAGCCGCGCAGCGGTAAAGTCGATCGGCTCGCGGTAATGCGTCTTCAGCATCAGAAGCCTGATGGCCTCGCCCGGCCAGGAGCGACCACCGACCTTATCGCTTTCCAGAATGTCGGCGATGGTGACGAAATTGCCCTCGGACTTGGACATCTTGCGGCCGTCGACCTGCACGAAACCATTGTGCATCCAGACCTCGGCCATCTTCTCCGTGCCATGGGCGCAGCAGCTCTGGGCGATCTCGTTTTCATGATGCGGAAAGATCAGATCGAGCCCGCCGCCATGAATGTCGAAGGTGCGGCCGAGATAGGCCTCGCTCATGACCGAGCATTCGATGTGCCAGCCCGGCCGGCCCCGACCCCAGGGGCTCTCCCAGCCGGGCTCGTCCGCGGCCGAGAGCTTCCAAAGGACGAAATCGGCCGGATTGCGCTTGTGCGCTTCCACCGCGATGCGCGCGCCGGCCTGCTGGTCCTCCAGCTTGCGATGGGACAGCGCGCCATAGGTCGGCATGGAGCCGACATCGAACAGCACCTCGCCGTCAGCGACATAGGCATGGCCCCGCGCGATCAGCGTTTGAATCATCGTCACCATGTCCGGCAGCCCGTCGGCGCGCGGCGTGACGAAGCCGGTGGCGCGCGGCTCGAAGGTGGGCGGCAGCGTGCCGAGCGCGGCGACATCCTTGTGGAACTGCGCGGCCGTGCCTTCCGTCACGCGGGCGATCGCCTCGTTGAGCGGCAGGTCGGGATGGTCGCGCAGCGCGCGCGCGTTGATCTTGTCGTCCACGTCCGTGATGTTGCGAGCGTAGACGACCCGATCCGCGCCGTAGAGATGACGCAGGAGACGGAAGAGAATGTCGAAGACGATGACCGGGCGCGCATTGCCGATATGAGCGAAGTCGTAGACGGTGGGTCCGCAGACATACATGCGAACGCGACGGTCGGCCTCCGCGCAGCAATCGCACGAATGACGCCAGTCCAGCGGCAGGAAGCGCTCCTTGCGACGCGTCAAGGTGTTGGTCAGGAAAAGGCCCCGAAATCCGTCGTCCAAAACCCTAGTCTCCAGCTGAGCCCGATCCGGGCTGAGGCCGATCTGCTACAGCCAAACGACTTCGCGCACAAATGGCTTGGCGCTCCCGATCACGTGAAGCCTTTCGCCTCGAAAGCGCCGCAAAGACGCAAGGCACCGTGCAAAGTCTTGCCGCAGTGCATCATGTCACGCTCACGCAACATCACCGGACTGCAACGATATGTTAAGTATAGATTCAGGGATTTTTCAGCCAAATGCCTCTAATCTGACGCAATCAGACTGTTTCTTGCTTTCACCCCATTAGCATGTGAGCCTTCACAATGAGCCGCGCCAACATCGTCTTCAAATCCCGCAGCGAACGCGACCGGGAGCGTGAAAACGATCTTCTCAAGAATTATCGCGAGATCGGCATTGCCGCGATCGCCGCAGCCGCGCACAAGTCCTGCCGCGGCGACGGCATGAGCGAGGCCAAGCCTCAGGCGGCCAACTCTCAGAAGGCGAAGTGATCGGCGCATTGCCGACCGACACATTCGATCAAAGGCCTTCAGGTCATGCGCGGGTCATCAAGGCCCGCGTTTTTGTTTCGAACGGTCGGTGAATCGATCGTCCGCGCCTGTCGTCGAAAATTGAACTGACCTAGCGTCAACCGCCGAGCAGCGCGAACAGTGCTCCAAACAGCGTGACCCCCGCGATCGGAGCCACGAAGAGCAGCAGAAGATTGGCGGCCATGATCCACATGAGAAGCGACTCCTGCTTCTCGGTCAGGCGGCGCTCCGGCTTCTCGGGCCATTCGGGCGGCAGCCATTCCCGCTTTTCGTCGAGATACATGAAACCCTCCGCCTGACCTGATCGGGCTCGGACGGTGACGCGGTGCCGGCGCAAGCGCGCGCAAATCAGCCGTTCGGCGCATCATCCGTTGGGGGAGAGATAGGCAAGCGAAACAGCTCGGCCAGCGCGGCGACCCCTTGGACGGTGGGACGCGTCCAAAGGTCGCCGCGAAACGGCGAGCGGAGACCGAGCCGCGCCCGCCGAGGAGCATCAGTGCGAGGCGAGGAAGGCTGCCAGAAGATCGCGCGCGGCGATAGCGTCGCGCTTATCGATCATCTCGCCGACCGTGTGGATGTAGCGGGTGCCGACGACGATGCCGATGGCGCGCGCGCCGCTCGCGGCCTGTTGCAGCGACGCGCCGTCCATGCCGCCGCCGGCGAGGATCGTGCGCTGCACGGGGATCGACCCGGCTTCGGCCACCGTCTCGAACTCCTCCACCAGCGCCATATCGGAAATGAAGGAGCCGTCCTTCATGTGCAGGCCGACGCCCTTGCCGAGTTCGGTCGTCTTGTCCTTTTCCGGCACGCCAGGGGTGTCGCAGGCGAGCGTCGTGTCGACGCCGATGCCGATATGCGGACGCTTGGCGAAGGCAACGGTCTTGGCGCCGCGCAGGCCCACTTCCTCCTGCACGGTGAAGGCGACCGTCAGCTCGCAGCGATGAGAATGGCCGTCCTTCAGGAGCTTGCGGACCGCTTCCAGACCCAGCCAACAGGCGATGCGATTGTCGATCGCCTTGGAAACGATGCGCTCGGAGCCGAGTTCCAAGAAGGGCTCGTCCATCACCACGAAATCGCCGATGCGGATCTTGTTCTTGGTCTCCGCGCCGAGTCCGAGATCGACGAAGAACTCCGTGGGTTCCGGCACTTTCTTGCGGTCTTCGGGTGCCGAGATATGCACCGGCTTGCCCTCGGCCATCATGACGCCCTTGTAGTCTCCCTTGGAGGTACAGACGAGGACGCGGCGCGAGAACAGATTGCGCGGGTCGAAGCCGCCGACCGGCGAGACGTTGAGGAATCCCTTGTCGCTGATATGGCTGACGAGAAAACCGATCTCGTCCATATGGCAGGCCAGCATGATGCGCTCGGGATCATCCCCCTGGCCCTTCCGGGTGCAGATCAGATTGCCCATCACATCGGTCTCGATCGTGTCGAACAGATCCTGCGCTTCGGCGGCGATGAGATCGCGCACACGGTGCTCATGGCCGGGCACGCCCGGCATCTCGCACAAGCGCTTGAGAAGATCGATGTTCATGCGGGGAAGCTCCGTTTGGATGGCATCGGGCACGGGTCTCGCGCCGCGATCCAGGCGGGATGAATGGGATCGGCTATTTCATCGAAAGGCCGCATCGCGCAACAGGTTCAGAACAACGAACCTTGCGCGGGCGGCGGCTCGTTGCCCGGCTGATCGGCGCGCTCCTGCACCTCCGGCCCCATATTGGCAACGGTGTTCACGCGGTCGGACACCGGCACGGGCTCGAAAAAACCCTCCGGCGCGGGGCTCAAGAGATCAGCGACATCGCGCGGCTCGCTGTCGCGGCAGTCGAGCCAGCGTTCGGCCTCCTCGGGCGTGATCACGATCGGCATCCGCTCGTGAATGCAGCGAAGGTCCGCATTGGCGGCTGTGGTCAGGATCGTCGCCGTATCGATCTCGCTGCCATCGGGCGCGAGATAGGTCTCGCACAATCCGGCAAAGGCGATCGGGCCGGACTCAGTGGGGCGAACGAAGAACGGCGTTCCGCGCCGACCGCCATCGCGCCGCCATTCGTAGAAGCCGCTGGCGGGAACGAGGCAGCGGCGATGGCGAAACGCGGCCTTGAAGCTGTTGCGCTCATGCGCGGTCTCGGAGCGCGCGTTGAACAGAAGCGGGATGGCGGACGGGTCTTTCGTCCAGGAGGGAATGAGGCCCCAGCGCGCGAGATGGCCAATCCGGCGCACCGCGCCCTTTTCGCCGCGCCGGTGCTCGTCGGCACGCAGCACCAGAACGGGCTGCGTCGGCGCGATATTGTAGCGCGGTGGAAACGGCTCCAACGCATCCACGAGGAAGCGCTCGGAAATCGCGCGCGGAGGATCGGTCAAGGTGAAGCGGCCACACATGGAGCGCAAGGTGGCGCGCCCTTGCGCGACGCGCAAGGGCTGGCCGGACGCGGTGGCAGGCAGTAGAACTTCCCCCATGAACGCCCCCCGCCCCGTCGTCGCCGTTTCCATCTGCATCTTTCGCGGCGAGGAGGTGCTGCTCGTCCTGCGCGGCCGAGCCCCCTTCGCCGGCCTCTGGAGCCTTCCGGGCGGGCGGGTGGAGTTCGGCGAGCGGCTGGAGGATGCGGTGCGGCGCGAGGCGCTGGAGGAAACCGGCCTTCCCGTCGCGGAAGTGGCGTTCGTCCAGATTCACGAGGCGATCGATGCGCCGAACGGCGCTCACGCCGTGATCGCGGTGTTTCGCGCGCTCGCGGCGGCTTCGCCGGACACGCCCCCGCAAGCGGCCGACGATGCGGCCGACGCGCGCTTCGTGTCGCCGGCGGAGTTGGAGATACTCTCCCAAACCGGCTCGACGACGGATGGCTTGCTCGACGTCATCGCGGCGGCCCGAAAGCGTCACGGGACCGCCCCGCGATAACCTTAATGCGGGGATATTGCGGACCTGTCCCGGTGCGTCTTGCAATCTCCTTAATCCACCGGCAAACCTCGCCTCATGAGTTTCAGGCGTTCTTTGCCGTCCCTAGTTTGCGCTTTCAGTCTTCTGCTCGGCCTCGTGCCGGCCGGCGTGGCAGCGGCGCAGGACAAGAAGGCCAAGCCGGACGAGACCAAACCCGCGGCCGAGGACATCGTGAAGCCGACCAACGCCGCCTATATGAAGCCGCTCGGGCGGCTGGCGACGATTCTCGGCTCGATGCATTTCCTACGCGGGCTTTGCGGCGATGCCGATGCCGGCGTCTGGCGCGAAAAGATGGACGACATCCTGAAGGCGCAGGCGCCCAACGAGGCAGACAAGCGACTTCTGGTGGCCAGTTTCAACCAGGGCTACCGCTCCTTCGCCTCGACCTATCGAAACTGTACCCCGGCTGCGACGGTGGCCATGGAAAGATACCTCGAAGAAGGTGCGAACCTTTCGCGAGAGATCAGCGCAAGGTACGGGAATTAAGATTGCATTAAGAACGGAGCTTTGCCGCTCCGTTTCGACCCGCGCATGAGGCGCGGGGCTGAACTTGAAAGATGGAGACATCGGCATGATCGACCTGCACGGTTCCGAACTCGACGAGATGATCATCGCCGAAAAGAAACAGGTCGCCATCGAGTATCATAACGAGGCCTGGGCGGACGGAATCTCCGACGGGATCGAGACCGAGATCCTGGCCGAAACGGCGATCTCGACCGCCGTCACCGAACTCGTGCGCCGCTACGGCGAGACCGAGGTGCTCGACATGATCGATTCGCTGCGCAAGCGCATCGAATTCGGCGAGTTCCGCCACGACCGCTCCCTTCAGTAGGCCTTCCCAAGGATCTTTCCATGCGACCCCCCTCATTCCGCGTGTTTGGGCTGATGGGGGCGCTGGCCATGGCGGTCGGCGTCTCCTCCTCCGCCCTCGCCTTTTCGCAGATCACCGATCAGGACGGCGGCGCCGCCACACGGCAGGGCGGCATCGTTTCCGTGCCGCTGCCTCCGGTTCCCGGCACCGAGCCCGCGCCGCCGGCCGCACCGCCCGCGACACCGCCGGCCGAGGCTCCGCCCGCCGCCGCGCAGCCCGCGCCCAACAGCCCGCCTGCAACCGAGCGCCCGCCGGAAGCCGCTCCGCCCGCCCCGGCACAGGCCGCCCCCACAGCACCAGCCAGCGGACCTGACGCCGGCAAGGTGGCAGACCCGGACAAGGCCGCGAGCGCCCCCCCCGTCAGCGACGTTCCGCCGGCCGAGATCCTCTATGGCGAAGACAAGCTGCCCGCCCCTGTGCGCGATCTCAGGCGCAAGCTGATCGAAGCCGCCAAGACCGGCGAGATCGAAAAGCTTCGCCCGCTTCTGGAAACCGGCTCGGAAGCCACGGCCGTTTCCACCAGCGACGACGGGCAGGACCCGATCGAAATTCTCAAGAACGCCTCGGGCGACGGCCAAGGCGTCGAGCTTCTGGCGATCCTGCTCGAAACGCTTCAGGCGGGCTATGTCCGGCTCGATCCGGGCGGCGAGAACGAGCTGTATATGTGGCCCTATTTCACGCAGGTGAATCTGGAAAAGCTGACCAAGCCGCAGCTCGTGGAACTCTTCGAACTCGTGACCGCCGGCGATTACGAGCGCATGGTCGGCAACGGCTCCTATGATTTCTACCGCGTCGGCATCTCGCCCGAAGGCCGGTTCGAGTTCTTCATCGCCGGCGACTGAGCGTCGCCGGCTTTTCTGTCTCAGGTTTGCGCCTCAGGCGCGCGGCGCGAGGGTTTCCACGAAGCGCGCCGCCTCGCCCTGTGCGGTCTCGACCAGCGCCCCGTCCCACATCACGCGCCGTCCGCGCACGATCGTGCCGACCGGCCAGCCCGTGACCTCGCGCCCGTCATGCGGCGTCCATTGCGACTTGGAGCCGATCCACTCGTTGCGGATCGTCTCGCGGCGCTTGAGATCGACAATGGTGAAATCGGCGTCCCATCCGACCGCGATCCGCCCCTTGCCCGAAAGGCCGAAAATGCGCTGCGGGCCGGCCGAGGTCAGGTCCACGAAGCGCTCCAGCGACAGACGCCCCTTGGCCACATGGTCCAGCATGACCGGCACGAGCGTCTGCACGCCCGTCATGCCCGAGGGCGAGGCGGGATAGGGCTTGGCTTTTTCCTCCAGCGTATGGGGCGCATGGTCGGAGCCGAGAACATCCACGATCCCCTGCTCGATGCCGAACCAGATGCCGTCGCGATGCTTCGCGTCCCGCACGGGCGGGTTCATCTGAAGCTTGGTGCCGAGCCTGAGATAGTCGTCCGCCGTCAGCGTCAGATGATGGGGGGTCGCCTCGCAGGTCGCGTTGGTCTTGTGCTCCGCAAGGAAGAGAATCTCCTCGGCGGTCGAGATATGAAGCACATGGATGCGCGCGCCGGTCTCCTCGGCAATACGCACCAGACGCTCCGTGCATTGCAGCGCCGCCACTTCGTCGCGCCAGATCGGATGCGAAGACGGATCGTTCTCGACACGCAGGCCAAGACGCTCGCGCAGGCGGAATTCGTCTTCCGAATGGAAGGCCGCGCGGCGACGGGTGCGCTTGAGAATTTCGCGCACGCCCTCGTCGTCTTCCACAAGCAGTGAGCCCGTGGACGAGCCCATGAAGACCTTGATGCCGGCCGCACCCGGCAGGCGCTCCAGCTCGGCCACATCGGGCGCGTTCTCCCGCGTGCCGCCGACCCAGAAGGCAAAATCGCTGTGCATCCGGTGATGGCCGCGCTTCACCTTGTCGGCCAGCGCGGCCTCGCTGGTGGTGAGCGGGTCGGTATTGGGCATTTCGAAGACGCAGGTGACGCCGCCGAGAACCGCCGCGCGCGAGCCCGATTCGAGGTCTTCCTTATGCGTCGGGCCGGGCTCGCGAAAATGCACCTGGCTGTCGATCACGCCAGGCAGGATGTGCAGGCCCGTGCAGTCGATCTCCTCCCCGCCGCTGCCAGCGGGAATCGAGCCGATAAAGGCGATGCGCCCGTCGCGGATGCCGATGTCGCGGGGACCGGTCCCGTCCTGATTGACGACGGTTCCGCCTCGCAAAACCCGCTCGAACCCTTTGCTCATCATCCACTCCTTGCTTCTTGGCGCCGTTCCGTCAGATACGATCCCCACGCCTTCTAAAGGCAGTTGGGAAGCATGGACAGGCCTGTCAGGTCCGGCCTCCCAACTGTCGGGGCCGGAGCTTTCGGACGTCGAAGCTTCGATCGCCAAACGCCGCAATGGGACGCAAGCTTATGCCCTCCGCTCGCCTGACCGACCGCGCCGTGCTTATTCTGTCGGGTGCCGACGCGCAGGATTTCCTGCAAAATCTCGTGACCGCCGATCTGGGCAAGCTGACGCCGGGCGAAGTCCGCCCCGCCGCGCTGTTGATGCCTCAGGGCAAAATCCTGTTCGATTTTCTCGTGAGCCAAACGAGCGAGGCGCTGCGGCTGGACGTGGCAGCGGGCGCGCGCGGCGATCTCGCCAAGCGGCTGACGCTCTACAAGCTGCGCGCCAAGGTCGAGATCAAACCGTCGGACGAAGCCGTCGCAGCGCTTTGGGGCGAGGATTCACTCGGTCCAGAGGCTTTGATCGATCGCCGGTTTCCGGACGGCGTATTCCGACTCTATGGCGCAGCGGCCGAGGCGGCCGGAGAGGACGCAGCCGGGTTCGAGCGCCTGCGCCTGTCGCTCGGCATCGCGGAAGCCGAGCGTGACTTTCCCGCCTCCGATGTTTTCCCGCATGACGTGCTGCTTGATCAGAACGAGGGCGTTTCCTTCAAGAAGGGATGCTATGTCGGGCAGGAGGTCGTCTCCCGGATGCAGCATCGCGGCACGGCCCGCCGCCGCATCATGGTGCTGCGGGCCGAGCGGCATCTGACGCCGGGCGCGTCCATCGAAGCAGGTGGCAAATCGCTCGGCACGGTTCTCTCCGCAAGCGAATCTCTGGGCATCGGCATGATCCGGATCGACCGTCTGGCGGACGCGCTCAGGGCCGGACAGACGCTCTCGGCAGACGGCGTTCCCATCGAGGCCGAGGTGCCGGCCTGGGCGGGCTATACGCTGCCCGATGCCGGCGAAGCGGGCGACGGAGAAGCATGAGACGTCAGCCTGCGCCCCCGCGAAAAACCACGCCGCCTCGCGTTTGGCAGCGGATGTTGTCGGGCCGCCGGCTCGATCTGCTCGATCCCTCGCCGCTCGATGTCGAAATCAGCGATATCGCCCATGGGCTCGCACGCGTTGCACGCTGGAACGGCCAGACCACGGGCGATCATGCTTTCTCCGTCGCCCAGCATTCGCTGATCGTGGAAGAGATCGTGGCGAGCCACGAGCCCGATCCGCGCTGGCGCCTCGCAGCGCTCCTTCATGACGGGCCGGAATATGTGATTGGAGACATGATATCCCCGTTCAAGGCGGTGCTCGGCGGCGATTACAAGGGGATCGAAGCGCGTCTTCAGGCCGCGATCCACCGCCGCTTCGGCCTGCCCGAGCGCCTGCCCGCGCCCATCCTGCGACTGATCAAATCGGCCGATCGGCAATCGGCGCATTTCGAGGCCAAGCTTCTGGCGGGCTTCACGCCCGAAGAGGCGACCCATCTATTCGGGCAGCCCGGTTCGGGCGCGATCGATGAGGCCCGCTTTCTTCCCCTGCCCGCCTCCGACGTCGGCGCGCTCTTTCTGCGCCGCTTCGACCAGCTCGACGCCGCGCTTCGCCTCTCCTCCTCGCCGCCCGCAAAGGTGCCGTCATGACCTATCTCGTCGTCTCCTCCCTCGCCGATCTGCCCGGCACTGTCGCCACCCACGGCGCGCTCGATGTCGTCACGCTGATCAATGCCGACACGCCCGTGGAGCGCCCGAGCGGCATCGCGCCCGAGCGGCATCTGTTTCTGGGCATGAACGATATCTCCGCTCCGTCCGAAGGTCTGACCCAGCCCGGCGAAGACCATCTCGACCAGCTCTTGGAATTCGGCCTGCGATGGGACCGTCACCAACCGCTCGCCATCCATTGCTGGGCCGGCATCAGCCGCTCCACGGCGGCGGCCTATATTCTCGCGTGCGCGATCAATCCAGAGTTGGACGAGATGAAACTCGCGCAGGAACTGCGCCGCCGCGCGCCCTCGGCGACGCCCAATGCCCTTCTGGTTTCGCTGGCCGACAGCCGGCTCGGGCGGCAGGGTCGCATGATCGAGGCGATCCGATCCATCGGGCGCGGCGAGAACGCCTTCAGCGGAACGCCCTTCATCCTGCCTTTGGAAGTCTGAGACCTATCGAGCTGATAAGCCGCGCTCGATCGCGCCCAAC
Source organism: Aureimonas ureilytica (assembly GCF_001475935.1). Taxonomy (GTDB): domain Bacteria; phylum Pseudomonadota; class Alphaproteobacteria; order Rhizobiales; family Rhizobiaceae; genus Aureimonas; species Aureimonas ureilytica_A. The sequence continues at coordinate 80,166 of NZ_LDQA01000020.1, forward strand.
GTGCCGTTTCGCGCCACGGGCTCATCGATCGCGCGCGGCTCCCAGACATGGCGCGCCAGAAAGAAGCGCGTCATGCGGAACCCCTCGATCAGACCGTCGCCGTCCAGCGTCTCGTCCGCGCCGACCAGAAAGCCGGGCAGCGGTAGGAGCCTGTCCTTCCAGGGCTCACCAGCCTCGCGGCTGACGGCGCGGCCGGATTTCGGCGAGACATAGACGAGATCGTCGCGCCGCCCGGATGCGGCGCATTGCTCGAGATCGAGCCCGAACCCCAGATCCTCCAGCAGCATGACCTCGAAGCGCAGCATGAGAGCGCCAGCCAGAAGCGGTGTGCCCAGATGCGAGACGATCGTCTGAATGGCGTCATAGAGGCGCGGATGCGGGTCGCGCTCGGGCAAAAGCCGGATATGGGCGGCCAGCAGCTGAATGCCGTGAAGGCCGATGGCGCTTTCCATGAGATGCGCAGCTCGGAGTTGCACGGGCTCCACCGTCATGAAGCCCAGATGCTCGTCCAGCCGCGCGCGCCATGTCGCCTCGACCTGATTGCCCGGCTGGAGAACCGGCTGAAGCTTGCGCGAGCGCCCGCCCCGCACGAGGCCGAGATGCCGGCCGCGATCGCGCGTCATGATCTCCGCAACGGCGCTGGTCTCGCCCTGGCGGCGCACGCCGAGCACGATGCCTTCCTCACGCCATTCCATGGATCAGCCTTCGAATCGAACGAGCCGCGAAACAGGAGGTTTCGCGGCTCGTCATTCGTAGAATTTAAGGTCTTGCGAACCCGGCTTCAACGTCGCGTCAGGACGAGTAGTCGAGCCCCATTTCGCGATAGCGCTCGGGATCGTCGCCCCAGTTCTCGCGCACTTTGACGAACAGAAAGAGATGCACCTTCTGCTCGGCGGCTTCGGCAATTTCCTTGCGCGCGGCCTGCCCGATCGCCTTCACCGTCTCGCCCTTGTGGCCGAGCACGATGGCCTTCTGCGAGTCGCGCTCGACATAGATCGTCTGCTCGATGCGAACCGAACCGTCCGGCCGGTTTTCCCAAAGCTCGGTCTCGACCGTCGAGGCGTAGGGCAGTTCCTGATGCAGGCGCAGGAAAAGCTTTTCGCGTGTGATCTCGGCGGCGAGCTGGCGCAGCGGCAGATCGGAAATCTGATCCTCGGGATAGTACCAAGGCCCTTCCGGGAGGCGCTGGGCGAGATAGGCCATCAGATCGTCGCAGCCCGAGCCGTTCAGAGCCGAGATCATGAAGACGCGCTCGAACTCGCCCTTGGCCGAGATTTCCTGCGTCAGGCCCAGAAGCTTCTCGCGCTTGATCTGATCCACTTTGTTCAGAAGCAGGATCTTCGGCTGCTTGACGTCCTTCAAGCGCTGAAGAATGGCCTCGACCTCTTCGCTGACGCCGCGCTGGGCATCCACGATCGGCAGGACGAGATCGGCATCCTTGGCCCCGCCCCAGGCCGTCTTGACCATGGCGCGGTCCAAGCGGCGCTTGGGGCTGAAGACGCCCGGCGTATCCACGAAGACGATCTGCGTGCGGTCGCGGATCGCAATGCCGCGCACCAGCGCGCGTGTCGTCTGCACCTTGTGCGTGACGATGGAAACCTTGGTGCCGACGAGCTGGTTGACGAGCGTCGACTTGCCGGCATTGGGCGCGCCGAGAAGCGCCACGAAGCCCGAATGGGTCGGGCCGGTCGCCGTGTCAGTGCCTTCGGTGGCAGGTTGGTCGTTCGGCAGGTCGTCGGTCAATAGGATCTCCTTGTTTCGGCCGATGCTTGACGGCCCTTTTAGCATGTCGGACGCTGCTCGGCTTCTGGCCGCAGGCGTCACTTACGATTGGGTCTTGCCGGGCTCAGACTGCCAGACGCCCTCGCGCAGGAGAATGACCTCCGCCGCGTTTTGTTCGGCGATCCGCTTGGACCGCCCGCGCCCTTCAGCCGGCTCGTAATTCGGCACGCTCGCGCGCACGGTGAAGACCGGCTCATGATCCGGCCCGCTGCGCTCGATCTGTTCATAGACGGGCGGAACGCCCGCCTGCTTGTGCGCCCATTCTTGGAGCTCGGTCTTGGGATCTCGCCGGGCTTCGGCGACTTGGCCGAAGCGCTCTTCCCAATGAGTCAGGATGAAGCTGCGCGCGACCTCCAACCCATGGTCGAGATAGATGGCGGCGATCAGCGCTTCCACGACATCGGCGCGGATATTGCGGTTGCGCCCTGCGGCCGCGCGCTTCAAATCGGCGCCGTGACGGATGAATTCCGGTAGGCCGAGATCGTCGGCCACGGCCGCGCAGGTCTCCGCGCTCACCAGCGCGTTCAGCCGCAGCGAGAGATCGCCCTCGTCCGACTGGGGAAAAAGCTGGAACAGCTTCTCGGCGATGGTGAGTCCGAGCACCCGGTCGCCCAGGAACTCCAGCCGCTCGTAGCTCGAACTCGACCCGGATTTGACGAGGCTGGAATGGGTCAGGGCGCGCTCGAGGCGCGCCCTGTCCTTGAAGGTGATACCGAGGCGCTCCTCGAGCCGGTCGAGCGCGGGGCCGGACCCTCTCACCCGAGCCATGTGAGAATCCGGCTCGGCCGCAGGCTTGTCGGCCAGCGCCAGAATTCCAGCGGCGAGGCGTCATTCTCCATCGAGAAGAAGATGACCTGCGCCTTGCCGACGAAATTCTCGAAGGGCACGTAGCCGACGTCGAAGCGGCTATCGAGCGAGTTGTCCCTGTTGTCGCCCATCATGAAATAATGATCGGGAGGCACGAGGAATTCACGCGTGTTGTCGCCGATGGAATCGGGATCGGCGTCGAGGGTCAGATAGGTCACGCCGTTCGGCAGCGTCTCGCGGAACTGCGGAATCTGCGTGCCGCCGCTGGTGACGAAGAAGCCGGCCGGGTCTTTCGGAACCGCCTGACCGTTCAGATACAGAACGCCGTCGCGCATCTGTACGCGGTCACCGGGAAGGCCGATCAGACGCTTGATATAGTCGGTCTGCGGCTCGCTCGGCTTGCGGAACACCACGACATCGCCGCGATGCGGATCGGAGGCGAGAATGCGCCCTTCGAACAGATCCGGCGAGAAGGGCAGCGAAAATTTCGAGAAGCCGTAGCTCCATTTGGAAACGAAGAGATAGTCGCCGATCAGAAGCGTCGGCATCATCGAGCCCGACGGGATCGAGAAGGGCTGAAACAGGACGGTGCGGATGACGAGCGCCAGAAGAAGCGCCTGGACGATGACCTTGATCGTCTCGCCCCAACCTTCCTTCTTCTTCTTGCCAACGGTCCGGTCGACCATGCGGAGTCCTTCCTGTTCGCCGCCCTGCCCGCGCGCCATCGGCTCGTGCCGGATGGTCTCATGCGGGAAAGGGATTCGGCCGCGGCCCCTCTCGAGGCCGCCCTATGCAACGGGCTCTGTAAAGCCTCGCCGGCCCACAGGCAATCGTTAGAGAAGCGTTAAGCGCACTCTTGCGGCAGTGCTTCGATGATGACGAAAGCCTGCGCGAGCGGAAAATCGTCCGTGATCGTCACATGGATCACGGGCCGATGGCCGGCCGGCATCAAGGCCGCCAGACGCTCGGCCGCCCCTTGCGTCAACGCCATGGTCGGCTTGCCGCCCGGCAGGTTGACGACGCCCATGTCACGCCAGAAGACGCCTTGCGACAAGCCGGTTCCCAGCGCCTTGGCGCAGGCTTCCTTGGCGGCGAAGCGCTTGGCGTAGGAGGCCGCGCGCTGAGCCCGGCGTTCGGATTTGGCCTGTTCGATCGGCGTGAAGACACGGGCGATGAAACGCTCGCCGTGCCGCTCCAGCGTTTTCTCGATGCGCCGGATATCGATCAGGTCGCTGCCGATTCCCACGATCATCAGGCGGCATCCTGCCGAATGGACGTCATCATGGCGGGACGCGGGCGCGCGGCGGCCTTTTCCTGAGCACGCCTGGCGCGGGCGGCCTGAAACGAACTCGCGCCCCAGCGAACCAGGACATAACTCACCAAGCCGAAGCCGAGCCCAAGCGGCACCGAGCCGACCAGCATGGGCTTGAGATAGGGCTCCCAGATGGCGGAAATGTTGAACTGCGCCAAGGCCGCCTGCAAACCGGGAGGCGCCTCACCGTTCGGCACCTCGGCCCGCAGCACCCAGCGCCCGACCTCGTAGGTGGAGGCCCAGATGAAGGGAAAGGTCAGCGGATTGCCGGCAAGGCACCCGAGCGCGGCGGCCGCCATGTTGCCGGCGATGCAATAGGCAAGGGCGAAGGCGAGCAGGAAGTGAAACCCGATAAGGGGCGTGAAGGTCGCGAAGACGCCCGCCGCAACACCCGCCGCGATGGCATGGGGCGTGGCGCGCAGGCGCAGAACGCGCTTCTGCATGTAGCGCAGCGAACGGCGCCAGGAGCGGCGCGGCCACAGGGCCGAGCGCACGCGCTGCAATCGAGTTTCTGGCTGGCGCCGCCGAAACAGCATCGGAATCCTAAACGTTCAGAGGAAGCGTCACAACGACCGGCTACCCGGCTTGATCGGCGCAATTGCGGCAAGCTCCGGCGGCAGATCGTCGGGATGATAGGCCGGAACCTCATATTGAGCGAGGGAAATCAGGGGGATGCCGATATCGGCCTTGCCTGCCGAACGGTCCACCACGCAGCCGGCCGCCAGAACCTCGCCACCCAGATCGCGCAGGCAGGTGATCGTTTCACGGATCGACAGGCCCGTGGTCACGATGTCTTCCACGATCACGACCCGCGCGCCTGCGGGAATTTCGAAGCGGCGCAGGCGGAACGCGCCGTTCTCACGCTCCACATAGATCGACGGAGCGCCCAGATGCCGAGAGGTCTCATAGGCCGGGATAAGGCCGCCGACCGCCGGGCCGACGATATAGTCGATCTCGCCATCCACGCTGGCGCGCAGCTTCTCGGCCAGCGCCTTACAAAGGGTCTCGGTGTAGTGCGGGTGCATGAAGACCCGCGCCTTCTGCAGGAAGATCGGGCTGCGCAGGCCCGATGTCAGAATGAAGTGCCCTTCCAGAAAGGCACCCGCCTTGCGGAAAATGTCGATGACGTCGTTCGTGTCCATATAACCCGGCCTGCCCCAGCGATTCCCTGCCGGGTTCAGCCGTTCACACGAACCACGTCGGTCACGCAAGCCTTTCCGCGCAACTGATTGATCGTTCGGGTCAGATGCTGGAGATCCCAGACCTCCAGATCCATCACCATGCTGGACACGTCGGGCGCGATCGCCGTCAGCGAGAGGCTGTGAATATTGGCGTCGTTGAGGGCGATCGTCTCGGCGATTTCGGCGAGCGCCCCCGGCTCGTTCAAGGCGCAAAGCTTGATGCGCGCGGGATAGCGCTGCGTCATCTGAGCGTCCAAATCCCAGCGCGCGTCGATCCAGCGATCGGGTACGTCGTCATAGGCCGTCAGCGCGGAAGACTGGATCGGGAAGATCGTGATCCCCTGCCCCGGCTCCAGAATACCGATGATGCGATCGCCCGGCACCGCCCCGTCCGGGTTGAAGCGCACCGGCAGGTCGCCATGCGTGAAGCCGTTGGAGCCACCTTCCAGATGGTTCGGCAGACGGAACACCATGCCGGTGCCCGACTTCAATGTGAACCAGCCGTCGCCATCCGGCTTGGCGGAGGTCTTCGTGACTCGCGTGTCCTGAAAATCCGGATGGACGGCGCGGAACACGTCGTTGGACGCCAACTCGCCGCGCCCGACGGCGGCCAGAGCATCCTCGACATCGCGATGCCCGACCTTGGACAAATAGGGTTTCAGCCCGTCGCGCGTGAAGGTCTTGCCCGCGCGCTGGAAGGTGCGCTCCAGGATCTGCTGACCCAAGCCGCAATATTGCTTACGGATGGCTAGGCGCGTCGCGCGCCGGATCGCGGCCTTGGCCTTGCCGGTTACCGCCACCGTTTCCCAAGCCGGGGGCGGTGTCGCGGCCTTGGAACGGATGATCTCGACTTCGTCGCCATTGGTGAGTTCGGTGACGACCGGCATGATGCGCCCGTCGATCTTGCAGCCGACGCAGGTGTCGCCAACGTCGGTATGAACGGCATAGGCGAAGTCGATCGGCGTCGCGCCACGCGGCAGAGCGATGAGGCGGCCTTTCGGCGTGAAGCAAAAGACCTGATCCTGAAACAGCTCCAGCCGCGTGTTCTCGAGAAACTCTTCCGGCTGATCGCCTTCGGCCAGCATCTCGACGGTGCGGCGCAGCCAGGCATAGGCCGAGGATTCGGTGGAAAGCGCGTGCTCGCCATCCTTGTAAAGTTCATGCGCCGCGATGCCGTATTCGGCGATGTGGTGCATGGCCTGCGTGCGGATCTGAAGCTCGACGCGCTGGCGCGAAGGGCCGACGATCGTCGTGTGGATCGAGCGATAGTCGTTCTGCTTCGGGATCGAGATGTAGTCCTTGAAGCGGCCGGGTACGAGCGGCCACGTCCGGTGGACGATACCGAGCGTGCGGTAGCAATCCTCTTCCGTGCCGACGAGAACGCGGAAGCCAAAAATATCGGAAAGCTGCTCCAGCGAAAGCGCCTTGCGCTGCATCTTGGAGAAGACCGAATAGGGCTTCTTCTGCCGACCGGAGACCTGCGCCTCGATCCCGTTTTCCTTCAGCTTCTCGGTCAGCGTGCGCTCGATCTCGTTGATCGTCAGCGCGTGGCGATCCATGAGTTCGGCGAGCCGGGTCGAGATGGTCTCGAAAGCCTCCGGGTTGAGATGCTTGAAGGAGAGCGTTTCCAGCTCCTCGCGCATGTCCTGCATTCCCATGCGCCCGGCGAGCGGGGCATAGATATCCATCGTCTCCTGGGCGATGCGGGCGCGCTTCTCGATCTTCATGTGATGAAGCGTGCGCATATTGTGCAGGCGATCGGCGAGCTTCACCAGAAGCACGCGGATATCGTCGGCGATGGCGAGCAGAAGCTTGCGCAGGTTCTCGGCCTGAGCGGCCTTTTTCGACACGAGGTCGAGCCGCTTCAGCTTGGTGAGCCCTTCCACCAGCTGGCCGATCTTGGCGCCGAAGAGCTGGTCGATCTCCTTGCGGGTGGCGTCCGTGTCTTCGATCGTGTCGTGCAGAAGGGCGACGGCGATGGTCGCTTCGTCGAGATGCAGCTTTGTGAGGATTGCGGCCACTTCCAGCGGATGCGAGAAGTAGGGATCGCCGTTCACGCGCATCTGTGCACCATGCTTCTGCATGGCATAGACATAGGCCCTGTTCAGAAGAGCCTCGTCGAGGTTTGGCTTGTAGGCCGCCACGCGCTCGACAAGCTCATACTGACGCATCATGACCGGACGCCGTCTCCATCTGAACCGAAAAGGGGGCGCCGACCCTGAAGTCGGCACCCCCTCTATATAGGTTGCATTGCGAAAGCCGAGAAAGGCCCAATCGCGTCGCAGATTAGAAATCTTCGTTCTTTTCCGGCGGGATGAGGCCTTCGATGCCGGCGAGAAGCTCGTCTTCCGACATGCGGTCGAAGGCGACATTGTCGTCGTCGTCCTCGGACGCGGTGATGACGCCTTCGCTCGGGCCTTCGAGCAGGGCGCTCGAGGTCGGCGCGGCGGGCTCGGGCTCGTCCACCTCGACATGCTTCTGCAGCGAGTGGATAAGGTCTTCCTTCAGATCGTCGGGCGAAAGCGTTTCGTCCGCAATCTCGCGCAGCGCGACAACCGGGTTCTTATCGTTGTCGCGATCGACCGTGATCGGCTGGCCCTGGGCGATCTGGCGCGCACGGTGGCTGGCGAGCAGGACGAGCTCAAAACGATTCTCGACCTTATCGACGCAATCTTCTACGGTGACGCGGGCCATGGCCTGTCTCCTCGGGAACGGGGGCAAGAAGCTGAACCGCCCGTGTAGTCCCTTGACAAATGAATCTCAAGGGGCAGCCATCTTTTTATGGCATTCGCATTATATTGTGCCCCATTGGCGCCATACGACTTCCGCCCTATTTTGCGTCGTATATAACGCCTTCGTGTCCCGTCCGCGGAACGGGTTTCAGGCTCCTTCGCTTCCCATCGCATTTCCGAAAGCCCCTCCATGTTCGATCCCCGCGAAAAGATCGCCCTCTTCATTGATGGAGCCAATCTCTACGCCACGTCCCGCGCGCTGGGATTCGACATCGACTACAAGAAGCTGCTGACGGCCTTCCAGAAACGCGGCTATCTTCTGCGGGCCTATTACTACACGGCGATGATCGAGGATCAGGAATACTCTTCCATCCGCCCCTTGATCGACTGGTTGGACTATAACGGTTACACCGTCGTCACCAAGCCGGCCAAGGAATTCACGGATGCCATGGGCCGGCGCAAGATCAAGGGCAATATGGACATCGAACTGGCGGTCGATGCCATGGAGCTGGCCGAGACGGTGGATCATTTCGTGCTCTTCTCGGGCGACGGCGATTTCCGCTCGCTGGTCGAGGCGCTGCAGCGCAAGGGGCGCAAGGTCTCGGTCGTCTCCACCTTGTCTTCGCAGACGCCGATGATCGCGGACGATCTGCGCCGGCAGGCCGATCATTTCATCGACCTGCGCTCGCTTCAGACCGAGATCGGGCGCAATCCGGCCGAGCGCGAGGCCCGGCTGGCCCGCCGGCTGGAAGCGGACGAGACGCTGCCCGTCGAAGACAACGATTGATCACGGGCGGTTTTCTCCTCGTGCATCCGACAGAACCCGACCAGGCCGCCCCGCCGTACGACTGCCCGATCTGTTCGCGCCTTGCGGCCTTTCGGCAGGAATGGCGCGAGCGCGAGCCGAGTTGGCACAACGGCCCCGTTCGCTCCTTCCTGCCACCAGAAGGCCAGGACAGCGTTCGGCTTCTCGTGGTGGGCCTCGCGCCGGGCGTGCGAGGGGCGAACCGCACGGGCCGGCCGTTCACGGGCGATTATGCCGGCGATCTTCTCTATGCCACGCTGAAGCGCTTCGGTTTCGCATCGGGCGAGTTCGAAGCGCGCCCCGATGACAGTCTGCGGCTCGTGGGCGCGGCGATCACCAATGCCGTGCGTTGCGTGCCGCCCGAAAACAAGCCGAACGGCCAGGAAATCAACGATTGCCGGCGCTTTCTCGTGCCGACGATCGAAAGCTTCCCGCGTCTCTCCGCGATCGTGACGCTGGGCCGCATCGCGCATGACTCGACCCTTCGCGCGCTGGGCGCGAAACCGAAGGACGCACCCTTCAGCCATGGCGGCGCGCACGAGGTCTCCGGCCGCTTCGTCGTGTCGAGCTATCATTGCTCACGCTACAACACCAATACAGGTCGGCTGACGGAAGCCATGTTCGCGGACGTCTTCGAGACCGTCGCCCGGCATCTCGGCCAGGATAGCTGAGCCCTAAGACCCGGGGACAGAACCCTGCGGCGGAGAGCCGGCAAGGGATTTTCGTTCCCGGCGAGGCGCCGAGCGAAGACGATGCAGCGCATCGGCGAGCATCGGCAACGATGATCGGGGACGGAAAGACCCGGCGGATCGACCCGAAGGGTTTTGGTCCTGGCTCTAAAGCGGGCGCGCGCGATGCGCCTCTCGCTCTTCGCTCAGCCAGTCCAGAACCTCTTCCGCGTTCTTGTCCGGCGGGAAGATCGGGTAGAAGACTTTCACGATCTCGCCGTCCCGCGCGATCATCGTCAGACGCTTGAACAGCGCGTCGCCGTCCACGTCGAAGACCGGGACATCCAGCATGTCGACCAGTTCGAGCGTGGCGTCCGACAGAAGCGGAAACGGCAGATGCAGCCGCTCCACCGCCTCGCGCTGGTAGGCCGTGGTCTGCGTGGAAATGCCGAAGACATGCGTGACATCCAGCGAGCGCAACGCCGCGAAATGATCTCGAAAACCGCAGGCCTGCGGGGTGCAGCCGCGCGCGCCGGGAATCTCGTTCCAGCCGCCGGGCAGCGGCAGGCCGGGCCGACCGGTCATGGGATAAAGATACAAAACGGCCAGCCCATTCAGCCGTGCCAGATCGACCGTGCCGCCCGACGTGGACGAGAGAGAAAGGGACGGCAGACGCCGCCCCACCAGATGCGACGCTCCGCCGTCGTCTCTCGGAGCCTCCAGCCCTTCGGGCAGAATGGTGAAGTCCGTCATCTCGCAGCCTCCCAGATGCGCCGGGGCCATGCTGAGCCGAGACGCTTCGCCGCGCAAGCGGAATATGCGTGAAGGCTGGGAGGCTGCTTGGAAACTCGGCGCGTCAGTCGCGCCCGCCCTCTTTCAGCACGCGCTGCTTCTGGCGGTTCCAGTCGCGCTCCTTCATGGTCTCGCGCTTGTCGGGCGCATTCTTGCCGCGCGCCACAGCCAGTTCGAGCTTCGCCCGTCCCTTCTCGTTGAAGTAAATCTTCAGCGGCACGAGCGTCATGCCATCGCGCTGCACCGCGCCGGCCAGCCGGTTGCGCTGGGCGGCGTGAACGAGGATCTTGCGACGGCGCTTGGGCTCGTGGTTGAAGCGATTGGCCTGGAGATATTCCGGTACGTTGGAATTGATCAGCCAGATCTCGCCGCCTTCCTCGGTCGCATAGGATTCGGCGATGGTCGCCCGCCCCTCGCGCAGCGACTTCACCTCCGTGCCTGTCAGAACGAGGCCGGCCTCAAGCGTGTCGATGATCTCGTAGTGAAAGCGCGCCTTGCGGTTTTCGGCGGCGACATTGTTTCGTGCCGGCTTCTTGGCCATGGGGTCCGTCCGGTTGCGAAACGGGGCGCCGTCAGCGCCCCGATCGTCATGAATGTGATCTCGCCTCTAGATGAGGCTGGAGAGGCCGCTCGTCAATTCAGAAGCCCGGCATGGCGCAGCGCGGCGTCGATCGCAGCCTCGGTCGAAGCCTCGATCGGAACCAGCGGAAGGCGCACCACAGCGCGGCCCTTGCCAAGGCGCGACAGGGCATATTTCGTGCCGCACAGGCCCGGCTCCATGAAGATCGCCTTGTGCAGGGGCATCAGACGATCCTGATACTCCAACGCCTTCGCAAAATCGCCGCTGAGGCAGGCGTTCTGGAACTCGGCGCACAGGCGCGGCGCGACATTGGCCGTCACCGAAATGCAGCCATGGCCGCCATGCGCGATATGGCCGAGGGCGGTGGCGTCCTCGCCCGACAGCTGGATGAAATCCGGGCCGCAGGTGATGCGCTGTTCGGACACGCGGTCGAGCTTGGCGGTCGCATCCTTGACGCCGACGATGTTGGGGAAGTCCGCCGCCAGACGGCCCATCGTCTCGGGCGTCATGTCGATCACCGAGCGGGGCGGAATGTTGTAGATGATGATGGGCTTGGTCACCGCGCGCGCCACGGCGGCATAGTGCTCGTAGAGCCCGCGCTGGGTCGGCTTGTTGTAGTAGGGCGTGACCACCAGAATGCCGTCCGCCCCCGCCTGCTCGGCCGAGCGGGCGAGGTCGATCGCCTCGATCGTATTGTTGGAGCCCGCCCCCGCGATCACGGGAACGCGGCCGGCCGCCGTCTCGATGCAAAGCTCGACCACGCGCTTGTGCTCGTCATGGGTCAGCGTCGGGCTTTCGCCGGTCGTTCCCACGGGAACGAGACCGTGCGTGCCCTCCGCGATCTGCCATTCCACGAGTTCGCGAAACGCCGCTTCGTCCACGCTGCCGTCCGTGGCAAAGGGTGTCACTAGAGCCGTCATCGAGCCCTTGAAGGTCATGTCGTCACTCCCGGCGACTGAAATAGTGAGGGGATGGTCCGCCACGCGAAGCGCGAGAATGCCGGCAGCTATCGACCATCCGCGCCGCGGCGGAGCGGCTTTTCAGCGCTCTCGCCCCCGCGCGGACGCGGCACCATAATAAAGCCGCCGAGTGGAGACAAGCGACAAGCCGTATGGCGGAAGCGCCGTCCCCCGGTCTGTGGCGTTGGGCCGACGTGCGAACCGGCATGGTTTACGAGTTCTTCATAGCGATGGTGGAAAGTTCGTTGATCTTACGCCTTTCGAGGCGTCCATGTGATGGCATTCTGACGGGATTCACCATGAGACACGCGACCCGCGCCAAGGTCCTTCTTCTGCCAGCCGTTCTGGCAGCGCTGATGGCCGGTTCAGCGAATGCGGAGTCTCTTCTCGACCGCATCCCCATGCCGAGCTTCAAGATGCCCTCGCTCGGCCTTGGCCTCGGGCGCGGGTCATCCGAGCCGGAGCCGAGCCAGGAACGCTTCGGCGCGCCGGCTCCCTCCGGCAATCCGCTGCTGCGCCAGCCCGGCGCGCCGAGCCCCGCGCCGGCTGCCGACACGATGGCCTTCACCTCCTCCATCGCGGCCATGGGCTCGCGCGTGTCCGGCATCGCGCCCATGCGCGGTGATCTGAAGGACGGGCTCGACGCAACCTGGCGCGACATTCCGCGCGCACTGGCCATTCGCGAGGGCATGGCGCCCGGCTCGCTCGACCGGCACATTCTCTCCTGGGCCATCGCCCTGCGCGGCACGACCGATGTTCCGGCCGCCGAAATCGCTCACACGGCGATGGAGCTGCGCAGCTGGCCCGGCATGAAGGTGATCCGCGCCAATCTGGAGCGCGCGCTGAACCGCGAGCGGATGCCCGCGCGCGACGTCGTGGCCGCCTTCGGGCAGGACGCGCCGCGCACGCCCGAAGGCGCGATGGCGCTTGCCCGGGCCTTTATCGAGCTGGGTCAGGCCGGCAAGGCGAAGGGCCTGATCGTGCGCTTCTGGCGTCACGAGAAGTTCGACAAGGCGACCGAAACGCAGATGCTGTCGAACTTCGGCGCGCTTCTGACGCGGGCCGATCACAAGTTCCGCATGGACATGCTGCTTTACGCCGACCGCGTGTCGGATGCGCAGCGTCTCGCGAGCCTCGCCAACGCGGAATCGCTCTTCCGCGCCCGCGCCGCCTCCATTCGCGGCGACGGCAATGCCGACGCGCTCCTGGCCAAGGTGCCGGCCAATCTGCGCTCGGACCCGAGCTACCTCTTCACCGCCGCCGAGAACCTGCGCAAGAAGGACCGGATCGAAGAGGCGGCGGCCCTGATCGAGCGCGCCCCGCGCGACCGCGACAGTCTGGTCGATGCCGACGCATGGTGGAACGAGCGGCGCATCATCTCGCGGATGCTTCTGGAGAAGGGCGACCGCAAGGCCGCCTATCGCCTCGTCGCCAACCATTCCGCCGAAGGGCAGACGGAGGCCGTCGAGGCCGAGTTCCATTCCGGCTGGTATGCGCTTCGCTATCTCAACGATCCGGCGACCGCCGCCAAGCATTTCAGCCGCATTCAGTCGATCTCCTCGCGTCCCCTGTCGCAGTCGCGCGCCCTCTATTGGCTCGGCCGTGCGGCGGAAGCGGGCGGCCCCGGCAATGCGCGCACCTATTACGAGCAGGCCGCGCGACACGGTGCGACCTTCTATGGGCAGCTGGCGGCGGCCAAGCTCGGGCGCAATCCCGGCCCGATCGCCTATCCCCGCCCATCGGACGCCGAGCGCCGCAATTTCGAGAACCGCGAGGCCGTTCGCGCCATCAAGCGTCTGGAACAGATCGGATCGGAAAGCCGGGCCGACGCGCTCTACAAGGCGCTGGCGGAAGACCTCGACAGCCCCGGCGAACTCGCCATCCTCTCCTCCATGGCGGAGCGGCGCGGCGACCATGCGCTGGCGCTCACCGTCGGAAAGACCGCCTACGGGCGCGGCGTCAACGCGCCGGCCCTGGCCTTCCCGGTCGGCGTCATTCCCGAGAGCGCCAATATCTCGGCCAGTGGCAAGGCGCTGGCCTATGCCATCGCCCGGCAGGAAAGCGCCTTCAACCCGCGCGCCAAGTCGCCGGTCGGCGCGCTCGGCCTGCTTCAGGTCATGCCGGCGACGGCCAAGGGCCTCGCCAAGAATGCCGGCCTTCCCTATTCGGACACCCGTCTCCTGAACGACACGTCCTACAACGCCCTGCTCGGCAGCCAGTATCTCGGCCAGCAGATCTCGAACTTCTCGGGCTCCTACATCCTGACCTTCGCGGCCTACAATGCCGGCCCGCGCCGGGCAAAGGAATGGATCGACCGGTTCGGCGACCCGCGCGGCCAGAGCATCGACAAGGTCGTGGATTGGATCGAGCTGATCCCCTTCACCGAGACGCGCAATTACGTTCAGCGCGTGATGGAGAATTATCAGGTCTACAAGATGCGCCTGGGCGCGGGCTTCGACATCGAGCGTGACCTGACTCAAGGCCGGCGCGGCTGATCGCCGGCAAGGCGAAAACCGATCGGGATAGCGTGGGGACAATCCTCGCGCCAAGGGCCGCGGCACCGAAGCTGCGGCTGAAAACCGTCCGATTGAGGGCAGGATTATGGCAGGGCCGGTTCCCATGACCGGATCGTCCACTAAGTCTTGATGACCAAGCTCTCGATGATCGGTCGAGGGCTTTTCGTCATGAACAAGGGACCACCTGCCTTTTGTCCGCATCCACGATCAACAAGCCGGTTTTCTTCACGGCCAGTGCCATCATCTTTTTGCTGGCGCTTTTCGGCGTCGCCGACCCGTCGGACGCCAACCGGATTTTCTCGGCTACGCAATCCTTTATTCTCGGTAGTTTCGGCTGGTTCTATCTGCTCGCCGTCGGCATTCTCGTTTTCACCGTCCTGTTTCTGGCGGTCAGCCGCTACGGCAATCTGAAGCTCGGGCCGGACGATTCCGAGCCGGAATATCGCTACGTTTCCTGGCTGGCCATGCTGTTCGCCGCCGGCATGGGCATCGGCTTGATGTTCTACGCGGTGGCCGAGCCGATCCTGCATTACTCCGTGCCACCGGAAGAAGCGCCCGGAAGCTTCGCCGCCGCGCGGCAGGCGATGTCGATCACCTTTTTTCATTGGGGCATTCACGCCTGGTCGATCTACGCGATCGTCGGTCTGTCGCTCGCCTATTTCTCGTTTCGATACAATCTGCCGCTGACGATCCGCGCCGGCTTCTACCCACTGATCCGCGAGCGCATCAGCGGGCCGATCGGCCACGCTGCCGACATCTTCGCGATCTGCGGCACAATGTTCGGCATCGCGACCTCGCTCGGCCTCGGCGTTCTCCAGATCAATGCCGGCCTCGGCTATCTCTTCGGCGTGCCGCAGACCGCGCTCGTGCAGGTGGGACTGATCGCCCTCGTCACGGCGCTCGCCACGCTGTCCGTCGTCTCCGGCCTCGACAAGGGCATCCGCCGCCTGTCGGAAGGCAATCTTCTGGTCGCCATCGTCCTGATGCTCTTCGTGCTGGCGGTCGGGCCGACGGAATTTCTGTTCCGCGCCTTTGTTCAGAACATCGGCACCTATCTCAACGACTTCGTCTCTCGGACCTTCAAGCTCTACGCCTATGAGCCGAAGAGCTGGATCAGCGACTGGACGCTCTTCTACTGGGCGTGGTGGATCTCCTGGTCGCCCTTCGTGGGAATGTTCATCGCCCGCATTTCGCGTGGGCGCACGGTGCGCGAATTCGTGATCGGCGTCCTGTTCGTGCCGTCGGCCTTCACCTTCTTCTGGATGACGGTCTTCGGCAACACGGCCATTTCGCTGGACATGGGGCCGGCTGCAGGCGCCATCTCGCGCGCGGTCGGCGCGGATATTTCCGTCTCGCTATTCCAGTTCTTCGAATATCTGCCCTGGTCTGGCGTCGCGTCGGTTCTGAGCTGCCTTCTGGTCGCAATCTTCTTCGTCACCTCGGCCGATTCCGGTTCCATGGTGATCGATACGATCGCGGCGGGCGGAAACTCCGACACGCCGACCTGGCAGCGCATCTACTGGTGCAGTCTGGAAGGGGCCGTCGCAGCAGCCCTGCTTCTGGCCGGCGGCCTCAGCGCGCTTCAGACCATGACCCTGATCAGTGCCCTGCCCTTCGCGGTGATCCTGCTTCTGCTGGCCTTCGGTCTTTTGCGGGGCATGAGAGCGGATATGGCACGGCTGGACGAGCATCGGCAGGCCCAGCCCGCCATTCGCACCCGCTCCGTCAGTTGGCAGGCCCGGCTCGCGACCATCCTCAACCACCCGACCAAAGCGAGCGTTCGGGCCTTCGTGGAGAAAACCGTTCAGCCGGCGTTGGAAGAGGTTCGACGCGAGCTGGATCGTCGCGGTCTGCAAGCTGCCGTGGAATCCGGAGAGGACGACGGCATTTCCCTGACGGTTCAAGCGGAAGGGACGCGCAACTTCGTTTACGCCGTCGCCCCGGCGGCGCGCCCGGCCATGATGTTCTCGGCCGCCGAAGCCTCGCGGCCGGAAGCGCGCCGCGAGCAGGTCTGGACCGCGCGCACCAGCTTCTCGGACGGCTCGCGCGGCTATGACGTTCTTGGCTTCAGCCGGGACGATCTGATCGCGGACGTGCTCGCGCAGTTCGAGCGCTATCGACGCCTGACTCAGGCGCCCAGCACCGCGCTCTACACGACCTCGCCCGACCCGATGCCAAGCTGATCGTTTCGCCGCCGGCCGGAGCAGACCCGGCCGGCGGCGACGATTAAAGGGTGACGCCGTGATAGGTCACAAGGCTTTCAGCGGTCTGCGTCAGCTCGCGCTCCCGGCGCGCCGGGTCCCAGCCGAGAACCTCGGCGGCATGGTCCGCCAGCCGCTCCAGCACCGGCCGCGTTACCTCGCCGCGAACGGCGAGCGTCGTGCGACGCAGCACGAGATCGCCGAGATGACGAACGGATTCGTGCCGCAGGATGAAGTCAAGTTCCGACAGGCTGTAATGCGCCGCGCCCGGCAGCCGGTCGGCATCCGTCCAGCGTCCGCGATGCCCCGCGATCGCGCGAGCGGTCGTACCGTAGCGCGACAGGAGTTCGCCGACCCGATCGGCCGCAAAGCCGGATTCGCTCGCGACACGCGCGATCCAGGCGGCACGAGCCACCTCGTCCGCCGGAAAATCTCGCCCACCGCCGATCGGTAGATGCTGCGTCGAGACTTTGCGCGCCCTGCCCAGCCGGGACAGGACGGTATCGGCCACCTCTTCGGCAAAGCCCCGGAAGGTCGTCCACTTGCCACCGACCAGCGAGATGATCGGAAACGATCGTCCCGCGCCGGGTTCCGTGACCGGAGCGGAATGATCGCGGCTGATGAGGCCGGGATTGCTGGCATCGGAGGCCGGCAGCGGGCGAATGCCGCTATAGGTATAGACGATCTGGTTGCGATCGAAGGACAGGCCCGGCAGGAGGCTGCGCAGGCTCGCCAGGAAATAGTCGATCTCGTCGTCCTCGCAGCGCACCGAGTCGGGATTGTTCGCCTTGATGTCGGTGGAGCCCACCAGCGCGCGGCCGAGATAGTCAAAGACAAGACAGATGCGCCCGTCATCCGCTTCGAAATAGATCATCCGCCCGTTCAACTGGCGCAGCAATTCCGGATGGTCGAGCAGAATATGCGAGCCTTTGGTGCCGCCGATCAGCTTGGTCTCTGCGCCCAGCCGGGCGTTCACATGGTCGATCCATGGGCCGGCCGCGTTGATCGTGATGCGCGGGCGAACCGAACGGCTCGCGCCATCGGCAAGGCGAAAGGCCACAGCGCCCTCGTCCAGCCCGAGAAGCTCGGCGGAATTGGCGGCGGCGGAGCGGGGCGAAGCGCGCAAGCCATCCTGCACGAGTTCGAGCACCAGACGCTCGGGCCGCGCGATCTTGGCGTCGTAATAGAGGCCGGTCGCCTTGATGGACGGCGTCAGCATGGGCATGTCGCGCAAGGACTTGGCACGCCCCGACAGGCGGTGGCGCGGCATGACGCGATGGCGCGAGCCGTAGAAATCGTAGAGCGCGAGGCCGATCTTGATGAGCACGCCGCCTCGGCTGCGCGGCGCGGTGGTGGAGCCCATCAGCGTGCGCAGCGCCGCGCCGATGCCCTTCGTCCAGGAAAAGGCAGGGATGATCGTCGGCAGGGGCTCGACGCAATGCGGCGCGTTGCGCAGGAGGAGGTTTCGCTCCAGCGTCGATTGCGCGACCAGACCGAACTCGCCGGTTTCCAGATATTTGAGCCCGCCATGGATGAGGCGCGAGGGGGCAGCGCTGGTGCCCGAGCCGAAATCGCCCTTGTCGAGAATCAGGCAGGTCAGGCCCTGTTCGCAGAGATCGCGAAACAGGCCCGCGCCATTGACGCCCGCGCCCAGAATCAAAACATCGATCTCGCCGCCATCCAGGGCATGTAGGCGCGCGTCGGCGAAAAGCGAAGGGGTTTCAGGGAACGAGGTCATCAATCTGTCTCCACGAGACGAAGGGGTACGCCGGCCGCCTCCAGCGCGCGTCGCGGCTCGTCGCCCATGTGGCGAGGCACGAGAACCGCGTCGAAGTCGGACAGGTCGGCGAAGTGATGCAGGGCGGATTTGCCGAATTTGGTCGTATCGAGCAGGAGCAGGCGAGAGGCGCAGACGGCCATCATGGCCTGCTTGGCGCGCACGACCTGCCCGTCCTGAATAAAGGCGCTGGTGCCCGAGACGGCGGAAGCGGAACACACGAGGATATCGGCTCGCAGCCGCGCGATGGCGCTTTCGCAGACATGGCCGATCAGAGCGTCATAGGTGCGATGATACTGCCCGCCGAGGCCGATCAGATCGATCCCGTCGATCTGCTTCAGATGCTGGGCGGCCGAAAGGCTGTTGGTGATGACGGTCAACGGCGCGCGCTCGCTCAAGTGCGGCGCGAGCGCCCCCGCCGTCGAGGAATCGTCCAGCATGACGACCTGCCCCGGTTCGATCAGAGCCAGCGCAGCTTGCGCCAGCGCGCGCTTCTCGGAGGTCGCGACCGTCTCGCGATAGCGATACAGGCTCTCGTAGATGCCGGTCGGCTGCGCCGACACGGCGCCGTGCAGCTTGCGCAAGACGCCTTGCGCAGCCAACTGGTCGATATGGCGATGGATCGTCATGCGCGAGACACCGAAATGCTCGGCCATATCGTCGATCCGCACCTGACCGCGCGCGATGACATAGGTCGCGATCTCCTCGCGCCGATCGTCGCCCTTGCCCATCAGGCGTGGCCGGGACGGTCTGCGCCCATGGCTTCCAATTCCAGCCAGTAGGGCTTCAGCGCTTCGGCGAGACGCGTGAAGAGGCCGAAGCGCTCGTTCATCTCGGCCGTGCGCCGCGTATCCGGCTCGAAGCTGCGCGTGACCGCGCTCAGATCGCGCGGATCGGCCAGCGGCGACGCGTAGAGCCCGACGCTCGCCCCGGCGCACAGGGCCGCGCCAAAGGCGGCCGCCTCCTCCGTGCCCGGCACCTCCACCGGCATTCCCAGAACATCGGCGAAGAGCTGCGCGAAGGCCGGGTTGCGCGAGCCGCCGCCCGTCAGCATGGCGCGCTCGAACGGGAAGCCGTCGCGCAGTGCATCGACATGGGTGCGATGGTTGAAGGCGATCCCTTCCAGCACGGCGCGCAGCATGTCGCCTCGTTCGTGCCAGCCGTGAAGGCCGAGGAAGCTCGCGCTCGCCGTGTCGCCATGCGGCGAGCCGAAGAGATAGGGATGGAAGAACAGGGTCGAAGGCCGGCGGAAGGCTCCGTCCATCTCAGCGGCCAGAATCTCGTGGATGGACTGCCCCGCTTCAATCGCTGCGCGCTGGTCGCGCTCGCAGAGCCGGTCGAGAAACCAGTCGTAATTGGCGGTCGAGGCCGGCGAAATGGACATGTTGTTCCACTGGCCGGGCTCGATCGCGTTGCGGCAGAACCAGCGCGGGTCGGTGCGTGGGCGGGTGCTGACGACCTCGTTGATCGAATAGGTGCCGGCGACGATGCCGACCACATCCGGCCTGTGCGCGCCGATGCCGAGCGCCGAAGCCGTGACGTCATGCAGCCCGCAGGCAACGGGCGTGCCCTCTCGAAGACCCGTCACCGCCGCCGCCGCGCGCGTCACCGTGCCGACGCACTCGCCCGAGCCGAAGATGGGCGGCAGGGCGGCGGTGAGATCGTCCAGCCCGAAAAGCGTCATCGCGCCCGGCGAATAGGCTTGCGTGTTCACATCGGTGAAGGACGTGCTGGCCTCGGTGCGGTCGGTGCCGACTTCGCCCGTCAGGCAGAAGCGCAGCCAGTCCTTGCAGGCGAGGATATGGCCGATACCAGAGAAATTCTCGGGCTCTTCCGCCTTCACCCACGCGAGGAGCGCGGACGGCGCGGAAACATGCGGCGTCTGCCCGGTCAGCGAAAGGGCGTCCGAGAAGAGAGCGCTGTCGCGCCAGCGAGCAACGACATCCAGCGCGCGACTGTCGAGCGAGAGGATGCCGGCTCGCAAGGGCCGCTTGTCCCGGTCGAGGAGATAGACGCCGTCGCCATGCGCCGTCGCGGCCACCGCCTTGATGTCTTCGGCCGGCCGGCCGGACAGAGCGATGGCTTCCGCGATGGCCTCGGCGGTCGCCTTCCAGAGGCCGACGGGGTCGCGTTCCACCCAGCGCGGGCGCGGCATGGACTGCGGCACACGCCGCCGCGCAACGGACAATTGCGTCCCGTCCACGTCGAAAACAACCGCCTTGGTGACGGTCAAACCATTGTCGATTCCCAGAAGGCTGGCCATGGGCATTCTCGCGTCGAACACGGCCTCCCCGGCCGCCCATGCGCATTTCTATCACTTAATAATGTGAAGATAACAGTCTTATGCGAGATTTCAGGCACTATTTTTGATGGTCAGATGCGCGCCGTTCTACAAAAAACCGGCTGCGAATGTATCGCAGCCGGCCCTCGAAAAGCGGATCGGTTCGGGCCGGAGAGCCCGAGCGCCTTACTCCTTCATGACGAAGGGCGAAGCGTACTGATCCACATTGTCCTTGTTGACGATGATGCAGTCGAAGAGCTGCTTCTCGCTGGCCGCGCCCGTCTTGCCGTTCTTGATGAAGTTGTCGGCCTGACGGACCGCTTCCTTCGAGAAGATCGCGACCGGCTGGAGCACCGTGTAGGCGAGTTCGCCGGCCTTGATGGCGGCGACCGCATCGGGCGAGCCGTCGAAGCCGCCGACCGTGATGCCGGAGAGCTTGCCGGCTTCCTTCAGCGCGGCGATCGCGCCGAGCGCCATTTCGTCATTGCCGGAGATGACGCCGATGATGCCGGGATTGGCCTGAAGCAGGCTCTGCATCTTGGCGTAGCCCTGACGGCGATCCCAGTTGGCGACATCCGAGCCGACGAGCTTCAGGTCTGGATATTGGCTGAGAACGGTCTTGTAGCCGTTGGAGCGCGTGGCGGCGTTGTTGTCCGACGGCGCGCCGAGAAGCTCGACATAATTGCCCTTGTCGCCGACGGTCTCGACCCACTGCTGCGCACCGAGCGCGGCGCCCTGCGCGTTGTTCGAGACGAGCTGCGCCTTGGCGAGACCTTCCTGGTTGATCTCGGCGTTGACGAGGAAGACCGGGATGCCGGCCGCAACGGCCTTCTTCACAGCGCCGACCGAACCGTCCGCATTGGCGGGATCGAGGATGATCGCCTTGGAGCGGTTGGTGATCGCCGTGTCGATCAGGTTGCTCTCGGTGTTGGTGTCGCCCTTGTGGGAGGAGACGACCGTCTCGTAGCCGAGATCCTTGGCGGTCTTGGAGGCGATCTCGCCTTCCGTGAACCAGTAGGGGTTGGACGGATCGTTGACGATGATCGTCACCAGGCCGTCGGCGAAGGCCGAGCCGGCGAAGGTAACGGCCATGATACCCGCGAGCAGGAGGCTCTTGCCCGATTTCAACATGCTTTCTCTCCCTTGGTGGTCTGTGGCTGGTAACGCGCCGGGCGGCGAGGCCCGGCGTTTTCCGCGCGTCGGTTCAGGCCCTCAGGCCTTGGCACCCTGCTGCGGGGAAGGCGTGGCGGCGCGCTTGGGGCGGCGGCCATATTGGATGCTGTTGAGCAGAACGGCGAGCACGATCACCGCGCCGGTGAAGACCGTCTGCCAATAGGACGAAACGCCGATGATGACGAGACCGTCCGACAGGAAGCCGATGACGAAGGCGCCGAGCAGCGTGCCGCGAACCGTGCCGCGACCGCCCGTCAGCGCCGCGCCGCCCACGACCACGGCGGCGATCGCCGTCAGCTCGTAGGTCGAGCCCGCCGTCGGGCCGGCCGAGGTCAGCTGCGAGGACAGAACGAGGCCGGCAATCGCCGCGCAGACGCCCGACAGGACATAGACGAGGATCTGCGTGCGCGGCACCGGAACGCCCGACAGTTCGGCCGCGCGCGCATTGCCGCCCGTGGCGTAGACCCAACGGCCGAAGGCCGTGCGCGACAGGAGAACGCTGCCGATAAGGGCGACGACGGCGAGGATCAACACGCCGATCGGCACACCGAAGAGACGGTTGAAGCCGAGCCAGTCGAAGCCCGTATTGCCGAGATCCGCGCGGCCGCCGAGATTGTTGTAGGTCAGGCCGTTGGTCATCAGAAGCGCCACGCCGCGCGCGACATAGAGGACGCCGAGCGTCGCAACGAAGGCCGGCACCTTCAGATAGGCGATCAGCGCCCCGTTCAGGAGGCCGATCAGCGCGCCGAGCGCGCAGGTCAGCACCACGACGGCCCAGACCGGCGGATACAGCACGACGCCGAACGCTGGCAGGGTAACGCCCTGCATCAGGAAGCCGGCGATGACGCCGGCAAGGCCCAGGGTCGAGCCGACCGAGAGATCGATGCCGCCGGTCAGGATGACCAGCAACATGCCGATCGCCAGAAGGCCGAAAATGGCGACGTGCGAGGCCATGATCAGGAAATTGTTCACCGTGAAATAGAACGGCGACAGGATCGAGAAGACGACGATGATCGCGATAAGCGCGAAGAAGGCGCGACCCTCCAGAAGAAGGCGGGCGAGGTCGAAGCCCTCGGAGCCTGCCTTTCTGGGTGCGCTAGCGGTGCTGGTGGTCATGATCGGGATTCCGCTCTCTTTCTGGTTCACGCGACCACGGCCTCGCCCGAAGCGGCCATGATTTTTTCCTTGGTGACGCCCGCCGGGAATTCCGCCGAAATGCGGCCCTTGCTCATCACGATGATTCGATGTGCGACGCCGAGGCACTCGCTGACCTCGGAGGTGGAAAAGACGACCGCCAGGCCTTCACGGGCGCGCTCGGCCAGAAGCTTGAAGACTTCCGATTTCGCGCCGATGTCGATGCCACGGCTCGGCTCGTCGAGCAGCACGACCTTGGGGTGCGTGGCCAGCATCTTGCCGATCACCACCTTCTGCTGGTTGCCGCCCGACAGGGAGCCGATGGGCGCCGCGCCGCCTGCCGTCTTCACATGGACGCGGCGGATCGAATCGGCGACGATGTCCTTCTCCACACGGGTCGAGGTGAAGAGCCGGCGGGTGAAGGCCTTGATGCTGGCCAGCGACAGATTCTCGCCGACCGACATGGTCTGGACCAGGCCATCGCGCTGGCGATCCTCGGGCACGAGCACAAGCCCGGCCTGGATGCGCTCGGCGATGGAAAGGTCGGAAATGTCTTCGCCGCGCAGCAGGACGTGGCCGCCGCTGACGGAGGTGCGCCCGGCGACCGCTTCCAGAAGCTCTGTGCGCCCTGCCCCCATCAGCCCGTAGATGCAGACGATCTCCCCGGCCCGCACGTCGAGCGAAAGCCGCTCCACCGCGTCCGCGCCGGTCGGCAGCGTCACGGAGACATCGCGCACCGAAAGCGCAACATCACCGAAGGCATAGCCCGAAGGCGGCGAGCCGAGATCGTAGTTCTCGCCCACCATGTGACGCACGATCCATTCCAGATCGATCTCGCGGCGCTCGGCATAGGCCGTCATCGCCCCGTCGCGCAGCACGACCGCGTGGTCGGTGATCTGCAGCGCTTCTTCGAGGTGATGAGAGATATAGACGATGGCAACGCCGCGGTTGGTGAGATCGCGGATCACCTTGAACAGAACCTCGACCTCCGAGGCGCTGAGCGCTGAGGTCGGCTCGTCCATGATGAGAATGCGCGACTTCATCGACAGGGCGCGCGCGATCTCCACGATCTGCTGCTGGCCGAGGCGAAGCTCCTCGACCGGCGTCAGCGGGTCGATATCCTCTTCCAGCTCTGTCAGAAGCGCGCGGGCGATCTCGGCTTCCTTCTCGAAATCGACGCCGGTCGCGGTCTGGATCTCGCGGCCCATGAAGATATTGTCGCGCACGCTGAGGTTCGGCGCGAGGCTGAGTTCCTGGTGGATGATCGAGATGCCGCGATCGCGCGCGTCGTTGGCCGAGGCAAAGACGACGGGCTCGCCGTCCAGCACGATCTCGCCCGATGTCGGCGGCGTGACGCCCGACAGGATGCGCATGAGCGTCGACTTGCCGGCGCCGTTTTCGCCGAACAGCGTGGTGACCTGCCCGCGATGAATGTCGAAGTTCACGCCCTTCAGCGCATGGACGCTGCCATAGGACTTGGCGACGTTGCGGGCGGAGAGGACGACCTCGCCCTTGCGCGCTTCAGCGGAGGATGCGGACGCGGCCATCACTGCACCGTCAGCTTGACGGGCGTGACGAGCCAGTTCTTGGCGTTCACGAGGCGGAAAGCGCCGGTGACGGAGATCGTCTTGCCGGCAAGGCTCTTGGTGTCGATCGGCGCGAGAACCTCGGCCTTCATGGCATTGTTCAGCGCGGACCCTGCGTCCTGATATTCGATCTGGTTGGTGAACTGGCCGAACTCGATCGTCCCCGTCGCGTCGCGCAGCTCGGTGCCGTTGATGGCCGGTCCGGTCTGAACCCGCAGGGTCACGCCATCAGGCATGTTCGGGACGGTGACCGTATAGATGCCGGCCTTCGGCTCGCCCGCGACGCCCGTGAAAGAGACCGGCAGAACCGAGGTTCCGCCCGAAGCCACGCCGTATTTCTCGGCGGCGGCGGTCTTGTTCTCGGCAATCGCGGCGGCCAGCACCGGCGCATCCACCGCCTTGGCAGCGATCGCGTCCCGCACCTTGGGGAATTCTGCCGGGCCATAGGTCTCGGCAGAGAAGCGTTCAGGCCCGCTGGCTGCCTCGGACCCGATCCGCACAACCTTGGTGTCGAAGGCAATCCCGACCAGAAGCGCGAGGCCAATGAGCGAGGTGACGATCGTGCCTGGGCCGACGACGCGGCGCTTGGCCTTGGGGACGGAAAGAGTGGATGCGGTCATGACAGGCGACCTCCCATTGATGTTGAGCCGGCGCGGGCAGCGGACAATCGCGCGCCGCACCGGAAAGGATCGGCGATGCGTTCAGTGCGAGCGGGGAAGCGTGCGGCGAGCGCGGCCAGAAAGCTGCCGCGCGGCATGATCCAGCCGAGATGCCATCGTCAAGCGCATAAGACTGCCTCCCCTGCGAAGCCGAACCGACCCGATCCTCCACGTCGGCCGACCTCGTCACCCACCGCCACGGGCTCAGCCCGTGTTACATATTCTGTGATCTTGAACACAAGAACTGTTAGAAATCCAACAGCCTGTCAATCGTCGACAAGGGTTCAAGATACGACATATCGAAGGGATGGTTTCAAAACTGCGAGCGAGCGCGTCACAGTCGCTGCCTCAATCCCGGCAGCGTCCATCGCCTCACTAGAAATCCGCCATCTCCCACCGCCCTGCGCGCCAACGCCGTGATTTCGTTGACAAGCGCGAGGCTGCGTGAAAGACTTTGCACCAATTGAAAAATAATTCAATACGCAAACCTCTGGGATCGAACATGGCGCGGATCGCGACCAAGCGGGCGGATGACGACAGCCTTGCCATTCGCGCCGCCTGGCTTCACTTCGCCGCCGGCCTGACGCAGGCTGAGGTGGCCGAGCGGCTCGGCGTGTCCAATGTGAAAGCGCATCGACTCGTCTCCTGGGCCAGCCAGTCGGGTGCGGTGAAGGTCACGATCGACGGCGACGTGACAGAATGCCTGCTTCTGGAAGAGCGCCTGTGCCAGCGTTTCGGCTTGGCCTATGCGCAGGTCGTTCCCAATCTCTATGAGGACGGGTTGCCCCTACGCGCGCTCGGCATCGCAGGCGCAGGCTATCTGAAGCGCGAGATCGAGGGCACGGAAGGCCGCGTCATCGGGATCGGCCATGGACGCACGCTTGCCGCAGTTATTTCCGCCAGCCCCCGCATCGATTGCGGCTCGACCCGCTTCGTCTCGCTGATGGGCGGGCTGACACGCAAT
The DNA here is from genome assembly GCF_001475935.1 of Aureimonas ureilytica. Classification (GTDB taxonomy): domain Bacteria; phylum Pseudomonadota; class Alphaproteobacteria; order Rhizobiales; family Rhizobiaceae; genus Aureimonas; species Aureimonas ureilytica_A. The sequence goes on from NZ_LDQA01000020.1 coordinate 106,075, forward strand.
TACGCCGCCAATCCGCATGACGTGATGCATCGCCTCGCCGAACGCACGGGCAGCGCCGCCTATGTCCTGCCGGTTCCGTTCGTTGCGAATTCGGCGGCGGATCGCGAAGTGCTCCTGTCTCAGCGCGGTGTTGCGGATGTCTTTGCGCTGGCGACCACCGCCGATCTGATGATTGTCGGGATCGGCACGACGCAGCCCGATGCGCAACTCGTCGGCGCCGGCATGATCGATCTCGACGAGATTCGCGAAGTGCAGAACGGTGGTGGTGTCGGCGAGATCCTCGGCCACTTCTTCGATCGGGCCGGCCAGCCGATCGACACCTCGCTCGCCGCGCGCACCCTTTCGCCCGATCTAGCGGCCCTCCAGGAGCGCCGCATCGTGGCGATCGCCGGCGGGCCGGCCAAGATCGAGGGGATCGGCGCCATTCTCCGCAGCGGCCTGCTAAGCGGTCTCCTCACCGACGAGCGCACCGCGACGGCGCTGATGGAACGCGCCGAAAACTGACACTCAGGGGCACGGCATTTCACCGCCAACCGTTCGATATGACGACAAGCCGGCTTCGCGCTTCGGACCCAACCGACCGGCCGGCATCAAAGGGAGGAATCTTCATGCAAGGCTTCAGCGCCTCTTGTTTCCCGGCCGCGCCTGTCTCGAGCGACGAGGCCTGACATGTCGCACATGCAGGATCTTCTGATCGGCATCGACGCCGGAACCTCGGTGATCAAGGCCGTGGCCTTCGATCTCGGCGGCCGGCAGATCGCGGTCGCATCGGTTCTCAACCATTATGCGCTCGGCCGCGACGGCTCCGCCCGGCAATCTCTCAGCCAGACCTGGGACGACTGCGCCCGCGCGCTGCGCGATCTCGGGACGAAGGTGGAAAACCTCGCCCGCCGCACCGCCGGCGTCGCGGTCACCGCTCAGGGCGACGGGACATGGCTTGTCGGCGCGCGTAACCGGCCGGTGACGGATGCCTGGCTCTGGCTGGACGCCCGCGCCGCGCCGAGCGTGCGCCGTCTCGTGCAATCGCCGCTGGAGCGCCAGCGCTTCGAGCGCACCGGCACAGGGCTGAACACCTGCCAGCAGGGCGCGCAGCTGGCGCATATGGACGCCACCTCGCCTGAATTGCTCGACGGCGCGGAAGTCGCACTCCACTGCAAGGACTGGCTCTATCTCAACCTGACGGGCGTCCGCGCGACCGACCCGTCCGAGGCGAGCTTCACCTTCGGCGATTTCCGCACGCGGCGCTATGATGACACGGTGATCGAATCGCTGGGTCTGACCCATCGTCGCTCGCTCCTGCCCGAGATCGTGGACGGGACTGAGACCACCCATCCGCTGTCCGCCGAGGCCGCACAGGCGACCGGGCTGCTCGCCGGAACGCCGGTCAGTCTGGGCTATGTCGACATGGTGATGACGGCGCTCGGCGCGGGCGTCCATGCCGGTGGCGCGCCGGCCGCCTGCTCCACGGTCGGCTCGACCGGCGTTCACACGCGCGCGGTTTCCGCCTCCGACGTCGTGCTGAACGCCGAGGGCACGGGCTATGTGATCGCGCTGCCGATTCCCGGCATCGTGACGCAGGTCCAGACCAACATGGCAGCGACGCTCAATATCGATTGGGCGCTGCGCATGGCGGGCGACCTTCTGGCCGAGATGGGCTGCGAGACAAGCCATGCCGATCTCGTGCAGCGCATCGAAGGCTGGATGCAGAAGAGCCAGCCGGGCGCGCTTCTCTACCACCCCTATATTTCGGACACCGGCGAGCGCGGCCCCTTCGTCAATGCCGATGCGCGGGCCGACTTCATCGGTCTGTCCGCCAACCACCGCTTTCCGGACCTGCTTCGCGCCGTCGTGGAAGGCCTCGGCCTTGCCGCGCGCGACTGCTACTCGGCCATCGGCGAATTGCCGGCCGAACTTCGGCTCACCGGCGGCGCGGCACGCTCCAAGGCGCTGCGCGCGGTTCTCTCGGCCTGCGTCGAGGCGCCCGTTCGCGTCTCCGCTCGCGAAGAAGCGGGCGCAGCGGGCGCGGCCATGATGGCCGCCGTCGCCATTGGCGCCTATCCCACGATGGACGCCTGCATCGCCGAATGGGTGACGCCGCTTCTGGGCGAAGCCGAAGCGCCGAATGCCGATCTCGTGCGCACCTATCGCGGCCTCTTCCCGGCCTATGCGCAGGCGCGGCGGGCTCTCGTTCCGGTCTGGAGCCAGTTGGCGGATCAGCGCAACGCGCCCGCCAGCGCGCCCGATCTCGAACCCGAACATACCGAACAGACCCTACTCGCGGCCCAGTCGGCCGAAAGGAGCGCATGATGACGGATATTCCGATGGTCGATCTCTTCGTGATCGGCGGCGGCATCAACGGCGCGGGCATCGCGCGCGATGCGGCCGGACGCGGGCTCAAAGTCATTCTCTGCGAGAAGGACGATCTGGCGCAGGGGACGTCCTCGCGCTCGGGCAAGCTCGTCCATGGCGGGCTTCGCTATCTCGAATATTACGAGTTCCGGCTGGTGCGCGAAGCGCTGATCGAGCGCGAAGTGCTCTTGAACTCGGCGAGTCACATCATCTGGCCCATGCGATTCGTCCTGCCGCACAGCCCGCAGGATCGCCCGGCCTGGCTCGTGCGCCTCGGTCTCTTCCTGTACGATCATCTGGGTGGCCGCAAGAAGCTGCCGGGCACGCGCTCGCTGGATCTGCGCCGCGACCCCGAAGGCGCGCCGATCCTCGACCAATACACCAGGGGCTTCGAGTATTCGGACTGCTGGGTGGACGATGCGCGCCTCGTGGTGCTGAACGCCGTCGGTGCAGCGGAGAAGGGCGCCGAAATCCTGACCCGCACCGCCTGCACCAGCGCGCGCCGCGAGAACGGCCAGTGGCGCGTCGAGATGCGCGACGAGCGCACGGGCGCGACGCGCACGGTTCTCGCTCGCTGCCTGATCAATGCCGGCGGCCCCTGGGTCAACGATATCGTTGGACGCGTGGCCGGCAGCAATTCGCGCCGCAATGTGCGCCTCGTGAAAGGCAGCCACATCATCGTTCCCAAGTTCTGGGACGGCGACCACGCCTATCTCGTCCAGAATCACGACAAGCGCGTCATCTTCATCAACCCCTATGAGGGCGACAAGGCGCTGATCGGCACGACGGACATTCCCTATGAGGGCCGGCCGGAAGAGGTGAAGGCCGACGAGTCGGAAGTCGAATATCTGCTGGCGGCCGTGAACCGCTACTTCAAGGAAAAGCTGCGCCGCAGCGACGTGATCGAGACCTTCTCGGGCGTGCGTCCGCTGTTCGACGACGGCCAGGGCAACCCTTCGGCCGTCACGCGCGACTATACGTTCGATCTCGATGAGACGGGCGGTGCGCCATTGCTCAACATCTTCGGCGGCAAGATCACCACCTTCCGCAAGCTCGCCGAACATGCCGTGCAGAAGGTCGGCAAGTTTTTCCCGAACATGGGGCCGGACTGGACGGCCGGGTCCAAGCTGCCGGGCGGCGAGATCGAGAATGCCGATTTCGTCGCCTTCACCGAAAAGATGCGCGAGGCCTATCCGTGGCTGCCGCGTGGGCTCCTGCATCATTACGGCCATCTCTACGGCGCGCGGATGACCAAACTCCTCGCGGGCGCGACCTCGATGGACGGGCTCGGCCGCCATTTCGGCGCCAAGCTCTACGAAGCGGAAGTTCGCCACGTCGTGAACAACGAATGGGCGCTCAGCGCCGAGGACGTCTTGTTCCGGCGCACCAAGCAGGGGCTTCACATGAGCCCGGCCGAGCGCGAGACCTTCGCGCAATGGTTCGACGGCGAATTGCTGCGCGCCGCCTGACGGTCGCAGCGCGGCCGGGCTCGCCCCCGGTCGCGCGCTTCCCCGCCTCTCCCCTATCCTGAGACGAGCCCCATGGCCCTGACCCTATCTCTCAACACCAATCCGCTGGTGAACCGCTTCGCCGATCCAGACGATCTGATCGAGACGGTAGCGCGGGACTTACGCATCCGCGATCTCCAACTGACGCACGAGTTCATCAACCCGTCCTGGCCCGCGCCCGTCATCCGCCGCCTGACGCGGCAGATGGGCGCCGCGCTTCAGCGCACGGGCGTCCGCGTGACATCGGGCATGACCGGCCCCTATGGGCGGCTCAATCATTTCGGCCACCCCGACCGGAACGTGCGCCGCTACTACGTCGACTGGTTCAAGACCTTCGCCGACATCACCGCCGATCTCGGCGGCCTCTCCGTCGGCACGCAGTTCGCGATCTTCACCTTCCAGGACTATGACGACTTGGGCCGGCGCGAAGAGCTGATCCAGATCGCGATCGACTGCTGGGCCGAGGTCGCCGACCACGCCAAATCAGCGGGCCTGTCCTATGTCTACTGGGAGCCCATGTCGGTGGGCCGCGAGTTCGGCCATACGATCGCCGAGACCATGGCGCTGCAGAACCGGCTGACGGAGGCCAACATGGCCGTACCCATGTGGATGATGGCCGATATCGACCATGGCGACATCACCTCACCCAACCCGGACGACACCGATCCTTACGCCTGGGCGCGCGCGGTGCCGAAGGTCTCGCCAATCATCCACATCAAGCAATCCACGATGGATAAGAGCGGCCACAGGCCCTTCACGGCCGAGCACAACGCCAAGGGCCGCATCCAGCCCGAGCCGCTGCTGAAGGCTTTCGCGGAGGGCGGCGCGGTGGACAACGAAATCTGCCTCGAACTCTCTTTCAAGGAGCGCGAGCCGAACGACCGGGCGGTGATTCCGGCGATTGCCGAAAGCATCGCCTTCTGGGCGCCGCATATCGACACGGGCGCCAGCGATCTGAACATCTGAACCAAGAGGCCGGCCATTGCGCCGGCCTTTTCTTTGCGGCCGATCGGACGAGGGGCAGACCAAACGCAAAAAACGCCGCAGGCGAGAGCCATGCAGCGATCATCAGATACATCAGGAAAATAATGGTGCGGTCGAGAAGACTCGAACTTCCACGGGTTGCCCCACAGCGACCTCAACGCTGCGCGTCTACCAATTCCGCCACGACCGCACGTCGTGTCCGAACTCTCGTTCGGAATGGCCTTTCGGCCGATCTGCCTAGAGATCAGTGGTAGTCTGATCTCATCCCCCAAAATCTGAAGGAGAATGGTGCGGTCGAGAAGACTCGAACTTCCACGGGTTGCCCCACAGCGACCTCAACGCTGCGCGTCTACCAATTCCGCCACGACCGCACGTCGTGTCCGAACTTTCGTTCGGTCCGAACTCGCGTTCGGCACCGGCCTCTCGACCGGTGAGCGGCGTTTAGCAAACGCCCCCCGAGCGCACAAGCACTTTCGCCGCCCGCGGCTCGTTTTTCTTCGAACCCGTTGATCCCGCTGGCAAACAGACTTTGCACATTCGTCGTGGAGCGTTAGACAGGTCCCATGGACGCGCCCCTCCCCCAGCCCAAACCGCGACTCGCCACGCAGCCGGAACATTTTCGGACGGAAGGGCCGAACGCGGCTGTCGATTGGATCATCCACGACGGGCTCATGCCCTACCCGCAGGCGCTCGATTGGATGGAGCGGCGGGTGGAGGCCATCGCGCGGGGGGATGCGCCCGAGGCGGTGCTTCTGGTCGAGCATCCACCGCTCTACACGGCCGGCACATCGGCGCAGGCCGGCGACCTGCTTCAGCCCGATCGCTTTCCCGTCTTCGCGGCCGGGCGTGGCGGCGAATATACCTATCACGGGCCAGGCCAGCGCGTGGCCTATGTCCTGCTCGATCTCAAACGCCGCCGGCCGGACATTCGCGCCTTCGTCTCGGCGCTCGAACATTGGGTGATCGAGACCTTGGCGCAATATCAGGTGCGAGGTGAGCGGCGGGAGGACCGCGTCGGCGTCTGGGTGCGCCGGCCGGAAAAGGCGCCGCTGCCCGACGGAACGCCGGCGGAAGACAAGATCGCCGCGATCGGCATTCGCCTGCGCCGCTGGGTGACGTTCCACGGCATCAGCTTGAATGTCGATCCCGACCTCTCCCATTTCTCTGGGATCGTCCCCTGCGGAATCTCAGGCCATGGCGTCACCAGCCTCGTCGATCTCGGCCTGCCCGTCTCCATGCCCGAAGTGGACAGCGTGATGCGGGCCTGTTTCGAACAGGTCTTCGGGCCGACCGAGGCACGGAGCTTCGAAGCGGCATGAGCGAGGCTGTTCGGGTTCTGGTGGATGGAGACGCCTGCCCGGTGAAGGACGAGGCGCTGGAGATCGCAACGCGCCTCGGGGCGCAGGCGGTCTTCGTCTCGAACGGGGGCTTGCGCCCCTCGCGCTATCCCGGCGCGCGACTCGTCACCGTTTCGGCTGGCGCGGATGCCGCCGATCATTGGATCGCCGAGGAGGCGACGAGCCGGGATGTCGTCGTGACAGCCGATATCCCCCTCGCCTCCCGTGCCCTCGAGAAAAGCGCGATCGTGCTGCATCCGGACGGGCGCGCCTTCACGCCGGAATCGATCGGCTATGCCCTCTCCATGCGCAGCTTCAACCAGCATCTGCGCGAGACCGGAGAGAGCAAAGGCCTCAACCGCGCCTTCACCGCACAGGACCGTTCGCGCTTTCGCCAAGAGCTCGACCGCGCTGTCAGGCGGCTGACATCGTAAAAAGGCACGTGGCGAGGCATCCCTTCGCGCTCGCGCGCCGTATATGAGGCATCAGCCCGGATCGTTTCCCGCCCAAGCGCTTGCGCTTTCGAAGGGAAAGGATCGAGACAGGATGGTGCCCGCCCCATGAAACTCACCGCCGAGCGCGACGGCCCGATCATTCGCCGCCACGCCCTCACCACGCGCCTCACCCATTGGCTTTGGGTGATCTGCCTGTTCTTCCTGCTCTTGTCCGGATTGCAGATCTTCATGGCCCGGCCCGATCTCTATATCGGCCAGCAGTCGGGCTTTGCCTTCGACAATTCCATCCTCTCGATCGGCGCAGGTTACCAGAACGGCGAATTGGTCGGCGTGACCCGCCTGTTCGGTTCGAGTTTCGACACGACAGGCTGGCTCGGCGCGATCGGGAACGCTGGAACGCTTCAGCCCCAGACCTTCCCCTCTTGGCTGACCGTGCCCTCCTATCGCGATCTGGCAACGGGCCGCGTCGTGCATTTCTTCTTTGCCTGGGTGCTGGTCGGCACGCTCCTCCTCTGGCTTGTCGGCAGCCTGATCAATCGGCATCTGTCACGGGACATCCTCCCGCGTGGGCGGGACGTTGCTGCTCTACCGAGCGACGTTGCCGACCATGCCCGCCTGCGCCTGCACCACCGGCGCACCTATGGGCCGCTTCAGAAGCTGTCTTATTTCGGCGTTCTCTTCGTTGCCCTTCCGCTGATGATCGCGACAGGCCTCACCATGTCGCCCGGCATGAACGCCTGGGCTCCCTGGACGCTCGATCTCTTCGGGGGGCGGCAGACGGCGCGCACGATCCATTTCACGGTGATGCTGCTCCTGGTTCTCTTTGTCGCCGTCCATATCGCCATGGTGCTCCTGGCCGGCCCGTTCAATGAATTGCGCTCCATGGTGACAGGGCGGATGCGGGTGGACCGTGAGGAGGACGCAGCATGACCATCCGGCTCGACCGCCGCCGCTTCCTGTCCGGCGCCGCCATCGCCTCGACCTCGGCCTTGGCGGGCTGTTTCGACCCGCTTCTGGCCAATGACTCGCAGGTGCGCGGCGTCCTGGCAAAGGCCAACGACCTCACCTACCGCGCGCAACGCCTGCTGCTCGGCAGCGACAATCTGGCGCGAGAGTTCTCGCGCTCCGAAATTCGCCAGCCCATGCGCCCGAACGGCATCACCGACCCGCAGGACGAGGACTATCGCGCGCTGGCCGCCGCGAATTTCGAGACCTACCGGTTGGAGGTGAACGGGCTGGTGGATCGCCCCGCGAGCTTCTCCCTGGCGGACATCCGAAACATGCCGGCGCGCACGCAGATCACCCGACACGACTGCGTGGAAGGCTGGAGCTGCATCGCGGAATGGACGGGCGCGCCGCTGCATCTGATCCTGGATCAGGTCGGCGTGAAGCCGCAGGCACGCTTCGTCGTGTTCTCCTGCTTCGACACGCTGGAGAACGGCTTCACCGGGCCGATCCGCTATTACGAATCGATCGACCTTCTGGACGCGCGCCATCCGCAGACGATCCTCGCCTACGGCATGAACGGCGCGGCGCTGCCGGTCGCCAATGGCGCGCCCATCCGGGTGCGCGTCGAGCGGCAGCTCGGCTACAAGATGGCCAAATATATCCGCGCCATCACACTGGCCGACAATCTCGCGACCTTCGGCGATGGCAGCGGGGGCTATTGGGAAGATCGCGGCTACGAGTGGTTCGCCGGAATTTGAGGCTGTGGCGGCCGAGCGTTACGCTCGGCCGAGCATGATCGCCGCCATGCGCATGTCGCGGAAGCGGCTGTCGCGACGCGCCCGCGCTTCCTCGTCCTCGCCCCACTGCTCGATGTTCCAGTCCTCGTCGATATGGGCGAGCGCCCAGGCGCGCTCCACATCAAGGAAGCCTTCGCTGACGGCCAGCGCCAACAGAAGCGAGCCGGTAAGCGTCGTCATCTGGTGAAGCGCCGCCAAGCGGAAAGGATCCGTCTCGGCCCGCACGATCGCCCGCAGCGCTTCGACGCTGGCTTCCGGCTGCGCCACGAACATGACGCCGATGCCGCGCGCGAAATCTTGGCCCGTGTGCTGTCGCGCCCAATCCATCACCGGGTCCCAACCCTCGGTCTGGCGATCCGCCAGCCGCTGCGGCTCGGCCGCGCGGTAGGCAAGAAGATCGGTCTCGGCATAGCGGCCGAGATCATCGGCCACACCGGCCGGGTCCGCCGCCACGCCGTCGAGAACGGTGTTGACGAGCCGCGTCATCGGCATGGTTGCGGGGTCGATATGGGTCTTCTGCGCCTCCCATTCGGCCGCGACTGCCCGCGCCACATCGGCTGAGGGCACGCGCAGAAGCGCGCGCGAGGGCGTGCGCACCGGCCGCCCGTCGAGACGAACCGCGAAGCCGCCCTCCTCCTCGACGATCGACACGTCCTGATAGAAGCGCTTGGGCAATTCGGGGCGGGCGGGCAGAGTGGACATGGCAGGAACTCTTGGGACAGACGCGGCTTCAGGACGGCGAAAGCTCGAACCGGGGTTCGGAGGCCGGCGCGCTGGCTCTCCAATCCTCGATCCAGGCTTCGAGCCCTTCGGCTGTCGCGGCGACGGCCGTTGCGCCCGCCAGGATCAGCTCGTTGGGCGAGCCCGCGCCCCAGTCGACGCCCAGCGCCTCTGCGCCGGCCGCTCTCGCCATCTGCATATCGTAGATGGCATCGCCGATCACAAGCGTATCGGCGGGATCGACACCCAACTCCCCGCAGCATTCCAGCACCATGGCCGGATGCGGCTTGGAGGGACAGTCGTCCCCCGTGCGCACGGCGAGGAAGATGCCCTCCAGGCCATGCAGTTCAACGATCATGCGCACGCCTCGCTGCGACTTGCCGGTGACCATGCCGATCAGAAGATCGTCGACGGCCGCCAATCGGCGAAGCATGGGCTCAATGCCCGGAAACAGCGCTTCGGAATGCGTTCCTTCCGCTCGCACGCGATGGAAGGCGTCCTTGTAGCCTTGAACAAGGCGCGGAATCTCGACGTCCGGCACGGTCGGCGCGAGACGATGGATGGCGAGATCCAGAGACAGGCCGATAATGCCGCGCACCGCCGCATCCTCCGGCTCCGGCAGGCCGGCGTCGGAAAAGCAGCGCTTCATCGTTTCCACGATCAGGCCGAACGTATCGGCCAGCGTGCCGTCGCAGTCGAACAGAACGAGACGCATCAATCGTTCTCGGCCGCTTCGTCGAAGCCGAAGAGATTCCAGGTTTGAACCATGTGGGGGGGCAGCGGCGCGATCTGGTCGATCACCTTGCCCTTGCCGTCCGGGTGCGGGATCGTGATGCGGCGCGCGTGGAGATGCAGCTTGTTCTGAACGCCCCCGGGAAATTCCCAGTTGGTGTCGTGCTCGAAATATTTCGGATCGCCGATGATCGGATGGCCGATATGGAGCGCGTGGACGCGCAGCTGGTGCGTGCGGCCCGTATAGGGCTCCAGCTCGACCCAAGAGAAGTTCTGCGCCACCTGATCGATCACGCGGTAATGCGAGAGCGCGTGGTCGGCCCCCTCCTCGCCATGGCGCGCGATGCGCATCCGGTCGCCGTCGGCGGTCGCCTCCTTGACGAGATAGGTCGAGATGCGTCCCTCTTTCGGCTGGGGCACGCCCTTGAGGATCGCCCAGTAGCGCTTCTGCGTGTCGCGCTCGCGGAAGGATTTGGTGAGCGCCACGGCCGCGCCGCGCGTGCGCGCGACGACGAGAATGCCCGATGTGTCGCGATCCAGGCGATGGACGAGGCGCGGCTTCTCGCCCTTCTTGGAGCGCCAGGCTTCCAGCATCTTGTCGACATGGCGCGAGACGCCCGAGCCGCCTTGCACGGCAAGGCCCGCCGGCTTGTTGAAGACGAAGACCTTTTCGTCCTCATAGAGCAGCATCTGGCCGAGCACGTCGCCGTCGTGCTTGTCGCGGATCGTGTTGGCCGTGAGCGGGGCGACCTTCATCTTGGCGGACTCGCCACCCATGGGCGGGATGCGGATCAACTGGCCCGCTTCGACGCGGGTGTCCGTCTTGGCGCGGCCGCCATCGACGCGCACCTGACCGGAGCGCAAAAGCTTCTGCAAATGGCCGAAGCCGAGACCGGGATAATGCAGCTTGAACCAGCGATCGAGACGAAGCCCCGTTTCGTCCGCTTCGACCCGGATCTGTTCCACGCTTGCCATGAGGGATCGTCCTTCTTGCTTTCCCTCGGCCATAGCGCATATGCGCCCGTGCGAAAACGGCTTTTCGGCTCAGAAGACCTGCCGGGCCAAGGCCAGACCGGCAAAGAGCGCGCCGAGACCGGCGAGGATCGTCACCGCGAGATAGACAAAGGCCGTGGCCAGCTCGCCCCGCTCCGCAAGCGTGGCGAAATCCAGCGAGAAGCTGGAGAAGGTCGTGTAGCCGCCGAGCACGCCCGTCGCGAGCAGCAGCCGCAAATTGGCATCCGCTCCGCCATAGCGCCGCGCCAGAAATTCGACCAGCACGCCCATGGCGAAAGAGCCGGTGACGTTGACGAAGAGCGTGCCGAACGGAAAGGCCGTCCCCAGCCAGCGCGCGGCGGCCAGACCCGCGCCATAGCGCAGGACCGAGCCGAGCCCGCCGCCCAGAGCGACCAGAAGCCAGTTCATTCCCATCGATGCCTCAATCGTTCCGGCTTCGCAAACGTCGCAGCCTGTTCCATTCCGCCATGCGTGCGCCGATCCGTGCCTCTTCGCCCCGCTCTGTCGGGCGATAGAAGCTCTGGCGGCCGAGTGCCTCGGGGAAGTAATCCTGGCCCGAGAAGGCGTCCGGCTGGTCGTGATCATAGGCGTAGCCCGAACCATAACCTTCAGACTTCATCAGTTTGGTGGGCGCGTTCAGGATATGGCGCGGCGGCAGGAGCGAGCCGTTTTCCTTGGCGGCCCGCATCGCGGCCTTATAGGCGGTGTAGACCGCGTTCGATTTCGGCGCACTGGCGAGATAGACCGTCGCCTGCGCCAGCGCCAACTCGCCCTCGGGCGAGCCGAGATAATCGTAGGCATCCTTCGCGGCATTGGCGATCATGAGGGCACGCGGATCGGCGAGGCCGATGTCTTCCACCGCCATGCGTACGAGACGGCGGCCGAGATAAAGCGGGTCCTCGCCCGCATCGAGCATCCGGCAGAGATAGTAGAGCGCGGCGTCCGGGTCCGATCCGCGCACGGATTTGTGCAGGGCCGAGATCAGATTGTAATGTCCGTCCTGACTTTTGTCATAGACCGGGGCGCGGCGCTGGACGATCCGCTGGAGGGTCTCGGCATCCAAGGTCTCGCCGGGCTTGGCCGCGCGCCAGACCTCTTCGGCCAGCGTCAGGATCGCGCGGCCATCGCCATCGGCCATGCGCAGAAGAACGGCGCGCGCCTCCTCATCCAGCGGCAGCGGGCAATTCTCCGCCGCCTCCGCGCGCTCCAGAAGCTGCGACAGGCTGGTTGCGTCATGTGATTGGAAGGTCAGCACGCGGGCGCGCGAGAGGAGCGCCGCGTTCAGCTCGAACGAGGGATTCTCCGTCGTCGCGCCGACGAGCACCACCGTTCCATCCTCCATTACGGGCAGGAAGGAATCCTGCTGCGCGCGGTTGAAACGGTGAATCTCGTCCACGAACAGAAGCGTCTGCCGACCGCTCTGCCGGCGCAGACGGGCCGATTCGAACACTTTCTTGAGGTCTGCGACACCGGAAAAGATCGCCGAGATCTGCTCGAAGGCGAAGCCCACCTCGCCGGCCAGAAGCCGCGCGACCGTGGTCTTGCCCGTACCGGGCGGTCCCCAGAAGATGATGGAGCCGAGGCTCCCGTTTCCGAGCATTCGGGTCAGCACGCCGTCCGGCCCCGTCAGGTGCTCCTGCCCCACCACCTCGGAGAGCGCCTGCGGACGCAGGCGATCGGCCAAGGGTCCCGCGCGCGGCGGCACCTTAGCGGCGTCAGACGATCGCGGCCGAGGCGCAGGCTCCGGCGCAGTTCCGAACAGGTCGGCCATGCGCCGTCCCCTCCCTTGTCAGCCGCTCTCGCCCTAGCGGACGAGTTGGGTCAGCACCTTGCCGTCCCGCTCCACATCCACCCGCCAGCCGCGCCGGCCATCGGCCGCCCGCTGCTCCAGATCGGCCGTAGAAGCCACCTCACGCCCATTGAGCGACAGGATGATGTCCTTGGGCTGGAGGCCGAGGCGCGCGGCCGGGCTGCGCGGCTCGATCTCGGTGACGACGACGCCGTTCTTGGTCTGCGACATCTCCAACTCGTCCGCAAGGCGGGGCGACAGATTGGCGACGCTCGCGCCGGAAAAGGGCGTCGGCCCGTCCAGCGTGCGCTCGTCGCGCGCCGGGGTTTCGGGCGCGATCTCAAGCGGAAGGCGCACGCGCTCGGTCTGACCGTCGCTCGAGCGAACGGTTAGATCGGTCTTGCGCCCCAACCCTGCGGTCGCCAAGCGGTATCCCAACGAATCCGGCCCTTCGATCGAGAACCCATCCATGGCGAGAACCACATCGCCCGGCCGCAAGCCTGCGTCCGAAGCCGGGCCACCGTCCACGACACCCTGCACCAGCGCGCCCGCCGGCTTGTCGAGGCCGATCGCTTCCGCGATGTCGGCCGTCACCGGCACGAAACTCGCCCCGATATAGGGCCGCAGGAACGGCCGCCCTTCGCGCGCCGCCTCCACGAAGGCGCGCACCATGTTGGAGGGAATGGCAAATCCGATCCCGAGCGAGCCGCCGGAGCGGGAGAAGATCGCCGTGTTCACGCCGACGAGTTCGCCCTTCATATCGATCAGCGCACCGCCGGAATTGCCGGGATTGATGGCGGCGTCCGTCTGAATGAAATAGCCGAGATCATCGGATCCGACATGGGTTCGGGCCACGGCCGAGACGATGCCGCTCGTGACCGTCTGCCCGATGCCGAACGGGTTGCCGATGGCGAGAACGAGATCACCGATTTCGGCGGTGTCGGAATCGGCGATCGGCACCACCGGAAACGGCTTCTCCGATTCGATGCGCAGAACCGCAAGATCGGCCCGGCGATCCTTCAGAAGAATCTTGGCGTCGAACTCGCGCCCGTCCGCCAGCGCCACCCTCACCTCGTCAGCGCCCTCGATCACATGGTTGTTCGTCACCACGAGGCCATCGGCATCGACGATCACACCGGAGCCGAGCGATGATTCGAGGCGCGGCCTGCGCAACTGGTTGCCGAAGAACTGCTCGAAGAACGGATCGCCCGCGAAGGGGCTGCGCTGGGGCACACGCTTGGCCGCGTAGACATTGACCACCGCGGGCGCGCTCTTCTTCACCAAGGGCGCGAAGGTGAGCTTGATGTCGGCCTGCACGCTGGGCGTCCGCTCCACCGGCTGCGCCGGCACCGGCATGTCACTCCTCGACTGCGCGGCCGCGCCTTGCGCCATGACCGAAACGGACAGAAGAAGGGCAGCCCAGAACGGACGGGACGATCTCATACAAAGCTCCAATCGAAAGGCGAACCGTCAACGCGGCGGGCTCGCAGCATCTGCCAGATATGGGGCATTCCTCCGACAGGACGCAGCGCGCAAGAAAAAAGGGCCTCACGGCCCTTTTTTCAACTCACTAAAGAGGTCACGCGCGCTGGCAGGTCAACGCGAGACGATGGTGCGCTCCATCGCCATGGATGCCGTTTCCGGCAATTCGGCCGTTGCATAGCTTGCGGTGAGCACACCGAAAGCCAAGGTCGCGCCAAGGAGAGTCAGCACAGTACGACGCATCGAGAATCCGCCGGTTGGGAGAGTATTGACGCGATTTTCCATGATTTTCGTTTATTCCGTGTAAAGCTTCGACCGCTCGGGAGGCGGTGATCCCGTTGCCTTCAAAATGCCACGAGTGGGAAAAGGTTGCCCGCTTCGTCAGGACTTCTTCGGGGGGTGTCGCCGTTGCCACAGATATCGCACAGGCTCGCGCAAGGTGCCTATCGCGCATCTGCAACATCGCTGATTTGTCGGGTATTTCAGCTTCACTTGTGAAAACCGGGCGAAACTCGAATTTGATGCGTCGCCTTCAGACTTCGTTCATCGTCTGACCAAACCCTCCCGAAACAGCGAGTCCGCGAGGGATCGAACCGCCTCCTCCGGGCTGCGAAACGACAAGCCCAGGACGGACCGCGCCGGGCCGGCATCCAGTTGCTTGGCGGGTCCCAGTTCGGCGGCCAACATGCGAACGCGACTGGACAAGCGTGCCGCAAATCGAATCAAGCCATCCGGCACTTCCCGTCTGGGCAGGCGTCGCGCCAGATCGGGATAGGTCTCCGTGAGGATGGCCACGATGTCCGACAGTGTCAGGTTGCCGCCGTTCAGCACGAAGCGTCGCCCGGCGGCATCGGGAACCGTCAGCGCCGCCACATGCGCCTGCGCGACGTCTCGCACATCCACGACCCCAAAGCCCATGCGAGGGAATGCCGGCAAGCGGCCTCCCATCATCAGCCGAATCAGCGAGGCGGACGTTCCGGGCCGCGCGTCCAGCAGCGGCCCGAAAACAAGCGACGGGTTGATCGCCACAAGCTGCGTCGCGCTCCCCTCCAGCACGTTCCAGGCGGCACGTTCGGCTTCCGTTTTGGACACGGCATAGGGTGAGATCGAATCGCTTTCGACGCGGGACCAATCGCCTTCGCCAAAGACACGCCTGGGAGACTCGTCGTGCCCATAGTAGATCGAGGCGATCGAGGAGGTCAGCACGACCCTTTCCACCCCCGCATTCTCGGCCCCTTCCAGCACGCGAACCGTCCCTCCCCGCGCAGCGGGAACGAGCGCAAATTTCGAACGCGGCTGATAGGCGGGAAAAGGTGAGGCCGTGTGCATGACGAAGCGGCAACCGCGAACCGCGTCCGCCCACCCGGCATCCTCTCGAAGATCCGTGGTGACAGAGGAGAAGCCCTCGATCGGCAATCCTTCATTGCGCAGGATACGATGTATCTGGATGGCACGAGACGGGTCGCGAAGCGTCCCGCGCACCGTCGCACCTCGGCGAACCAGTTCGACCACGATGTGCTTGGCGATGAAGCCGGTACAACCGGTCACCAGAATGGTCTCGCCCGTCAGCATATCCGTCCGCTCCTTTCGGTTGTCGGCATCCTAACGCGGAAAACAAAAAAGGGCCCTTGGGGCCCTTTTTCAAATGCTGTCGATCGCCGAAAGAATCAGGCGTCGGCGTTGGACAGTTCGGCTTCCAGACGGGCGCGATCAACGGCGCCGCGCGCGTCGACATCGCGATCCACGAACTCGATCACGGCCATCGGGGCGTTGTCGCCGCGACGGAAGCCGGCCTTCAGAACGCGCGTGTAGCCGCCCTGACGCTCGGCGTAACGGGGCGCCAGCGTGTCGAAAAGCTTCTTGATGACGGTTTCGTCGCGAACCTGGCTGATCGCCTGACGGCGAGCATGAAGGTCGCCCCGCTTGCCGAGCGTGATCATCTTTTCGACGATCGGACGCAGGTCCTTGGCCTTCGGCAGCGTGGTGACGATCTGCTCGTGCTCGATGAGCGAAGCGACCATGTTGGCGAACATCGCCTTGCGGTGTTCGTGAGTGCGGTTGAGTTTACGACCGCTCTTACCGTGACGCATATCAGTCTCCGTTTAGAAGGTCCGGCGTTCGCCGGGGTCGGCATCCTCGCAATCCGGTTGATCCCGGTGCATGTGCCTTTGAATCTTTTGGGTTTGGTTCGGCGCCGGCGGCTCTTGCCGCCGGTCATCCCTCTCGGTGAGGATCAGTACTGATCTTCGTAGCGCTTGGCCAGATCGTCGATATTCTCCGGCGGCCAGGCGTTCACTTCCATACCAAGGTGCAGACCCATCGAGGCCAGCACTTCCTTGATCTCGTTCAGCGACTTGCGTCCGAAGTTCGGCGTGCGGAGCATTTCCGCCTCGGTCTTCTGGATCAGGTCGCCGATATAGACGATGTTGTCGTTCTTCAAGCAGTTGGCCGAACGAACCGAAAGCTCGAGCTCGTCCACCTTCTTGAGAAGCGCCGGGTTGAAGGCCAACTCGGCGATCTGCTCCTCGGCGCCGCGCACTTCGCGCTGCGGCTCCTCGAAGTTCACGAAGACCGACAACTGGTCCTGCAGGATGCGAGCGGCATAGGCCACGGCGTCTTCGCCCGTGATCGAGCCGTCCGTCACGATGTCCATCGTGAGCTTGTCCTTGTTCAGGTCCTGGCCCTCGCGGGTGGCCTCGACCTTGTAGGACACTTTCTTGACCGGCGAGAACAGGGCATCGACCGGGATCAGGCCGATCGGCGCATCCTCGGCGCGATTCTGGTCGGCCGGCACGTAGCCCTTGCCGGTGTTGACCGTGAACTCCATGCGGATTTCGGCACCCTCGTCGAGCGTGCAGATTTCATGCTCGGGGTTCAGGATCTCGATGTCGCCCACCGTCTGGATGTCACCAGCGGTGACGACGCCCGGACCGGACTTGCGCAGGACCATGCGCTTGGGACCTTCGCCCTGCATCCCGATCGAGATTTCCTTCACGTTCAGGACGATGTCGGTGACATCCTCGCGCACGCCGGCGATCGAAGAGAACTCATGCAGAACGCCGTCGATCTGGATCGCGGTGACTGCCGCGCCCTGAAGCGAAGACAGAAGCACGCGGCGAAGCGCGTTGCCCAGCGTCAAGCCGAAACCGCGCTCGAGTGGTTCCGCAACGAGAGACGCCTTCGTGCGGCTGCCGCCGCTCTTGAAGACGACCTGGTTCGGCTTGGTGAGGTTTTGCCAGTTACTGGCGATCATGACGCGAGCCTTTCAGTAACATCGCCACCATCCAATCGTGGCGACTGATCTGAGCGGGAAGATTCGGCTTCCCTCATACGGCGAAAGCCGCGCGCCCCTTCCGGAGCACGCGGCAAGAACCCGACCCCTGAGGATCGTTAGACGCGGCGCTTCTTGCGCGGACGCACGCCGTTGTGCGGAATCGGCGTCACGTCGCGGATCGACGTGATGGTGAAGCCCGAAGCCTGAAGCGCGCGCAGAGCCGACTCACGGCCCGAACCCGGACCGCAGACCTCGACTTCGAGCGTGCGCATGCCGTGTTCCTGCGCCTTCTTGGCGGCGTCTTCCGCAGCGATCTGCGCAGCGAAGGGCGTGGACTTGCGCGAGCCCTTGAAGCCCTGCGCACCGGCGGACGACCAGGCGATCGTATTGCCCTGCGCGTCGGTGATCGTAATCAGCGTGTTGTTGAACGACGAGTTCACATGTGCCACGCCGGAGATGATGTTCTTGCGTTCGCGGCGGCGGACGCGCTGTGCTTCTTTAGCCATTTTCTTATCCTTGGATCTCGACACCGCCGTAACACCGGCGGCTCCACCTGCCCCGCTCGTTCAAACGGAGCATGAATGCATTGGCCTGACGGGAAGTCCGGCGCGCATTCTCGTTACTTCTTCTTGCCGGCGATCGGCTTCGCCGGACCCTTGCGGGTGCGGGCGTTCGTGTGGGTGCGCTGACCGCGAACCGGCAAGCCACGACGGTGGCGAAGGCCACGGTAGCAACCGAGATCCATCAGACGCTTGATGTTCATCGAGGTCTCGCGACGGAGATCGCCCTCGACGCGGTAGTCGCGATCGATCATCTCACGGATCTGCAAAACCTCGGCGTCGGTCAGATCGTTGACACGACGTTCAGCGGAAAGGCCGACCTTTTCCATGATCTCGGCCGCGAAACGCGGGCCGATGCCGTGGATGTACTGAAGCGCGACGACGACGCGCTTCCCGGTCGGGATGTTGACACCAGCAATACGGGCCAAATGAGCCTCCTTATGTCGCGGATCCGCCGCGACGAACCATAGTCGAACGGGTTATCACCGTTCTCTTCAAACGCCGAACGACCGGCGCTGCCCCGCCGGGCAGCGTGCCGATCGCTCAATCATGCGCGAATTGGGCCGACCCTTATAAGATTCGGGGCGGTTTCGTCAATATGGTCTGAACGTACCCGATCAGAAAGGCCCGGCGCGAACGTAGAGTCAGGCCGCGACGGCCTGCTTGAGGATCGTGTCGATCTGCGTGCTGACCTCGTCGATCGAAGCCATACCGTCGATCTCGAACGAACGACCACGCTCGCGGTAGAAGGGCGCGACGGCCGCCGTCAACGCCCGGAACTCCACCAAACGACGCCGGAAAACGTCCGGATTGTCGTCCTTGCGCACCGGAAGGCCGGCGGCCTCCGCGTCGCGAGCGCGCTTCTCGATCCGCTCGACGAGCTTTTCCTCGTCGACCTTGAACTCGATCACCGCGTCGATCGACAGATTACGACTCTGCAGCATCTGATCCAGAGCCTCGGCCTGCGCCAAGGTCCTGGGGAAGCCGTCCAGCACGAAGCCCTTCCGGGCATCGGGCTGCTCGATGCGATCTGCCACGATCCCGATGACGATCTCGTCAGATACAAGCTGACCGGCATCCATCACCGCCTGCGCGCGCTTGCCGATCTCCGTCTGCTTGGCGACGGCCTCTCGCAGCATGTCTCCGGTAGAGAGCTGCGGAATCCCGTACTTGTCGATGAGCCGTTGGGCTTGTGTGCCCTTCCCCGCCCCCGGAGGTCCCAGCAAAATCAGTCTCATCGTGTTCCCCGTCTGCCTCCGCGCAGCTTCGCCTTCTTCACGAGGCCTTCATATTGATGGGCGAGCAAATGCCCCTGCACCTGCGCCACTGTGTCCATGGTGACCGAAACCACGATCAAAAGCGAGGTCCCGCCGAGATAGAACGGAATACCGGCCGCAGAGATCAGGATCTCCGGCAGAAGGCAGATCACCATGAGGTAGATCGCGCCGACCACCGTGATGCGGGTCAGCACGTAATCGATATACTCAGCCGTGCGCTCACCCGGACGGATGCCAGGGATGAAGCCGCCATGCTTCTTCAGATTGTCGGCCGTATCTTTCGGATTGAACACGATCGCGGTGTAGAAGAAGGCGAAGAACGCGATCATCGCCGCATAGAGGAACATGTAGAGCGGACGCCCGTGGCCGAGCGAGGCCACGATCCCCGTCGCCCAACCGGGAAGACGGCTGGTGTCGGCGAAGTTGGCGATCGTCACCGGCAGCAGCAGTAGCGAAGAGGCGAAGATCGGCGGAATGACGCCGGCGGTGTTGAGCTTCAGCGGCAGGTGCGACGTGTCGCCCTGGAACATGCGGTTACCGACCTGACGCTTCGGATACTGGATCAGAAGCTTACGCTGGGCCCGCTCGAAGAAGACCACGCCGGCGATGCAGAGCACGACAACCACGATCACCAGGAGAATGATCGCCGTCGAAAGAGCGCCCGTGCGGCCGAGCTCGAGAAGGTTCGCCATGGCGGACGGGAGGTTGGCTGCGATTCCCGCGAAAATGATCAGCGAGATTCCGTTGCCGATGCCGCGAGACGTGATCTGCTCTCCCAGCCACATCAGGAACATCGTCCCGCCGACCAGCGTGATCACGCTGGACACGAGGAAGAACGCGCCAGGATTGGTCACGATATTGCTGGAAGACTGCAAACCGGCGGCTATGCCGTAGGCCTGAACGGTCGCCAGCAAGACAGTGCCGTAGCGCGTGTACTGGTTGATGACCTTCCGGCCCTGCTCGCCCTCCTTCTTCAGGTTCTCGAGCGACGGAATGACCGAGGTCATCAGCTGAATGATGATCGAGGCCGAGATGTAGGGCATGATGCCGAGCGCGAAGATCGCCATTCGGCCGACCGCACCGCCGGCAAACATGTTGAAAAGCCCGAGAATGCCCGTCGACTGCTGCTGAAAGGCTTGGGACAGCGCGTGCGGATCGATGCCGGGCATCGGGATATAGGTCCCGAGGCGATAGACCAGCAGGGCACCGAGCGTGAACCAGATGCGCTTCTTGAGATCTTCGGCCTTCGAAAAGGCGGCGAAGTTGAGATTTGCGGCGAGTTGTTCCGCAGCGGATGCCATGAGTGCGATTTCTCCGGGTTACCCCCGAGCGCGGGTTTCCCCTCCCCCGAACCCACATGATTCAGGAACGCCCATACTGCTTTGTTTCAAACGATTTTGCCGCGGGAAAGACAAGCTATTTCCAACCGAAAATCGTCTCGGCACAAAAAAACCGCCTGCGGAGGCAGGCGGCTTCTTATTTTCGTCATCGGTTGCGCGAGGCTTAAGCTTCGGCTTCGACCTTCTGCGGCACGGTCAGCGAACCACCGGCCTTCTCGACCTTCTCGATCGCGGCCTTCGAGGCGCCAGCCGCCTGAATCGTCAGCTTGGCCGAAACCTCACCGTCCGACAGGATCCGAACGCCGTCGAGGACGCGGCGCACGACGCCAGCGGCCTTGAGGGCGTCGGCGTCGATCGTGGCCGAAGCGTTCAGCTTGCCGGCTTCGATCGCCTGCTGGATGCGAGCCAGCGACACGATGTTGTAATTCTTCGCGAAGGTGTTCACGAAGCCGCGCTTCGGGAGGCGACGGTAGAGAGGCATCTGACCGCCCTCGAACCCGTTGATCGCAACACCCGAACGAGCCTTCTGACCCTTCACACCGCGTCCGCCGGTCTTGCCCGAGCCGGAGCCGATACCGCGTCCGAGACGCTTGCGCGAATGGGTCGCGCCTGCCTTATCGGCGATTTCGTTAAGCTTCATCACTCTTGCTCCCGGCTTACTGGCCGTCGACAACGCGAACGAGGTGGCTGACCTTG
Source organism: Aureimonas ureilytica (assembly GCF_001475935.1). Classification (GTDB taxonomy): domain Bacteria; phylum Pseudomonadota; class Alphaproteobacteria; order Rhizobiales; family Rhizobiaceae; genus Aureimonas; species Aureimonas ureilytica_A. The sequence continues at coordinate 127,337 of NZ_LDQA01000020.1, forward strand.
GCGATCATGCCACGAACCGAAGGGGTGTCCTCCAGCGTGCTCGTGCGGTGCATCTTGTTCAGTCCCAGGCCGATCAGCGTGGCACGCTGCTCGCTCGGACGACGAATGGGGCTGCCGACCTGCTCGACGGTCACGGTCTTGCCCGCTGCGTTCTTCTCAGCCATGTCTTGGCTCCTCTATCCCTTGAAAGGACACACTGGGGCAGCGATATCGCGCCCCGAGCGCATCACTCCTCCGCGCCAGCGCCCATGACGTCGCGGCGACGAGCCTGCAACGTCGAGTACTTGATACCACGGCGAGCGGCGACGTCCTTCGGGTGCATCTGACCCTTGAGCGCGTCGAACGTGGCGCGAACCATGTTGTAGGGGTTCGAGGAACCGAGCGACTTCGCGACGACGTCGTGCATGCCGACGGCTTCGAAGACCGCGCGCATCGGACCACCGGCGATGATGCCCGTACCCGCTTCGGCGGTGCGCAAGATGACCTTGCCGGCGCCATGGCGACCCTGCACGTCATGATGCAGCGTACGACCGTCGCGCAGCGGCACGAAGATGAGCTCGCGCTTGGCGGCTTCCGTCGCCTTGCGGATGGCCTCAGGCACTTCGCGCGCCTTGCCATGGCCGAAACCGACTCGGCCCTTGAGATCGCCGACGACGACGAGAGCAGCGAAGCCGAAACGACGGCCGCCCTTCACCACCTTAGCGACGCGATTGATGTGAACCAGCTTATCAACGAAGCCGTCATCCCGCTCTTCGCGGTCATTGCGTTCGTTACGAGGCGCCATATCCTGTCCTTATTTTTTTCCGGAGGCGTCTGAGGATGGATGCCGACTCTGCGGCGTCCGGCTTAAAGCATAAGCGGCGCAGCGAGAAAACCCCGCTTCGCCGCTTATGGCAGATCGATCTCGCCGAAGCGGGATGCAGATCAGAAGTTGAGGCCGCCCTCGCGAGCGGCGTCGGCCAGCGACTTGACGCGGCCGTGATAGATGAACGCACCGCGATCGAAGACGACGTCGGTGACGCCGGCCTGCTTCGCGCGCTCAGCGACCAGCTTGCCGACGGCAGCAGCCGCTGCGGTGTCGGCGCCGGTCTTGAGGTCGGAGCGCAGCGACGTGTCGAGCGTCGAAGCGGCCGCGAGGGTCTTGCCCTCGGCGTCGTCGATCACCTGCGCATAGATGTGCTTCGAAGAGCGATGAATCGAAAGGCGCGGACGGCCGTTCGAAACGGCCTTCAGCGCGCGACGCACGCGGGACGCGCGGCGGCGGAGGAGTTCCTTCTGGGTAGCCATGTTCCCGAGCCTTACTTCTTCTTGCCTTCCTTACGGACGATCTTCTCGCCCGCGTACTTCACGCCCTTGCCCTTGTAGGGTTCGGGTCCACGGAACTCGCGGATCTCCGCCGCCACCTGGCCAACCTGCTGCTTGTCGATGCCGGTGATGACGATTTCCGTCGGCTTCGGAACGACGATCTGAATGCCTTCCGGCACGGGATACAGAACGTCATGGCTGAAGCCCAGGGCGAGCTGAAGATTCTTGCCCTGCATAGCCGCGCGGTAACCCACGCCGCTGATTTCAAGACGCTTCTCGAAGCCGTCCTTCACGCCGGACAGGATGTTCACGATCATCGTGCGGGACATGCCCCACTTCGAACGTGCATCCTTCGACTCGTCACGCGGATCGACCTTGATCGCCCCGTCTTCCATCTTCACGAGGACTTCCTCGTTGACGACGAAAGACAGCTCGCCCTTCGGACCCTTCGCCTTGACCGTCTGACCGTCCACGGAGGCGGTCACGCCTGCCGGTACGGAGACCGGCTTCTTACCAATACGAGACATCGTTGAACCTGTCGATTAGTCGGAACCAAACCTCGATGCCGCGTCAGAAGACGCGGCAGAGGATCTCGCCACCGACATTCTGTTCACGGGCGGCGTGGTCGGCCATCACGCCCTTGGGCGTGGACAGAACCGAGATACCGAGGCCGTTGGCGACGTGCGGGATGGTCTTCGAAGAGACGTACACGCGGCGACCGGGCTTCGATACGCGAGCGATCTCGCGGATCACCGAAGCGCCTTCATAGTACTTGAGTTCGATGGTGAACTCAGCCGTACCGTTCTCGAAGCGGGTTTCCGTGTAACCACGGATGTAGCCCTCTTCCTTAAGAACGTCGAGCACACGCGCCCGCAGCTTGGAAGCCGGGGTCGCGACCGTCGACTTGTTACGCATGGTCGCGTTGCGGATGCGGGTCAGCATATCGCCGAGAGGATCGGACAAAGCCATATCGATTGCTCCTCTTACCAGCTCGACTTGACGACGCCGGGCACCTGGCCCGTGTTGCCGAGATCACGAAGGGCGATACGGCTCATCTTGAGCTTACGGTAGTAAGCCCGGGGGCGGCCGGTGACTTCGCAGCGATTGCGAATGCGAACCTTGGCGGAGTTGCGGGGCAACTCGGCGAGCTGCAGCTGAGCGCGAAAGCGCTCTTCCATGCTCGCGCTCTGGTTCATCGTGAGAGCCTTGAGAGCCTCACGCTTGGCCGCAAACTTGGCGACGAGCTTTGTGCGTCGCTTGTTCTTCTCGATGGCGCTTTTCTTAGCCATGTTCTGTCCTTTCGCCTGCCGTTACTGGCGGAACGGGAAGTTGAGCGCCTTCAGAAGGGCCCGGGCTTCCTCGTCGGTCTGCGCCGTCGTACACACGATGATGTCCATGCCCCACATCTGATCAACCTTGTCGTAGTTGATCTCGGGGAACACGATGTGCTCCTTGATGCCCATGGCGAAATTGCCACGACCATCGAAGCTCTTCGGATTGAGACCGCGGAAGTCCCGAACGCGCGGGAGCGCAATCTGGACCAGGCGATCCACGAATTCGTACATCCGATCCTTGCGAAGGGTAACCTTCGCGCCGATCGGCATGTTCTCACGGACCTTGAAGCCCGCGATTGAGTTGCGAGCGCGCGTGATGACCGGCTTCTGGCCGGCGATCAAGGCGAGGTCCTCGGCGGCGACGGTCGGCTTCTTGGAGTCGCCGGTGGCTTCACCGACGCCCATGTTGATCACGACCTTGTCGAGACGCGGAACCTGCATCTCGTTGGAGTACTTGAACTCCTCGAGAAGCTGCTTGCGGATCTCGCTCCGGTAAACCGACTTCAGGCGCGGCATGTACTGGGTGTCAGCCATCGATCTGTTCTCCCGAACGCTTGGCGAAACGGACCTTCTTGGCGTTCTCACCTTCACCGACGACCTTGAACCCAACGCGGGTCGGCTTACCATCCTTCGGGTCGGCGACCGAAAGGTTGGAGAGATGGATCGGAGCTTCCTTGGAAACAATGCCGGCTTCCTGGCTGGCGGACTGCTTCTGGTGGCGCTTCACCATGTTGACGCCGGACACGACCGCGCGGTCGTCCTTCGGCATCACCTGCGTCACGGTGCCGGTACGACCCTTGTCCTTACCGGCGAGTACGACGACTTTGTCGCCCTTCTTGATCTTCTGCATAGAACCGGCTCCTTACAGCACTTCAGGTGCCAGGGAAATGATCTTCATGTGGTTCCGCGCGCGAAGCTCGCGGGGAACCGGTCCGAAGATACGGGTGCCGACCGGCTCTTTCTTGTTGTCGATGAGGACGGCCGCATTGCGGTCGAACCGGATCACCGAACCATCGGGACGACGGATGTCCTTGGCCGTGCGAACCACGACCGCCTTCATCACGTCACCCTTCTTCACGCGGCCACGCGGAATGGCTTCCTTGATCGAGACGACGATGATGTCGCCGACCGAAGCATACTTCCGCTTGGAACCGCCCAGCACTTTGATGCACATGACACGACGTGCGCCGGAATTGTCCGCCACATCGAGGTTTGTTTGCATCTGAATCATGTCAGGCCGCCTTCAAATAACGAGCGGCCGGGGAGCGCAGGATCGCGCGCTTCACCCGGCACAAGTGTTCAACGAGCCGCTGCTTCGCCAGCAACGACGATCCAGGTCTTGTCCTTCGAGATCGGCTTGGTCTCCTCGATGGAGACCATGTCGCCGATCTTGTACTGGTTCGACTCGTCGTGCGCCTTGTACTTCTTGGACCGACGAACGGTCTTCTTGAAGAGCGGATGCGTGAAGCGACGCTCCACGAGCACGACGACCGTCTTGTCATTCTTATCGGAGACCACAGTCCCCTGCAAAACGCGTTTCGGCATAGTAGATCTTACCTTTAGGCCTTGGCCGTGTCCGCCTTCTGGCGGGCGATGGTCTTGATACGGGCGATGTCGCGGCGAATTTCCTTGACCCGAGCCGTATTTTCGAGCTGGCCTGTAGCACGCTGGAAGCGCAGATTAAACTGCTCTTTTTTCAGCTTGCCGAGTTCTTCGCTCAGTTCGTCCTGCGTCTTGGCGACGAGATCGTTGGCTTTCATGATCCCTACCCCTTATTCGGCGATGCGCTGAATGAAACGGGTACGGATCGGAAGCTTCGCCGCGCCGAGGCGGAGGGCTTCGCGCGCCACCTCTTCGGCAACGCCGTCGATCTCGAACATGATGCGACCGGGAGCGACGCGAGCCGCCCAGTATTCGATCGCGCCCTTGCCCTTACCCATGCGGACTTCGGTCGGCTTCGCGGTGACCGGAAGGTCGGGGAAGATACGGATCCACACCCGGCCCTGACGCTTCATCTGACGCGTGATCGCGCGGCGGGCCGCTTCGATCTGGCGTGCGGTGACGCGCTCCGGCTCAAGAGCCTTGAGGCCGAAGGTTCCGTAGCTCAGAACCGCGCCGGCCTTGGAAGCCCCGTGAATGCGTCCCTTGAACGCCTTCCGGAACTTCGTGCGCTTTGGCTGCAACATTTCATTTACTCCGGAGCTGGCCTATCAGGCGTTATCGCGCTCGCGCTCGCGACGACGGTTGTTGCCGCCACCCGAGGCTTCACCTTCCACCGCCCGACGCTCAGACGCCATCGGATCGTGCTCGAGAATCTCGCCCTTGAAGATCCAGACCTTGACGCCGCACACGCCATAGGCGGTGTGGGCTTCGGCCGTGCCGTAATCGACATCCGCACGAAGGGTATGCAGGGGCACGCGGCCCTCGCGGTACCATTCCATGCGCGCGATTTCCGCGCCGCCCAGGCGACCCGAGCAGTTGATGCGGATGCCTTCGGCACCCAGACGCATCGCGGACTGCACGGCACGCTTCATGGCGCGGCGGAAGGCGATACGGCGCTCGAGCTGCTGCGCGATACCCTGCGCGACCAGCGTCGCGTCGGTCTCGGGCTTGCGCACTTCAACGATGTTGATGTGCGTCTCGGCATTGGTCATCGCGCCGAGCTTCTTGCGAAGCTTCTCGATGTCCGCGCCCTTCTTGCCGATCACGATGCCCGGACGAGCCGAATGGATCGTGACGCGGCACTTCTTGTGCGGACGCTCGATGACGACCTTGGAGACCGCCGCCTGCTTCAGCTCGTTGAGAAGGTACTTGCGGATCGCAAGATCTTCATGGAGCAGCTTGCCGTACTCGTTCGTATTGGCGAACCAACGCGAGTCCCAGGTCCGGTTGATACCGAGACGAAGGCCGATCGGATTGACTTTCTGACCCATTACGCGGCCTCCTCTTCGGCCACTTCACGGACCACGATCGTCAGATGCGAGAAGGGCTTCTCCACCCGGCTCGCACGACCGCGGCCACGAGCGTGGAAACGCTTCATCGTGATCGACTTGCCGACAAACGCCTCGGCAACGACCAGAGCGTCCACGTCGAGATCGTGGTTGTTCTCGGCGTTGGCGATGGCGCTTTCCAGCGTCTTCTTCACGGTCTCGGCGATCCGCTTGCGCGAGAAGGTCAAATCGGCAAGCGCACGATCCACCTTCTTGCCGCGGATCAGCTGCGCGACCAGGTTCAACTTCTGTGGGCTGACGCGGATGGTGCGAGCAACTGCCCGTGCCTCGTTGTCCTTGAGCCCACGCTCGGCCTTGGCCTTGCCCATGTTACTTCCTCTTCGCCTTCTTGTCGGCGCCGTGGCCGTAATAGGTGCGGGTCGGGGAAAATTCGCCGAACTTGTGTCCGACCATATCCTCGTTGACCAGGACCGGGATGTGCTTGTTGCCGTTGTACACGCCGAACGTCAGACCGACGAACTGCGGGAGGATCGTGGACCGACGGGTCCAGATCTTGATGACTTCGTTGCGACCGCCGGAGCGGACCTTTTCGGCCTTCTTCAGCAGGTAGCCATCAACGAACGGACCTTTCCAGACGGAACGTGTCATGGAGTGTTTCCCTTACTTCTTGCGCTGATGGCGCGAGCGCATGATGAACTTGTCCGTGGACTTGTTCTGACGCGTCCGCTTGCCCTTCGTCGGCTTGCCCCAGGGCGAAACCGGGTGACGGCCACCCGAGGTGCGGCCTTCGCCACCACCGTGAGGGTGATCGACCGGGTTCATCGCGACACCGCGGACATGGGGCCGACGTCCGAGCCAGACCGAGCGACCGGCCTTGCCCAGATTGATGTTGCCGTGGTCTGGATTGGACACGGCACCGACCGTGGCGAAGCACGAGCCGGAGACGAGACGCTGCTCGCCCGAGTTCAGACGAAGGATCGCCATGCCCTGATCGCGGCCGACGAGCTGCGCATATGCGCCAGCCGAGCGCGCGATCTGACCACCCTTCTCCGGCTTCATCTCCACATTGTGGATGATGGTGCCGACCGGCATCGCCGACAGCGGCATCGCGTTACCGGGCTTCACGTCGACGCCGGTGAGGCCGGCCACGACCTGATCGCCGGCAGCGAGGCGCTGCGGGGCCAGGATGTAGGCCAGCTCGCCGTCCGCATAGCGGATCAGCGCGATGAAGGCGGTGCGGTTCGGATCGTACTCGATGCGCTCCACCGTGCCGACGACGTCGAGCTTGCGACGCTTGAAGTCGATCATGCGGTAGGTGCGCTTGTGACCGCCACCCTGGTAGCGCGCCGTGATGCGCCCCATGTTGTTGCGGCCGCCCTTGGAATGCAGGCCTTCGGTCAACTGCTTGACCGGCTTGCCCTTCCAGAGACCCGAGCGGTCAACGATGACCAGCTGGCGCTGGCTCGGCGTGACCGGATTGAAGCTTTTCAGTGCCATGTTCTCAATTCCTCGCGGCCAGGCGTCACAGACCGGTCGAGACGTCGATGGACTGACCTTCGGCCAGCGTCACGATCGCCTTCTTCTGATCGCTCAAACGGCCGAGACGGCCACGGAAGCGACGGGTCTTGCCCTTGCGGACCAGCGTGTTGACGGCCGTCACCTTGACGCCGAAGAGCGCCTCGACGGCGGCCTTGATCTGCGGCTTGGTCGCGGTACCGGGAACGTTGAAGACCACCTGATTGAAGTCCGACACGAAGGTCGACTTCTCGGTGATCACCGGGCTGGTGATGACGTCGTAATGACGAAGATCGGTCATTTGAAGCGCTCCTCGAGAGCCTCGACGGCCGCCTTCGACAGGACAAGCGTCTGACGGCGAAGAATGTCATAAACGTTGATGCCCTGGATCGGCAGCACGTCGATGTTCGGAAGGTTGCGAGCGGAACGCGAGAAGTTCACATCGAGCTCGGAGCCGCCAATGATCAGCGCATTGGTCCAGCCGAGGCCTGCGAACTGCGTGGCGATCGCCTTGGTCTTGCCGTCGTTGGACGCGAGGTCGTCAACGACGATCAGGCCACCCGCCTTTGCCTTGGCCGAGAGCGCGTGCTTCAGACCGAGGGCGCGCAGCTTCTTGGGCAGGTCGTGAGCATGCGAACGCGACACAGGACCGTGAGCCTTACCGCCGCCGCGGAACTGCGGAGCGCGAGCCGAACCGTGACGAGCGCGACCGGTGCCCTTCTGCTTGTAGAGCTTGGCGCCCGTACGAGCGATCTCGGCGCGGCCGAGCGACTGGTGCGTGCCCTGCTGACGCTTAGCGAGCTGCCAGCGAACGACGCGCTGCAGAATGTCTTCGCGCGGCTCGAGACCAAAAATCTCGTCAGCGAGCGTCACCGAGCCAGCGTCACCGCCGGAAAGGGAAGTGATCTTGATGTCCATTATTCCGTACCCTCGGAAGCGGCTTCAGCGGCCGAGCCGGCATTCGCGGCCTGGCGGATCGCGGCGGGCTTGGGAGCGTTGGCAGGAAGCGGAACCTTGACCGCGTCGCGAACGTAGATCCAGCCGCCCTTCGAGCCGGGGACGGCGCCACGGATCAAGAGCAGACCCTTGTCGGCATCCGTACGGATCACTTCGAGGTTCTGGGTCGTCACGCGGGTCTGGCCCATGTGACCGGCCATCTTCTTGTTCTTGAAGACCTTGCCCGGATCCTGGCGCTGACCCGTCGAACCGTGCGAACGGTGCGACACGGACACACCGTGCGTGGCACGAAGACCGCCGAAATTGTGGCGCTTCATAGCGCCGGCGAAGCCCTTACCGATCGAGGTACCGGTGACGTCCACCAGCTGACCCGCGACGAAGTGCTCGGCCGTGATCTCGGCGCCAACCTCAATGAGGTTGTCGCTCGAAACGCGGAATTCCGCGACCTTGCGCTTGGGCTCGACCGAGGCCTGGGCGAAGACGCCGCGCATGGCCTTGGACGTGTTCTTGACCTTCGCAAGACCGACGCCGAGCTGAACAGCGGTGTAGCCGTTCTTCTCTTCGGTCCGCTGGCCGACAACCTGCAGATTTTCGATCTTCAGGACCGTGACCGGAACATGCTCGCCTGCATCATTGTAGATGCGGGTCATGCCGACCTTCTGTGCAATCACACCTGAACGCATATGTTCTTCCTTCAGAGGAACCTTAGGGGCTCAACACCCGGTCGGTTCTTGTTAGGCTCGTCAGAGCTTGATCTCGACGTCGACGCCAGCGGCGAGGTCGAGCTTCATCAGCGCATCCACGGTCTGCGGGGTCGGGTCGACGATGTCGAGGAGCCGCTTGTGGGTCCGCATTTCGAACTGCTCGCGCGACTTCTTGTCGATGTGGGGCGAGCGGTTCACCGTGAATTTCTCAATGCGCGTCGGCAGCGGGATAGGCCCGCGCACGTTGGCACCCGTACGTTTTGCCGTCGATACGATCTCGCGGGTGGAAGCGTCGAGCACTCGGTGGTCGAACGCCTTCAGGCGGATGCGGATATTCTGGCCGTTCATTGCATTCGTCCTTCCGTCGGAGCCATGCCGGAGAACCGGCGCTTTCCGAGCGCTAAAACAGTCTTCAGCCAATTTGAACAGGACGCCTCAACGGCGCCCAAACCGCCCTATAGGGCAAAGGGAACGCGGCGATGTACACCGCCGCGTTCCCCCATTCAAGTGGATTCGAGATTTACTCGATGATGGAAGCGACGATACCGGCGCCGACGGTGCGGCCGCCTTCGCGGATCGCGAAGCGCAGCTTCTCTTCCATCGCGATCGGAACGATCAGCTTGACGTCCATCGTCACGTTGTCGCCTGGCATCACCATCTCGGTGCCCTCGGGCAGCGTGACGACGCCCGTCACGTCCGTCGTGCGGAAGTAGAACTGCGGACGGTAGTTCGTGAAGAACGGCGTGTGACGGCCGCCCTCTTCCTTGGTCAGGATGTAGGCCTCGGCCATGAAGCGCGTGTGCGGCTTCACCGAACCCGGCTTGCACAGAACCTGACCGCGCTCGACGCCTTCACGGTCCACGCCGCGAACCAGCGCGCCGATGTTGTCGCCCGCCTGGCCCTGGTCCAGAAGCTTGCGGAACATCTCGACGCCCGTCACCGTCGTCTTCTTGGTGTCGCGGATGCCGACGATCTCGACTTCCTCACCCACCTTCACGATGCCGCGCTCGACGCGGCCCGTCACCACCGTGCCGCGGCCCGAGATCGAGAACACGTCTTCGATCGGCATCAGGAACGGCATGTTGATCGGACGCTCAGGCGTCGGGATGTAAGCGTCGACCTGCTTCATCAGCTCGCGAACCGCGTTCTCGCCGATCTCCTTGTTGGAGTCTTCGAGGGCCGCCAGAGCCGAGCCCTTCACGATCGGAACGTCGTCGCCGGGGAACTCGTAGCTCGACAGAAGCTCGCGCAGCTCCAGCTCGACCAGCTCCAGAAGCTCGGCGTCGTCGACCTGATCGACCTTGTTCAGGAACACCACCAGCGCCGGCACACCGACCTGGCGGGCCAGGAG
>NZ_LDQA01000021.1 GCF_001475935.1 Aureimonas ureilytica
GCCGCGATCGCGGCGGCGGCGTGGTCCTGCGTCGAGAAGATGTTGCACGAGGCCCAGCGAACCGTCGCGCCCAGCGCCTGCAACGTCTCGATCAGGACGGCGGTCTGGATCGTCATGTGGAGCGAACCGGCAATGCGCGCGCCCGTGAGCGGCTTGTCGGTGCCGAACTCCTCGCGGCAGCTCATCAGGCCGGGCATTTCGGTTTCGGCGATGTCGAGTTCCTTGCGGCCCCAGTCGGCCAGCGAAAGGTCCTTCACGACATAATCAACGGCTGCGCTCATGCCTCGTTCTCCTTCAGGGAGCGGGCGGCGTTGCGCCCCGCTCGCGGAACATCGGGCCGCAGCAGGGCGACCTCGGCTCGCCATGGCTGTAGCAGCCTCGGCGACAAAAGGATATAACGAATTGCTTATATGATTATCTGAACCCTGACGCGCGGCGTAGCGAGGGGGGCGCGCATCGCTTGCGGGCGGAGTGCGCGCGACGATTGCGCGACGAGGGGAGAGACCGGTCTTGCTCGAAGGGAGGGGCGTGTGCTGTCCGAGCCCCCGGTACGAGAGGGGGGCTTAAGGAGCAAACGGCTGCTAAGAGCCGTATCCGACGGGTGAGACGAAACTGGACGTAACCGCCGTTTCAGCGGCCTGTCAGCATTCCTCGCCGAAGCGATTGGCGACGAGATCGGCGATGGCCTGCATGGCCGCTTCCGCCTCGCGCCCTTCGGCGCTCACGTCGATCGTCGTGCCTTGTCCGGCCGCCAGCATCATCAGCCCCATGATCGACTGGCCGCCGACCGACATGCCGTCGCGCGAGATGGTGATCTCGGCGTCGAAGCTCTCGGCCAGTTGCACGAACTTGGCGGAGGCGCGGGCATGGAGTCCCTTACGATTGACGATGGTCAGGGTTCGGGCTGTCGTCACGGAGGTCTCGTTTGCTCGCGCCGCATTCGCCATGGCTTGTGTCTCCGCGCCGCCTGAATCCTGATCGCGATAGGTCATGTCACTTATTGCCCGCTCAGGATGCGACTGGCGACGGCGATATATTTGCGCCCCGCGTCCTGCGCCGCGACCAGCGCCAAGTCCATCGGCTTTTCGCCGCGCACGCTGGCGAGCTTGATCAGCATGGGCAGGTTCACGCCCGCCAGAACGTCGATCTGCCCCTCGTCCATCACGGAAATGGCGAGGTTGGATGGCGTTCCCCCGAACATGTCGGTGAGAATGATCACGCCCTTGCCGCGATCGGCATCCCGAACAGCCTGAACGATGTCCAGGCGGCGCTTTTCCATATCATCGTCGGGTCCGATGCAGATCGTCTCGAACGCCTCCTGCTGACCCACCACATGCTCCACGGCGAGTTTGAATTCGCGTGCGAGCTGGCCGTGTGTCACCAGCACAAGTCCTATCATCCGTTGTCCGCTCCGGGCTCCGTCGCCACATTCGTGGGCATACAATTGTGCGCCTGCTGCCGGTCCCCCGCAAGGCAGCAAGAGGCCTTCCTTGTTGGAATTCTAAGGCTAAAAAGTGAACATCGGTCTCGCTGGGCCCTCCCAAGCAGGCTTTGGAGGCCTGCCGCACCTCTGAGCAGCCGATGCGGCAGGATTGGGCAATCTCTTCGGCCCGCTTTCGCGTCCCGTCGAGAATCATTCAAATTCCCGTGAGACGGTTGGGGAGGGGCTGCTACGACGTCAGTCCATTCCCTGCATCGCCATTCGGGCGAAGGCGCTCAGAATGGCGCGCTCCTCGGCACCGAAGAGATAGTACGGCTGATGGTGACAGACGCTGACGGCCCCGATCGCCTCACCGGAGCGCGGGTCGATCATCGGCGCGGCGGCATAGAAGCGCGCGCCCCGATCGCAGGTCACGAAGGGATTCTGCGCAAAGCGCGGGTCGATGGACAAATCCGCGACCACCATCGGCTCCTGGGCTTGAACCGCATATCGGCAGAAAGACGCGTCCTTGGAGCTGGTAGCCAGCGTGATGTTGTGGCGGCCGACAAGTTCGACTTCGTTTCGATCGTAGAGCGAGATGAAACCGACCGGCATCTTCAGGAGATCGGCCACATGTTTGGCGAGCGTGTCGAGTTCTTCACGCCCATTGGCGAGCTTGAGCACGCGAAAGCGCTCGACTGCTTCGCGCTGCGGATAGTCGGTCGGCGCAGCGGGAAGGGGCTGCGCCTTGCGCAGGATCAACCGGCTGGCGACGCGATTGCGGCCCGTCCGCTTGGCTTCGTAAAGCATTTGATCGGCTTCGCCGATCAGCGGTTCCAGCACGTCGGCTTGGCAGGGGCGCTCGGCGCAGCCGATGCTGAGCGTCACGATCGCGCCATTCGTCTCGTTGCCGGCATGGGGAATGGCGAGCGCCTCGACCGTCGCGCGAATGCGCTCGGCCACGATCTGAGCTTGCGCCAGCGTGCGGCCGGGCAGGATGAGGGCCATCTCCTCACCGCCGATTCGCGCGGGCACGGCGTTCTCGCTTTCCATCGCAGTCCGCATGGCGCCGGCCACCGCGCGCAGGCAGCGGTCCCCTTCGGGGTGGCCATAGGTGTCGTTGAACAGCTTGAACCGATCGATATCCATCATCAGAAGGCTGACCGGCGCGCCGTCGCCCTTCGCCGCGAGGTCCAAAAGCATCTCGTCGAAATGGCGACGATTGGACAGGCCGGTGAGCGGGTCTGTGTTGACGAGCGCCGTCAACTCGGCATGGGCAGCCGCGAGCTTGGCTTCCACCATTCGGCGCTTGGTGATGTCGCGCAAGACGGCGATGAACCCACCGTCGCTCGGCACGTAGCTGTAGCGGCCTTCCACCCAGATGTAGCTGCCGTCTCGGCGGCGAAGGCGATAGCAGTCTTCCGTTCCACCCACCGCCTGACGCGCGTTGTCCGCAATGCGCAGCACGATGGGCCAGTCATCGGAATGGATCAGCGTTCGCGCGTTCTGGTCCAGCATCTCGTCCGGCTCGTATCCGAGAAAGCGCAGGGCCGCCGGAGACACGTAGCGCCGGTTCATTTCCGCATCGAGGCGAATGATGAGGTCGGTCGAATGGTCCGCCAGAAGCCGGTATTGTTCTTCGCTGCTGCGAAGCGTGTTTTCCGTCTCGATGCGTCGGCGAAACTCGCGCCGAATCTGGAAAGCCAGGAACAGCGTCATACCGGCGAGAAGGCAGAGAACCAGTCCGATCGTCTGCGCTCGTCGGTTCCAGGAGGCGAAGATATCGTCTTCCGACAGCCCGACGCTGAGCAGCAGCGGCATGTCGCGCAGATGGACCGCGCTGAAGATCCGTTGGATATGGTCGAACTGGGAGCGGGAGGTGAAGCCCTCCGGCGGTGCGCTCAGAAAGAGCGAGGCGTCGGGCACCGACGAGACGTCTCGTCCCACGATGCCCGGAAGCGAGGGGGACCGCGCCAGAAAGATCCCATCTTCCGAAACCAGATTGACCACGTCGTTCGGACCCAGTGTGGCTCCGCTCATGATGTGTTCGAAAAGATCCAGTCGCACCAGCGCGGTCACCAAGCCGTCGAAGGATCCGTCTCGCGTTTCCAGGCCGCGGCTGATGGCGACGACCATATCCGGCGCACGGCCATGCAGCACCAAAGGGCGACTGATCAGAAGACCATTGCGGATGGCTGCACGCTGCGCCTGAAAATAGGGTGTGTCGGAGATGTTCGTCTCCGCGCCGACGCCACCTCGTCGGCTCCAGCGGACCCGGCCAGTGGCATCGGCGACGATGATATCGGCCAGCGCGGAATCCACCAACGCCCCATCGAACAGGACGGCCTGCTGCGAGATCCAGTCGATCTGCGTGAAGGCATCGTCGCCTGCGGCTTGGGCGATGGAGCGCAGCACGCTGTCATAGATCTGGAAGCGGCGTGAAATTTCGAGCGATTGGGCCAACGCCAGGCTGCGAGCGCTGTTGGCGGCGCGCTGCCACGTGTCGTTGCGCAACTCCACCAGCGTCATGATGGAGACCGTGCAGAAGGACAGAAGCAAGGCCACCAGCGCCGCCCAGAAGATGAAGGCGCGCTGACGGTGCGCCGGCCAGCGCGAAGCGGAACGGCTTTCGGTCGCAGGAGCGGCTGCGGCAAGGCTCATACGCGGAGGTCGCCATAGGAAGCGACCGGGCGAGGTCGCGAGGTTTAAAGACGGCGGACAGGCCTGTCCTCACCGACTTTAACAATGCCCCGATTGAAGAATGGGTGAACCGCGCAATGGCTTAGTTCGGTCGTGAAACCTTACGATCGTCAAGCTTAACGAATGTTGAAGGGGCTCGCCTGCTCCAAGGCGAGGCGCTGTCTCCATCAGGCCCTGCCGTATCGCGCCACGGCGAGATCGCGCGCGTCGATGTCCGCTGTTCGGCCGCTAACGAGATCGGCGAGGAGCCGGCCCGATCCCGACGACATGGTCCAGCCCAGCGTTCCATGGCCGGTGTTGAGGAACAGGCCGGCGATCTTGGTGGGGCCGATCACGGGGGTTCCGTCCGGGGTCATCGGCCTCAGACCCGACCAGAAGCTCGCCTGTTTCACGTCGCCGCCGGGGAAGAGGTCGGTGACCGAATGCTCCAGCGTGCGTCGGCGCGCTTCGGCGAGATCGTTGGTGAAGCCGGAAATCTCGGCCATGCCGCCGACGCGGATACGGTTGCCGAGGCGCGTGATGGCGATCTTGTAGCTTTCGTCCATCACGGTGGATTCGGGCGCGCGGGCCTCGTCGACGATCGGGATGGTCAGCGAATAGCCCTTCACGGGATAAACGGGCAGATCGATGCCGAAGGGTTTCACCAGAAGCGGCGAGTAGGAACCGAGCGCGACGACGACGGCATCGGCCGCCTCGAAGCCCCGATCCGTCTCGACGCCAAGGCACCGCCCGCCCTCGACGCGAAGCCCCTGGATCGTGCGCCCATAGGCAAAGCGTACGCCGCGCGCTTCGGCCCGCTCGGCGAGGCCATTGGTGAACTTGAAACAGTCGCCCGTCTCGTCATTGGGCGTCAGCAGCCCGCCGACGATCTTCTCGCGCGCATGGGCGAGCGCCGGCTCCATGCGGATGCAGCCTTCGGGGTCGAGCACCTCATAGGCGATGCCGTCCTCTTTCAACGCCTTCTGGTCCTTCAGCGAGGCGTCGAGCTGTTCGCGCGTGCGGAAGAGCTGGAGCGTGCCCTTCATGCGCTGGTCGTATTCGATATTGGTGTCGCGGCGCAGCTCGGCGAGACTCGTGCGGCTGTAATCGGCGAGTCGCAGCATCCGGCTCTTGTTGATGGCGTAGCGCTCGGCCGTGCAATTGCGCAGCATCCGCGTCAGCCAGCGCAGCATGGCCGCGTCCATCTTCGGCCGCAGGATCAGCGGCGCGTGCTCCATCATGAGCCACTTGATCGCCTTTTTCGGAATGCCGGGCGCAGCCCAGGGCGAGCAATAGCCGAAGGAGACCTCGCCCGCATTGGCGAAGCTCGTTTCCAGCGCCGGCCCCGCCTGCCGGTCGATGACGGTGACCTCGTGCCCGGCCTTGGCGAGATACCACGCCGACGTGACGCCGATGACGCCCGCGCCCAGAACCGCGATCTTCATGCCAGCGCTCCTTCAGCATAGCGCCGCTCGAATCTCTGGCCGAGGGCGGTGAGGATTTCATAAGGGATGGTGCCGGCCGTGGCGGCCACTTCGCCCAAGCTCTGATGCGGGCCGATCAGTTCCACGAGATCGCCGGGCTTGAGAGCCGCCGAGCCGATATCGAGAATGACGGAATCCATGGAGACGCGGCCGGCCGCGCCGAGCGGCTGCCCGCCATGATAGGCGCCGAGCCGATTGCTCAACGATCGCGGCCAGCCATCGGCATAGCCAATGCCGATGGTCGCAAGGCGCATGGCGCCGGGGGTGACGAGGCTCCAGCCATAGCCGACGCCCGCGCCCGCCGGCACCTCGCGAATCTGGATGACGCGCGCGTCGAGCCGGGCGACGGCGCGCATCGGGTTCTCCGGCCCCTCGAAGGGCTGGCCGCCGTAAAGCGCGATGCCGGGGCGGCAGAGGTCGAAATGGAAGTCCGGGCCGAGAAACACGCCGGCGGAATTGGCGAGCGAGCGCCTCGCCTCCGGCAGGCGGGCTGCGAGCGCTTTGAAGGCTTCGAGCTGCGCGCGGTTGGCCGGGTGCTCCGGTTCGTCGGCGCAGGCGAGATGGCTCATCACCAGGGTCACGTCGACCCCGGCAAGATGCGCCGGGTCGGCCGCGATCGCCGCGACCTCCTCGGGCGCAAGGCCGAGCCGCGCCATGCCGCTGTCCACCTGTAGAGCGGCGGGAAGCGGGCGGCCGAGCGTCTGAGCCAGCGCGCCCCAAGCGGAGAGTTGCGTGCCGGAATTGATGACGGGCGTCACATGGGCCTCCGCGCAGCGGCGCTCGTCGCCGGGCGCGAGCCCATTCAGAACGAAGATTTCCGCCTCAGAAGGCAAAGCCGGGCGCAGCGCCAAGGCTTCGGAAAGATGCGCCACGAAGAAGCTGCGGCAGCCTTCGCTCCAAAGGGCGGGCGCGACGCGCTCGGCCCCGAGCCCATAGGCGTCGGCCTTCACGACGCCAGCGACCCGCGCGCCGCCGGCCTCGCGGCAGAGGCGGCGATAATTGGCACGCAGCGCCGACAGATCGATCGTCAGAACGGCGCCGGCGCTGACAGCGCCTGCCGCTGAAATGGGCAGAACGGGGGATGAAGCGGACGAGATCACGAGCATGCGCGCCTCCAATCGGAACTCCCCGAATTGTGGCGCAATCATTCTTGAATGTACGGCCGATCTCACGCACAAAATTCGAAAGATAGCTCCTCAATGCCATTTTCTTCGAAGGCTGCGCCATTTCATGCCGGACCTCGACAACACCGACCGCAAGATCATCCGCGCCCTTCGCCGCGACGGACGGATGACGAATGTTGCTTTGGCGGGCGAGGTCGGTTTGTCACCATCGGCCTGCCTGCGGCGTGTGCAGATTCTGGAGGAAAGCGGCGTCATCCGGGGATACACCGCCATCGTCGCCGGGGCCGAGGGGCGCGAAGGTCATGTGGTGATCGTGCGCATCAGCCTGGAGCGGCAGACCGAGGATGTGCTGCGCCGCTTCGAAGCGGAGGTTCTGAAACATCCCGAAATCCGCGAATGCTATCTCATGACTGGCGAAGAGGATTATCTCCTTCGACTCGAAGCCGCCGGCGCGGGAGATTACGAGCGCATCCACAAGGAGGTGCTTTCGCGCCTGCCGGGCGTCCAGCGGATCAATTCGAGCTTCGCCATCCGCAGCGTTCTCTGAAAACCAAAAAAGCCCGCCGCTCGGGATCGAGCGACGGGCTTTTCGAATGCCGAACAGGTGGTCGGCTTATTCGCCCGAGGTGTCACCGGCCGCGACGGCGCGGCTTTCCTGCGTCTTCAACTCGTCCAGCGCGGGCATGGACATGATGTTGTAGCCGGCATCCACGTAGTGGATTTCGCCCGTCACGCCCTTGGACAGGTCCGACAGGAGATAGAGCGTCGAGTTGCCGACTTCCTCATGCGTCACGTTGCGGCGCATGGGCGCGTTGCGGCGCTGATAGTTCAGCATCAGGCGCGCGTCGGAGACACCCGCGCCCGCCAGCGTGCGCAAGGGGCCGGCCGACACGGCGTTGACGCGGATGTCGCGTGGGCCGAAATCGGCCGCGAGATAGCGCACGGAGGCTTCCAGCGCCGCCTTGGCAACGCCCATCACGTTGTAGTTCGGCATGACGCGCATCGAGCCGCCATAGGTCAGCGTCACCATGGAGCCGCCCTCGTTCATCATCGCAGCCGCGCGCTTGGCGACTTCGGTGAAGGAGAAGCAGGAGATCACCATGGTGCGCGAGAAGTTCTCGCGCGTCGTGTCGGCGTAGAGGCCCTTCAGCTCGTTCTTGTCGGAAAAGCCGATCGCGTGTACCAAGAAGTCGATCTGGCCCCATTCCGCTTTCAGCGTCTCGAACAGGGCGTCCACCGAGGCGATGTCCTCGACGTCGCAATCCACGAGCAGGGTCGAGCCGATTTCGGCCGCCAGCGGGCGCAGGCGCTTGCCGAAGGCTTCGCCCTGATAGCTGAAGGCGATCTCGGCGCCCTGGGCCGCCATGGCCTTGGCCGCGCCCCAGGCAATGGAATTGTGGTTCGCGACGCCCATCACGAGGCCGCGTTTGCCCTTCATCAGATCATTCATCGAAAGGGCTTTCTCAGTTGGGTACGCGCTGGAAGACCAGCGTGGCATTGGTGCCGCCGAAGCCGAAGGAATTGGACAGGGCGATGTCGATCTTGGCATCGTCGATGCGCTGGCGCACGATCGGAACGCCCTCGAATTCCGGGTCGAGCTCCTGAATATGGGCGCTTTCGCCCACGAAGCCCGCCTGCATCATCAGAAGCGAATAGATGGCTTCCTGCACGCCAGCCGCGCCCAGCGAATGGCCGGTGAGCGATTTGGTGGACTGGATATGCGGGATGGCGTCGCCAAACACTTCGCGGATCGCGCCGATCTCCTTGGAATCGCCGACCGGCGTCGAGGTGCCGTGCGTGTTCACGTAATCGACCTTACCGTTCACCGTGGCAAGCGCCTGACGCATGCAGCGGATGGCGCCTTCGCCCGAAGGGGCCACCATGTCGTAGCCGTCCGAGGTCGCGCCGTAGCCGACGAGTTCGGCATAGATCTTGGCGCCGCGCGCCTTCGCCCGCTCGTATTCCTCCAGAACCACGACGCCCGCGCCGCCCGCGATCACGAACCCGTCGCGGTTCTTATCATAGGCGCGCGAGGCCGAGGCCGGCTGGTCGTTGAAGTTGGAGGACATGGCGCCCATGGCGTCGAAGAGGTTCGACATGGTCCAGTCGAGGTCTTCGTGGCCGCCGGCGAACATCACGTCCTGCTTGCCCCACTGGATCATCTCCGCCGCATTGCCGATGCAATGGGCCGAGGTCGAGCAGGCCGAGGAGATCGAGTAGTTGACGCCGTGGATCTTGAACCAGGTCGCCAGCGTCGCCGAGGCTGTGGACGACATGGCCTTGGGCACCGCGAAGGGGCCGATGCGCTTGGGGCTGTTGTTCTTGCGCGTGATGTCGGCGGCCTCGATCAGCGTGCGCGTCGAGGGGCCGCCCGAGCCCATGATGATGCCGGTGCGCTCGTTGTTCGAGATGTCCTTCTCGTCCAACCCGGAATCGGCGATCGCCTGCTTCATGGCGACATGGTTCCAGGCGCCGCCCTGGCTGAGGAAGCGCATGGCGCGACGGTCCACGAGGTCGGTCACGTCGAGATTGGGTTTGCCCCAGACGCGGCACTTGAAGCCGTTCTCGGCGAAATCCTCGGAGAAGCTGATGCCGGACTTCGCCTCGCGCAGTGAGGCCGTGACCTCACTGAGATCGTTGCCGATCGAGGACACGATGCCCATTCCGGTCACGACGACCCGCCTCATGGCCTAACTCCTTCTTGGGGTCCGCTGGGACCGCCTATAATCTGTCAGTGTTTGCGCTCAGCCGCCGACCGAGGCATCCGCTTCGCCGTCCTTGAACAGGCCGACGCGCAGGTTGCTGGCGCGGTAGATGACCTCGCCATCGGCCTTCATCCACCCTTCCGCGATGCCGAGCTTGAGCTTGGAGCGCATGACGCGGCGGAACTCGACGCCGTATTCCACGAGCTTGACCTTCGGCGTCACCTGGCCGGAGAACTTCACCTCGCCGACGCCGAGCGCGCGCCCGCGCCCTTCCTCGCCCAGCCAGCCGAGATAGAAGCCGGTGAGCTGCCAGAGCGCGTCGAGGCCGAGGCACCCCGGCATGACCGGATCGCCCTTGAAGTGGCAGTCGAAGAACCAGAGATCGGGCGAGACGTCGAACTCGGCACGGATCGAGCCCTTGCCGAACTCGCCGCCATCCGTCGTCACCTCGGTGATGCGATCGAACATGAGCATGGGCGGCAGCGGCAATTGCGCGTTGCCCGCACCGAACAGTTCGCCCCGGCCGCAGGCCAGAAGATCGTCCTTGTCGAAGTGGGTCTTGCCTGTCGTCATTACCTTGCCCGTTTCCTCACGGCACTCTCGAAGGCCGCGTTCGTCGCGAAGCCCTTAGCACGGGTGCGTTCAAGGGCAAATGCGTCAGCTCTCGCTTGGATTCAACGTTTCTTCAATCTTTCCTCTCGCCTTTCTTGCGCCCATCTCCCCGCGTCATGCAGGCAGATGCCCGGCGGACAGGGCGAAACGAGGGGGGAGATGGATGGCGTATCAGGGGTTTGCGGCCGGGGCGGCGCTGATGCTGGCGCTGACGCTGGCTGGCGCTGCGCGCGCGCAGGAATGGCGCGGCGAGACGGCTGGCGGATCGGTGCGCGCCGCCTATACGCAAAAGGGGCGGCCAGCGGGCGTGCAGTTCGAATGCGAAGCGCCGGGGCGGCTTCGCACCATCGTCTCGGGCACCGGCGCGCGCTTCCCGGAAGGCCGCCCGGCGACGCTGGTCTTCAGCGTCGACGGCGTGGCGACCCTGCTGCCCGCCAAGGCCGAGGCCGAGCCGCACGGGCCGGGCTCGCGCTTCGTGCGCTCCGACAAGGCGGCCGAGATGAAGCCGCTCTTCGATCGGCTGAAGCGGGGCAAGGAACTGGAACTTTCCAGCCCGGCGGGGTCCTTTCGCCTGCCGCTCAAGGGCTCGGGCAAGGCTCTCGCGCTTCTTGCGGAGCGGTGCAGCTGATGCGCGCGAGGCGCAATTGTTCTTTTAGGCCGAGGGGATTATGCTGTCACGAGAACGCGGTCTTGCGGTGCAGCGCACGGGGCCGTAAAAGCGGAATATAAGACTCAACATTACGGCGAAGCATCATGGACAATCGGGCCAAGCCCTCGCAGGACACATCACGGGACGCCCATCGGGCATCGTCGTTTTGTGTGTTCGAACGTCTGCGCTCCGCCGGCCTGCGGCCGACGCGCCAGCGCGTGGCCCTGTGCAATCTGATTTTCGGCGCAGGCGATCGGCATCTGTCGGCCGAAGAGTTGCACGAGGAGGCACACCGCGCCGGTGAGCCCGTCTCGCTCGCCACCGTCTACAACACCCTGCACCAGTTCACCGATGCCGGCCTTGTGCGTCCGCTCTCGGCGGAAGGCCAGCGCACCTATTTCGACACGAACACGTCGGACCATTTCCACTTCTTCGTGGAATCCGACAACACGATGATCGACATTCCCGACGGCGCGATCAGCGTCGAAAACATTCCCGCGCCGCCCGAGGGCATGGAGATCGTCAATATCGACGTGGTGGTGCGCGTGCGCCGCAAGCGCGAGAAGACCAGTCTCTCCTGATGGCGAAAGGCGGCATCGGCTGCCTTTTTCATGTTCTCGCGAGGATCGCATGAAAAAAGGCCGGGCCCATGGGGCGCCGGCCTTTTTCCGTTCGGGCATTCCCGCCGTCGGTTCAGAACCGCTCGTCGGGATACACACCCCACATTTCGTTCTGCGAGACGAAGCCGCGACGCCCGCCCGCTTCCACTTCGCACCAGCTGAAGGAGCACTCGCGCACCTTGGCAACGACACCCGGCTCCATTTCGGCCACCACGGAGGAATCGGCGGCGGCCGAGCGGTGCACCGTGACCAGCGCGCCCTTCTTGCTCTTCAGCCAGGGAGCGGCCAAAGCGGTGCGTTCGCCCGACAGAAGCGAGTGATAGACCCAGCCTTCCGTCCCGTCCGCATCGCGGATACGCCGCCAGAGGTCGTATTCCTGGATGATCTCGACCGGCAGGCCGGGCTTGGTGAAAAGCCAGGACACCGCGTAGTCCTTGCCGGGGCCGACGCGCAGGTTCACGCGGGCCGACTTCAGCGACACGAAACGGGGCAGGGGCAGCTTCCGGCTCATGTCCGGGTCCTGTCCTTCTTCCGCGGCGGCGGGCATGGCCGACTCGGGCCGCGTCGCGGCGGCGGCGGGCGTCTGAGCTTGCGCATGCGAGGCGAGCGTCAAAAGGGCGAGGGCGGGCAGGAGCGAGCGACGGAGCGAAACGGAGGGGAACATCAAGGCTTTATGAACTCCGGCAGGAACCTCTCCACCATCGCTCATCGCGGTTAACGAACCCTTCCCGAAGCTGATCTTCTTTTCGTGAACCTGAGCATCAGGAATAAGACTCCGCTAACGCTGCCGCGCGCCGGGTCTCAGCCTACAAGAGATTCTCAACTCGAAAAGGTTGTAATGCCTCACTTACGTTCGAAGGGGCAGGTCATGCGGTTTACGATCAGGCAGAAACTCGCGGGCGGTTTCGCGATTGTTTTGGTGGCCATGGCGGCGGTTGGCTTCATTGGGATCGACAGCCTCGGCCGGTCCAATGATCGATTCATGAACTTCCACGACCGGCCCTTCGCGCAGAGCCTTCGGCTCGCCGACATCCGCGCCGATCTGTTGGACGCCGGGCGCGTCGTCAATCGCTCGCTTCTCGTCACCGACCCGGCCCGTCACAGCGAGATGGATCGGACCATCGATGCGGCGCTGGCAAGGGCGAAAGCCGGTATCGACACCTATCGTTCCCACACCCGCCTTGCGGTCGATCAGGTGGACACGCTACGCGATGCCGTCGCGCGCTATGAGGCGGCGACAACCCACGCGCGCAAGCTGCGTGGAACGCCGGAAGCGCTTGGGATCATCGAACGCGAGGCGGTGCCCGCTATGAAGGTCATTCTGAACAGCGTCGGCGCGCTTTCGCAACTGCAACAGCAGACCGCGGCCGAGGAGACCCAGCGTTCGGAAAGCGCCTATTACTCAACCCGCAACATTCTCGTCGCGATCGTCACCGCTGCCGTTCTCCTCGGCCTTGGCGCAGCCGTCTGGCTGAGCCTTCTCGTCAACCAAGGGCTTTCCGTCGCCATCGCACAAACCGAGCGGCTCGGCAGGGGCGAGATCGCCGAGGCCATTCGCCATGGGCGCCGCGACGAGATCGGCACGCTGCTCGACCGGTTGGAAGAGACGCGCGCCCGCCTGCGGGACATCTTGTCCGAGGTGCGCGCGTCGGCCGATCAGGTGGCCGCAGGCTCCAGCCAATCGGCCGTCGCGGCCGAGCAATTGTCGTCGGGCGCGACGGAACAGGCCGCCGCCTCCGAACAGGCCTCGGCCGCGGTGGAGGAGATGACCGCCAATCTGCGCCAAAGCGCCGAGAACGCCGGGCAGACCGAGGCGATCGCGCGGCGCGCCTCGCAATCGGCCCGCGAGACGAGCGAGGCGATGATCGGCTCCGTTCAGGCGATCCACACGATCTACGAGCACATCCGCATCGTGCAGGACATCGCGCGCCAGACCGATCTCCTGGCCCTGAACGCCGCGATCGAGGCGGCACGCGCCGGTCAGCACGGCAAGGGTTTCGCTGTGGTCGCCTCCGAGGTGCGCAAACTCGCCGAGCGTTCGCAGCACGCGGCGAGCGAGATCGCAACGCTGTCGGACTCGACGCGCCGTGCGTCCGACGAGGCGGGCCGCAAGCTCGCCGAAATGGTGCCCGACATCGAGCGGACGGCCGAACTCGTCATGGAGATTTCCGCTGCCGCGCGAGAACAGTCGGTCGGCGTCAGCCAGATCAACCAGGCGATCCAGCAGCTCGATCAGGTCACGCAGTCGAACGCCGGGGCGTCCAACGAATTGTCCGCGACGGCCGTGCAACTGGCCAGCGAGGCGTCCCGCCTCAACGAGCGAGCCAGCTATTTCCAGATCCATGCCAAGGACGACGCGCCGGCAGACATCGCTAAACGCGGGGCCGCCGGCAGGGCGTCGCCTGAAACCGTCACGGCATCGCGGGACGATAACCTGCTCCCGGACGCCGACGAGCGGCCTGTCGCCCTGCGCCGCCGCGCATGAGCATCCGTGGGTGCGGCAGCGCTAGACCCGGACCCTTTTAATGCCTCAGCCCTTCGCCTTCGGGCGACGATAGCGGATTTCCTCGAAGCGCATCCGCAGCGTATCCACCAGAAGCAGGCGGCCGATCAGCGGCTCGCCCGCGCCGGTCGCCAGCTTGATCGCCTCGCAAGCGGCAAGCGTGCCGAGAATGCCGGTGACGACGCCCAGAATGCCGGCCTCCGCGCAGGTCGGGACGAGACCGGCGGGAGGCGGCTCGGGGAAAAGGTCGCGGTAGCGCGGATGAAGCTGGCCTTCGCCATTTTCTCGAAAGGGCACGAGCACGGTGAGCGAGCCGGAGAAGCGCTGCACGGCCGCCGTCACCAGCGGCTTCTCCAGCTGCTCGCAGAGATCGGCCAGCGCATAGCGCGTCGCAAAATTATCCGAGCCGTCGATCACGATGTCGTAACCGGCGATGATGGCCGCTCCGTTCTCGCCGTCCAGCCTGGTTGCGTGGGGCTCGACGGTGACATGCGGGTTCAGGCGCGCCAGCGCATCCCGCGCGCTGTCGAGCTTCGGGCGTCCGATATCGGGCGTGCCATGCAGGATCTGGCGCTGGAGGTTGGAGAGCGACACGGTGTCGTCGTCCACGATCCCCAGCGTGCCGACGCCCGCCGCCACCAGATACAAGGCGACCGGCGAGCCGAGACCGCCCGCGCCGAGAACCAGAATCCGCGCCCGCTTCAGCTTCTGCTGGCCCGGCCCGCCGATATCGGCCAGCACGAGATGCCGGGCGTAGCGTTGCAACTCGTCGCCCGAAAGGGGAGGGGCATCCGTCATAGGGCGGCTCCGTTGCGGATTTCGACCATTTGTGCGCGGCCGGCCAGCGCGTCGAACAGGCCTGCGTCCGTGCCGGTCAGGAAGGCCTGAACGCCGAGATCGTCCAGAATGTCGAACAGGGCGGCGCGGCGGCCGGGGTCGAGATGGGCGGCGATTTCGTCCAGAAGCAGAAGCGGCGTCATGCCGCTGGAGGCTTCCACGAGGCGCGCATGGGCGATCACCAGACCGACGAGAAGGGCCTTCTGCTCGCCCGTGGAAGACAGCGCGGCCGGCATGGATTTGGCGCGGTGAATGACGTCCAGATCGCCGCGATGGGGCCCTTCCAGCGTGCGCCCGGCCGCGCGGTCGAGCCCGCGCCGGGCGCGCAGGCGCGCGCCGATCCGGTCTTCGAGGTCCACCGCCGCGCCCTGAAGATCCAGCTCTTCGTAGCCGGATTGAAGATGCAGATCGGCAACCGGAAAAGGCGAGCCGCCGATGCTTTCGATCGAGCCGCGCAGCCGCTCCACGAGATCGGCGCGGGCGAGCGCGATGGCAAGGCCCAGCTCGGCCATCTGCGCTTCGATGCCCGAGAGCCAGCCATCGTCCATCCGGTCCTCGGACAGGAGACGGTTGCGCCCGCGCATGGCCTTCTCGTAGTCGAGCGCGCGCCTTCCATGGCCGGGATCGACGGTCAGAACCATGCGGTCCAGAAAGCGGCGGCGCTCGGCGGCGGGGCCGGTGAAGAGCCCGTCCATGGCCGGCGTCAGCCAGACCACGCGCAGATGATCGAGAAGCTCGTCGCCCGTGCGCGCCTGCGCGCCGTCGATGCGCAGGATGCGGTTCGCGCCATTCTCCTCGTCCGGGCGAACCAGCGTCAGGAGATCCCTGACATCGCCATCTTCTTCCCGCAGGCGGGCGCGCACGGAAAAGCCGCCCGAGCCGCGCGCGCGCGCGATCTCGCCATAGCTCGCCCGGCGCAGGCCACGCCCGGGAGAGAGAAGCGACAGCGCCTCCAGAAGATTGGTCTTCCCCGCGCCGTTGTCGCCATGGAACACGACGAAGCGCGAGCTCAGGTTGAGGCTGAGGGTCGGGTAGTTGCGGAAGTCCACGAGGCCGAGCCCGGCCACGCGAATGCGCGCATCGGGGCCGGGCGCTGGATCGGATGGCATGGATTGAAGGTCGGGGGCCGGCCTCAAACGCGCATGGGCATCAGAACATAGAGCGTGCGCTCGTCGCCCCCGTCCTTGATCAGCGTCGGCGAGCCGGGATCGGCCATCATGAAGACGGCCGATTCGCCCGACAGCTGCCCGGTGATGTCGAGGAGATATTTGGCGTTGAAGCCGATCTCCAGCTCGTCGGAATCATAGCCGACGGCCAGTTCCTCGGTCGCGGTGCCGGCATCGGGCGAATTGACGGTGAGCACGAGCTGGCTGGCCGAGACCGCGAGCTTCACCGCCCGGCCGCGCTCGGACGAGATGGTCGAGACGCGGTCCACCGCATGGGCGAAGCTCTGGCGATCCAGCGTCAGCGCCTTGTCGTTGCCGGTGGGGATGACGCGCTGATAATCGGGGAAGGTGCCGTCGATCAGCTTGGAGGTCATGACGACCGGGCCGATCGTGAAGCGGATCTTGGAATCGGACAGTTCCACCTCCACCATCTCGGCGCCTTCGCCGAGCAGCTTCTGGATTTCCGACACGGCCTTGCGCGGCACGATGATGCCCGGCATCCCTTCGGAGCCCGCCGGCGCGTCGGTTTCGGCGCGGGCGAGGCGATGCCCGTCGGTCGCGACCGAGCGAAGCTGCAGCGCGCCGCCCGACTCCAGCGTGTGGAAGAAGATGCCGTTCAGATAATAGCGCGTCTCTTCCGTCGAGATCGCGAATTGCGTGCGTTCGATGAGGCGCGCGAGATCGCCGGTCTTCAGCTTGAAGGCATGGGTGAAGGTGCCGGCCGTGATGTCCGGAAAGTCGGCTTCCGGCAGGCACTGAAGGCGGAAGTTCGAGCGGCCCGAGGTCACGGTCATCTGCCCGCCGTTTCCGTCGGTCTGGAGCATGACCTCCGAGCCGTCGGGCAGCTTGCGCACGATGTCGTAGAGGAGATGGGCGGGCACGGTGGTCGCGCCCGGCTGCTCGCTCATGGCCGGCACGGTTTCGGTGATCTCGATGTCGAGATCGGTCGCCTTCAGGCGCATGCCCCCGTCTTCCGTCTTCAAGAGGACGTTGGACAGGATCGGGATCGTGTTGCGCCGCTCCACCACGCGCTGCACATGGCTCAGCGACTTGAGGAGGTTCGACCGCTCGATGAGAATACGCATGGCGAAAAGACCGTTCGGGAACTTGAGGATGCGCCGAGAACCGGCACCCGCGCAAAGGTCCGAACCTTGTAGAATAGGACCAAGGGCGGGCGCAAAAGAAAAAGCGCCTGCGGGCCGGCCTTGCGCGGAAGCGGGCGGGCCAGGGGCAAGCGCCGAAGCGGGCTGCGCGGGCGGCCCGCCCATGCGGCCGAAAGACCGGCGAAGGGAAGGTCCGGCGCGCTGATGCCCGGACCTTCATCGCTGGCGTTTCGCCTGCGCTTATTCCTCGATCATGCGGCGGATGACGTCGAGCTCTTCGGCGAGCTTCTGGTCGCTCGCGCGCTCGGCCTCGATCTTGCGCACGGCGTGAAGCACGGTCGTATGATCGCGCCCGCCGAATCTCCGGCCGATTTCGGGCAGCGAGCGCGGCGTCATGGTCTTGGCGAGATACATGGCGATCTGGCGCGGGCGCACGATGGTGCGCGTGCGCCGGGCCGAGAGGATGTCCGTGCGCGACACGTTGTAATGGCGCGAGACGAATTTCAGGATGTCCTCGATCCGCACCCGCTTTTCGCCGCCCGCGCGGGTCAGCTGGTTCAGGAGGTCGTCGAGATGCTGGTTCGAAAGCGGCTGGCCGACCGAGTGCCGGAAGGCGATCTGGTTGAACGCGCCTTCGAGGTCGCGGCCCGAGCCGGTCACGCGCCGGGCGATCGTGTCGAGCACGCCCTCGTTGATCGCAAAGCTTGGATCTGCGGCCTTCATGGCATCGACGCGCGCGGCGATGATGCCCTTGCGCATGTCGAAGTCGGGCGAGACGATCTCGATGGCGACGCCACCGGCGAGGCGCGAGCGCACGCGGCTGTCGAGCGATTCCAGCTCGAAGGCCGGCCGGTCCGCCGCCACGATGACCTGCCGCGCGGAATCGATCAGCGCGTTGAGAAGATGGCAGAATTCCTGCTGGATCGACTTGCCCTGCAGGAACTGCATGTCGTCGATGATCAGGATGTCGATACCGCGCAGGTTTTCCTTGAAGTCGAGCGCCTGGTTGTCGCGGATCGCGGTGGCGAAGCGCCACATGAAATATTCGGCCGTGAGATAGACGACGCGCGGGCGATCCTCACGCTCCAGCGCCGCATTGGCGATGGCTTGGAGGAGATGCGTCTTGCCCAGGCCCACCGAGGCATGGAGGAAGAGCGGGTTGAAGCGCACCGACTGCGGCCCGTTTTCGGCGATCGAACGCGCGGCGGCGAGCGCCACGCGATTGGACGCGCCTTCCACGAAGCTCTCGAAGACATAGCGCGGGTCGAGCGGCGAGCCGAAATCGCTCTGCGGGCGAACGGTTTCGACGCCGGCCGTGCGCTCGGCTGTCGCCGCGCGGGGCGTCGGCGCGGGCAGGGCTTGGGCGGCGGGCGTGAGAGCCGGGGCCGCTTCGGCGCGGCGCTGCGCCGGGGCCGGCGCGCCCGAGCCGCGCACGGCGGAGCGAACCGCGATGTCCACCTTCAGCGTGCCTGGAATCTCTTCGGAGAAGATCTGGAGCAGGAGGTCCTTGTAATGACCGTTGATCCAGGTGCGCAGGAAGGCGGTCGGCACGGAGAGCTGCACCACGCCCTTGCCGGCCTGTTCGAGCTTCATGCGCGTGAACCAGGAGGCGAAGACATCCGGGCCGAGATGGGCCTTGAGGCGCGCGTTCACGCGGTCGATGATCTCGGCTTCACCGTGGGCGGGGCTCATGGCGGGCTCGTTTGGCTGGATGCGGGCTGCGACTGCGGCGGTGATGGGAACCGCGCGGGAGGCGGGGGCGCGCAGCGGAGCGCGCGGCGCCTTGGGCGGCGTGGCGGTCGAGAGGCCGGCCATTATTTCTGCCTCCAGGGAAGACCCGCGGCCTTCCAGCCGGCGATCTGGCCGCGATGGCCCTCCTCGTCGGGCGGGCCTTCGAACCCGTCCAGGACGTTGAAGCAGTTGGCAAAGCCGAGATCGGTCAGCGCGCTGGCGCTCGCCATGGACCGGGCGCCCGAGCGGCACAGGAAGAAGACGGGTGAGGTCTCGCTGCCGCCCGATGCCTTGATGGCCTCGGCGACGCGGGGCGCGAAGCTGCCGTCGATCGACAT
The DNA here is from genome assembly GCF_001475935.1 of Aureimonas ureilytica. Classification (GTDB taxonomy): domain Bacteria; phylum Pseudomonadota; class Alphaproteobacteria; order Rhizobiales; family Rhizobiaceae; genus Aureimonas; species Aureimonas ureilytica_A. The sequence goes on from NZ_LDQA01000021.1 coordinate 18,972, forward strand.
GGAAGGATAGGTCTGCCATTCCGCGAAAAGCGGCTGCGGCCGGCCGGCCGGCGCCAGCGGAAAGCCCACGAAGTTCCATTCCGCGCTGGTGCGCACGTCCACGAGAAAGGCGGGTTCGTCGCTGTCGAGCGCGGACCAGCACTCGGCCGGTGTCACGTCGCCCTTGTAGGAACGGCTCATGGGGAACTCCAGACTGACCGGCGCTCGGAGAGGCCGGCAAAACGCAGGAACAACCGACCTTGGCCCCGAGCTACAAGGAGTTGCGGGGACGCGATCGGACAGAATGAAAGAGATCAGCGAGAACGGCGGGTCGCGTTCCAGATGGGGTTCATCGTGCGCATTTCTTATGGAAAACGCATCTTGTCCCCATCCTTCGGCTGCCATGGCTCTTGTCGTGAGGGAAAAGCTACGCAATCCGACCAGCCCGGAGCAAGCTTTGAATCGCGATTCTGCCTGGCTCTGGGCCCAGCATCGGGCGCGTTCATGGCGCTGTCGCAAAGTGGCCCAAACTTAATCGTCTGATTCACTTGCGGATTCCGCTCGGGGCTGACGAAGGTGGTGGATTGAGGCGGGAATACGAGTTTTTTTTGTCGCATCCCGATTGACTCACGGTGGCGTCCCCTTGCGCGCACCAAGACTCGGGGTCTCGTCAGCGACCTCCTTCAAGTTATTGTTTTTGATGGTCTTTTTCGAGCGACAAGGAATCGGCGGGATTCCGGGGATTCTGAAAAATCAAGCTGGAAAATCGGGAACCGATAGGCAGCCTGAGCATTGTGCCGAGTCGTCCACAATGACAGTTCGATGACAGACCGATCGCGCGATTTGACGGAAGCGTGACGCTTTCGTGACGGGTGGAAAGGTTCCCTGATCCTTGGCCGCGCCCGCAAAAAGACCTATCCGCGTGGGCATTGCACAACGAAAAAGGCCCGAGGCGTGCGCCTCGGGCCTTCATCACATCGAAACCGTTCGAGCGAGCTCGATCAGGCGGCGCCGACGGCCTTCACGCGGCTCGACAGACGCGAGATCTTGCGCGACGCGGTGTTCTTGTGGATCACGCCCTTGGCAGCGGCGCGGGCCAGTTCGGGCTCGGCAACCTTGAAGGCGGCGCGGGCAGCTTCGTGGTCGCCCGACAGGATCGCTTCCTCGACCTTGCGCAGGAAGGTGCGCACGCGCGAGCGGCGCGTCTTGTTGATCAGCGTGCGGCGGGCGATCTTGCGTGCGGCCTTCTTGGCCGACGGCGTATTGGCCATGTGTCGTTTCTCTCGTGTTCGTATGTGGACCCGGGCGACCGACAGGGCCGACCAGCATCCGACGCGAAGGGGTCGATCGCCGAGGGGCGCCCTGACAGGATGTCCTGATGCTGGGTGCGCCACGGCATAACAGGCCGCATCCGAGGATGCCGCCGGAAATCTGCGCGCCTTATAGGCCGATCACCATGTCGCGTCAACCGAACGCAGGAGCCTCCGGCGGACCGGGCAGACAGGGGACGCAAGAGCGCTCTGTCGGATTTCTCCCGGCTTTCGCACGCGCGCGGCGCGTCGTTAACTCTTAGAGCGTCTACCAAAACCTCGGGGGTCGGCTGGCCGGCTCTTTTCGCCAACCACTTTGTCGCGAATGCTCGCCGATGCCGCCAGCATCGACTGCGCTTCGCTCCGCGTGGACTGACGAAAATCCCTCGCCCCGCCTCCGCCCGGAGGTTTTGTTAGGCGCTCTTGAGGAACGGAGCGGGCCGCCCGTCTCCGAAGCGGGAGGGAAGCTGCGATGCGCGTAGGGGCTTTTGCACTGGCGGCCTTGGCCGTTTTTTGGCCCGATCTGGTGGAAGCGAAGGCGCCCGCGCCGCCGAGCCCGCCCGAGATCACCTGGGACTGGTACAAGGCGGGCGAGACCTATCTGCGCTATAAGGTGCCCAATCCAGCCCTGTCCACGCGCTATTTCCGCAAGGCGGCGGAGCGCGGCAACACGTCGGCGCAATACAAGCTCGGGGAGCATTACGAAAACGGCGTCGGCGTGACCAAGAACTATCGCGAGGCCTATCGCTGGTATCGGCGCGCCGCCGACTCGGGCGATCGCTATGCCGCGTTCAAGGTCGGCTGGTTTCTCCAGAAGGGCATGGGCGTGCGCCATTCCTCGCGCGAGGCGGCGCGCTGGTATCAACGGGCGGCCGACCAGAACAATCCCTGGGGCTACCATATGCTGGGCTTCATGCTGGCCGATGGCGAGGGCGTGCGCCGCGACCCGGCCAAGGCGCGCCGCTATCTCGAAATCTCCGTGCGCGAGACCGGCGATCAATGGGCCAAATGGAAGCTCGCCCAACTCCTGCAAACCAGAGACCCGGAGCGGGCGCGCAAGCTTTATGCGGAAGCCGCCGCGCAAGGAAACGGCGAAGCGCGGCGCGAACTCGCCGCCATGCGCTGACGCTCGGAGCGATGGAGGGCGATGGAGGGGCGGGAGGCGGGAGGCGATAGACCCGCGCGACGACGAGACGGCCTGGGGCGGCGCGGCCATCTCGCGCCCGCGCCCGCCGCTGGCCATCCGCTCAACCGGCGCGCGCTTCTGCTTCTGGGGGTGAGCGGCTTCGTGCTGGCCTCGGCCGAGCCCTCCAGCGCGCCCGAGCGCCCGTCCTTGCGGCAGGCCGCCGCGCGCACCGGCCGGCGCTTCGGCGCGGCGGTGCGTATCGAACAGATCGTGGCCGAGCCCGATCTCCGGGATGCGGTGCTCGCCGACTGCGACGCGCTGACGCCCGAAATCGCGATGAAATGGGATGCGATCGAGCCCGAGCCCGGCCGGCGCGATTTTTCGCGCGCGGACGGGCTGGTCCGTTTCGCGCAAGACAACGGCCGCGCGCTGCATGGCCACACGCTGCTCTGGCACCGCAGCGTGCCCGCCTGGGCGGAAGCGGCGCTGCGCGAGACGCCTGATTGGGGGCTGATCTCGGCGCATTTCGAATCCGTCCTGGCGCGCTACGGCGCGGATATCACGACATGGGATGTCGTGAACGAGCCGATCGACACCGGCCAGCGCATGGACGGATTGCGCACCAGCGTCTTCCTCGCCGCCTTCGGGGAGGACTATATCGAGCGCGCCTTCGTGGAAGCGCGGGCGCACGCGCCGCAGGCGGTCCTGTTCCTCAACGAATACGGGCTCGACTACGACATTCCCGTCGAGACCGACCGGCGCTATCTCCTCCTGAAGCTGATCGAGAAGCTGAAGGTGCGAGGCGCGCCGCTCGGCGGCATTGGGCTCCAGGCGCATCTGGACCTGCGCAAGGGGCCCTTCTCCGAGCCCGTTCTCGCCCGCTTTCTGGGGGAGATCCGGGGCTTCGGGCTCGACATCCACATCACCGAACTCGATGTGCGCGAGCGCGATCTGACGGCCCCGCCCGCCCTGCGCGACCGGCTCGTGGCCGAGATCGCTAAGCGCTATCTCGACGTGGCGCTGGACTGCCCGAGCGTTTCGGCCGTCTCGACTTGGGGCCTGTCCACCCGCCATTCCTGGCTCGCGATCGAGCCGGAGGATCTCGACTTCTACTGGCGTCTCGTCGGCAACCAAGGCCCAGGCCCCGGCTTCAACCGGGGCCTGCCCTATGATTCCGACATGCGCCCCGCGCCGATGCGCGAGGCGATCCTGGCGGCCTTCGAAAGGCGGCCATTGTCTCTCTAAAGGTCAGACCACGAGCCGCGAGCCCTGCAATTCGCCCAGGCAGGTCTGCGCCCGGTCCACCGGGCGGCGGGCGCGGGAAACCCATTCGATCAGCTCGCCCATACCTTCCTCGAAGCCGCGCCGGGGCGTGAGGCCGAAATCGCGCTCCAGCTTGGAAATGTCGGCGAAGCAATGCCGGATATCGCCGACGCGATGCTGGCCAAGAATCTCCGGGCCGATATTCTTGTGCAGGAGACGGGCGAGCACGGCGGCGATCTCGCGCACCGTGATCGAGCGCCCGGAGCCGACATTGTAATAGTCCCAGACGGACATGTCGCTGTCGAGCACGGTGGCGAAGGCGCGCGCGACGTCATGCACATGCACGAAGTCGCGCCGCTGCGACCCGTCCTCGAAAACGAGCGGGGGCTGGTCGTTCAGAAGGCGCGAGATGAAGATGGCGGCCACCCCCGTATAGGGGTTCGACAGTGCCTGGCGCGAGCCATAGGCGTTGAACAGGCGCAGCGCCACGGTCGGGATGCCGAGCGCGCGGCCGACCGAAAGAAACATCTCCTCATGGTCGCGCTTGTTGACGGCATAGATCGAGGCGGGCTGAAGCAGCTTGTCCTCGGCCGTCGGTACGGGAACGAGCGGGCTGCCGTCCTCGTCCGCCAGCTCCCATTCATGGGCGGCGAGCTGTTCGTGCGGGCGAAGGGCGGGGGCGACGGTGCCGCAGCGCCCGCTATAGGCCCCTTCGCCATAGATCGACATGGAGGAGGCGACCGCGATGCGCTGCACCTTGTGCGGCCGGCGCGACAGCGTTTCGAGCATGATCGCCGCCGTCATGACATTGTTGCGGCAGTAATCGACGATATTCGTCATGGACTGGCCGACGCCCACCGAGGCGGCGAGATGGGCCAGATGCGTAACGCCCGTGAGCGCGCTTTCGAACACGCCGTCGTCCAGAATATCGCCCCGGATGCGTCGGGCGCGGCGGTCGAGATAGACGGGCCAGCCATCGGCATCGACCTCCGCATCGGCATGGACCTGGGGTTTCAGGCAGTCGAGCACGCTCACCTCGAAATCGCGTTCGAGAAGCTGGTCGATGAGATGCGAGCCGATGAAGCCGGCGCCGCCCGTGACGAGAACATGACCTTTGGACATGGGTGTCTTCCTTGGGAAACGAGGGATCAGAGGGCGAGGCCGCCGGCGGAGGCCTGCGGTTCGCCGGTGAGATTGCGATTGGCGGGAATGGGGATCGGCAGGTCTGCGCCCAGGCGCACCACGGCCGGCTGCGAGCCGGCGACGGTGCGCACCAGCTCGTGATTGGCGTCGATCTTCACCGTGCGCTCCCAGACGAGCCCGCGATCACGCAGGAACATCCAGAAGCCGATGGCGAGCGGCACCAGCCAGATGAGCCACCAGAGAACGAGCGAGGCCGGGTTGACGCGCAGGAGATAGCGCAGCCGGTCCACCCGCTGCGGCAGGATGAGCTTCGCCCGCCGCCAGACCGAGAGATAGATCGCCCCCAGCGTCACCGCGAAGGTGGCGATGTTGAAGGCGGCGAGCGCCAGCGACCAGTCCGGCACGGGACTGACCCCCGCCTTCCATTCGGCCAGCGCCCAAAGGCCGAGCGGCAGGCCGATCGCGTTGGCTGACAGCGACAGGCAGGGGCCGAAGTTCAGCCGCGCCCGGAAGCGCTGCCAGGGCGTCATGCCCATGTCCTTCAAGGGCTGGGCGAGGCTCTGGAAGAAGCCGCAGACCCAGCGCTTGCGCTGCGTGATGCCGTGGCCGAGCGTCGAGGGCACTTCCTCGATCAAGGGGTTCTGGATGATGCCGATGCGCTTGCCATGGGTCCAGAAGCGCATCCCGACTTCCGGGTCCTCGATCGTGATCCAGGGGTGGAAGCCGCCGAGCGCCAGGAGATCGGACGCGCGGAAGAACAGGCCCTTGCCGAGCACCCAGAAGGGCTGCCGGCCACGGGCCGAGAGATGGGGATAGAGAAACCCGTCCCAGGCCATATGGTCGAAGGCGTGCCAGGAGGCAGGCAGGGTGGAGAGGAGATTGCCGGCGATGTTCTGGGCCTGCAGGACATCGTAATGGCGCATCCCGGCCGAGGCCGCGAGGAAATGGTCCGGCGGCGGGCAGGAATCGGCGTCGATATAATTGACGAGGAAATCCTCGCCGCCCGCCATCTCCTCGGCCAGGGTGTAAAAGGCATAGACGAGCTGACGCGTCTTCTTCGGGGGCAGGGCGCGAACGCCCGCCCGCTTGCCCTTGTGCCACCAATAGGCCTTCGGGTTCTCGTCCCAGCTGCGCCAGACCACCTGCCAGGACGGATCGGTCGTGGCGGGCACCTCGACGATCTGCAGGAAGGCGAATTCCTGCGCGAGCCGCCGCAGGCTTTCCACGGTCGCCGTGTCGTTGGCATTGGGAATGGCGACGACACGGTAGCGCGCGGCGGGATAGTCGATGCGGGCGAGCGATAGAAAGGTCGTCCGCATCGTGGATTCGAGTTCGCGCAGCACGGGGTAGAAGAGCACGATATAGGGGTGCTCCTCCGGCTGGCGGCCCTCCGCCTCGCTTGGGTTCACCCAGTCCACCGGCAGACGCAGGAAGAACAGGCCGAGCCCCAGCGAGAGGGCATAGAGGATCTGGGACAGGAGGAAGGCGGACACGAGAATCGTGTCCGCGCCTCCCGCCATGGCGAGCGAGGACATGGCTTTGTGTCTCCCCTCGCGTCAGGTGGCGTGGCCGTTGAGGCCGGTCTTGGCCGCCTTCGCCGCCGCGACGAGCTCCAGCGGCGGCAGGTCGGCCGGCGACAGCGCCGGCATGGCCTCGCTCGGCCGCACCGCCGGGACGGGCGGCAAGGGTACGGGGAGAGGCGCGGGCATGGCCAGCTTTTCGCGCCGCCCGATGCCGAAGGCGCGCAGGCCGGCGGCGCGAAGGCGCTCGGGCGAGAGCATGTTGCGCAGGTCCACGAATACGTCGCCGCGCATCGAGGCCTTGACGCGGGCGAGGTCGAGCGCGGCGAATTCCGGCCAGTCGGTCAGAAGCAGGGCCGCGTCCGCCCCGTCCAGGCACTCGTAGGCGCTTCGCGTATAGTCCGCCTCCGGCAGGAGCGAGCGGGCATGGGCCATGCCTTCTGGATCGAAGATGCGCAGCCTTGCCCCCGCCGCCCGAAGCGCGGCGAGAATCGGCAGCGAAGGGGCCTGGCGCATGTCGTCCGTGCCCGCCTTGAAGGTGACGCCGAGCACGGCGATCGTTCGCCCGTGCGCTTCGCCGAGCGCGCGGATGACGCGCCGGCCCATGGCCCGCTTGCGCCCCTCGTTGGCCGCCACCGTGCTTTCCACGAGGCGCAACTGGACGCCATGCCCTTGGGCGGCGGCGAGCAGGGCCTCCGTGTCCTTGGGAAAGCACGAGCCGCCATAGCCCGGCCCCGGCCGCAGGAAGGCGGCCCCGATGCGCCGGTCCAGCCCCATGCCGAGCGAGACTTCCTCGACATCGGCATCCGCCGCCTCGCAGAGATCGGCGATCTCGTTGATGAAGGCGATCTTGGCGGCCAGAAAAGCGTTGGCGGCATATTTGATCATCTCCGCCGAGGCGCGCTCGGTGAAGACGAGAGGCGCGCCCCGCTCCGTCAGCGGGCGGTAGATATCGGCCAGGAGACGGCGCGCCGGTTTGGCGCTTGTGCCCACCACGATCCGATCCGGCGCGCGGAAATCGGCCAGCGCCGAGCCCTCGCGCAGGAATTCGGGATTGGACACGACATCGAAGGCGATGCCGGGTCTGACATCGCGCAGGATACGCTCCACCGCCTCGCCCGTGCCGACCGGGACGGTGGACTTCACGATCACGGCGAGCGGGCGCACCGCCGCGCGGCCGATCGCCTCGGCCACGGCATGGACGGCCGACAGATCGGCCGAATGGTCGATCGCCGAGGGCGGCGTGCCGACAGCGACGAAGACGGCGCGCACGCGCCGGTCGAGCGGCAGCGCGCCCGACGCAAAGCTCAGGCGCCCCGCCGCGACCTCGCTCTTGACCAACTCTTCGAGCCCCGGCTCGAAGATCGGCATCTCGCCGCGCTGGAGACGGGCGATCTTGCCCGCATCCGTGTCATAGCAGGTGATGTCGTGGCCGAGTTCGGCGAGGCACGCGCCGGTGACGAGGCCGACATAGCCGGTTCCGATGACGACGATCCTCATGACACCAGCACTCCCTCGGCTTGCGGGCGGGCCGCTTGAGGGCGGGCCGCCGTAGCGAGGAAGCCTGGCAGGAGGCGCATTGGCGGCTCGGCCGCGATACGGCCGGCGAAATAGTCGATCGTGCGGGTCAACCCCGCGCGCAGCGAAACCTTGGGCTCCCAGTTCAGAAGGGCCCTCGCCTTGGCGATGTCGGGCCTGCGGCGGCGCGGATCGTCCACCGGAAGCGGGCGGCGCACGATGCGCGAGCGCGAGCCGGTGAGGTCCACCACCAGCTCGGCCAGTTCGTCCATCCGTGTTTCCACCGGATTGCCGAGATTGACCGGGCCGGATGGATCGCCGTCCAGCGCCATCAGCGCGAGGAAGCCGGCGATCAGATCGTCGGCATAGCAGAAAGAGCGCGTCTGCGATCCGTCGCCATAGACGGTGATGTCCTCGCCGCGCAGCGCCTGCACCACGAAGTTGGAGACGACGCGCCCGTCGTCCGGGTGCATGAAGGGGCCGTAGGTGTTGAAGATGCGCGCCATGCGCAGCTCCAGCCCGGCGCGTGCGCAGCCATCGGTGAACACGGCTTCGGCGAAGCGCTTGCCCTCGTCGTAGCAGGCGCGGGGGCCGACCGGATTCACATGGCCGGCATAGGTTTCGGGCTGGGGGTGGATGTCCGGGTCGCCGTAGACCTCCGAGGTCGAGGCGTGGAAAATCCGCGCCCCATCCTCGGCCGCGCGCTCCAGAACGCGCCGCGCCCCGTCCGCGCAGATGAAGAGCGTGCGTACGGGGTCGCGCTGGTAATGCGGCGGGGAGGCCGGGCAGGCGAGGTTCCAAATCTCGTCGAAGCGCGGCAGGCCGGCCGGGAAGGGCTCGACCACGTCATGCTCGATGAGGGTGAGGCGATTTGTCGCCACGAGCGGGCGCAGGTTCTCCCGGCTGCCCGTGGCGTAATTGTCGAGGGACACGACATGGTGCCCGCGTGCGAGCAGGGCTTCGCACAGATGCGTGCCGAGAAATCCGGCGCCGCCTGTCACGGCGACGACTTTGCCGGAAGATGATCGCGGCAAGGAACGAGCCGGGCGAGCCGGCCGATGCTGAATTTTCATGATGAACCGCCGACGTTTCGAGGAAGGATTGTCGGGATATTCCCGACATGAACTCCAATGAATGCCGATTCTGGGATATGGAATCAGAGAAAAGGCAGTCGAACGCCGCAATCGTCTTCCGATTACTTACACAGCCGATGGAGGGGTGCAAGCCTCGCACAAGGCCAGCGATTCGCAGTCCACCAACAGAAGTCTGTTGACGGCGCTTTCAGCGCGGCCTGTTGTAACCTCCGGTTTATCGCGTTGCGAAGCGCAGGACGACGGCGAGACCATCGACACGAGCCGGATCCTTCTCTTCGAGATTGTGTCTGGAGACCTGTCCCTGCCATTCCAACAATTGCCGCCGACGCAGTGGGCGGCCCTCAAAGGTCAGAGCGGCAAGCCGACGGGAAGTATTACCCTCGCAGGTCGTATCCTCGGAACTAACCCAAATGGGTGAGACATTCTGTGCGCTGCAAATGGAAAGCGATCAAGACTGTGGACCTGAACGCATATACACCCCGCATGGGCATTGAAGATGCTTGATTTTTCCGCAACGTAATATCTTTATGTAAGCAGTCTTCGGGCTTGTCCGAATATACGCTTTGGGAATGTAAGGTGGGGATTTTCCTGACGCAATAAAAACCCACGATCGGGGGTGTTATGTGTAACGTCTTACTGGTGACGGACGAGCCGTGTTTTGCCGCTGGTTTCGTGAGCGTGCTGGAGCGGCAGGACTTCGCCGAACTGCGGGTTGCAACCTGCGTGACCGACCTGTCCGAAGCCATGGAAACCGTGCGCGCCACGCAGGCGGATGTGGTGGCACTGGATGTCGCCATGGCGGGGTTCGACGCCGATGCGCTGGCGGCTTTCCATCGCGCCTTGAATGCGCGTTCAGGGCTTCTTGTTCTGGAACAGGCGCGCCAGCGCGAGTCGGTGGAGGCTGCCTTCTCGGCCGGGGCGCGGGGCTATATCCTGAAATCGGCGGGCGAGGCCGACCTGTTCGACGCCGTGCGCCGCGTGGCGCGGGGCGAAACCTATCTCGATCCGCGTCTGGTGCCCGTCATGATGGCGCCCCAGATCAACCGGAACGACCATGCCGCCGTTTTGACCCGACTCGACACGACCTGCGGACGCGTTTCGGCGCGCGAATTGTCGGTCCTGCGGCGCACGGCCTATGGCTACAGCGCCAAGGAGATCGCCAGGGATCTCGACATCAGCCAGAAGTCGGTCGAGACCTACAAGGCGCGCGCCATCGCCAAGCTCGGCCTCGCCTCTCGCTCCGACATCATCCGCTATGCCCATCGCGCCGGCTGGTTCAACTCGATCCTCGAGTTCGATGGCGGCGAGGAGCGCCGCCCCCACTGATACAAGAGGACGTGGGCTCGGCCACCGCAGCGATGATCGGGTCTTCGGCGCTTGAGGGAACCTCGCTTTCGAGGTTCCCTCAAGCGCTTGTCATGCGCCCGGCCGAGGCCCGCGCGCCTCCACCGTCCTGAGATGGGCTTCGAGGCCCGGCAGGAAGCGCCAGAGATCGCGGTTCAACTCGTTCATCGCCTGGATCTCATGGCGGATCGCCTCGATCCGCGCGCCGTCCATGGGCTTGGCCGCGCCGAAGCGCAGCCCCTTGGCCCGTTCCTCCAGTCGCATCGCATGGGTCTGCGTGATCTCGCCCGCCTCGTTCACCGTGAACATGGCGTGCAGGAGATCGTTGCGCAGGCGCGTGCCCGATTCGAACCGCGCCATCAGCCGCTTCAGCTCGCCCGACAGGGCGCGATCGGCGAGCTTCACGCGCGCCAGACGCTGCACCAGGTCCACCCGCGCCCGGCTGGTGTTCAGTGTGCCGAAGACGATCAGCGCCGAGGCGCGGTCGCATCGCAGAAGCAGCATGATGAAGTAAACCAGCAGGCTTTCGTTGTTGGACCAACTGTAGGACATCTGGCCGATCAGGGTGAAGACGTCGCCCCGCGCGGCCGTGGCGGCCGCGTCGCGCGCCGCCGTTTCGATCGCGTCGAAATCGGGCGTGGGCGGTAGTTGGCTGGTCGGCGACATGCCCGTCTCCTCGGATTTCTCAACGTTTGGGCCTCGTGTGAGGCAGCATCTCACCGCCTGCTCGGCCTGTCCTGACGGAAAACCCCCGACAGGGTGAAGGATTCTTCCCCGCAAGACAAAGCGACTGGCATCGGCAATGTTAACGAAGTCTTAACGAGCCCGGAAGGTTCGAAAGACCTCAGGGGAAACCAAGTAAACCCTCTGAAAGACAGCCTGAGCGGCGCTGAGCCGCACAGTCTATCTGTTGCGTCATCTTTCTACCGACGTCCCGGGTCGCCGCAATCGTATCGGGTCGGCGGGTCAGAAAGACCAAAGAAGACTTCTTCGAAAACACAAGGCCGGATGTCCGTCTCCCGCAGAAGAGGAGCGACGGCGGCCCTTTCATCTCAAAGGGAGATTACAATGAGCGTCGATCGCAACGCCACCGCTTTGGCCGGCTCCGTCGCGGAAGCCTATGTCAATTCGCCGAGCTTCGAGAACCAGGGCAACGACCAGTCGGCCGATGGCTCGAACGTCCATAGCGACCTGTCGGACAACAGCGTCACCGACTCCGGCAATGACAGCTCGAACAATTCGAACCAAGGCAACAACTACAGCGACAACTCGGATTCCAGCACGAACGACTCGGGCAACGACAACTCGACCAACCTCGATGTCGGCGGCGTGTCGGATGTCGCCAACGACAAGAGCACGAACGACTCGGGCAACGACAATTCCGACAACACGAACCAGAACAACGACTACAGCCAGGTCGCGGATTCCAACAACGACAACTCGACCAATCTGGATGTCGGCGGCGTGTCGGATGTCGCCAACGACAAGAGCACGAACGACTCGGGCAACGACAATTCCAACAACTCGAACCAGAACAATGATTCGAGCAACAGCAGCACCAACGACTCCTACAACGACAACAGCCATTACAGTTCGGATGCGAGCAACACCAACTCGCACAACGACAGCAGCCTGAACGTCTCGTTGCAGGACTCGCTGAACGACTACAGCACGTCGATCTCGGACTCGTTCAACTCCGACGACGACCTGATCGACGTAGCAGGCCTGTGCAACAAGCTCGACGGCATCATCGGAACGATCGGTGGCGACGCGCTGAACGCGGAAGGCGGGCAGGCGCTGCTCGGAGACGGCAACGTCTTCTCCATCCAGCAGATCGCGACGCTCAACGACGGCGACTGGCTCAACCAGCCGAGCACCAGCCTCCAGATGCAGGGCGGCAGCGGCGACTTCTCGATGAACGCATCCGATCTGCATGGTGGCACGGCCAATGCCAGCCATGACGGTTCGCTCTCGGCCGGCGCCAGCTCGACCCTCTCGGCCGGCAATAGCGCCGCGGCGGGCATTTCGGGCGGCCATTCGGCCCTCAACATGGACATCGCGATGGGCGCCAACGTCCAGTACACCAGCGTCGACATGGCCGTGGTCGGCGGTGACGCCGGCGGTGCCGACTTCGGCGACGCCTGACGCAGACCGGAGCGCCCGTCAAACCCTCACGGGCGCTCCGTTTCCTAGGCTCGCGTCGTCTCGCCGGTTGTCCCTGACAGGCCAGCGAGCGGCGTGAGCCTTTTCTTCTTCGAAATCATGGTTTCGACAGGAGCGGAGCGATGCTCATTCTCGAGGCCCAGGAGACCATCGCCCGCTTCATCGGGCTGTTCCGTGTCGATACGGTCGATCCCGGAATCCACGCCCGCCTGGCCACCGGCACGCCGCATCTCTCGCATGTCGCGCCTCGCTCGCATGGCGCGGAGGACCTCGACCCGCGAAGCGCCGGCCTGTCCTCCCACGCCTACGACCCGCATATCCGCCTCGCCAATGATCGGTTCGAGATCGAAGAGGCGGCGAGCCGGCGTCTCGCCCCACCCCATGTCGAGGTCACGCTCCACCCGCTGCATCCCGCCCTTGGCCACGGCCCCGCCCATGCCAGCCTGCCGGACAGCTCGATGGGCCTGGAGACGATGGGCGTGCGAAGTTTCGAGGCCGATATTCTCTATCGCCACGTCCCCTCGGACTCGCTCTTCGCCATTCAGGATCAGGTCGGCCTGATCGACGATCGCGACACGCTGATCCTCGATCCCGACGCCGACCCGCTCGCCGTGGTGGATCATGTCACCCAGCAGTTCGAGGCCATGCTGGACGCCGCCGCGAGCTTCCGCTCGCTTCCCGGCATTCCTCATACGCCCGCCGATCTGAAGGGGCTCCTTGTCACCAACGCGACGCAGGAGGGCACCGAGCCCTCCGCCGCCGGTGCGCCGACGGGCCATGAGGGCATCTTCATCAATGGCGAACGGGCCGACAGCGCTCCCGACATCGCCAAGCTCATTGAGGACACGCGCTCAGGCCCCGGCTTAAGCGGAGACCAGCCCCTGCTTCAGACGGGCGGCAACCTGTCGGCCAATCAGGCCGGGCTTCTCAATGTCGGGCATCTCGGCGCGGTCACGGTGGTGAAAGGCGACTGGACCGAGGTCAACTCCATCCGCCAACTCAACATCCATGCCGATCAAGACTCGGTCGAAGGTCTGGGCGAGGCGGTGAATGTCGCGATCGCCGACACGACGAAGAGCTACAATATCGCGAGCTTCGAGCGCATCGACGCCACGCCGAACGGCCGCCCCGCCTTCGACCCGCGCGACAGCCTGCCGGCGCATTACAAGGTGGATGTGATCGAGGGCAATCTGGAGATCGCCAATTTCCTGCGACAGGTGAAGCTGACCCTGGACGGCGATCAGGTCGTTCTCTCGGCGATGGAGTCCACCGTGCGCGCCACGACCGGCGGCAACGAGAGCTTCAACATCGCCTCCCTCTCCAAGCTGCTCGGCTCCTACGATCTCGTGATCGTCGGCGGCAGCGTCTACGAGGGCAACCTCATCCAGCAGATCAACATCCTGAACGACAGCGACCGGATCGTGTCCGATGCGGTCGGCACGGGCGGATCGCTCTCGACCTCGGGCAATCTTCTCGTCAACCACGCGTCCATCGTGAATGTCGGCGGCCTGTCCGACTTCACCGGCTTCTCGGCCGAGATGCGCGATCTCGTCTCGGCCTTCGAGAAGGGCCAAGGGCATGGCGACCCGAACCTCGGCGCCGATCTCGCCTTTCTGGCCGGGCGCAACATCAAGGTTCTCTACATCTCGGGCGACGTGATCGAGACCAACGTCATCTCGCAGATCAACATTCTGGACGATGCCGACACGGTGCGCATGGCCGACGGCACGCTGGCGCGCCTCGCCAATGTGCTGGCCCCCGAGGCGCAATGGACGGTGACGACGGGCGGCAACGCGCTCCTCAACGAGGCGAAGATCGTCGATCTCGACGATGCCGGCCATGTCCGCTTTCTCGGCGGCGAATATTACTCGGGCTCCATGCTGCTTCAGGCCGATCTCGTGGCGAGCGGCCCGGACATCCAGACCTTCGACACGGGCACGCTCGTGCCCGAACTGATCGCCTTCGTCTCCGACATTCAGGGCGACGGCGCCAACCACTTGTCCGACACGCTGTCCCATTCCGCTTCGAGCCTTGGCCATGACGCGCCGGCCGATGGCGTGGCGGGTATCCTGTCGTGAGAGCCTGTTTGGCAACTCGTCGGCTAAGGAGCGGCGAGGAATTTTTTGGCCCCGCGAGGCGCCAAACGCAGTCGATGCCGGCGGCATCGGCGAGGATTGGCAACGCAGTGGGGGCGGAAAAGGCCCGCCGGGCCGACCCGATCGAGTTGTCAAACAGGCTCCGCCGGCAGGACCAAAAAACAGAACCAGAAGAAGACGACATGAGGGGAAAGACGCCATGAACGAGGACAAGCCGGGCCCGCGCCTCAGCGACCCCGAACGGGACGCGCGCGAGCGGGACATCTTCGCCTCCATGCAGGCGGCCGTCAGCGCCCTGCGGGCCGAAGGGGAGGGGGCGGCAGCCCCTGCGACAGCAGCCCCTGCACCATCAGCACCCGAGCCCATGACGGCGACCGCGCCTGCCATGGCCCTCCGGCCGGCCGAGCCGCCGCCCCGCGCGCCCGCCGCCGCGCCTTCGATCGAGATGCAAATTCCCGAACGCGCGGCTCCACAAGCCGCCCCGATCCCTCAAGCCCCCATGCCGCAACCTGCCATGGCGCAAGCCGCCCCCGCGCCTCAGGCGAGCGTCGCCAACGAGCCCGGCCGCGTCGCTCCCTCGCTGCGCGGCACTGTGATTGAGGGCGAGGCGGGCGGCCCGCTTCTGCCGGAAGGGCGCGCGGCGGCCAACGACGCGGGCTCGCAGATCACCCGCAAGAGCCCGCAGGTGAATTTCCGCGTCGCGCTGGAGCAGACCAAGGCCCGCGTGCGGCGAAACCTCGCCTGGATTTTCGCCTTCACCATTCTCATCAACGTTCTCGTGCTGGCGGTGCCGATCTACCTCTTCCAGATCTCGGACCGCGTGCTCACCTCCCGCTCGCTCGACACGCTGGTCATGCTGACGCTGATCGTGGTCGGGGCCATTATCGGGCAGGTGGCGCTCGATCTCATCCGCCGCTCCATCCTGATGCGCACGGCGGTCGAGGTCGAAACGCGGCTCGGCTCGCCCATTCTTTCGGCGGCTTCGCGCTCGGCCCTGTCGGGCTCGGGTAAGGACTATCAGATCCTGGCCGACCTCCAGCATATCCGCGCCTTTCTGACGGGCTCGACGCTCTTGGCCATGCTGGACGCGCCGCTCGCCCCGCTTTTCATCGTCGCGGTCTGGCTGGTGCACCCGCATCTGGGCGCCATCGTCGTCACCTCGGTCGTGGTGCTTCTTACCGTCGCCTTCTTCAACAAGCGCGCGACGGCGATTCACTTCGCCGAGGCCAACGGCCACAATGCGCGCTCGAATCTGACGCTCGACGCGCTGTCGCGCAACGCGCAGATCATCAACGCGCTCGGCATGATCCCCGAGGCCGTGCGCCTTTGGGGCAAGGACAATGCCGCCTCGCTTCGCAGCCAGGTGGCCGCGCAGGATCGCAACGTCTTCTTCTCCTCCATTTCCAAGGCCCTGCGCCTCTTCGCGCAGGTCGGGATGCTCGGCTGGGGCGCCTATCTCTCGCTCGAAGGCCAGCTGACGGGCGGCATGGTGATCGCCTCCTCCATCATCGCCAGCCGCGCGCTGGCCCCGGTGGAAGGCACGATCGAGGGCTGGCGCTCCTATATCCAGTCCCGCGCCGCCTATGGGCGCATCTCGCAGCTTCTCCTCAATTCGCCGCTCAATGTGGAGCGCCTGCGCCTGCCCCGGCCGCAGGGGCGGCTCGACGTGGACCGCGTGCTCTATGTGCCGCCGCCCAACAAGAAGGTCATCCTCAACGGCATTTCCTTCTCGCTGAAGCCCGGCGAGGCGCTCGGCATCATCGGCTCGTCCGGCGCGGGCAAATCCACGATCGGGCGGATGCTGGTCGGCTCCATCATGCCGACGGCCGGCAATGTCCGGCTCGATCTGATGGACCTCAAGAACTGGGACCCGCGCCAGCTCGGCGAGAGCATCGGCTATCTCCCGCAGGACGTGCAGCTCTTCCCCGCCTCTATCAAGGTCAATATCGCGCGGATGCGCGAGGACGCGCTCGACGAAGACGTGTTCGAGGCGGCCATGCTGGCCGACATTCACGAACTCGTCGCCTCCTTTCCGCAGGGCTACGAGACGGTGATCGCCGCCGATGGCGCGCCGCTCTCGGGCGGGCAGAAGCAGCGCATCGGCTTGGCGCGCGCCTTTTTCGGCAACCCGCGCCTCGTGGTGCTGGACGAGCCCAATTCCAATCTCGACACGGACGGCGAAAAGGCGCTGGCGCTCGCCATGACGCGGGCGAAGGCCAATGGCACCACCGTCGTCGCCATCACGCAGCGCCATTCGCTCCTGCGCTGCGTCGATCGCATCATGGTCATGGACAAGGGCGCGATCTCGGCCATCGGCGAACGCAACCAGATCCTGGCGATGATCTCCGGTCAGACGGCCGGTGAAAGCAACGTTCCCGTGCAGAGGAGAGTCCCATGAGCTCCCGTCACGGCGCGATGCATTCGGGCGAGGCGATCGAGGAATGGTATGTCGGCGTGCCCCGCTCCATCCGGGGCATGGTGGTGGGCGGGCTCTGCCTGTCCGTGGTGATCTTTGGCGGTTTCGGTACCTGGGCGAGCACGGCCCCGCTCGCCGCCGCCGTGGTCTCGCACGGCACCTTCGTCGCCACCGGCAAGAACAAGCAGGTGCAGCATTTCGAGGGCGGCATCATCCGCGCCATTCTGGTGCAGGAGGGCGACCGGGTGGAAAAGGGCCAGCCGCTTGTTCTTCTGGACGAGACGGCTGCACGCACCAATGTGCGACGGCTCCTCCTGCGCCTCGCCAGCTACGAGGCGCGCGCCAGCCGGCTTCAGGCCATGATCTCGGGCCGCGAGACGCTCGACTTCGGCACGATCGAGGTAGACGAGGAAGACCGCAAGGAGGCCGACCGCATTTTCGAGGGGCAGCGAAACGTCTTCGCCGCCGCGCGCCGGGCGCTGGAGGGGCAGGTCGCCGTGCTCTCGCGCAATCAGGATTCCCTGCGCCGGCGCATGGAGGGCTCGCAGGCCCAGCGCCAGGCGGTGGAGCGACAAAGCGGGCTGATCCGGCAGGAACTCGCCGCCAAGACCATTCTCTTCAAGCAGGGGCTCTATCGCCGCTCCGATCTCTTCACGGTGGAGCGCGCGGCCGCCGAGGCCGAAGGCGCGCTCGGGCGTATCGAAGGCGAGCTGGGGGACATGCGCTCGCAGATCGCCCGGCTCGACGGGCAGATCGCGCAGGCGCGCCAGGAATATCAGCAGGGCGCGACGCAGGAGCTTCAGAGCGTCGAGGCCGATATGGACGACATGCGCGAGCAGCTTCTGGCCGCCCGCAGCGTGCTCGGCCGCACGGAGGTTCGCGCGCCCGTCTCCGGCACGCTCGTCAAGCTCAACTATCATACGGCCGGCGGCGTCGTGGAAAGCGGGCGGCAGATCGCCGAAATCCTGCCGCGCGACGAGAAGTTGATGATCGAGACGCTGGTGAATCCGACCGACATCAATGGCGTGCGCGCGGGCCAGCCGGCGGGCGTGCGCCTCACCAGCTTCAACCAGCGCACGACGCCCCAGATGCGCGGCCTCGTCACCTATGTTTCGGCCGACACGGTGCCCGACCCCCGGCCGGGCCGGGCGGGCGATGTCTATGTCGTGCGCGTCACCTTGGCCGAGCACGAGGTGGAGCGCGTGCCGGGCCTGCGCATCAGTCCGGGGATGCCGGCCGACATCTTCATCGAGACCTCGCACCGCACCTTCCTGAACTATCTCGTGAAGCCGGTGCAGGACAGCATGAACCGCGCCTTTCTGGAGCGGTAAACGGCCTCAGCCCCGCGCGTCGGCCGACGGCGCGCGGGCGGTCCAGAGACCGAAGCTCAGGAGATAGGCATAGGCGCCGAACTCCATCGTCTCCTCCATCTCCTGATGCATCCAATGCTCGGCGGCTTCGGCCAGACCCAGAAGCAGCGCGGCGATGCCGACCGGCCAGACCCAGGCGAGATTGCGCCAGTCGAGGAAGCTGCGCCAGCGCGGTTGCTTGAGGAGGGCAAGCATGCCAGCGCCCAGGAAGACCGCGCCCGCGAAGGGGAGCTTCATCGTGCGGTGCAGGCACAGGCCGCTGTCGTAGAAGGCGCTTTCGCAGGCCGGAATTTCCCGCTGCAAGGCCAGAAGCGAGAGCGCGGCCATGGAGACGCAGAACAACGCCCGCGCATCGCCCGCGCGCCGATAAGCTATCAGAAATACGCCCGCCGCCGCCACGAGAAGCCAGGCTTGCGCGCTTTCGATCGCGCCGTTCTCGGCGAAGAGGGACGAGGATAGCGCCAGAAGACCGCGGCCCAGAAGCGGGGACAGAAGGCCGATCAGGCAGGCGGAACTCAACCAGGGAAGCGGCGCGGGGCGAGGCGTTCCGGGCCATGAGGGCAGGACGCTTCGGGCAAGAGACATAAGCGGGCACTCTGATGCGATGCCGCGCCGAGACGATACGCCTCGACGTGATCCAGCGCACTTAGTATGTCAGCCTAACTATCTCGTCCAGACGCCGCTTCTTAGCCGGGAGACGTTTTGGGGAGCAGCGCCGTCCAAGGCACCTCTCTCGAAGGCGTCCGACTGCCGCCGAGTATTTCGGGCGGGCGAGCCCATGCTCGCTCTCCAACCTCGATCTTGCCCTCGCGCGATCATGCTCTCCGCCGCTTTGGAACCTCGGCTTCCTAACGCGAGGCCACGCGGAGCAGGGCCAACTCGCGGCTTTGTCGGCTGAGCCTGACGATCACGCCCTCGGCGCGCGGCAGCGAACGCAGACGCGCGAAACCCGGCGACTTTCACGCTCGCCCGTGCATATTGAGGCGCATCGGGGACGATGCGGGGGCGCAGATGAGCGAGGGGGAGGCCGTGGGCGATCCGGCCCGCGACGAGGAAGCGAGTCGGCAGGGCGCGCCGACCTTGAGCGATGTGGCGCGTGCCGCCGGCGTCAGCCTCGCCACGGCCGACCGTGTTCTCAATCGCCGGCCGGGCGTGCGCCTCGCCACCGTCGAGAAGGTCGAGGCGGCCATGGCGGCGCTGCGTTTCGAGCGCCATCCGGGCGCGGCTGCCCTGGCGCGGCGGGCGCGCTTTCGCGTGGCGGCGCTTCTGCCGCGCGGCGGCAATCCGTTCATCCGCTGCCTCCGGGAGGAGTTGGAGCGCGCCGCGCGCCGGCCCGCCAACCGCGCGCTGGCGCTGGAGCCGGCCGATGTCGATACGTTCGACGCCCATGGCTTTGCCGGCGAGATCGCCCGCGCCAGCCAAAGCCATGACGCGATCCTCGCCGTCGGCCTCGACGATCCGGCCGTGGGGGAGGCCATCGACGCGGCCACGGCGCGCGGCGTGCCGGTCGTCACGCTCGTTTCCGACGTGCCGGGTTCCAGCCGCGCGCGCTATGTCGGCATCGACAATCGCGCCGCCGGCCGCGTCGCCGCCGCGCTCACCGGGCGCTTCGCGGGGCCGGAGCCGCGCTCGGTCGCCGTTCTACTCGGCTCGCGTGCGCTGCGGGATCATCACGACCGGCTGGACGGGTTTCAGGAAACGCTCGCCGCCCGCTTTCCCGCACTGACCCTTTCGGCCGTCCTGGAAGGGCAGGACGACCCCGACGCGGTGCACGCCGCCATGCGCCGCTTCTTGGGCCGCTCGCCCCCGCCCGCCGCCGTCTATAGCGCCGGGGCGGGCAATGCGGGGCTGGTCGCGGCCCTGTCGGACTTCGACCTGCGCCCGCTCGTGATTGCCCATGAGCTGACGGCCGAAACCCGCCCCTTGATCGAAAGCGACGCGATCGACGCCTTGATCGTGCAGGACCCCGGCCACGAGGCGCGCTCGGCGCTGCGCGCGCTCTCGGCGGCCTTGACCGGCACGAGGCTGGACGAGGCGCAGGAGCGCATCCGCATCGAAATCCTGCTCAAGGACAATCTGCCCTGACCCACCCAAAGCGATTGCGCTCGCGCCCAGAACTGAGGTACGTAGCTCAGCCATGGGGCGCGGCCTTTTGCCGACGCCGGAGGTGAGGACCGCCATGACCCAGGGCAACGGTTTCTTCGGGCTTGATTCCAGCGTGCGTTTCGAAGGGGAGGGGAGCACCAATCCTCTGGCCTTCCGCTTCTACGACAAGAACCGTCAGGTGATGGGCCGGTCCATGGAAGACCAGCTCCGCTTCGCGATCTGCTACTGGCACTCCTTCACCTGGCCGGGCGGCGATCCGTTCGGCGGCGAGACCTTCAACCGCCCCTGGATGCGCCAGGGCGGCGATCCGCTGGCCAAAGCCAAGGAAAAGGCCGAGGTCGCCTTCGAGCTGTTCCGCATTCTCGACGCGCCCTTCTTCTCCTTCCATGACGTGGACGTGGCGCCCGAGGGCGAGACGCTGGCCGAGTCCATCAAGAATCTCAACGAGATCGCCGACATCTTCGAAGAGAAGATGAAGACGCATCGCACGCGCCTTCTCTGGGGCACGGCGAACCTCTTCTCGAACCGCCGCTACATGGCGGGCGCGGCGACGAACCCCGACCCGGATGTCTTCGCCTATGCCTGCGGTCAGGTGAAGGCGGCGATCGACGTCACGCATCGTCTGGGCGGCGAGAACTATGTCTGCTGGGGCGGGCGCGAAGGCTACGAGACGCTCCTCAACACCGACATGAAGCGCGAGTTGGACCAGCTCGGCCGCTTCCTCTCCATGCTGGTCGAGTACAAGCACAAGATCGGCTTCAAGGGCCCGATCCTGATCGAGCCCAAGCCCAAGGAGCCCTCGAAGCACCAGTACGATTTCGACACGGCGACCGTGTTCGGCTTCCTTCAGAAGTACGATCTCGTGAAGGACGTGAAGCTCAATCTGGAGCAGAACCACGCGATCCTGGCCGGCCATTCCTTCGACCACGAAGTGAAGCTCGCCTATGCCAACGATCTGTTCGGCTCGCTCGACATCAATCGCGGCGACGATCTCCTGGGCTGGGATACCGACCAGTTCGCGATGGACGTCAAGGAAATGACGCTCGTCTTCCATGAGATGCTGAAGCATGGCGGCTTCTCGACGGGCGGCCTCAACTTCGACGCCAAGATCCGCCGCCAGTCGATCGACCCGCAGGATCTCGTGATCGCGCATGTCGCCTCGATGGACGCCTGCGCCCGCGCGCTTCTGTCGGCCGAGCGGATGCTCACCGACGGCGCGCTGGAGAAGCCGCTGGCGGATCGCTATGCCGGCTGGGACAAGGCCGAGAACCAAGCGATCCTCGCCGGGCAGTCGAGCTTCGAGGCGGTGGCCGAGCGCGGCCTCGGCCTTCAGCCGCAGCCCCGTTCGGGCCGCCAGGAATATCTCGAAGGCGTGGTGAACCGCTACGTCTACTGATCCCGCCTTCGGGTGAGCGTACCGGGCCGGGCGGACTTTCCGCCCGGCCTTTTCGCGTTTGGAAGGCGCGGCCATGCGCGGCTTGACGATGGCGGCGGACCGGGCCCACATCGAAGCCAACCCAGCGCGACGGACCCTCATGGCTCGAATCGGATATGCCCGTGTCAGCACCGCCGATCAGGACCTGACGCTTCAGGTCGAGCGGCTGAAGGCGGCCGGCTGCATGATCATCCGGTCGGAAAAGCAGTCCGGCAAATCCCGAACCGGGCGCGACGAGCTGGAAACGATCCTCCAGTTCCTGCGCGAGGGCGATGAGCTGGTCGTGGTGCGTCTCGACCGGCTGGGCCGATCGACGCGGGACGTGCTCAACATCGTCCACGATCTCGACCAGGCCGGCGCGTCCCTGCGCGTGCTCGACCCCGAACTCACCACGAGCGGCGATCTCGGCCGGCTGGTGGTCACCGTGCTCGGCATGGTGGCCGAGATGGAGCATCGCTTCATTCTGGAGCGCCAGCGGGCGGGCATTGAGGCGGCCAAGGGGCGCGGCGTCTACAAGGGCCGCCCGCGTACCGCGCCCAACGAGGAAATCCGCCGCCGCCGCGCCACCGGCATGGGCGTGACCGAGATCGCCCGCGCGCTGAAGGTCTCGCGCATGACGGTCTATCGTGCGCTGTCGCCGGGCGACGGGGCAGAGGCGTCTGCCACTGATCCGACTGAAAAGCCCGCGATTGCCGCGCCAAAATCGGGCAAGCCGAAGGCTGAGGTTCCGAGCGCCAAGGCCAAACCCGAGACCGCCGAGCCCCGCGCGGCGGGCAAGCCAGCCACCCGAGGCATGCGCCGGCCTGCGTCGCGATCGTCGAAATAGGCGCGGTCTCGCAGACCTCGCGCAGTTTGCCGTTGATGGTGCTACAAAAAGGCCGGTGCGCATCCGCGCTTTCTGCTAGAGGGCGCGTCAGGCGAGCGGAGCCCCGACCGCCTGAAGAGCGCCTGATGGTACGAACCCCGGAACATCCGGCCGTCCGCAGCTTTCTTCTCTCCAGCGAACCCAAGGAGACGCGACCATGCTGACCGAAGCCAAGACCGACGAAATCTCCGAAAAGATCGCCGCGATCTTTCAGGGGATGGAACTGGACGATGTGGCCGGCATCCTGAAGATCCAGCTCGCGATGCTGGTAACGCAGGGCACCGACGACGCCGACGCCGCCATGGAATTCCTCGACGAAATCTATGAGGACGTCGAGCAGATGGTCGAGTCCTTCCCCTTCGGCGAAGAAGGGGACGAGGATGAGGAAGACGAAGAAGACGAAGACGACGACAAGGACGGCAAGCCTTCGGCCAACTGAGGCCGCGCGCCGCCCGACGCGCTCGCCGGAGGCCGGACTGCGCGGCCCTGGCGGCGAAGCGTCGAGTTCTTTCGAGCCATGAGATTTCAAACGGGGCGGCCCATAGAGCCGTCCCGTTTTGCGTTTAGGCCAAGCCTCAGCGAAACGGATGCGGAAGGCTTGCAGCCGCGCGAGGGAACCGGCGCGCCGAGTGCGGGCTTTTGCTTCATGCTCTCGGGAGGATGGACGCGATGTACGAGGTTCGGCTCGACCACCCCGCCGATTTCGATGGCTGGCGCGAAGCCGCCCGCCGCGCCCTGGCGCTGAATGTCCCGCCCGAAGAGTTGAGCTTCACGGTGGGCGAGGGGCCGGCCGGCCTTTTCGCCGAGCCCTTGCCCGACGCGCCCGCCGATGCGCCGGGTTTCTCCGTGCCCCGCAGCTTCCCCGATCTGGCAGTGAAGCTCGTCTGCCATGCCGACCCGGAGCGCTTCGCATTCGCCTATCGCCTGCTCTGGCGTCTGCAACGCGAGAAGGGGCTTCTGGAGATCGCTGCCGACCCCGACATCGCCCGCGCGCACGAGATGGAAAAGGCCGTGCGCCGCGACAGCCACAAGATGAAGGCCTTCCTGCGCTTTCGCGAGGTCGGAACCGAAGAGGGGAGGCCTGTCTATATTGCCTGGTTCGAGCCCTTCCATCATGTGGTGGAACTGACCGCGCCCTTCTTCATGCGCCGCTTCCCCGGCATGATCTGGACCATCCTGACACCCCAGCGCTCGGTGCATTGGGATGGCGCGGAAATGACCTTCGCGCCCGGCGCGGACCCCTCGCAGAAGCCGGCCGAGGATGCGGTGGAGGCGCTCTGGCTCACCTATTACCGCTCGATCTTCAACCCCGCGCGGCTGAAGGTGAAGGCGATGCAGGCCGAGATGCCGAAGAAATACTGGCACAACCTGCCCGAGGCCGTCTTGATCGAACCCTTGATCCGGGGCGCGGAAGAGGCATCGCGCCGCATGATCGAAACCGCGCCGACCCTGCCGAGTTTGCGTCACGAGAGAGCGATGGAGCGTGGCGAGATGGCAAGAACAGCGAAGGTGCCCGCCTTCAACGGCTTCAACAAGCCGCCGGAGGATCTGGACGAAGCGCGCGAACAGGCGCGCCATTGCAAGGCCTGCCCGCTCTGGGAGCCCGCGACGCAAACCGTTTTCGGCATGGGGCCGGCCGATGCGCCCGTCATCTTCGTCGGCGAACAGCCGGGCGATCAGGAGGATCTGGCGGGCGAGCCCTTCATCGGCCCGGCCGGCAAGGTCTTCGACGCCGCGCTGGCCGCTGCCGGCATCGACCGGGCCCAAGCCTACGTCACCAATGCCGTGAAGCATTTCAAGTTCGAGCCGCGCGGCAAGCGGCGCATCCACGCCAAACCGAACATGGGTGAGATCAAGGTCTGCCGCTGGTGGCTGGAGCAGGAGCGCGAGCTGATCCGCCCCCGGCTGATCGTGGCGCTCGGCGCGACCGCGGCGGCCTCCGTGCTCGGCCATAGCGTGACGATCCGCGACACGCGCTCGCGCCTCATCGACCTGCCCGATGGCGCGACGAAACTGCTCGTCACCGTCCACCCCGCCTATATCCTGCGCCTGCCGGACCCCGAGGCGCAACGCCGCGAAACGCTGGCTTTCGAGGAGGATATGGGGCGCGTGAAGGCCGAGGTTCCGGAAATCGCCCTCGGCTGAGAGGCGTCCCCCAACGAAACGCGGCGGACGATCGCTCGCCCGCCGCGTTTCGTGTTCCGCTCGTCTGGCCGCGCGAGGCTGAGTGTCAGCCGCTCATCCGCTCGAAGCTGGAGTCGAGTTCGAGGTTGAAGCCTTCCTTCGTCGGAGCCTGGGGGGCGGCGGCGGGAGCGGCCTTGACCGTGGCGGGCGAGGTGAAGCCCTGCGCCATGGCCTGAAGCTCCCGCACATTGGCCTTGGCGCGAGCCGGAGCCTTGGCGCGCGGCTGGATGGCGGGTTGGTCGGCGCGGGGCGCGGCCGGGTGCGCGGCGATGCGGAAGAAACTGGCCCGCTCGGCCAGTCGGCGCGCCTCGCCCGACAGCTGCTCGGCCGTCACGGACATTTCGTTGGCCGCGCCGCTGGAAGCCTGCGTCACCTCGTCGAGCTGCGTCACGGCCGCGACCGTCTGCTGCGTCACCTGGTCGAGCTGCGTGATCGCTTGGTTGATCTGTTCCGCGCCGATATTCTGCTCGCGGCAGGCGGCGGAGATTTCGGCGACGAGTTCGGCCGTGCGCCGGATATCGGGCACGAGATTGCCCAGCATCGTGCCCGCTTCCTCGGCAACGCCCAGCGTGTCGCCGGACAAAGTGCCGATCTCCTGCGCGGCCAGCTGCGAGCGCTCGGCGAGCTTGCGCACTTCCGAAGCGACCACGGCGAACCCTTTGCCGTGCTGTCCGGCGCGGGCCGCCTCGATGGCCGCGTTCAAGGCCAGAAGATCGGTCTGGCGGGCGATTTCCTGCACCACGGAAATCTTCGCCGCGATGGTGCGCATGGCCACGACCGACTTCTGCACGGCCTCGCCGCTGCGCGCGGCATTGGTGGCCGCCATGGTGGCGATCTTCTCGGTCTGCGTGGCGTTCTCGGCGTTCTGGCGAATATTGGCGGCCATCTCTTCCATGGCGGCCGAAGCCTGTTCGGTGGCGGCGGCCTGCTCGCTGGCCCCCGACGACAGGCGCTGCGTGGTCGCGGCCTGCTGGGTGGAGCCGGCCGAAAGCTGCTCGGCCGTGACGGCGGCCTGGGTCGAGCCGGCGGCCACCTGCGCGGCGGAATTGTTCACGTCGGACGCGATCTCGGAGAGGTTCTCCACCATCTGGCCCATGGCGCGCTGGAGATCGGCGATCTCGTCCGTTCCCTTGGGATCGAGACGCTGCGTCAGGTCGCCCTGCGCGATGGCGTTGGCGAGCGTGACGGATCGACCAAGACCGCGCGAGATGGAGACCGCGATCCAGGTCGCGGCGGCCGCGCCGATCAGAATCGCGCCCACCAGCATCGAAAGGAGCCAGAAGCTCGTCGTGCTGTAAGAGGTCTTGGCTTCGGCCAAGGAGTCCTGCGTGATCCGATTGGCCTGCTCCACAGCCTTGTCGAGGCGCGCCAACAAGACATCGGCGACCGGCACCATCTCGTTCACCGTCATATCCTGGCTCTTCTGCATCCAGTTCTGCAGGCCGAGATCAGCTTGCTGGCGCAGCACCTGCGCCAGGTTCCTCCATTGCGCGCGCATGTCCTCCACATCGGGCGCAAGCGAAGCGGGCAGGGCGGTCGCCAGATCGCGTGACAGCCGTTCGAAGTCAGCGCCAGCCGCATTCAGGGCGCCGCTCGACGCGTCCATCGCCGCATCTTGGGTGAGGGCGACGGTCTGTAGGGCTTCAAGCTGCGCCGTTTTCGCGGCCAGCTTCACGGCATCGAGGGTCTCGCGCGCCGTTTCGTCCGCGCTCACGGCCTTCATACGAGCCTGCAGCGTTGCGAAGGAGCGTTCGAGGGAGGCCGCAAGAGGCTGGTAGGCGTTGACGGCCTTCGAGGCCAAAGCGACATCCGCATTCCCCGAAATCGGAAAGAGCTTCTGCGTGATGGTGCGGAACTTCTGCAGATCCGGTTCGACGGTCTGGAAAGACTGCCGATCCTGCGGCTGCATGGAAGCCAGCAGACGCTGCTGCGCCTCGTTCAACTTGTCCCAATTTCCGTCGAACAGCGTCTTCATCTTATCCACGAAGGCGGGGTCGCTGCTGTCCATCAACTGGCGCATGTTCAACGAGATGTCCGCCAAGGCGGCTTTGAAGTCTTTCGCGGCGCTGACCTGCACGAAAGGTCCATTGACGAAGTCGCCAAGCGTTTGATTGGATCGCTCGAGGCTGGCAAGCCCGAAGTAACCAATGCCGCCCGTCAAGACGAGGACAGCTCCAAAGCTTGCTGCAAGCTTTGTCTTAACGGAGATGCGCATAGACAATCGACCTCAGAAGTTAAATTTATATAAGACTTCAATACATAGTCGCATTGGTCCATTAATGTGCGGTGAATGCGCGCATGTTTGTGTAGCTATAATGGAATGCAATGAATTCTTAAGCATGGAATTTTTTATATTTGGTCGTCTATCTCGAGGCTTGAATCTCTCGACCGTCGAGGCCGTCCGGTGATGGGCGGAGCGGTTTCGATCATGTCCATGAAAACATTGTGGACGAGCGCGCCGGTGCGCTTTGAAAGCCCATCCCGATCCGCTAGATAAAATGATCCTGACAGGGTTGGGCTTTTCTGATCGTGGCGTGCCGCGCTCCTGACCCGTTTGCCGCAGAGGTTTAGCTTTGACCAAGGTCGCGGTCGATCTCGGAACCACCGCCACGGGCGAGCCGGCGGAGATGGATCTGGAGGAGCTTCTCTCGACCCGCCTTCTGGTGCAGGGCAATTCGGGCTCCGGCAAGTCGCATCTCTTTCGCCGCATTCTGGAGCAGAGCGCGGGCTGGGTGCAGCAGGCGATCATCGATCCCGAGGGGGACTTCGTGTCCTTCTCCGATCGCTTCGGCCATGTCGTGGTGGATGCCGATCGCACGCCGTCCGAGCTGGGGCGCATCGCCGCGCGCATTCGCCAGCACCGCGCCTCCGTGGTTCTCAATCTGGAAGGGCTCGACGCCGAGGTGCAGATGAGCTGCGCCGCCGCCTTCCTGAACGGGCTGTTCGACGCCGACCGGCATCATTGGTTTCCCATGCTGATCGCCGTGGACGAGGCGCAGATCTTCGCGCCCTCCATGGCGGGCGAAGTGGCCGACGAGGCGCGGCGCATCTCGCTCGGCGCCATGACCAATCTCATGTGCCGTGGCCGCAAGCGCGGTCTGGCGGGCATGATCGCGACCCAGCGACTCGCCAAGCTCGCCAAGAACGTCGCCGCCGAAGCGTCGAACTTCCTGATGGGGCGCACCTTTCTCGACATCGACATGGCGCGCGCGGCCGATCTTCTGGGGCTCGACCGCCGGCAGGCCGAGCGCTTCCGCGATCTGGAGCCCGGCCATTTCGTGGCGCTGGGGCCGGCCTTGTCGCGCAAGCCGATCCCCGTGCGCATCGGCCCGGTCGAGACCGCCGGCCGGTCGGGGCGGCCGGTCCTGATGGCGCTTCCCGAGGCCAGCCCCGAGGCCATGGCGGACCTGATCTTCACGGCGGGCGAGAACGAGCCCGACATCCTGCCCGCGCCCGTCCGGCGCGAGCCGCTGCCGACGCGCGAGCTTCTGGAGCGTGTGGCGGCCAACCGCGCGAGCGCGCCCGCGCCCCTGCGCGAGGAAGAGGTGGCCGAGCCCGATCCGGTGGCCGAGGCCGAGCGGCAGGCTGTGGTGGATGCGATCTTCGCCGATCTGATGGCCGATCCCGAGGCCGCCTTCCGCCCCGTCCAGATGCTGTATCAGGACTTCATCACCCATTGCCGGCTGAAGCGCGTGGGCGATGGCGGGCTCGACATGGCGGGTTTTCGCCGTCGTCTGGCGCTGGCGCGCGCTGGTGTCGGCTCGGGCGGCGAGGACGAGGGCTGGGCCGAGGTCGTGCGCCGCTCCGAAGAACTGCCTGAGGATATGCAGGGCGTCTATCTCCTGCTCGCCAAGGCGGCGCGCGACGGCGAGCCCTGCCCGAGCGACGAGGTACTGGCGCGCGCCTATGGCAGCCATTCGCCCTCGCGGGGGCGTTTTCTGCTGACCTATATGTCGGAGCGCTTCTATATCGCCGCCGAGACGGATTTTCGCGGCAACCGCGTCGTCTCCATCGCCGGCACGGACTGGCGCACGGGGGCGGGTCTGTCGGGCAAGCGCGTGCCGGGCACGACGCCGCGCATGCGCCGGGCCTAGGGCCTCTCGCAGAGCTTGGAGGGGTGGCTGGTGGTCTTTGTCTCCGGCCAAGAACTGAGCGGTGAGAGCACCGGACAAAACCTCGTGCGGTCGGCTGGTCGGGTCTTCCCGCCATCCATGGGCGAGCCACTGATCTCGCCCATCCTTCGGACTGCGGCGAATGCTCGCCGATGCTGACTAGCATCGACTGTGCGTCGCTCCGCGCGGAGTGACGAAAATCCCTCGACCAGCCTCCGTCCGGCGGTCTTGGTAGGCGCTCTTCTTCCCCTTGGGCACTGTGAAACCACCTGATGTCTGTCGCGCCACGACGGGGCATGTTCTGCTTCCCTGACGATAAGGCCCCCCTGGCCGGGCAATCTGCTCAGTTTAAAAGCTTCATGCTCGAGAACTTGGCAGTCTTTGTAGGCGTGCTGGCCGAATCGGATGGTTTCTCTCCCCTGTGCCCATGTCTTGTGGCCAATAGTTTCGCAAGTATCGAGAACGCTGGCGGCGATCAGCGCTGATATAGTGCGGGAAGCCGGCTCCTCGTCGCGCGAACGTGAGGTCAACTGACGGTTAAGTTTACGCTTCAGCAATAACTTATTGGAGTTCGATTCAATTGGACCTATTCCAACAAGCCGGTTTTGACGCGTGGGGTGCATAGTCCTCCCATGCCGCGAAAGAGAGCGCGGCGAGGGGAAAAGGGACCAGCCTATGACGATCGATCGCCGCCGTGACATGCAGGAAAAGCTCTTCGTCGCTCGTGAGCGCCGCTCCTTCGAGGACCGCGCCCGTGCCGACCGGATCGTCGGCCTTTGGGCGGCCGAGCAGCTGGGTCTCAAGGGGCAGGCCATCGATGCCTATACGGGTTCGGTGATCGGCGCGGGCGTCGCCCGTCCGGGTGGTCGCGGCGGGTTCGACAAGGTCGCAGCCGATCTGGTGGCCCTCGGCATCTCGGCCGACACGGTGCGCGCCCGCTACGCCATGGCCATGGACGAGGGCGTCATGATCGGTCGCTCGGTCGCGATCGCCAACGCCAATCCGCTTTACGCCTAGACCCTCCTTTAGACCGAGACGCCGAGAAGGCGCAGGCTCCCCAGGATGAAGCCGTCGTTGATCGCAAACGCGACGGCTCCCTCCAAGGCGAGAGCGGTGATAAGGGCGAGCGGAGCAGGAAGCCCGCGCGCCAGAAGGAAGCCCACGGCGACGAACAGCGTGTCGCCGAAGGCATTGAGAATGCTGTCGCCCTCGTAGCTGGGCGTGCCCGGTGCATTGCCGAACAGGGCGATGATGACAGGCGTGTTCTCCATCGCCTCCCAGATCGCGCTGGACGCGAGGGTCGCGAGAACCATCCAGCTGAGCGGCCAATGCGGCGCCATGCGCCCGATGAAGACCGCCAGACCCATTCCGAACATGACATGCAGCGCGGAATACCAATCCGCGAATTGCTGCGAGGCGCCCGGTGAATACGGGTCGCCGTCCCAAAGCGCCAGCGTGCCGCAGGTGCAGGTGAGTGGCCGGCCCATCCAGCCGAGCCAGGCCGCCATCGCGGTCAGGATCGCGAGCCCGATCGCCACCTGCACGGGAAGGCTCGTCGGCCCCGCGAGTCCGCTCCGTGAGCGGTCGTGATGGATCATGTCACTCATCGTCGGGCATCCCATGGGCCGATCGTCTGGGTCGTCCGGCCCACTGTGCCTCGCCATGCGCAGCGTTCCTCGCCTGGATGAAACGTTGCGTTCGGTCGCGAAGTTGCACGGCCGCCCGCGCGACGGGGCGACGCAAGGTGGGCTCGGAAGAGCTGCTGGACGATGGGTCGGGCGTCAGAATTCGTTCCGATTGCCGATGGAACACACGCGTCGACGCGCCATATGGTCGGGCAAGGTCCCGGTCTTCGCGGGCCGCTCCCGCCCGCGATGCTCGATGACCCGCTTTCTTCTCGTGACCCCGCCGCTTCTCAGCCATGTCCGCGCCTTCGAAGCGCTGGGCGAGGCGCTGGTCGCGCGTGGGCACAGGGCGGCGATTCTCCTCAATGCCGGTGGCACGGCGCTGGTGCGCTCGCCTGATATCGAGCCACTCGAAGTCGGCCCCGGCGCGGGACCGGCGCAGCTGACCGACCGACCGACCGGGCTCTTCGGCATCCTGCGCACGGTGCGCGAGGGGGCGTGGCGCACAGAGGCGCTGGTCACCGAGGGCCCGCGCCTGGCCGCCCGCTGGGGCGCCGAGGCGGTTCTGGTCGATCAGATGGAACCGGCCGGCGCGCTTCTGGCCGAGCATCTGGAACTGCCCTTTCTTTCGGTCGCCGCCGCCTTGCCGATCGACCCCGATCCCGCCATTCCCGCGCCCTATCTCGGCTGGCCCTATGATCCGAGTCCCGAGGGGCTGAAGCGCAACCGAGGCGGCGAGCGCGTCGCCCGGCTGCTTCTGCGCCGCCAGCGCGAGACGATTCGCGCGGCGTGCTCTCGCCTCGGACTGCCGCTCCGCGAGCGGATGGAGGATTGTCTGTCGCCGCTGGCCAGTCTGTCGCAGACCGTGGCCGGCTTCGACTATCCACGCGCGCCCGCCGCGCGCATCGCCGCGCTCGGCCCCTTTCGCAGCACCAAGGACAATGTGGGCGTCTCGCCGCTGCGAAGCGACGGAATCCGGCCCCTCGTCTTTGCCTCGCTCGGCACCTTGCAAGGGCACAGGCTCGGCCTGTTCCAGACGATCGCCCGCGCCTGCCGGCAGGTCGGCGCGCGGCTGGCGATCGCCCATTGCGGGCGTTTGTCGCCGGCCGAGGCAGCAACGCTCGACGCCGAACTCGTGACCGACTTCCTGCCCCAGCGCGCGATTCTGGCAGAGGCCGATCTCTGCATCTGCCACGCGGGCCTCAACACGGTGCTGGATGCGCTGGAAGCCGGCGTTCCCGTGTTGGCCTTGCCGATCGCTTATGATCAGCCGGGCGTTGCGGCGCGTCTCGTCCATCAGGGCGCGGGCCTCAGCCTCTCCCATCGCCTCCTGTCGCCGTCCGACCTCGCCCGCGCGCTGCAACGCCTGACGCGGGAACCCGGCTTTCGGCGCGAGGCCGAGCGTCTCGGCCGCGAGATCGCCTCGGCCGGCGGCGCGGCGCGGGGCGCTGAATTGGCCGAGCGCCTCGTCGCCGAGACGCTCGATGGCATCAGCCGGTCCCGCCGTCTCAAACAGCCCGAGCCCGCATGAGCACAGAAACCTATGATCTGATTCTCGCCGGCGGCGGTCTCGCCAACGGGCTGATCGCCCATCGCCTGCTGGAACGCCGGCCCGAGCTTCGGCTTCTCGTGGTGGAGGCCGCGCCGCGCTTAGGGGGCAACCACACCTGGAGCTTTCACGACGGCGATCTCTCCTATGTCGAGCATCAATGGATCGACCCGTTCGTCGCGCGCCGGTGGCCCGGCTATGACGTGCACTTTCCTCGCCGCGCACGCCCGGTCGACACCGGCTATGCCTCCGTCTCGTCCGAACGCTTCGCCGATATCCTGACGCCAGCGCTCGGCGAGCGGCTTCTCATGGGCACGCCGATCCGCGCTCTGACGGCGCAAAGTGTCACGCTGGAGGACGGGCGAGTGCTTCAGGCGCGCGCCGTGATCGACGGGCGCGGCCAGCGCCGGAGCGCGCATCTGACGCTCGGCTTCCAGAAGTTTCTGGGGCAGGAATGGGAAACGGACGGCCCGCACGGCCTGACGCAGCCCATCGTCATGGACGCGACCGTGCCGCAGGCGGACGGCTATCGCTTCGTCTATGTCCTGCCCTTCTCGCCGACGCGGCTCCTGATCGAGGACACCTATTACGCCGATGGCGCGGCGCTGGAGCGCGAGGTCCTGCGCCGCGAGATCGCAGCCTATGCGAACCGACGCGGCTGGCGGCTGAAGACGCTGGTGCGCGAGGAGGACGGCATCCTGCCCATCGCCCTCGGCGGAGACATGGGGCGGCTGATCGAGGAAGCGCAGGGCGTGCCGACCGTCGGCCTCGCCCGCGCGCTGTTTCACCCGACCACCGGCTATTCGCTGCCCGACGCCGTGCATGTGGCCGATCTCGTGTCCGCCGCGCCCGAGCTTTCGGCCGGGGCGCTGGAGCGCATCCTCTCGCAGCATGCGCGCAATCTCTGGAGCGACCGGGCCTATTTCCGCATGCTCAACCGACTGCTCTTCGGCGCGGGCGAGCCGACCGAGCGCTATCGCATCCTGGAGCATTTCTACCGGCTGCCCGATCCGCTCGTGGCGCGGTTCTACGCCGCACGTCTGGAATTTTCCGACAAGTTGCGCATCTTCGTCGGCAAACCACCCGTCTCGGTGCGCGGCGCGCTTCGCATTCTGGCCGCGCCCACCCGTCTCAAGGACAGTGCATGATCGCTCCCACACCCGTCGCCCTGTCCGGCTCCCGGCCGCAAACGGCCATCGTGATCGGATCGGGCTTCGGAGGGCTGTCGCTGGCCATCCGCCTGCAGGCGGCCGGTATCCAGACGACGCTTCTGGAGAAGCGCGACAAGCCGGGCGGGCGCGCCTATGTCTATGAGGATCAGGGCTTTGTCTTCGACGCGGGGCCGACCGTCATCACCGATCCGAGCGCGCTTCAGGAGCTTTGGGCGGCAGCCGGGCGGCGGATGGAAGACTATGTGACGCTTCTGCCCGTCAGCCCCTTCTACCGGCTCTGCTGGGAGGACGGATACCAGTTCGACTATGCCAACGATCAGGCCGAACTGGACCGGCAGATCGCGGCCAAGAACCCGGCGGATGTCGAGGGCTATCGCCGCTTTCTGGCCTATTCGCGGGCCGTGTTCGAGGAAGGCTATCTCAAGCTCGGCACCGTGCCCTTCCTGCATTTTCGCGACATGATCCGCGCCGGGCCGCAACTCGCCAAGCTTCAGGCGTGGCGCTCGGTCTATGCCAAAGTGTCCGAGTTCATCACGGACGAGCAGTTGCGGCAGGCCTTCTCCTTCCATTCGCTTCTGGTCGGCGGCAACCCGTTCGCGACCTCCTCCATTTATGCGCTGATCCACGCGCTGGAGCGCGAATGGGGCGTGTGGTTCCCCAAGGGTGGGACGGGCGCGCTGGTACGCGGCATGGTCAAGCTGTTCGAGGATATCGGCGGGCGCACCGAGCTTTCGGCCGAGGCGGAGCGGATCGAGACGGAAGGGGCGCGCGCGACGGGCGTCGTCCTGAAAGACGGCCGACGCTTTACAGCCGATCTCGTCGCCTCCAACGCCGATGTCGTGCACACCTATGCTGGGCTGCTCGGCCACACGCCGCGCGGCGAAAAGGAGGGCAAGCGCCTCAAGGGCAAGCGCTTCTCCATGTCGCTCTTCGTCCTCTATTTCGGCCTCAAGCGGCACCAGCCGCAGCTTCAGCACCATACGGTCCTGTTCGGCCCGCGCTATCGCCCGCTGATCAACGAGATCTTCAAGGCGAACACGCTGGCCACCGACTTCTCGCTCTATCTGCACAGCCCCTGCGCGACCGACCCTTCGCTCGCGCCTGATGGTGCGGGCAGCTATTACGTGCTCTCGCCCGTGCCCCATCTCGGCAATGCGCCGCTCGACTGGAGCGTGGAAGGGCCGCGCTATGCCGACCGCATTCTCGACTATCTGGAAGCGCGCTACATGCCGGGCCTGCGCGCCGATCTCGTGACGCAGCGCATCTTCACGCCGAACGATTTCCAGAGCGAGCTGAACGCTCATCACGGCTCGGCCTTCTCGCTCGACCCCGTGCTGACGCAATCGGCCTATTTCCGCGCCCACAATCAGGACGATGCGATCCGCAATCTCTTCTTCGTGGGCGCGGGCACGCATCCGGGCGCGGGCGTTCCGGGCGTCGTCGGCTCGGCCAAGGCGACGGCCGGCCTGATCCTGAACCAGGCGGCATGAGCACAGGCGAGGGGGGCGAACTCGATCGGTTCGCCGAAGCGTCGATCGCTCAAGGGTCGAAGAGCTTCGCCGCCGCCGCGCGCCTGTTCGACGGGGCGACGCGGCGCGATGTCATGCGCCTTTACAGCTGGTGCCGCCATTGCGACGACGTGGTGGACGGGCAGGAGGGCGGGCAGGGTCATGTCGCCTCGCCCGAGCCGCCCGAAGCCCGCATTGCCGGGCTCCGGCGCGACACCGCGCGCGCTCTGGCGGGCGAGGCGAACGGCCTTCCGTTGAGCTTTCGTGCGCTGGGCGCGGTCGCACGGCGCCACGCCATGCCCGCTAGCCTCTTCGAGGAGCACCTGAACGGCTTCGCGCTCGACGTGGAGGGACGACGCTACGAGACGCTGCACGAGCTTCTCACCTATTGCTGGCATGTGGCGGGCGTCGTCGGCGTCATGATGGCGCGTGTCATGGGCGCGAGGGACGAGGCCGTGCTCGACCGCGCGGCCGATCTCGGCCTCGCCTTTCAGCTCACCAATATCGCGCGGGATGTGGTGGCCGATGCCGGCGAGGGACGCGTCTACCTGCCGCTCTCCTGGCTGCGCGAAGAAGGGCTTTCGCCGGACGATTTGCTCGATCCCGCCAAGGCGGATGCGGTCGCTCGGCTGCGCGCCCGGCTCGTCTCGGCCGCCGAGCCCTATTACGCCTCGGCCCGCATCGGCATCGACCATTTGCCCCGCCGCTCGGCCTGGGCCATCGCGACGGCCGCGCTCGTGTATCGCCGTATCGGGCTGAAGCTCGTCGCGCGGGGCCCGGCCGCGCATGGTATCAGAATCTCCACGAGCGGGCCGGAGAAGCTCGCAGCCATCGTTTCAGGCGCGCGCATCGCCTTCGCCCCGCGCCGCCCCGGCGGACCGGCCCGCGACAGGGCGCTCTGGCAGCGGCCCACTATGAGCCTGCATTCCGCTGCAATGTGATCGGCCTTTTCCATGACAGACGAGGCTCTTAAGCCTCGCTGAGCCAGTGGAGAGGGAAGCGGCATGTCGCGAATGATTCAGGAAGCGGATCAAGAGACGGTCTGGGCGGAGGTCGATGCCTATCTCGGCCGGGAACTGCACCTGACCGACCCCGTGCTGGAGGCGGTTCTCGTGGCCAATGCCGCAGCTGGGCTGCCGGCCATCGACGTATCGCCCGCGCAAGGGCAGATGCTCGCTCTCTTCGTCGCGATGGCGAAGGCCGAGCGCATCTTGGAAATCGGCACGCTCGGCGGTTTCAGCACGATCTGTATGGCCCGCGCCCTGCCGGAAACGGGTCGTATCGTCACGATCGAGCGGGAGTCGGTCCATGCCGAAGTCGCCCGCGCCAATTTCGAACGCGCCGGGCTACAGGACCGAATCGACCTGCGGGTCGGCGCGGCGCTGGACGTGCTGCCGGATCTCGAAGGGCCGTTCGATCTCGTCTTCATCGACGCCGACAAGCCCAGCAATCCCTTCTATTTCGAATGGGCCATGCGCCTGTCGACGCCCGGCACGGTGATCATCTTCGACAATGTGATCCGCAAGGGCGCGGTGGTGGACGAGGCCAGTCTCGACGCGAATGTTCAGGGCGCGCGGGCGGCCATCCGGCTCTTGGGCAGCGATCCGCGCCTCAAGGCGACGGCCCTGCAAACGGTTGGCTCCAAGGGCTGGGACGGGTTCGCGCTGGCGGTGGTCGCCTGACCCGCTGCGCCCTCAGACCGCGCCGAGTTCCAGTTCGCGTCGCGTCTCGGCTTCCACAAGATGGCGCGGGCCGACGGATCGGTCGAACACCTGCACGAGAAGGGCTTCCAGTCGCGAGGCGGGGCCGAGCGCGCTGACGAGACAGGCGCGCGCTTCGTCCACATGCCGGTCGATTCGCCGTCCCACCTGCTCGGGGCCGATGATGGAAACGATGGTGGACTTCAACGAGTCCTTGCCCGTGTCCTTGCCGATCACGACGGCGCTGGGGCCGGCGGCATCCAGAAGATCGTCCAGGAGCTGGAAGGCGAGGCCCAGCTCGCG
Organism: Aureimonas ureilytica; assembly: GCF_001475935.1. Classification (GTDB taxonomy): domain Bacteria; phylum Pseudomonadota; class Alphaproteobacteria; order Rhizobiales; family Rhizobiaceae; genus Aureimonas; species Aureimonas ureilytica_A. The sequence continues at coordinate 55,873 of NZ_LDQA01000021.1, forward strand.
GGCGAAGCCCTGCAGGGCGGCTCGGACCTCGGGTTTGGCGCGGCAGAGAACGGCACCCAGTTCCACGGCGGCGGTGAAGAGCGAGCCGGTCTTGAGGCCGTTGGCCGCATCGATCTCGCTGACCGGACGCGGGCCGCGCCCGCCGCGCAAATCCTGATACTGGCCGGCGACGAGCCCGCGCGCGCCCACCGCATCGGCCAGAACCGCGACGCATTCGCCCCGCTGCGCGCTGTCGGCGCCTTCCAGCCGGGCCAGCGTGCCATAGGCCTGCGAAAGAATGGCGATGGCGCAGAGAACCGCGACATCCTCGCCATGGGCGCGGTGCAGGGTCGGGCGTCCGCGCCGGAGCTCGGCATCGTCCATGCAGGGCAGATCGTCGAGGATCAGGGAGGCGGCGTGCACCATTTCCAGCGCGCAGCCGGCGTCCATCGCCGCCTCGCGCGGGCCGCCCAGAGCCTCGGCCACCAGCAGCGTCACGAGCGGGCGCAGCCGCTTGCCGGGGGCCAGGACCCCGTCCCGCAGCGCGATGTCCAGAGAGGACTGGCCCTCCACCACGCAGGGCATGAGTTCGGCCAATCGGTGATCCACCTCGGCGAGAAGGTCGCGGGTCGTCTGCGGTCCGGCTGTCATCGTCGCGTCGCAACCTTCTTCAATCGTCGAGGGCAGCCCGTCGCCTGCACACAAAACTCGATGTAAATTAGTAGCACTCCAAAAGTGTTCGGGAAGTGCGTTATCAGCCTTACGACCTATGTCTGCGACGATAGGACATAGAGCGCCGCTTGCTGTTCGCGAGCGCAAGGCGACATAAATCGAAGCGCTGCCGCGCCGAATCGCGACTGCCAGAAGGAGTCCTCCGTGCCAGAGGCCGATATTCGTTCACGCAAGGGTGATCATCTCGACATCGTCTTGCGCCCGGCCCTTGTCTCGGCGCGTGTCAACGCAGGCTTCGACGCGGTGCGTTTCGAACATGCCGCTCTGCCGGAGGTCGATCTGGACGAGATCGACCTGTCGACGCAGTTCCTGGGCCGCCGGCTCGGCGCGCCTATCCTCATCTCCTCGATGACGGGCGGGATGGAGCGCGCCGCGCGCATCAACCTGAGACTGGCGGAAGCTGCGCAGGTGCTGGGTCTGGCGCTGGCCGTCGGCTCGCAGCGCATCGCCATTGAGGGGCGCGGGCAGGGCGGGCTCGACGGCTCGCTGCGCCGCGCCGCGCCCGATGTGCCGATCCTCGCCAATATCGGCGGCGCGCAGCTTCTGGCCGGCTGGGGCCTCGACGAGGCGCGCCGCGCGGTGGAGATGATCGAGGCCGATGCGCTGATCGTCCATCTGAACCCGCTGCAGGAAGCGGTGCAGCCGGAGGGCGACCGGCGCTGGCGTGGGCTTCTGTCCGCCATCGAGGCGCTGGCGCGAGACCTTGGACGCCCCATCGTCGCCAAGGAGGTCGGCAACGGCCTGTCGGGCCGGCTTGGCCGCAGGCTGATGGATGCGGGCGTTCATGCGCTGGATGTCGCCGGGGCAGGGGGCACGAGCTGGGCGGCCATCGAGGCCGAGCGGCTTCAGGACCCCGTCGCGAGGGCGACGGCCCTGCTCTTCGCCGACTGGGGCATTCCGACCGCGCGCGCCATTCGGGACGTGCGCGCCGCCTGCCCGGAGGCCGTGGTGATCGGCTCGGGCGGCGTGCGCCATGGGCTGGATGTGGCGAAGGCCATTCGCCTCGGCGCCGATCTCGCCGGCCAGGCGGCGGCCGCTCTGCCGGGGGCCGATCATTCGGCCGAGGCGGTCGTGGCGCATTTCCAAGAGGTGATCCAGCAATTGCGCATCGCCTGTTTCTGCACCGGTTCGCCCGATCTCGCCGCGCTGCGGCAAGCACCGCTCCTGTCGGACGAGGGCTGAAACGAAGCCGCCCGATTTTTCCGGTTTGCGCTGCGGCCGGCTTCCTTTATCCAAACGCCATCCGACGGGTTCCCATGGGAGGATGCATGACCGCCACGCTCGAGGAGTTTTTCGCTCCCTTTGCCGCCAGGAGCCCGATCGGGCGCGACGTCGCCGCGCTGCTGACGGAGCTGGCCGGAGCGGCCGCGAGCCTCCAGACGCTGATCAGCTCGGGCGGTGCGATGGGCGGGGCCAGCGCGACCTCTCCCAAGGGCGCGGCCAATGGCGGCGGCGATGTGCAGAAGGTCTTGGACCTCGAAGCCGATCGCCTCTTCGTGGCGGCCGCTCGCGCCGCGCCGGTGGCCTTCTACGGCTCCGAGGAACAGGACGAGGCCGTGGCGATGCAGCCCGAGGGCACGCTCGCGCTGGCGATCGACCCGCTCGACGGCTCGTCCAATATCGAGACCAATGTCTCCATCGGCACGATCTTTTCCGTGCTGCCGGTCGAGGCCGAGCACCGGGCCGATCCCGCCAGCGTCTTCCGCCAGCCCGGCCGCCGTCAGCTGGCTGCTGGTTTTTTCGTCTATGGGCCGCAGCTTCTTCTGGTCGCGACGGTGGGCGAGGGGACACATGTCTTCGGCTGGTCGCCCGAGACACGGCGCTTCACCTTCGCGCAGACGCTGCGCATTCCCGAAGACGCCAAGGAATATTCGATCAACGCCTCGAACGTTCGCCATTGGGACGCGCCGGTGCGCCTCTATGTCGACCGGTGCCTCGCCGGCAAGGACGGGCCGCGCGGGCGCGACTTCAACATGCGCTGGGTCGCCTCCATGGTGGCGGACGCCTATCGCATCTTCGTGCGCGGCGGCGTCTATCTCTACCCCGGCGACAGCCGCAAGGGCTACGCGCAGGGTCGCATCCGTCTTCTCTACGAGGCGAGCCCGGTGGCCTTCTGCGCCGAGCAGGCCGGCGGTGCGGCGACGGACGGCATCCATCCGATCCTCGACATCGTGCCCGAAGGGCTGCACCAGCGCACGCCCGTCGTCTTCGGCTCGCGCAACGAGATTCTGGAGATCGGACGCATCATGGCGGACCCGGACAGCCTCGCCACCGAATCCCCGCTTCTCCTGCATCGCCCGACCGGCGGAATCTGAGCATCATGGCCGCAGACCTCGTTATCGCCCCGTCCATCCTTTCCTCCGACTTCTCGCGCCTGGGCGAAGAGATCGCGGCGGTCGATCGCGCCGGGGCGGACTGGATCCATCTCGACGTGATGGACGGGCACTTCGTGCCCAACATCACCTTCGGCCCGCCGGTCGTGGCGGCCGTGCGGGCTGCGTCGAAGAAGTTCTTCGACGCCCATCTCATGATCGAACCGGCCGATCCCTATCTCGAAGCCTTCGCCAAGGCGGGCTGCGACGGCATCACCGTCCATGCCGAGGCAACGCGCCATCTCGACCGCTCGCTGCAGGCGATCCGCGCGCTCGGCTGCAAGGCGGGCGTCGCCATCAACCCGGCCACGCCCGAAACGGCGATCCAATACGTGCTCGACCGCGTCGACCTCGTTCTGGTGATGACGGTCAATCCCGGCTTCGGCGGGCAGAGCTTCATCCGCTCGACGCTGGACAAGATCGGGCGCGTGCGCGCCATGATCGGCGACCGGCCCATCCGCCTTCAGGTGGATGGCGGCGTTGCGCCGGATACGATCGGGGAGATCGTGGCTGCCGGAGCCGATACGTTCGTGGCCGGCTCGGCCGTCTACAAGGGCGGCAACGAGGCCGCCTATCGCGCCAACATGGATGCGCTGCGGAAAGCTGCCGGACGCAGCTGACGAGACTGGGTTTCGCGACAGAGGGATTTGAAGCAGTGCCATCTGGCTTCAAGTCCTTCTCAACTCGACGTGATAATGCTGCCTGATCGAAAGGCTTTTCACAGTCGAAACGCCCGGTCCCGGCGCGCTTGTACCGATTTAAACTGTGACCCCGGCCTGATCGGCCGATGATTTTCTTCGCAGGTGCGTTCGAAATCCTCGGACGCCCCGTTGCGTCCGGCTGAAAACAACACACCTATCTGCCGCGTCGCGTCGTGGGGACGGTTGCGAACGGCCGTCTCGCGGACAGGCCATCGGAAGCCCCGCACTGGGCCGGAGATGGTCCTCGCGAGACGGAAGGAAACACGCGGACGGATCGTCCGCCGCCAAGGAGGGGTCGTTGGACCAGACATTATCGAATGCAGCCGCGGACACCGCGCTGACGGGCATTGCGCCCGACACCGTGCCGACCTGGGTCTGGCTCGCGACGCTCGGGGCGATCGCGGCCCTGTTCATCTTCGACTTCCTGACCCATGTCCGAAAGCCGCATGAGCCGACCTTCAAGGAAGCGGCGCTCTGGTCCACCTTCTACGTGGCGCTGGCCCTCCTGTTCGGCTGGGGCGTCTGGCATTTCTGGGACCGCGAGCACGGCGTCGAGTATTTCGCCGGCTTCATCACCGAGAAGTCGCTGTCGGTCGACAATCTCTTCGTGTTCGTCATCATCATGAAGAGCTTCCGCGTCCCGGCGGCCTATCAGCAGAAGGCTCTGCTGATCGGCATCGTGATCGCACTCATCATGCGCGGCATCTTCATCGCGCTCGGCGCCGCCGCCATCGAACGCTTCTCCTGGGTGTTCTACCTCTTCGGCCTGTTCCTTCTGTGGACGGCTTGGAAGCTCGTGGTGGAAAGCCTCAAGCACACCAAGTCCACGGACGAGGACTACGAGCCCAACGGCGTGGTGAAGTGGTTCCAGCGCCATATGCCGACCACGGACGATTATCGCGGCAACGCGCTGACGGTGATCGAGAACGGCAAGCGCATGTTCACGCCGATGGCGATCGTCATCCTGGCGCTCGGCATGACGGATCTGCTCTTCGCGCTGGATTCGATCCCCGCGATCTACGGCCTGACCGACGCGCCTTATATCGTCTTCACGGCGAACGCCTTCGCGCTGCTCGGCCTGCTGCAACTCTACTTCCTGCTGGGCGGCCTGCTCGATCGTCTAGTCTATCTCGGCATCGGCCTGTCGCTGATCCTCGCCTTCATCGGCGTGAAGCTCATCATCCATGCGATGGAAGCCAACACGCTGCCCTTCCTGAACGGTGGTCAGCCGATCGAGGGACTGCCGCATATCGAGACGGGCTTCTCGCTGTCGGTGATCGTCGGCATCCTCGTCGTTACCACGGTGGCGAGCTTGCTGAAGAGCCGGTCAGACGCCCGCAAGTTGCGGTAAGAAGCACACCTTTCGGTGATGAATTGAGGAAGGCCGGCACCACGCCGGCCTTCTTCGTTAAAAATGAGTTGGGATAAGGGGAGGCTGCCTCTTCTTTTTGCTTGCCTGTTTTTCGATAAGCCCCTCACATACCCTCATCGCCGCGAGGTGTTGAAAGCGCGTTCAGTCGACATGCAACTGTCATGCGACCATGATAGCCGGCAGGCCGCGCACGGTTCGCACAAGCAGGGAACCGGCCGACACTGCGGCAATCGAGGGAGAGGGCCCGACATGATCCGGACATTGAATCACGGCGTTTCCATTTTGGCCGTCGCGGCTTTCGCGTTTTCCGCCGCCATTCCGGCCGCCCGCGCCCAGTCGATGGACGAACTGGTCGCCGCCGCCAAGAAAGAAGGGCAGCTTACCACGATCGCCCTGCCGCATGACTGGTGCAACTACGGCGCGATGATTTCGGGTTTCAAGGCCAAGTACGGCCTTCAGGTCAACGAACTGAACCCCGATGCCGGCTCGGCCGACGAGATCGAGGCCATCAAGGCCAACAAGGGCAATACCGGCCCGCAGGCGCCCGACGTGATCGATGTCGGCCTGTCCTTCGGCCCGCAGGCCAAGACCGACCAGCTCGTTCAGCCCTACAAGGTTGCGACCTGGAGCGAGATCCCGGACGACGCCAAGGATGCCGAGGGCTACTGGTATGGCGACTATTATGGCGTTCTCACCTTCGAGGTGAACAAGGACATCGTGAAGGACGCGCCGAAGGATTGGCCCGATCTTCTGAAGTCCGACTATTCCAACTCCGTCGCGCTGGCCGGCGATCCGCGCGCCTCCTCGCAGGCGATCCAGGCGGTCTATGCCGCCGGTCTTTCGGCCAAGCCGAACGGTACCGCGACGGAAATCGCCGATGCCGGCCTCGACTTCTTCAAGAAGCTGAACGCCGAAGGCAATTTCGTCCCCGTCATCGGCAAGCCCGCCTCGCTGGCGCAGGGCACGACGCCCATCATGATCCGCTGGGACTACAACGCCCTGGCCGGCCGCGACACGCTGAACGGTAACCCGCAGGTCGAGGTCATCGTGCCCAAGACGGGCGTCGTCGCCGGCGTCTACGTTCAGGCGATCAGCGCCTTCGCGCCGCATCCGAACGCCGCCAAGCTCTGGATGGAATATATCTATTCCGACGAGGGCCAGCTCAACTACCTCAAGGGCTATTGCCACCCGATCCGCTTCAACGCGATGGCCAAGGCCGGCAAGATCCCGCAGGATCTGCTCGACAAGCTGCCCCCGGCCGCCGACTACGAGAAGGCCAAGTTCCCGACGCTGGCCGATCAGAACGCTGCCAAGGCCGAGATCACCACCAAGTGGGACGAAGTCGTCGGCGCCAAGGTCCAGTAAGACCGTCTCGAAAGGCCGCTCGATCCATGGGCGGCCTTTTCGCATACTCCGTCCGTTCGGTCCCCTCGGGGCGGGCGTGCGACTGAACACGAAAGGGAACGTTACCGCCTCGCTATCTCCTCAGGATGGCGTCCCAGGCGCGAGCGTCTCGGCAGCGCTGTGAGGTGAGCTTGTCGTCAAGCGTCGGAATTCTTCAAGCGAGCGAGAGTGGGGCTGGTACGGCCGGCCCTTTGGCGGAGCGGCGAGCCAAGCTTTCGATGGCGTGGCTCGGCGTCGTGCCGTTTCTCCTGTTCGCGCTTCTGTTTCTGATCGGGCCGACGCTCTACCTCATCATCGGCGCTTTTCAGAACCCGGCAGGCGAGTTCACCTTCGCCAATCTGACCGCCCTGTTTCAGCCGCAGATTCTGGCGGCCTACTGGATCTCGATCCGCATCAGCCTGGCCTCCGCTGGGCTCGGCGCGTTGATCGGCTTCTTCGTCGCCTATGCCATCGTGCATGGCGGACTGCCCTCCTGGGTGCGCTCCAGCACGGTCACCTTTTCGGGCGTCGCCTCCAATTTCGCCGGCATCCCGCTTGCCTTCGCCTTTCTGGCGACGGTCGGCCGGCTCGGCCTCGTCACCTGGTTCCTGAACGAGGCCTTTGGTCTCAACATCTACCGGATGGGCTTCAATCTCCTGAGTTTCTGGGGACTGACGCTCACCTATCTCTACTTCCAGATTCCGCTGATGGTGCTCATCATCGCGCCGGCGCTGGATGGTTTGAAGCGCGAATGGCGCGAGGCTTCCTCGATTCTGGGCGCGACCAACTGGCAATATTGGCGCATGATCGGCCTGCCCGTGCTCTTCCCGAGCCTGCTCGGCTGCTTCCTCCTGCTGTTCGCCAACGCCTTCGGCGCCATCGCCACGGCCTATGCGCTGACGGGCTCTTCGCTCAACATCGTGCCGATCCTACTCTACGCGCAGATCCGGGGCGACGTGCTCTACAATCCCAATCTCGGCTATGCGCTGGCTTTCGGCATGATCGTCATCACCGGCTGCTCCAACCTCCTTTACATCTGGCTGCGCTCGCGCGCGGAACGGTGGCTCAAGTGAAACCCCATCGCGTCACGGCCACGATCGTCGTTTGTCTGGCGGCGCTCTACTTCCTGCTGCCGCTCTGGGCGACCTTCCAGTTCTCGCTCTCCATGCTGCGCGGCACCTGGAGCTTTCAGGCCTACAAGGTCGTCTTCGCCGACCAGCGCTTTCAGGAGACGTTCCTTTTCTCGGCCGTGGCGGCGCTTGCCACCATCGTGCTCGGCGCGCTCCTCGTCGTGCCGACCGCCTATTGGGTTCGCCTGAAACTGCCGCGCTTTCGCCCCGTGGTGGAGTTCATCACGCTCCTGCCGCTGGTGATCCCGCCCATCGTGCTCGTGTTCGGCTATCTCCGGCTCTACAATTCCTCCTCCTGGCTGCCCTTCACCGATACTGTGGCCGGCACCAATGTGCTGCTCGTCTTCGGCTATACGGTTCTGGCGCTGCCCTACATGTATCGCGCGGTGGACACGGGGCTTCAGGCCATCGACATCCGCACGCTGACGGAGGCGGCAGAGAGTCTGGGCGCTAAGCGCGGGGCCATTCTCTGGAACGTCATCCTGCCCAATGTCCGCCCCGCCGTCCTGTCGGGCGCGTTCCTGACCTTCGCCATCGTGATCGGCGAGTTCGTTCTGGCGAGCCTTCTCAACCGGCCGGCCTTCGGCCCCTATCTCCAGAATGTCGGCGCCAACCGCGCCTATGAGCCGGCGGCGCTCGCCGTCATCTCGTTTGCCGTCACCTGGGCCTGCATGGTCCTGTTGCAGATGGCCGGCGGCCGGGCGCCGGGCAAGCCGCGCATGCGCCTTTTCTCCTTTCCCTCTCGCAAGCGAGCGTCCGCATGAGTTTTCTGACGATCGAAGGCGTTCGCAAGAGCTTCAACGGCACGCCGGTCCTGCGCGAGTTCGACCTGTCGGTGGAGCGCGGCGAGTTCGTGTCCTTCCTCGGCCCGTCCGGCTGCGGCAAGACGACCATGTTGCGCATCGTCGCCGGCTTCGAGACCCCGAGCGCGGGCAGGGTGCTGATCGCCGGCGAGGACGTTACGCTGACCCCGCCCAACGCGCGGCGCATCGGCATGGTGTTTCAGGCCTATGCGCTGTTTCCCAATATGACCGTGGGAGACAATGTCGGCTTCGGCCTGAAGATCGCCGGCATGGGCAAGGCGGAGATCGGCGCGCGGGTGGACGAGATGCTGCGCCTCATCAAGCTGCCGCATCTGAAAGACCGCTATCCCTACCAGCTGTCGGGCGGTCAGCAGCAGCGCGTTGCGCTTGCCCGCGCCATCGCGCCCAAGCCGCGCGTGCTTCTGCTCGACGAACCGCTCTCGGCGCTCGACGCCAAGATCCGCGTGTCGCTTCGCGAGGAAATCCGCGAGCTTCAGCGCGAACTTGGCATCACCACGATCTTCGTCACGCATGACCAGGAGGAAGCCCTGTCCATGTCGGATCGGATCGTGGTCATGAGCGAAGGGCGGATGGAGCAGGTCGGCACGCCCTTCGAAATCTACAACCGCCCGCGCACCCGCTTCGTCGCCTCCTTCGTCGGCACGCTCGGCCTCTTGGAGGGCGAGGCCGCGCAGGGCGACCGCGTGATCGTCGCCGGGCAGGAAGTCCAGGCCGAGACGCCGGGGGCCGCGCCCGGCAGCCGCGTCACGCTGGCGCTGCGGCCGGAAGCCCTGTCGCTTCAGCCCAATCTCGACCGGCGCAACCGGCTGAACGGCGAAATCGTGGATGTCGCGTTTCTCGGCTCGGTCGTGCGCATTCGCGCGCGCTTCGGCGAGAACGAACTGTTGATCGACACGTTCAACGACCCCGCCGCGCCGCCGCCGCCGCGCGGCGACAAGGTGAGCGTCTATTTCTCGCCCGATGACGTGCAGTGCCTCGATGCGGCGACGGGCGCGAGCCATCGCCCGCTACCCGGCATGGCCGGCGTTTCCGGTAAGCCGGCGCTGGCCGAGGTGCGCTGAGCGGCGAGCCGATCTACGCCGCGATCACAGACTTGAGAGGCCCTTGTAAGCCTTCGGTGTCGCCCGACATGATAAACCGGCCACTGGATTGGCCCCATGGGCCGGTCGGGCGCGAAGAGGTTTTGCATTGGACGTGTATGACGGAACGGCCGAACTCGCGGCGGGGCCTCTCCTTTTCGCGCGCGGGGCGGACGAGGCCGTCTGTCGTACGGCCGTGGTTTGCGTCACGCGGTCCGGCGATCCGGCCCCGCGCATTGTGGTGCCGGACGGCAAGGCCACCGCGCCGCTGCGCCTCGCCACGCTGTTCGAGCATGACGTCTGGCGCGCCGACCTGTCGCTGCCCGCCCGTGCGGGCGCGTCCTATGAGGTGAACGGTCGGCTCCATCCCGTCGTAACGCGGTTCGAATGCGATACCGCGCTCGCTTTCGTGTCCTGCAACGGGCAGGAGAACGGGGACGAGGCGCGCTCGCACGAGGATCGCGACGTGATGTGGCGTCGGCTCTGGAGCGAGCACCAGCGCCAGCCCTTCGCCTTGCTGCTGCATGGCGGGGACCAGCTCTATGCCGACGAGGCTTCGAGCGCGCATCCCGAGGTCGCGCGTTGGGCCGAGCTTGCCCTCGACGAAAGACCATCCGTGGTCTGGACGGACGAGATGGAAGAGGCCGTACGTTTCTACTTCTTCCGCCGCTATCTCGACCTTCTGCGCCAGCCCGCCGCCGCCTCGCTCTTTGCCCACGTCCCCTCGCTGATGATCTGGGACGATCACGATATTTTCGACGGCTGGGGCAGCCATCCGCCGGCCTTACAGGAAAGCCCCGTCGCGCTCGGACTGTTCAAGGCCGCGCGCGAGATGTTTCTTCTGTTCCAGCTGGGCGCAAACGAAGCGCATCTGCCGAGCATCTGCCCGGATCGCTCGGGGCAGAGCTTCACGCAGGCCGCGCATTTCCCCGGCCTGTCGGTGATCCTGCCCGATCTGCGCTCCGAGCGCCGACCCGATCGCGTGATGGGCGAGGCCGGCTGGTCCGCCTTCGACGCGGCGCTGGCGCAAGCGCCCGAAGGCGCGCGGCGCGTCGTCGTGTCCAGCGTGCCAGCGCTCGGGCCGCGCCTCAGCGTCGTGGAGGCGTTGCTCGATTTCTATCCCGGCCAGCAGCAATACGAGGATGATCTGCGCGACCAGTGGCAGAGCCGGGCGCACCGGGCGGAATGGCGGCGCTTTCTGGCCGCGCTGGAAGGCGAAGCCGTCTGCCGCCGCTCGCCGGTGACGATCGTGTCGGGCGAAATCCATCTGGCGACGCGCGGCACGATGGAGTGCCGCGAGGGCGTCCTGATCCATCAGCTCGTCGCGTCCGGCATCACCCATCCCAAACCGCCTCGCGCGCTGGGCCTAGGGCTTGGCCTTCTCTCGCGCCTGGGCGAGTCGCCGCTCAAGGGCCGCAAGATTCGCCTGCGCCCGCTTCCGGGGCAGAACGCGGTCTACACGGCCGATCGCAACTATCTCGTGCTGACGCGGGACGAAGGGCGCTGGCACGCCGCGTGGGAACTCGAAGAGCGGGGGCGAACCCCCGCGCTGGCTTTGGATTAGAAGCATCGCGGCAATGGGTGCGGCTTCTGCCGCCGACGCGACCATGGCGCTGGCTGGAGCCTCAGCCGGTCATCCGTCCGGCGAGTGGGGCTGCTCGGGCGCTCCCCAGCCCCTAGCGCTGGCCTGCCGTGTTGACGCCGAAGGAATAGATCGGCGCATGGGCGACGGCCGAAAGATGGGGCGCGGCCGCCGCGGGGCCGTTGCGCTCCCAGCCATTGGCGAGGTCGCGCGCCAAGGTCTCGCCCTCGCTCCAGCGCCCATATCCGCTCGCCCGGTTGATATGGCCGGCGTCGCCCAGATCGATGAAGCCCGAGCCCCAGGCCTGCGCGAAGGAGCGGGCCGTCGGCAGGCTCATATAGGGATCGTTCCGCGAAGCCACCACCACGGAGGGAAAGGGCAGGGCCTCGCGCGGAATGGGAGCGAAGGACAGGAAGCGCGGGTCGCTGCGCGCCATGCGCGCCGAATCGGCCGGGGCGACGAGCAGCGCGCCCGCCACATGTTCGGCCGAGGGGCGCGAGGCCAGATGCGCCACCAGAATGGCGCCCAGACTATGGGCGACGAGAACGGCGCCCGGCGCGGCGGCGAGATGGGCTTCCAGCGTGTGAAGCCATTCGCTGAGGATCGGGTTCTCCCAATCCTCCTGCTCGACCAGAAGGGCGTCCGGGTCGTTTTCGGTGAGATGGCGCTGCCAATGTCCGTTTTCCGAGCCGCGCCAGCCGGGAACGACGAGAATGCGAGCCATGGGTTCGGTTCTCCCTCTGGGGCGCGCGACGATCGCGCCGGTTTCGTAAGAGACTCTTTCGGGAGCCTGCCGGGCTTTCGAAACAGCGTGTGAGGGACAATCTACCGGCGAGGTCGATCATTTCGAAACAAACCCATGCTGAAATCCGCCGGGGAGGCGAATGACGGTTCCCCGAAATTCGCCTCCGGCAGCATCATCCCCGGATGATGCGCAGCATCAGCCCGGCATGACCGGCCAGACGAAGGCGATCAGCGGCACGCCGACGAAGAGCACGATGAGCGACAAAGGCAGGCCGAGCCGCCAGTAATCGCCGAACCGATAGCCGCCGGGCGCCATGACGATCGTGTTGCACTGGTGGCCGATGGGGGTGAGGAAATCGCAGGCCGCGCCCAGCGCCACCGCCATCAGGAACGGGTCGGGGTTGAGCCCGAGCCGCACCGCGAGACTTCCTGCGATGGGTCCGAGCATCAAGACGGTCGCGGCATTGTTGAGAAAGGGCGTCACGCCCATGGCGAGCAGCGTCACCATGAAAAGCGAGGTGAGCGGCGAGAGTCCGTGCAGCGCGGTGGAGAGCCAGCCGGCGATGAGATCGGTGCCGCCCGTGGTCTGGATGGCCTCCGACAGCGGGATCAGCGCGGCCAGGAGCACGATGACCGAGGCTTCCACCGTCTGATAGGCCTCGTGCATGCTCATGACGCGCAGAAGAAGCAGCACGACGGCCGCGCCGAAAAAGGCCGCGACCGCGCTGACGAGACCGGTCGCGGTCAGGATCATGGCGGCCGCCAGCACGCCCAGCGGAATAAAGGAGCGCCGGTTGCGCCCGAGCACGATCGAGCGCTCGGCCAGCGGCAGGATCTTGAGGCTGCCAAGCGCTTCGGGCACCGTCTCGCTCGTGCCCTTGAGCACGAGCACGTCCCCTTCGCGCAGGCGCACGGAGGAAAGGTGCTGGCGGATTTCGGTGCCCGCGCGGCTGACGGCGAGGATGGTGACGCCGTGCGCGGCTTCCAGCGAGAGCTTGCCGATGCGCGAGCCGACGATGGGCGATTGCGGCGTGACGACGCCCTCCACCACGCTTTCGCTTTCGATGTCGCCCGCCTGCGTCGTCGGCTCGCCCACCAGCGTGAGGCCGGCGCGCGCCACGGCGCGCTCGATCCCCTCGGGCTCGCCGACGAGAAGCAGGTCGTCCTCTTCGCGCAGAAGAAGAGCGGGCGCGGGCTCCAGGCGGCGGAAGCGCTCGCGGATCACGGTGCGCACGGCGATGTCGCCATCGGCGGCCGCTTCCAGATCGGCCACGGTGCGGCCCGCAAAGCTGGAGCCCTCCGGCACGCGCGCTTCGGCGGTGTAGGCATCCAGCGCGAAGCTCTCGCCGACCGCGCCGCCCGGCTTGCGCTTGGGGATGAGGTTGGAGGCAAAGCACAGGAACAGGAAGCCGACCGCCACCACGCCGAGACCGACCGGCGCATAGTCGAACATGGAGAACGGCTGGCCCGTCATGTCCTGCCGGATCTTGGACACGATGATGTTGGGCGAGGTGCCGACCAGCGTCACGAGACCGCCGATCAGCGACCCGAACGCCATGGGCATGAGAAGCTGGGAGATCGACGTGCCGCTCTTGCGCGCGACCTGCGAGGCGACAGGCATGAACATGGCGAGCGCGCCGACATTCTTGGTGAACATGGCCAACAGCGTGACCGCGCCGACCAGCACCATGACCTGCCGCTGCGGCGTCTTCATGAAGGGCATGAACGGTCGCATGATGTCTTCCACCACGCCCGAGCGCGCAATGGCCGCGCTCACCAGAAGCGCCGCCACGACGATCACCACCACGTCGTCCGCGAAGCCGGAAAAGGCCGCCTTGACCGGCACGATGCCCGTCGCGACGCCGGCCAGAAGTCCGGCGAGCGCGATCAGATCGTAGGGCAGGCGCCCCCAGACGAACCCGGCCACGGTCAGGCCGACCAGTCCGAACGCGAGGGCTTGATCAAGGGTCATGGAGGGGCTCGTGACGAAAAGGCCTCCGGCGTGGGCCGGAGGCTGAACGAAAGGGAGGCTTGCGCGTTGTTCCGGCCACTGCGCGAGCGACGGCCCGCGCCCTGGGGGACGCATGGTGATGAAGAATGGCGCCGGAAGCGCATCCGACAATGAGTCGGCGCGCAAAGACAACGGCGGAATGGGGCGCATGGGGCTTCTTGCCGCGCTGCTCCTGGTTCTGGCGATCGCCGCTTTCGGCTGGACGGTCTGGCAGTCGCGCCAGCGGGACGCGCGCATCGAGGCCAATACCGAGGTCGGCACGCAGACCGAGCGCTTCCTCTCGATGATCGTGACGCTCGAAACCTCGTCGCGCGGCTTCGTGCTGGGCGGAACGGAAGTCTTTCTGGAGCCCTATCGCTTGGCCGAAGCGGGGCTCGACGCGCAGCTCAACCGCATGTCCCAGAGCTGGGAGGCGGCGGGTGCGGACCCCGCCCGTCTTCAGCGCCTGCGTGATCTGACGGCGGCCGAACGCGCCTTCGAGGCCGATGTCGTGCGCCTGCGCACCGATGCCGGCTTCGAGCCGGCGGCCGAACTCGTGCGCTCCAGCCGGGGGCGCGAGCTGATGGACGACATCCGCGCCGAGGTGGCGACCGTGCAGCGCAACGCGCAGATGCGGGTCGATGCGGCGACGGCGGCCGGGCGGCGCACCGACCTCATTTCCAACCTCGCTTTCCTGCTCGCCGTCGCCGCCGCCGGATCGCTCGCTATTTTGGCTTTCCGCCGGCAGCTCGAAGGGCGGCGCCATGCCGACCTTCTCAGCTCGGTCATGCGCAACGCGCCGATCGGCACCGCCTTCGTGTCGCGCGATTTGAAGCTTGGGCGCATGAACGAGGCGTTTCGCGAGGCTTTGGCCGAAGAAGGGCGCAAGCCGCGCGCGGGCGACGATGCGCTCACCTTGTTTCCGAACGACCAGAAGCGCTTGACCCGCCTGTTCGACGAAACGCTTCGGCGTGGCGCGATCCACAATGACGTCGAGCTTCGCGTCGGCGAAGGAGACGAGGAGCGCGTCTTCCTTGCGAGCCTCTATCCGCTGCGGGCCGAGGGGCGAAAGACCGCCTCCGAGATCGTGGGCGCGGGCATCGCGCTGATCAACGCTACCAAGCGCGTGCGCGCCGAGGCGCGGCTCGCCGCCTCGGAGAGCCGCTTCCGCTCCCTGATCGAGGCGACCTCCGCCATCGTCTGGTCGGCGCCGAATTCGGGCCGCTTCAGCGGCGAGCAGCCCGGCTGGGCACGGTTCACCGGGCAGAGTGAGGAAGAATACAGCGATTTCGGCTGGGTCAACGTGCTCCACCCCGACGATCGCCAACGCTCGGCCGACGCCTGGAAGGCGGCGGTGGAGGCGAAGGAGGTCTACAAGATCGAGCATCGTATCCGCCGTGCCGATGGCGAATGGCGCGATATGATCGCGCGCGCTGTGCCCATTCTGGGAGCCGACGGCCAGCTCGTGGAGTGGATCGGCACCCACACCGACATCACCGATCAGAAGCGCACAGCCGCCGAACTCGGCGAAACCAACGAGCAGTTCCGCGCCATCGCCGACAACATTCCCCAGTTCGCCTGGACCGCCAAGCCGAACGGCGAGATCTATTGGTATAATCAAAGGTGGTTCGACTACACCGGCTCCACCATGGACGAGATGCGCGGCCACGGCTGGATCAAGGTCCACCATCCCGACCATGTGGAGCGGGTGCGTGAGGGGCTGGTGAAGCGCTTCGCCGAAGGGCTGCCGTGGGAGGACACGTTCCCGCTCCGCGCGGCCGATGGGTCCTACCGCTGGTTCCTGTCTCAGGCCATCCCGATCCGGGACGAGATGGGCGTGATCCGCCGCTGGTTCGGCACCAATACGGATGTCACCAGCCAGCGCGCGGCCGAGGAAGAACTTGCCGCCGCCAAGGAAAGCGCGGAGAACGCCAACCGCGCCAAGTCGCAGTTCATCGCCAATATGAGCCACGAGCTGCGCACGCCGCTCTCGGCCGTGATCGGCTATGCCGAAATGCTGGAGGAGGAGGTCGAGGATCTCGGCCAAGCGCATCTTCTCACCGATCTCAAGAAGATCGAGGGCAATGCGCGCCATCTCCTCAGCCTCATCAACGACGTGCTCGATCTCTCCAAGATCGAGGCCGAGCGCATGGACATCTATGCCGAGAGCTTCGGCGTCGCGGCCGTGATCGACGAGGTGGCCTCGACGGTGGGCTCGCTGGTGGCCAAGAAGTCCAACCGCTTGGAGTTGAAGCTCGACGGCGATCTCGGCACCATGCACACCGATCAGGTAAAGCTGCGCCAGTGCCTGATCAATCTCTTGTCCAACGCCTCGAAATTCACCGAAAACGGCACTATCACGCTGCATGCCGTGCGCTCGGAAGGCGACGGGCGCGACTGGATCACCTTCGAGGTTAGCGACACGGGCATCGGCATGACGCATGAGCAGGTCGGTCGCCTGTTCGAGCGTTTCACGCAGGCCGACAGTTCGACCACACGTAAGTTCGGCGGCACGGGCCTGGGGCTCGCCATCACGCGCGCCTTCTGCCGCCTGCTCGGCGGCGATATCGGCGTGCGCTCGGAAGAGGGCTCAGGCACGACCTTCACCATCCGCATTCCGGCCGAGGTGGAAACGCCGCCCGAGGTCGAGAACGGCGCCGACACGGTGATCATCGGCGAGGCGACGCCGCACGGCGCGGTCGGTCTGGTGCTCGCCATCGACGACGATCCTCATGCGCGCGAACTCATGATGCGGTTCCTGACCAAGGAAGGCTTCTCCGTGCGCACGGCGGCCGACGGTATGAGCGGGCTGGAACTGGCGCGCATGGTGAAGCCGGACGTGATCCTGCTCGACGTCACCATGCCCAAGATGGACGGCTGGACGGTGCTGACCGAGCTGAAGGCCGACCCGGACCTTTCCGAAATTCCGGTGATCATGATCACGATCATCGACGAGCACAGTCTCGGCTTCGCGCTCGGTGCCTCGGACTATCTCCTGAAGCCCGTGGAATGGAGCAAGCTGAAATCCGTCATGGCGCGCTACCGCACGCCCGACAATTCGCTGGTTCTGGCTGTCGATGACGACGAGGACGCGCTTCAGCGCACCGCGACGCTTCTGGAGCGCGAGGGGCTGGACGTCGTGACGGCGGTGAACGGGCAGGAAGGGCTGGAACGCGTCGCGGTTCAGAAGCCCGGCCTCATCCTTCTTGATCTCGTCATGCCCGTGATGGACGGGTTCGGCTTCCTCAATGCGCTGCGCTCGCGCGAGGAATGGCGCGACATTCCCGTGCTCGTGCTCACCTCCAAGGATCTGACGCGCGAGGAGTTCGAGCGCCTTCAGGGCCAGACCCAGCGCATTCTCATGAAGGGAGACGTGGACCTCAGGGAGCTTGCGGGCCAGATCCGCGTTATGACACGCAAACAGATGAGCGAAGCGCTGCCCGACGGGCGGACAAGCGAATTGGAGAATGTCCGATGACCCGTATCCTGCTGGTGGAAGACCACGAAGAAATCTGGGACTTCCTGTCGCGCCGTCTTCAGCGCCGGGGCTACGAAGTCATCCTCGCCCATGACGGGCAGGACGGCGTGGACAAGACCAAGGTCGCCGCGCCCGACATCGTTCTCCTCGACATGAACCTGCCCGTGCTCGACGGCTGGACGGCGGCGCGCACCATCCGCGCCGATCCATCCATCCCGCGCATTCCGATCATCGCGCTGACGGCCCATGCCATGTCCGGCGACCGGGAAAAGACGCTGGCCGCAGGCTGCGACGACTATCACGCCAAGCCGGTGGATTTCTCGCGCCTGCTCGGCCAGATCGAAGCCCTGCTGCCGGCCGCCACCGAGCAGGCCGCCACCTGATGGGAATGGACTGGCTCTGGCGCTTTGCCGGCCGCGCCGCCGGCCCGCGTGACGGGCAGGGGCTGGCGCTGGAGACGCTCGATCTCACAGCGGCCGTACCGCCGGTCGCGGAGGCCCCGTCCGCCATTATGCGCCGGCAGCGGGACGCGGCGTTGAAGGTTCTGTCCGCCAAGGTGCTGGGGGCGCATCTCGCCAACCGGCATCAGATTTCCTACCCGCTGACGATCGACTTCCGCTCCATGGCGGAAGACGAGCGGAACTTCCTTCTGGATGCGGCGGCAGCGGCGGCGCTGTCGGGTGGTGAAAACGAGACCGCGCTGGCGGCCGCTTGCGAGCGGCTGTCGCGGCGCGGGGCGGATGAGGCGGCTTTGGCCCGCCTGCGCACGACGGTGGCCGGCGCGCCGCCTTCGGTTAACGCCATCGTGGAGCGGGCTCAGGGCATGGACCGCGCGGCCCATGCCTATGCCGTGTCCCTGATCGCGGCGGGCTCGCGCGCCCCGGCGGCCCAGCTTTACCTCACCTATCTGGCCGCGCGGCTCGGCCTGTCGCAGGAGGTGGTCGGCAGCGTCAACCGACGCTACCGCGACTGATCTCGGCCAGCCCGTCCTGCACCGTGCGCGAATCCAGAAGCAGCTTGCGCGAGAGGTCGGCCAGCGTCACCCAGCCGACGACCCTGCCGCCCTCGCTGCGCACCGCCAGCCGGCGAACGTGATTGGCGGCCATCAGGTCCATCGCGGTCTGGAGATCGTCGCTCTCGCGGCAGGCGATGACGGGGGAGGAGAGAATGTCGCTCGCCTCGACCTGCGCCGGATGCAGGCCGCGCGCCACCACGCGGTAGAGAATGTCGCGGTCGGTCACGACTCCCAGCAATTCCTCGTCGGAGCCGATCGGTAGGGCGCCGACATCGAGTTCGCCCATCATGACGGCCAGCTCCGACGCGGGGTCGCCGGGCGCGGCATATTCGACATGCCGAGTCATGACGGCTTCGATCTTCATGGTCCTGTATCCCCTCGTGCAATCCTTGCCGCGCTTGAACGCAGCAGGTCGCGAAGAGTTCGCCGCAGGGTGCGCCCGCTTCACCGAACCGTCGAACCTTGCCAAGCGTTGTTACGCACAACCCTCGAGACGTCGGAATGCGTTCCGTTCGTCAGTCGGCAAAATCCTCGTCGGTAATGTCAACTCTTCGGGAACCAAACGGGGCTTTCGATGCTTTTCACGCTCGCAGTCTTCCTCCTGACGCGAGAACTCACTCCGTGAACATTCAGAACCCAACGGCTTCGCTGTTGAAGAGCCTCCCCCGTGCGACGCGCAAGGGCACGCGGGTTGAGGCCGGCCGGCCCTTTCCCCGTGGCGCGACATGGGACGGCTTCGGCGTCAATTTCGCTCTGTTCTCGGCCCATGCGACGAAAGTCGAGCTTTGCATTTTCGATGAGAAGGGCGAGCGCGAGATCGAGCGCATCGTCCTGCCGGAATACACGAACGAGGTGTTTCACGGCTATCTGCCCGACGCGCGTCCCGGCCTGATCTATGGCTACCGCGTCCACGGCCCCTACGAGCCCGACAACGGCCACCGCTTCAACCCCAACAAGCTCCTGCTCGATCCCTATGCCAAGCAGCATGTGGGCGAACTGACCTGGGACCACGCGCTGTTCGGCTACACGATCGGCCACAAGGACGGCGATCTCTCCTTCGACGAGCGCGACTCGGCGGCTTTCGTGCCCAAGAGCCAGGTCATCGACCCCGCTTTCACCTGGGGCACCGAGCGCCGGCCGAACGTGCCGTGGGAGCGGACGATCTTCTACGAAACCCATGTGAAGGGCTTCACGCAGCGCCATCCCTCCGTGCCGGAGCGCGATCGCGGCAAGTTCGCCGGTCTCGCCCATCACGACGTGGTTCAGTACATCAAGAGCCTCGGCGTCACCTCGGTCGAGCTTCTGCCGATCCACGCCTTCGTGGACGACAGCTATCTCGTGGAAAAGGGCCTGCGCAATTACTGGGGCTATAATACGCTCGGCTTCTTCGCCCCCGATCCGCGCTATATGGGCACGCCCTTCGTCAACGAATTCAAGGAGATGGTCTCGACCTTCCACCATGCCGGGTTGGAAGTGATCCTCGACGTCGTCTACAACCACACGGCCGAAGGCAACGAGAACGGGCCGACGCTCTCCTTCAAGGGCATCGACAACGCCTCCTATTATCGCCTCCTGCCCGACAACAAGCGCTACTACATCAACGACACGGGCACGGGTAACACCGTCAACACCTCGCATCCCCGCGTCATGCAACTGGTCATGGACAGCTTGCGCTACTGGGCCGGCGAGATGCATGTGGACGGGTTCCGCTTCGACCTCGCCACCATTCTGGCGCGCGAGCCGACCGGATTCTCGGAAGAGTCCTCGTTCCTCCACGCCACGATGCAGGATCCGCTGCTCAGCCAAATCAAGCTGATCGCCGAGCCCTGGGACTGCGGTCCGGGCGGCTATCAGGTCGGCCGTTTCCCGCCGGGTTGGGCGGAGTGGAACGATGGCTATCGCGACACGATCCGCGCCTATTGGAAGGGCGATGAGGGCAAGGTTCCGGCCGTCGCCTCCAAGATCTCGGCCTCGGCCGATCTCTTCGACAAGCGCGGCCGCCGGCCTTGGGCCTCTGTCAACTTCGTGACCGCGCATGATGGTTTCACGCTGCACGATACGGTTTGCTACAACGACAAGCACAACGAGGCGAATGGCGAAGACAATCGCGACGGCCATTCGCACAATCTCTCCTACAATCACGGCGTCGAAGGCCCGACCGACGATCCCGAGATCAACAATGTCCGCTTCCGCCAGCTGCGAAACTTCTTCTCGACGCTGCTCTTCTCGCGCGGCACACCGATGATCCTGGCGGGCGACGAGTTCGCCCGCACGCAAGGCGGCAACAACAATGCCTATGCGCAGGACAACGAGATCGGCTGGGTCGACTGGAACGTGACGGAGGAGGGCGTCCAGCTCGTCGAGTTCGTCCAGAAGCTCATCCGCCTGCGTCAGGCGCTGCCCATGCTGCGCCGGGGCCGCTTCCTGCACGGCACGTTCGATGAGGAGATCGGCGCGAAGGACGTCACCTGGATGTCGCCCTCGGGCGGCGAGATGCAGGATGCCGAGTGGAACGACACGGGCGCGCGTTGCTTCGGCGTGCTGCTCGATGGCCGCGCGCAGTCGGAAGGCATTCGCCGCGTCGGCTCGGACGCCACCATGCTGCTCGTCCTCAACGCGCATCATGACGTCGTGAACTTCAAGCTGCCGTCTGCTCCTGGCGGCCGGCGCTGGGCCTGCATCATCGACACCAACATGCCGGACCGCGACGAACTCGTGCCCTTCGAGTTCGAGACGGACTACATGGCGACGGGCCGTTCCTTCCTCGTCTTCCTGCTCGAGCCGGAAAACGGCACGGACTCGTCCGACGATGCGCATCAGGCCTTCGCACACGTGGCCGAAGCCTTCCGCCAGGCGGCGATCGATCGCGTTCACATCATGCGCCCGGAGGGCGTGGACTGACCGCATCCGTATCAAGCGAGAATAGACAAAGGGGCCGCGTCGAAGGACGCGGCCCCTTTCGTTTTGGCAGGCTGCAGGGGGAGGCGGCAAACGGCGCTACGAAAAGGGCAGGCCGCATCGCTCCATCTCGATGCCCGTCACCCTGCCGCTTGTTCCTTGCCACGCGCCCGCTGGCCGCTTGCCCCTTCTTCAACGTTGGCTCTCGTCTCGACCTCCCGTTCTCGCGAGCGCTCGGTTTCGCTTTGGCGATCCCCCCGCTCCCTCCAGACGGCACCGCCTGCTGCATGCATCATGAACCTTTGGTTGAGGCGCCGGGAGGGGGCAGGCCTTCGTGCCGCACGCGCCGCCCAACGCAAAAGGCCCGCCGTGACGGGCGGGCCTTCGAGACAACGGGCGTGAGCGTAATGGGCTATCCTACATCGCGACGGCCGAGGCCTCCGCTTCCACCACATTGCCGGGGCGCTCGGGAGACTGTTTCGGGCGGGGCTCGGGTGTCTGGGCCAGCTTCTGGCCGGACATTTCGAGGGCCGCGGCGAGCGCCTTGTTCAGCGTCGTCACCAACGCGTCGGCGTGAACGCGCCGCTGCAGCTCCTGCAACATGGCGGGGTCGCGCTGGCGCCAAATGCCGATCATAATGCGCGCGCGCGGTGCCACGCGATGCACCTCGCGCACGGCCTGTCGCAGATGCACGGTCGAAAGCGGCTCGATGAAGGAGAGGCAGACCAGCGCCACGCCTTCGGCATCCTTGCGCGACGGCGGGTTCTGGCGCAGTTCCGCCAGAGACAGATGCCGCGCGCCGAGCCCATGGCGCTCCAGAACCTGCGTCAGCATGGTCGCCACCGTCTGGTCCAGCGCGTTACCGCCGGACAGGCAGACGACCGGCGTCGGCCCGCGCCATTCGGGCGCGAGGTCTTCCTTGCGTTGGACGATGCGCGTCACCTCCTGATCGGGGCCGACCGCATCCACCGCCGCCGCCGCCTCGGCCGTCAGATGCGTCTTGCGCCGGCGTGAGGGTCTGATAGCGCCGACCTCTTCGGTGAGTTCCAGCGTCGCCGCGCGCAACACATCGAGCCGCTCTCCCTTTACGGCAAAGCGCGCCACGTCCTCATGCGCGATGCGAAGCCCCTCCAGCGCCACTTCGTCATAGTAGGTCGCCAGTTCGCGTTCGCGCAGGAATTCGCGCGCCTGATCGGCCGCCTCTTGCGGCGCGCCGGCGAGCATCCGCTGGTAGAAAATCTGCGGCGGCGAGAGCGCCGGCCGGTCGCCGAACATCACGTCGATAAAGGCGAGGCGCTGCACATGCCGGCCCATGACGACGAGGCAGATGGTGAGCGGCGTCGCCAGGATCAGGCCGACCGGCCCCCAGAGCAGCGCCCAGACCGTGGCCGCCAGAAGAATGGCGACGGGCGAGAGCCCGGTGGAATGGCCGTAGAGCACGGGCTCGACCACGTTGCTGAGCAACGCCTCCGCCCCGAGATAGAGAACCGCCGTCCAGATCACCATGGACCAGCCGGGATCGACCGCGAAGGCCAGAAGCATCGGCAGGCCCGCGCCGACGAAGCCGCCGACATAGGGAATGAAGCGCAGGATACCGCCGAGAATACCCCAGAGAATCGGGCTCGGCACGCCGAGCAGCCAGAGACCCAGCGCCGTCATCGCACCGAAGGCGGCGTTCACGCCAAGCTGAAACAGGAGGAGCTTCGATAGGCGTTTGGCCGCGTCGTCGATTGCGGCGGTGGTCTGTTGCAGATCGTCCGTGCCGGCCAGTCGGATGAAGCGATTTCGAAGATCCTCGCGCTGGAGCAGGATGAAGATGGCGAAGATGATCACGACGCCGAAGGTCGCGATGGGCGAGAGAAGCGGCAGGGCGACCGCGCTGATCGTCTCGAACAGGCTGCCCGAATTCTCCACCGTCACCGGGATGGGCTTGGGCGCGTTGGCGTCCCCTTCCGCGGGAGCGGCGAGCTTCTGGATGTCGGCGGCCATCTCTTCCAGTGCCACAGCCGCCCGGCTGAACGGCCCGTTGCCTTGCGACTGCGCCGATTCCGACAGGGAGCGCAGCTTCTGCTCGACCGTCACGCGGTAGGACGGGATTTCGCCGACCAGCCCCGTCACCTGCGTCGCGATCAGGAAGCCAAGCCCGAGGATGACGACGGTCGCGACAAGGATCGCACCCGAGATGGCGAAGATGCGGGGGATGCGGTGCCGCTGCAGCTTGATGACGATAGGCGCGAGGATGAAGGACAGAAGGATGCCGAGCGCGAAGGGAACGAAGATTTCACGCCCGAGATAAAGGATCGAAGACACGGCCAGGATCAGCACCGTTACCGCCAGCGCGGTGAACAGAGGCAGCGCGCGCCGAAGCATTTGCGAGGTAACGATATCCAAGGCAGCATCCTTTGGTCGCGCGAAACCGATCGCAGCGTCAACCTCGCCGAATGCTGGAAACGGAACGAGGTTCCTTGTCCGGTGCAAATTTCGAGCAGGACTCAATAAGGCTCGGGACAAAGGCCCGTTTGCTCCGCGCCCCCGGTAAAACTTTCCTCTCCGTCTCTTGTTGCCCTGGCTCCCTTGCGGGGCCGACAACGCCGGCCGTAGAGCCGTTTCGATCCTCGCGATCTGTCTCCCGCGTCCCGTGCTGCTTCGGCCTGGATGGGCAAGAGCGGGGCTGGTCCGCTGGCTTCGGGATTGTCAACCAGGAAGGGTTCGGACGTGGAAACAGGCGATATTCTCTATTTTCCCAACAGGCCGTTCCATCACATCGGCATGGCCTACGACGCCAGAACCGTGATCCACGCCAATCACAAGAAGAACTTCCACAAGACATCGGACCAATACGAAACCGGAAGCCAGAGCTTCTACATGTCGGAAGGGGCCGGAGTGGAGCATTTCCGGCCGCCTTGGGCGAAGTGTTCGAATGCCGACGCGCGCAAGGCGGAGTTGCAGCGAGTGGCCGACGCGATCGTGGCGGGCGCTGAGTACGGCAAGTACCGCGCTGTCAGGCTTTTTGCCGGGGACTCCGCCTTTGGGCCGGAGGCCTTCACGCGGCTGATGAAATATCGCGAGCGGTACGAGATGGGGAAGGCGACGCCCGACCGCTTTTCGCAGCCGGGCAACGAGGTGATCAAGACCGTGACCTGCTCCGAGGCCGTCATCATCGCCTATCAGCTGACGTTCCCGCTGGGAGAGAGGCCCTTCTTCATCAATCTCGACGGGGCTCACGCCATGCCCAATACGCTGAGAACATGGCTCAAGGCGAGCGGCTGGCAGAAAACACGATAGGTTCAATCGATTTGATGGTCGCCACTTGCAAGGCTGCGCATTTTTGCATGGCTCCCTCGCCGTGGCGTCTCTTCTAAGCGGAACCGGAAACGCCCATCTTCCTCTCAACAGATCAAGGAGAAGAAGATGAGCAGCACGTCCCGCATCCGCCAGTTCGGCCACCAGATCCGCAGCTTCGCCGACACGATGAGCGGTGCAGTCGCTTGCGCCGCTGCCGCCGAGGCCGGCAAGCGCCCGAGCCGTGCAGCGCTGAAATCGGCCGGCATCGACCCGGAAGCCTTCTACGGCATCAAGCGCGGCTGAACGCTCTTATCTCTTCCGTTAACGACAAAGGGCAGCCCCTCGCAGGGCTGCCCTTTTTGCATGGCGTCTATGGGGAAGCGCTCAGTCCTCGTCGGAGGCCATGGCCGAGAGGAGCTTGCCACGGCCCCGAGCGCGCAGGATCATCGGCACGACCAGCGCGAGGACCGCGAGGGTCAGGAGCGTCACCGCCAGAACCGAGTGAACGAGAATGCTCGGGTCACCCTGGCTGATGGCCAGCGCCCGGCGCAGCTGCTGCTCGGCCATGGGGCCGAGGATCAGGCCGACCACGACCGGCGCGATCGGATAGCCGAAGCGGCGCAGCATGTAGCCGAGCAGGCCGAACAGAAGCAGCATCCCCAGTTCCACCGCCGAGGGGTTGGCGCCAATGCAGCCGAGCGTCGCGAAGACGAGGATGCCTGCATAGAGCCAGGGGCGGGGGATCGTGAGCAGCCGGACCCAGACGCCGATCAGCGGCAGGTTCAGAACCACCAGCATCAGATTGGCGATCAGAAGGCTGGCGACGAGGCCCCAGACGATCTGCGGTGAGGTGATGAAGAGAAGCGGGCCGGGCTGAAGACCGAACTGCTGGAAGGCGGCGAGCATGATGGCGGCCGTCGCCGAGGTGGGCAGGCCGAGCGTCAGGAGGGGAACCAGCGTGCCGGCGGCCGAGGCGTTGTTGGCCGCTTCCGGGCCGGCGACCCCTTCGATCGCGCCATGGCCGAACTCTTCCGGATGCTTGGAAAGGTTCTTTTCCATGGAATAAGACAGGAACGTGCCGATCTCGGCGCCGCCCGCCGGCATGGCGCCGATCGGGAAGCCGACCGCCGTGCCGCGCAGCCAGGGCTTCCAGGAGCGCTTCCAGTCTTCCTTGGTCATCCAGAGCGAGCCCTTCACGGCCTCGATCGTGTCGGGCGTGCGGCTGGCGGCGGCGGCGACCACGAGAGCCTCGCCGATGGCGAAGAGCGCGACAGCGAGCGTCGTCACTTCGATGCCGTCCAGAAGATTGGCCGAAATGCCGCCGAAGAGCGACGACAGGCTGGCCCAGAGCGCGTGCAGCGGGGCCGTCGGATCGGCCGCCATCTCACGGAAATATTTGGCGACGGGCGTCAGCGTCAGGCGGGCCTGACCGGTCTGCAGGTCGATGCCGACAAGGCCGAGCGTCAGGCCGAGCGCGAGGCTGGTGAGCCCGCGCAGCGCCGAGTCGCCGAAGGCCGCCGAGACGGTCACGAAGGCGAGGATCATCAGCGCGAAATATTCGGCCGGGCCGAAGGACAAGGCGAACGAGACGATGACCGGCGCCAGAAACGCAAGGCCCAGCGTCGCGATCAGGCCGGCAACGAAGGAGCCGATGGCGGCGGTGGCCAGGGCGGGGCCGCCGCGCCCCTTGCGGGCCATCTTGTTGCCTTCGAGCGCGGTGATGATCGAGGCGCTTTCGCCCGGCGTGTTCAGAAGGATCGAGGTGGTCGATCCCCCGTACATGCCGCCATAGTAGATGCCGGCGAACATGATCAGCGAGCCGGCGGCGTCGAGCTGGTAGGTGACGGGCAGAAGCAGCGCGACCGTCAGCGCCGGACCGATGCCCGGAAGCACGCCGACCGCCGTGCCGAGCGTCACGCCGATCAGCGCGTAGAGAAGGTTCATGGGCTGGGAGGCCGTCATGAGGCCTTGGCCCAGAAGGGCGAATGTATCCATCGGCAGAACCCATGCGGGAAGGAAGGGGCGAGCCGCAGCGAGGCGGAGCGGATGCGATGCGGTCGGGGCAGGGGGCGCTGAAGGCGCCGGGGCTCGTCCCGGTCTGCTGTGTTGAAGCGGCTGGCGTCGGCCGGCGAGCCGGGGGAGGCTCAAGGCACTCTCGCCAAAAGCCTGACTCCAGCGTTGCGTATGCGCTCAAGCGCCGAATGTGAAAGCCGAACCGGCTTTCACGCAAAGCCTTAAAAGAACAGGCGTTCCAGCGGACCCGCCGGCAGCGACAGGCGCAGAACCTGCGAGAACAGAATCCAGATACCAAGGCTCATGAGAATGCCGAGCGGCACCGAGAGATAGAGCTTTCGCTTGCCGAAGGCGCGGGCCGTCGCGGCGAAGAGCAGGCCCGTCGCGATCGAGAAGCCCGCCGTGTTCAGAAGGATCAACTGCGCCGCGAGGCCGCCGACGATCCAGGCGATGGGGCCGAACTCGTCATGGTCGCGCTCGGGAAACTCGCCGCGCCAGGCCTCGACGATGGTCCAGACCGAGAGCGCGAGAAGCACGGCGGCGATCACATACGGAAAAGTCGCCGGGCCGATACGGGCATAGTTGCCGCCACCGATCCCACGCGCGTCCAGCCCGACGAGCAGGCCGAGAATGCCGATGCCGATGCCGATGGCCAGCGCCGCCCGATCGGGGCGGCGCGCGGGGTTGGACAGGTCGGTCATTACTGGACGAGACCGATCGCGGTGAGCACCTGCTTGGTGTCGGCGATGTTCTTGGCGAGCTCGGTCTTGAACGCGTCACCGGCAAGGAACGTGTTCTGCCAGTTGTTGCGCTCCAGAACCGCCTTCCACTCAGGGCTGGCGACCATCTTCTCCAGATTGCCGATCAGCGCGGTCTTCTGCTCGTCCGTGATGCCGGGCGCGCCGGCGACCATGCGCCAGTTCTGAAGGGTCATGTCGATGCCCGACTCCTTCAGGGTCGGGGCTTGCGAGCCCGCGACGCGCTGTGCGCCCGTGGTGGCGAGCAGGCGCAGCGTGCCCGCCTTGACTTGGCTTTCGAACTCGCCATAGCCCGAGATGCCGGCCGCGACCTGCTGGCCGAGAATGGCCGCCAGAGCTTCGCCGCCGCCCGAGAAGGCGATGTAGTTGATGGCCTTGGGGTCCGCGCCCACGGCCTGCGCCAGCAGGCCGGCCGCGATATGGTCCGTGCCGCCGGCCGAGCCGCCCGCGATCGCCACCGCGCCGGGGTTCTGCTTCATGGCCGCAGCCAGATCGGCGATCGTCTTGTAGGGGGAGGACGCGGGCACGACGATCGCCTCGTCCTCGCCGGTGAGGCGGGCGAGCGGGGTCACTTCGTCCAGCGTGACGGGCGAATTGTTGGTCAGGATCGCACCGACCATGACATAGCCGCCGACGAGCAGCGCGTCCGGGTTGCCGGACTTGGTGGAGACGAACTGCGCGAGGCCGATCGTGCCGCCGGCGCCCGGAACGTTGATCACCTGCACGTTGCGGGCGAGCTTGGTGTCCTGCAGCACGGTCTGCATGGCGCGGGCCGTCTGGTCCCAGCCGCCGCCCGGCGAGGCCGGGGCCATGATCTCATAGGCCGGCGCGGTCTGCGCCAGGGCCGAGGTGGAGGCGAGGGCGAGCGCGACGAAGGCGCCGACGATCAAGGACTTCATGTGGATTCCTCCCGAAACGAATACCGAATGGTTTTTGGCCGTGGACGGTCAAATCGCAGGGGAAGGGACGCAGCTAAAATCGAAATCGGTTGTGCCGGCGAATGTCCCTCCAGACATTCGGGCGGCGCGAAACGCGGCTGCAAGCGTTTCGCCGGTCTCCCATCGACTGCACGTCCAGCCTCCCCGGCCGTCGCGTCCAGACTAGACCCGTGGACCTGTCAAAAACCTGTCAGGCGGCTCGGGTGTTTTGGAATTGTTAAAGGTTTCAATGAGGGGAGACGATTTCCTGCCATGTGGCGAGGAAGCGCTCGCGCCGCTGCCGGTCGAGGCCGACGAGAAGCGAGGGGCCGAAGCGGATCGGCTGCACCGCGCCTTGACCGAGCGAGGCGATGCGATCGGCCGTCCAGCGCCCGTCCGCGCCGGGCAGAAGCGCGCCAAGCGCGGCCGGGCCGGCGAGGATCGCCTGACCGGCGGGCGAAAGGGCGAACTCGATAAAGGCTTCGGCGAGTTCGGGCTGCGGGGCGTCCTCGGGGATGAGAAGCGAGCGGGAAAACACGAGCACGTAGTCGTCCGGCACGACGATGCCGATCGGCGCGCCCGCATCGGCCCGCGCGAAGGCATAGGAGCCGATGATATTGTAGCCCATCGCGAGATCCCCCGTCGCGATCCGGTCGAGGATTTCGGGGCTGGAAGCCGTGAGTTGCACCCGCGCTCGCCCGAAGGCGGCGGCCAGACGCCAGAAATAGGAGGAGATGGCCTGATCCTGCGTCGCCAGGAGATAGCCGACGCCGCTGCGCGCGACATCATAGGTGCCCACGCGCCCCAGAAAGCGCTGCGGCTCGCGCTCCAGAAGCTCGGCCAGTTCCAGATGGGTGCGCGGCGCTTCCTCGGGCTTCACGAGGTTGGTGTTGTAGACGATCACGGCCGGCTCGAAGGTGAAGCCGAAGACCTCCGAGCGCCAGCGCGCCCAGTCGGGAATCGCGGCGAGCCGCGTCGGCGCAAACGGGCGCACCAGCCCTTCGTTGACGAGCTTCACCTGAAGATCGGAGGCCGAACTGACCACGAGATCGGGCGCGGCCTTCTGCCCCGACACCAGCTGGTCATAGACCGCCCGGCTTTCGTTTTCCTCGTAAGCAACGGCGATGGTCGGATGGGCCGCCTGAAAGGCACGGATGAGATGGGAGAAAAGCCCCGTGTCGGTCGCGCCCAGAATGTGAAGCGTGGCCGCCGCCGGCTTTTCGCGCGCTGGGAAGTCGGCGGCCGCCTCGGCCGGGCGTGGGGCGGAAAACGCGCCAGCGAAGGCGGTGAGCAGCGCCAGGAGGGCGAGCACGTGGCGGCGATCCGGCGCTGGCAGCTGTGAAACCGGCGCGGCCTCGGCCGGCAAGCGAAGATGCACGGCGAGCCCGCCGCCTTCGCGGTCACGCAGCAGCACCGCGCCGCGATGGGCCTCGGCCACGCGCGCGACGATGGCTAGCCCCAGGCCCGAGCCGCCCCGGTCGATCCGCGCGCCCGCCTCACCCCGGCGAAAGCGGCCGAAGACGAGAGGCTTCTCATGGTCGGGAATGCCCGGACCCCGGTCGCGCACGGCGATGTCGAGCGCCGGGCCGTCCCGCGCAATCGAAATCTCCACCTCGCCTTCGCTGTAGCGCAGGGCATTGTCCACGAGGTTGCGGATGGCTTCGCGCAGCACCACGCGATCGACGCTCAAGTTCGCATCCGCAGCATCGGGCGCAATGGCAAGGATCACCCGGTCGGACAGATCGGGGCTGAGGCGGCGCACCACTTCCTGCGCCAGTGGGGCGACGGGTGTGGGCTCTGGCTGGTTTTCGAGACGATGGGTCACCGTCGCGTCCATCAGAAGCTGCGAGACGAGCTGGCTCGCCTGCACGGCCCCCTCGTGAATGCGCTCCACGTCGCGCCGCAGCGCCGCCGGGTCGCGCTCGGCCAGCGCCAGCTCGGCCTGCGCGCGCAGCGAGGCCAAGGGCGTTCGCACCTCATGGGCGGCCTCGGCCACCAGCGCCTCCAGCCGCTCGCGCGCGAGCTTCAGTCGGGCGGTGAAACCGTTCAGCGCTCCGACGAGCTGCGCGGTCTCGGACGGGGCGGGGAGTTCGACGGGCGAGAGATCGTCGGGCGAGCGCTCGCGCAGGTGCTTTTCCAGCGACAGGAGCGGAGCGAAGGCGCGCCCGATCCCGGCCCAGAGCAGAAGCAGCGCCAGAAGCGTCAGAAGAAGGATCGGCCAGAGCGCGTTGTGGAGGATTTCGCGCGCCAAGGCGTCCCGCTCGCCCCGCGTTTCGGCGACGCGGATCGTCACCCATCCCGTGCCCTCGGCGGTGGAAACGAGCCGCCCGACGCTCGCCACGCGCACTCGATCGTCGCGGAACGCCTTGTCGGCGAAAACGGGATCGCCGCCCGTCGCAGGCGCCAAGCCGTCCGACAGGTCGGCTTCGCCCGTGACGTTTTCTCCTTGCGGCGACTCCACGGCGTAGAAAATCCGATCCTCGCCCGAGAACATGGCGAAGGAGGCGAGCGGCAGTTCCACCGTCACGCGCCCGGCCTCCAGCTGCACCGCGCCGCCGATCGTCAGCGCGGAGGCGGCGAGCAGCCGGTCGAAGGCTCGGTCCGAGGCGCGTTCGGCATAATCGCGAACATAGAGAACCAGCGCGAAGGCGGCGGCTAGAAGCAGCGCGCCGCCGAAGACGAGAATGCGCTTGCGGATCGAGACCGGGCGTTTGGCCCGCGCGGTCTTGCGCCGATCCGCGCGGGCGAAGGTCGGCGGCATCAACCGCCCAGCCGCTCGCCGGTCGCCTTCGGCTTGCCGGCAGGCTCGCCGGCGACGCGCGCGACATAGCCCGCCCCGCGCACGGTGGCGATTTCCACCGAGGCGCCTTCCAGCTTGCGGCGCAGGCGCGAGACGTAAAGCTCCAGCGCGTTGGTCGAGACCATCTCGTCATAGGAGAAGAGCTGCGCCATCAGCTGCTCCTTCTGCACCACGACGCCTGGCTTCGAGAGAAGGATTTCGAGCAGGCGAAACTCGCGCCGGCCAAGATCCACAGCCCGGCCGCCGACGGTGACGAGATGGCCCGCCATGTCCATTTCCACGTTGCCGACCCGCGCCAGACTGGTGGTCTGCCCGGCCGGGCGGCGCAGGAGGGCGCGCAGCCGCGCTTCCAACTCCCGCAGGTCGAAGGGTTTGACGAGATAATCGTCCGCGCCTTGATCCAGAAGGCTGATCTTGTCGTCGATCTCGGCCCGCGCGGTGACAACCAGAACCGGCACGCTGGAGCGCCCGCGCCTCAGCTCCGCGATCACGGAAAGCCCGTCGCGCCCCGGCAGCGAGAGATCGAGGATCACCGCGTCGAACGGCTCCAGCGCGAAGGCTTCCAGCGCATCCTCGCCCGAGCGCACCCATTCGACCGAATGGCCGGCATTGCGCAGGTGCCGGTTCACCGCGTCGCCCAGCCCCTCATTGTCTTCCACCAGAAGCATACGCATGGCGACGGGCTGCCTGTTCCATCCCCGGACATTCGATCGGGTGTCAGCATAGGGAGGCCCCGGCGGTTTGCAAACCGTCCGGCGTCTCTGTCGCGGTGGCTCACGGTGGAAGGTGGTTGATCCCAGGGCGGTACACCCCTTATCCCCCAGACAACGCCGCGCCACTCTGGCGCGCGGGGAACGAGGGGGCCGTCGGCCATGGACAAGATCGCGCGCGTGGGCCTTGCGGCCGAACTTCTGGCCTATGCGCAGGAGCGCGGTCCCGTCACGGTCGGCCTTGCCGGTGCGGGCCAGATGGGCACCGATCTCATGGTTCAGCTTCTCCTGATGCCGGGCGTCCGGCTGGGCGCGGTCTCGACCTCCAAGGCCGACCGCGCGCGAGAGACGTTGCGCTTTGCCGGCTACGAGGCGGGCGCGGGCCGCTCGGCCGAAACCCCCGCCACTGTCGATGCCGCGATTGAGGCCGGCGATGTCGCCGTCGTCGAGGATTTTCGCACCTTCTGCGCGGCGGGGCGGATCGATGTCGTGATCGACGCGACGGGCAGCCCGAGCGCGGGCACGCGCATCGCGCTCGAAGCCTTTCGCAACGGCAAGCATGTGGTCATGCTGAATGTCGAGGCCGACATCACGATCGGCCGCTATCTCAAGGCCGAGGCCAAGCGCGCGGGCGTCGTCTATACGGGCGCGGCCGGCGACGAGCCGCAATCGACCATCGAGCTGATCGGCCTTGCCCAGTCGCTCGGGCTCGACATCGTCTGCGCCGGCAAGGGCAAGAACAACGCGCTCGATTTCTCCGCCGTGCCCGCCGACTACGAGGCGGAAGCGGCGCGGCGCAACATGAATGCGCGCATGTTGGTTGAGTTCGTGGACGGCTCCAAGACCATGGTGGAAATGACCGCCATCGCCAATGCGACGGGCCTCAAACCCGACGTGCCGGGCATGCACGGGCCGGACGCCTCGTCCGAGCGGCTGGCGCAGGTTCTCTGCTCGAAGGAGGATGGCGGCATTCTTTCGCGCCCCGGCTGCGTCGATTACACGATCGGCAAGGGCGTCGCGCCCGGCGTCTTCTGCATCGTGAAGCCCCGGCACCCGCGCATTCTGGAGCGCATCGCCGATCTCAAGGTCGGCCCCGGCCCCTGCTTCGCCCTCTACCGCCCGTTCCACCTCACCTCGATCGAGGTGCCGCTGTCCGCGATCCATGCCGTGATGCGCGGCACGCCGCATCTGGAGCCGCTCGATCATCCGGTCGGCGAATGCATCGCCGTCGCCAAGCGTGACCTGGCCGTGGGCGAGACGCTCGGGCGCATCGGCGAAACCCAGTATCGCGGCTTCGCCATGACCTGGGAGGACGCCCGCGCGGCCGGCGGCCTGCCGCTGGGTCTGGCCGAGGGCGGCGTGGTGACGAAAGCGATCAAGGCCGGCGAAAAGCTCACCTACGCCAATTGCGAGCCCGACGCCTCGCTGGAGGTCACGCAGATTCGTAAGCTTCTGGACACGGCGGATGCGCGGTTCGTCGGGGCGTGAGATGAAGTCCACTCGTTTATGCGCTGTGGTTTATGCCCTCGGTCTCACCTTGTCTCATACCCATGCCGTTGGTTTTGCTCATGCCCAGACGGATGAAAGAGCTTCGAGCGAGGACGTCTCGGCCGACATCAAGGCCGTAAAGGCCTGTGTGAATTCGCTAGGGCGCCAGAAGAAAGGACGTTCGGCAAACGAAAAGTCCCATGACGATCAGTACGATTGCATCGGCGTGATCATGAGGCCTTGTATCGATGAGCCGTCGGATGAAAGCTCTTCAGACCATTCTTTGATGTGCGCGGAGCGTGAGTTCCAGGCTTGGGATGCCGTCCTGAACGAGAACTATCAAAAGAAGCTCGAGCAGATTCAATCTGGCGATGACGACGACGAAGACGTCAAAAGAAGACAGGTCGAAACTCTGCGCGCCGCTCAGCGGCTTTGGGTCCAGTTTCGAGACGCCGAAGTAGAGCGCATGGACGCGGAATCCTACGGCGCTGGGGGACATTGGATTGCCTACAACGACGAGTTCGTCAAAATGGATTTGACGGCCAAGCGCGCGATCGATCTCAAGTGAACCCAAAGCGAATGGCTTGATAAACAGCGCCGCTCCCTTCGGGAAGCGGCCATTGAATTTCTGAACTCTTGCGTCCGTCAACGTGTGTAGTTGATCGGCACGGTGATCGGCACGTTGCCGCCCGAGGGCGGAGCGGGGAAGGGACTGGCGCGGCGCACGAGATCGAGCGCGGCCTGATCCAGAACCGGGTTTCCGGACGAGCGCGCGAGGCGGATGCCGGAGGCCGCGCCCGACCCGGTAATGGTGAAGGACACTGTCACCAGCCCCTGGCCGCCGCCGCGCGGCGTGCGCTTGAAGCGGTTGAGACGAGCCTGGATTTGTCCCTGCCAGCGGGCGGGCGAAACGTCGGATCGCGGCGCGGCCCCTTGCGTCGACTGCGTGTTGGACGCCTGCGAGGCGCGAGAGGGAGGCGGGGCGGCGCGCGGCTTCTGCGCGCGAGGCTTGGCCTCTTCGCGCGGGCGCTCGCGGCGGGGCTTGGGCGCTGCCTTTCGCTCCGGCACCTTCTCCGCGACGCGCGGGCGCTCCGGCGGCGTCGGGCGCGGCAGCGGCACGGGCGCATTCGCCGCCACCTCCGGCGGCGCTTCCATCTTGGGGAGCTCGGGCAGCGGCTCGGGTTCCACCACCGGCTCGGGCGGCGGCGGTTCGGGCTGGGGCTCCGGCTCCACGACCGGCTCGGGGACGGGCGGCTCCGGCTCGGCCACAGGCTCCGGCGGCGCGGGCTCCGGGGGCGCGGGTTCCGGCGGAACAGGTTCGGGCGGCGGCGCGATGGGTTCGGGCGTCGGCTCCGGTGTCGGTTCGGGCTGTGGCTCGGGCGGTGCCTCTTCGGGGGGCGCTTCGCTCGGCGATGCGTCAGCGGCCGGGGCGCTCGGCGGCGGCGCGGGTGGGGCAAGGTCGATCAGAACGGCCGCGTCCGGCGCGCCCTGCGGAGGCGCGACGGGCGGGGGTATCTGCGAGACGAAGAAGGCCGCGCTGGCATGAACCGCGACCATGGCGATCGCGGCCGTGCTCCAGCGCAGCGAGTCCAGCCAGCGTCCGCCGCGCTCTCCCGAAGCTGAGATGGGAAGGGTCATGAGATGGGGCCGTCAGGGCTGGGCGGCGGGCGCGGCGGGAGCCTCCGGGGCAGGGGCCGATTCGAGCCCGACCAGCGCGATCTTGAGATAGCCGGCCGAGCGCAGGAGGTTCATCACCTCCATCAGATCGCCATAGGCGACCTTTTCGTCGGCGCGCAGAAAGATGCGCTCGTCGCGCTTGCCCCCTGTCTTGGCGTCGAGCGCGGCTTGGAGCGCGCCGCGATCCAGCGGCTGTTCGCCCAGGGTCAGGTTCAGATCGTCTGACACGGTGAGGAACAGAGGCTCGTTCGGCCGCTCCTGCGGCTGCGCGTTGGACACGGGCAGGTCCACCGGCACGTCCACCGTGGAGAGGGGCGCTGCCACCATGAAGATGATCAGGAGAACCAGCACCACGTCGATAAAGGGCGTGATGTTGATGTCGGCGAGTTCGCTGGTGTCGTCGTCGTCACCGCTGCTGCGAAGGCTCACTCCCATGGTGTCACTCCGCCGCGACGCGCGAGGGGCCGCGCAGGACGGCCGCCGTCTTCGCCCGGTCGAGATCGCGCGAGAGATGCTGGAGCACGCCGGCCGAGGCATCGGCCAGAATCGCCTTGTAGCCGCCGATGGTGCGGGCGAACACGTTGTAGATGATCACGGCGGGAATGGCGGCCACGAGGCCGATGGCGGTGGCGAGCAGCGCTTCGGCAATGCCGGGCGCGACCACGGCGAGATTGGTCGTGTTGGCCTTCGAGATGCCGATGAAGGAATTCATGATGCCCCAGACCGTGCCGAACAGGCCGATAAAGGGCGCGGTGGAGCCGATCGTCGCCAGAAGGCCCGTGCCGCGCGCCATGCGCCGTCCCGCGCGCGCCTCGATGCGCTGAAGCGCGGTGGCCACGCGCTCCTTTACGCCCTCGGAGGGCAGGCCGCTCGAGTGCTCGCGCTCCGCAACGGCCGTGCGCACCATGGCGGCGACGGGGCCGCCGCGCCAGCCGGCCGCCTCCAGCCCGTCGCCCTGCGGCAGGCCCTTGGCCTCGACGAGGCGGCGCACGCCGCGCTGCGCCCGGCCGCGCGCGCCCACGAGTTCCAGCACCTTGGCGAGCCAGATCGTCCAGGTGACGACGGAGGCGAAGGCGAGGCCCGCCATGACCGACTTCACCACGATGTCGGCCGCCATGAACATGCCCCAGGCGGAAAGGTCGTGCCCGGCTCCGAGCGCGCCGGCTGGGGTGGTGTCATCGCCTTGCGCGAAGGCGGTGGCGGTGGTTTGGCCTTCGATGCTGGGCGTGGCGGCCGGCGTCGCGCTCTGCGCGGGCGGCGCGGCGGAGGACGCGTCGGGCGCGCCGGTGGATGGGGCCGGTTGGGCTTCCATCGGAGCGGGGGAGGTGGGTGCTTCGCTCGCCTGTGCCGGGGTCTGCGTCGCAGCGAGGGCGGCTGGCGACGCGCCACCCTCCTGCGCCAGCGCCGGGCCGGCCAAGAGCAGGGAGGCGAGAAGCGCGGGGACGATCAGGCGCGAGCGCGCCGTCTCGCCGGCCTGCGCCGGTGTCGCGATGGGTCGGAGTCCGAGCATGGCGGAGCCTTCCGGTTGGTGGGGGCGAGCGTCGCGGGTCTCGGCCCTCTGCCGGCCGTCGCGAGATTGTCGCCAATACATGATTTAACGAGTCATGTTTTTCATAGGCGAAGCGCCGCTCTCGCATCAAGCCCTCTTTTCCATGCGGATTTATCCATCCACGGCCATCGACGGATGCGCCGGCTGCTCCATCTCCGGCCCCGAGACGACGCCGTCCCTTGTTCGGCCATGGAAAAGGCTGCCGCCTTTTCCGCCCTCGACGCATTTCGTCTCGAAGGACGAAGGATTCCGCCATGAGCGCTCTGCTCAAGACCCCGACCGACGAGAGCACGAGCCAGAAGGGCTCCGCCCAGCTCGCCATCGACACGATCCGCACCCTGTCCATGGACGCCGTGCTGAAGGCCCATTCGGGCCATGTCGGCGCGCCTCTCGGGCTCGCGCCCACGGCCTATGCGCTCTGGACCGAGTTCATGCGCTACGACCCATCAGCGCCGGACTGGCCGAACCGCGATCGGTTCGTGCTGTCGGTCGGCCATGGTTCGATGCTGCTCTATTCGGTCCTGCATTTGGCCGGCGTCGAGGAAATCGACGCGCATGGCAAGAAGACCGGTCAGCCGGCCGTCTCGCTGGACGACATCAAACAGTTTCGCCAACTGTCCTCCAAGACGCCGGGCCACCCGGAATACCGGATGACGACGGGCGTCGAGACGACGACGGGTCCGCTCGGACAGGGCTGCGGCAATTCGGTCGGCATGGCGCTGGCCGAGCGCTGGCTCGCCGCGCGCTACAACAAGCCCGACGCCCCGCTGTTCGACCATGACGTCTTCGTCCTGTGCGGCGACGGCGACATGATGGAGGGCGTCGCCTCCGAGGCCGCCTCCATGGCGGGCCATCTCAAGCTCTCGAACCTCTGCTGGATCTACGACAACAACAAGGTCTCGATCGAAGGCTTCACCAATCTCACCTTTTCCGACGACGTGGCCGAGCGCTTCCGCGCCTATGGCTGGAAGACGCTGCATGTTGCAGACGGCAACGATCTGGGTGCCATCCGCGAGGCGCTGACCGAATTCCGCGCGACCGACGACCGGCCGACCCTGATCGTGGTGGATACCGTGATCGGCTATGGCCTTCAGAAGCAGCAGGGCACGGCTTCCGCTCATGGCGAAGCCTTCGACGCCGACGATGTGAAGGGCGCCAAGCGCTTCTATGGCTGGCCGGAGGATCAGAGCTTCCTCGTACCGGACGGCGTGGCGGAAGCCTTCCACGCGGCGGTGAGTGAGCGCGGTCGCCCGCTGCGCGAGACGTGGGAGGCCGATTTCGCGCGCTACGCCAAGGCCTATCCCGAGCTGGCGGCGCAGATCGAGGCCATGCGCGCCGGCCGCCTGCCGGAGGGCTGGGACAAGGCCCTTCCGAGCTTCGAGCCCGACGCCAAGGGCGTCGCCTCGCGCGATGCCGGCGGCAAGGTGCTGAACGCGATTGCCGAGACCGTGCCCTATCTCGTCGGCGGTTCGGCCGATCTGGCACCCTCCAACAAGACCAAGCTCGGCTTTGCCGATGCCGGCTCCTTCGGCCCTGACAATTATGCCGGGCGCAACCTGCATTTCGGCATTCGCGAACACGCGATGGGCGCGATCGCCAATGGCATGGCGCTCTCCTATGTGCGCTCCTACGCTTCCACGTTCCTGGTCTTCTCGGACTATATGCGCGCGCCCGTGCGCCTGTCTGCCATCATGGAAATTCCGGTGGTCTGGGTCTTCACCCATGATTCCATCGGCGTCGGCGAAGACGGGCCGACGCATCAGCCGATCGAGCATCTGGCGAACCTGCGCGCCATTCCCGGCCTCAACACGATCCGTCCCTGCGACGCCAACGAGACGGTGGAAGCCTGGCGCGTCGCCATGGAGCAGACGCATGAGCCGACTGCGCTCGTCCTCTCGCGTCAGCCTCTGCCGACGCTGGACCGCACCAAATACGCGCCGGCGTCCGGCCTGAAGCGCGGCGGCTATGTGCTCGCTGGCGACCCCAACGAGACGCCGGATGTCATTCTCATCGGCACAGGCTCGGAGATTGCGCTCTGCATCGAGACCTATGAGAGCCTGCGGGCGGAAGGCATCAAGGCCCGCGTCGTGTCGCTGCCCTCCTGGGAGCTTTACGAGAAGCAGGATCAAGCCTATCGCGACAGCGTCCTGCCGCCCGAAATCATGGCGCGCGTCGTGGTGGAGCAGGCCGGCTCCATGGGCTGGGACCGCTATGTCGGCGCCAAGGGGGCCAAGGTCACCATGTCCACCTTCGGCGCGTCCGCGCCTCTCGCCAAGCTCCAGCAGAAGTTCGGCTTCACCGCCGAGGCGGTGCTGGCCAAGGCCAAGGAGCAGATCGCGGCCCGCAAGGGCTGACACGTCCCCGCCGCCCCTCCGGCCGCGTGCCGGGCGGGCACCGCTGGGTTCGGCCCTTGGGAGGGCGGCCGCACCCGTTCCCATCTGATTGTCGAAGAGAAGACCCTATGCAGATCGCGATCATCGGCCTTGGCCGAATGGGCGGCAATATCGCCCGACGCCTGATGAACCACCGCCACGAAGCTTTCGTGTTCGACTGCAACGCGGAGGCCGTCTCGGCGCTCGCGGGCGAGGGGGCCAAGGGCGCGGCCTCGCTGGAAGAGCTGGCCGGCCAGTTCTCGGGCCGCCGCGTGTTCTGGGTCATGCTGCCGGCCGGCGAGCCGACCGAGGCGACGATCCGCGACCTCACCCCGCTTTGCCGCGAGGGCGACGTCATCATCGACGGCGGCAACACGTTCTACAAGGACGACATTCGCCGCGCCGCCGAGTTGAGGCCGCATGGCATTCACTATGTCGATGTCGGCACCTCGGGCGGCGTCTGGGGTCTGGAGCGCGGCTATTGCATGATGATCGGCGGGCCGGAGGACACGGTGCGCGATCTCGACCCGATCTTCGACGCGCTGGCGCCGGGCTATGGCGACATCGAGCGCACGCGCGGGCGCAACACGCCGGATGATCGCGCCGAGCGCGGCTATATCCATGCCGGTCCGGCCGGCGCGGGCCATTTCGTCAAGATGGTCCATAACGGCATCGAATACGGCCTCATGCAGGCCTATGCCGAAGGCTTCGACATTCTGAAGACGAAGAATTCCGAGCATCTGCCGGAGAACGAGCGCTTCGACTTGAACCTGCCTGACATCGCCGAAGTCTGGCGTCGCGGCTCGGTCATCTCCTCCTGGCTGCTCGATCTCACCGCCATCGCGCTGGCGGGCGACAAGGATCTGGCGAAATTCTCCGGCAATGTCGCCGATTCCGGCGAAGGCCGCTGGACGCTGGAAGCGGCGATGGAAGAGGCCGTGCCGGTCAACGTGCTTTCGGCCGCGCTCTATGCCCGCTATCGCTCGCGCCAGGAGGCGACTTTCGGCGACAAGATGCTGTCCGCCATGCGCTTCGGCTTCGGTGGCCATGTCGAAATCCCGCAATAGGCCTTAAGGCCCATCGGGCTCTTGCTCCATCTCGACGGGCGCGGCATTCGTTCCGCGCCCGTTTCCTGTTCCCGAACCCTCCGCAAGGTCTCGATGTCCCTCGATCCCGCGCTCGCCGCCTCCATCCGCCTTGTCGTGTCCGATATCGATGGAACACTGGTGCGCAACGACAAAAGCCTGTCGGAGCGCACGCGTCAGGCCGTCGCCCGCGCGCGTGCGGCGGGCATCGGTTTCACGCTGGTCAGCGCCCGCCCGCCGAGCGGCCTCGGCGAACTGGTGGAGCGGCTGGGGATCGAGGGCGCGGTCGGGGCCTTCAATGGCGGCACGCTGTTCGAGCCGGGCGGGAGCATCGTGGAGGCGCATCGCCTGAGTGAAGCGGATGCGCGCCGCGCGGTCGAGCTTCTGGACGAGGCCGGCCTTCCCATCTGGGTCTTCGCCGATGGCCTCTGGATCGCGCGCGACGACAGCACCCAGCATGGCGCGATGGAGCGACGCGCCTCGCGCGTCGAGCCGACCATCGCCTCGGACTTTTCGCCTTGGCTGGGGCGGGCCGACAAAATCATGGGCGTTTGCGACGACCATGCTCTGGTCCGCCGGCTGGAAGCCTCGGTCGGCGCGGCGCTCGGCTCCAGCGCCAATGTCGTGCGCTCGCAGCCCTATTTTCTGGACGTGACGACAGCGGCCGCCAACAAGGGCGCGGGCGTCGAGGCGCTGGCGCGCGCCGCCGGCATTCCGTTGGAGGCCACCGCCGCGATCGGCGACATGGCGAACGATGTGCCAATGTTCGCCCCGGTCGGCCTGTCGGTCGCCATGGGTCAGGCCCCCGAGGAGGTGCGCGCACAAGCGCGCCATGTCACCGCCAGCAACGAAGAGGATGGCGTCGCCCAGTTACTGGACCAACTCGTGGCGGCGCGCAGCTAAAAGTTTCAAGCGGCGAGGACAAGAGAGCGCTCGCCGCATTCCCGGCCTCTCGTCCAATGTCCCGCTCGCCAAGCGGTTTCCGTTCATATAAAGCGATCTTTATATGATGATGGCGCGCCTGTTCGTGCGCCGATCCTCGGAGCCCGTGCCATGAGCCTCGTCAGCGACACCCTCTTCGCCTCGCCCAGCCGTCCGCGCGAGGATGTCTGGACCGCGCTGCGCAAGGCGGCGCGCGAGCGTATCCTGATCCTCGACGGCGCGATGGGCACGCAGATTCAGGGGCTCGGCCTCCAGGAGGAGGATTTCCGGGGCGATCGGTTCCATGATTGCACCTGCCATCTCCAGGGCAACAACGACCTTCTGGTTCTGACCCAGCCCAAGGCGATCGAGGACATTCACTTCGCCTACCTCATGGCCGGGGCGGATATCGTCGAGACCAACACGTTTTCGGGCACCACCATCGCGCAGGCCGACTACGCGATGGAAGCGGTGGTCTACGAGCTGAACCGCGAGGGCGCGGCCGTCGCTCGCCGCGCCTGCGCACGCGCCGAAGCCGCCGATGGCCGCCGCCGCTTCGTGGCCGGCGCCATCGGCCCGACCAACCGGACGGCCTCGATCTCGCCCGACGTGAACAATCCCGGCTATCGCGCCGTCACCTTCGATGATCTGCGCGTGGCCTATGCGACCCAAGTGCGCGGCCTCGTGGACGGCGGCTCCGACATTATCCTGATCGAGACGATCTTCGACACGCTGAACGCCAAGGCGGCGATCTTCGCGGCCGAAGAGGTCTTCGCGGAAGCCGGCATCTCGCTGCCGGTCATGATCTCGGGCACGATCACCGATCTGTCCGGGCGCACGCTTTCGGGCCAGACGCCGACCGCCTTCTGGCATTCGGTGCGCCACGCCAAGCCCTTCACGATCGGTCTCAACTGCGCGCTCGGCGCGGAGGCCATGCGCCCGCATCTGGCCGAACTCTCCGGCGTCGCGGACACGTTCCTCTGCGCCTATCCCAATGCCGGCCTGCCCAACGAGTTCGGCCAATATGACGAAACGCCGGACGCGATGGCGCGTCAGGTGCGCGGCTTTGCCGAAGAAGGGCTGATCAACATCGTCGGCGGCTGCTGCGGCTCGACGCCCGAGCACATCCGCGCCATCGCCGAAAGCGTGGCGGGTCTCGCACCCCGCGCGGTGCCGAAGCTCGCGCCCATGATGCGCCTGTCGGGCCTGGAGCCCTTCACGCTCACCAAGGACATTCCCTTCGTCAATGTCGGCGAGCGCACCAATGTCACGGGCTCGGCCAAGTTCCGCAAGCTGATCACCGCCGGCGACTATGCCGCCGCGCTGGACGTGGCGCGCGATCAGGTGGCGAACGGCGCGCAGATCATCGACGTCAACATGGACGAGGGGCTGATCGACTCGAAAGCCGCGATGGTCGAGTTCCTCAACCTCGTCGCCTCCGAGCCCGACATCGCCCGCGTGCCGGTGATGATCGATAGCTCCAAATGGGAGGTGATCGAGGCCGGCCTGCAATGCGTGCAGGGCAAGCCGATCGTCAATTCGATCTCCATGAAGGAAGGCGAGGAAGCCTTCCTCCACCACGCCCGGCTTTGCCGCCTCTACGGCGCGGCGGTGGTCGTCATGGCCTTCGACGAGGAGGGGCAGGCCGATAGTTTCGAGCGCAAGGTCGCGATCTGCTCACGCGCCTACAAGCTTCTGACCGAGAACGGCTTTCCTCCCGAAGACATCGTGTTCGACCCGAACGTCTTCGCGGTCGCGACCGGCATCGAGGAGCATGACGGATACGGCGTCGCCTTCATCGAGGCGACACGCACGATCCGCCAGACGCTGCCGCACGCCCATATCTCGGGCGGCGTGTCGAACCTCTCCTTCTCGTTCCGCGGCAACGAGCCGGTGCGCGAGGCCATGCACGCCGTGTTCCTCTATCACGCCATTCAGGTTGGCATGGACATGGGCATCGTGAATGCCGGCCAGCTCGCCGTCTACGACACGATCGACCCGGATCTGCGCGAGGCCTGCGAGGACGTGGTGCTGAACCGGCCGGGCCGGGAGGGCAAGAGCCCGACCGAGCGCCTTCTGGAGATCGCCGAGCGCTATCGCGGCACGGCGGGCAAGGAGGCCAAGGCCAAGGACCTCACCTGGCGCGAAGGGACGGTCGAGGAGCGGCTTTCGCACGCGCTCGTCAACGGCATCACCGAGTATATCGACGCCGACACGGAGGAAGCGCGGCTCAAGGCCGAGCGCCCGCTGCATGTGATCGAAGGCCCGCTCATGGCGGGCATGAATGTCGTCGGCGATCTCTTCGGCGCGGGCAAGATGTTCCTGCCGCAGGTCGTGAAGTCCGCCCGCGTTATGAAACAGGCCGTTGCCCATCTCCTGCCCTACATGGAGGAGGAGAAGCGCCTCAATGGCGGCTCCGAGCGCTCCAGCGCCGGCAAGATCCTGATGGCGACGGTGAAGGGCGATGTGCATGACATCGGCAAGAATATTGTCGGCGTCGTTCTCGCCTGCAACAATTACGAGGTGATCGACCTCGGCGTCATGGTGCCCGCCGCCAAGATTCTCGAAACCGCCAAGGCCGAGAAGGTCGACGTGATCGGCCTCAGCGGCCTCATCACGCCCTCGCTGGACGAGATGGTGCATGTCGCCTCCGAGATGGAGCGCGAGGGCTTCGACGTGCCGCTCCTGATCGGCGGGGCGACCACGAGCCGCGTGCATACGGCGGTGAAGATCGACCCGCGCTATCGCAAGGGGCAGACGGTCTATGTCACCGACGCCAGCCGCGCCGTCGGCGTCGTGTCCAATCTCCTTTCGCCCGAAGGGCGCGCCGACTATGCCGAAGGCATCCGCCGCGAATACGAGACCGTGGCCGAGAAACACGCGCAGGCCGAGGCCGAGAAGCAGCGCCTGCCCCTGGCGCGCGCGCGGGAGAACCGCCAGCAGATCGACTGGTCGAGCGCCCGCCCGGTGAAGCCCACCTTCCTGGGAACGCGCACCTTCGAGACCTGGGATCTCGCCGATCTCGCCCGCTATATCGACTGGACGCCCTTCTTCCAGACTTGGGAGTTGAAGGGTCGCTATCCCGCGATCCTGGAGGACGAGGCGCAAGGGGCCGCCGCGCGCCAGCTCTGGGACGACGCGCAGGCCATGCTGCGCCAGATCGTGGAGGAAGGCTGGTTCCGCCCGCGCGCCGTGGTCGGCTTCTGGCCAGCCAATGCCGTGGGCGACGATGTCAGGCTCTTCACGGACGAGGCGCGCAATACGGAACTCGCCACCTTCTTCACCCTGCGCCAGCAATTGTCGAAGCGCGGCGACCGGCCGAACGTGGCGCTCGCCGATTTCGTCGCGCCGGTGGAAACGGGCCTCGCCGACTATCTCGGCGGCTTCGTGGTGACGGCCGGCATCGAAGAAGAAGAGATTTCGAACCGCTTCGCCAAGGCCAATGACGACTATGCCGCCATCATGGTGAAGGCGCTGGCCGATCGCTTCGCCGAGGCCTTCGCCGAGCGGATGCATGAGCATGTGCGCCGCGACCTTTGGGCCTATGCGCCGGACGAGAGCTTCGCGCCCGAAGAGCTGATCGCCGAGCCCTATGCGGGCATTCGCCCTGCGCCCGGCTATCCCGCCCAGCCCGACCACACGGAAAAGGTCACGCTCTTCAAGCTCCTCGACGCCGAAGCGCAGACCGGCGTCACGCTGACCGAAAGCTACGCCATGTGGCCGGGCTCCTCGGTCTCGGGCCTCTACTTCTCCCATCCCGAAAGCTATTATTTCGGCGTCGCCAAGGTGGAGCGCGATCAGGTCGAAGACTATGCCAACCGCAAGGGCATGGCCGTCGCCGAGGTCGAGCGCTGGCTCGGGCCGGTGCTGAACTACGTGCCGACGGGGCGG
The DNA here is from genome assembly GCF_001475935.1 of Aureimonas ureilytica. Classification (GTDB taxonomy): domain Bacteria; phylum Pseudomonadota; class Alphaproteobacteria; order Rhizobiales; family Rhizobiaceae; genus Aureimonas; species Aureimonas ureilytica_A. The sequence continues at coordinate 100,618 of NZ_LDQA01000021.1, forward strand.
GGGTAGGCGGGTGGTTTCCGATGGAGTGGTATAAGGGATATCGACATCGAAAAGCTGACGGGATGCGAGGTCGTGCTACGCCTCAAAGGGCACGACCTTTCCTACGAGGCGGACCAGATCGGCTTGGCGATCGATCCCAAGTCGAGCGTATACCCCTTTGATATGGCTGCGAACGGTCTCGTCGCTCACCGCGAGACGCTCCGCTGCCGTCTTCGTCGTGTGTCCGGCAGCGATCAGAAGAGCGACTCTCGTTTGAGCCTGCGTTAAGCCAAGCCTCAACAGGATATTCGACAAATCCGGGTAGGTTCTATTCCCCGGTTTGAGGATCATCAGAAGCGCTCCGTGAACTGGCGCGAAGCTTCCGAGCTGTTCGCACGTTTGCCCTCGCAACGGCGTCACCCGAACGATCAGCGGTAGAAGACTGTTCGGGCGGGGGACGAAAAGCGCATCTGGCATCTGCTGGGCAGCGAGGCCCGTCGCGACGCAGCGAACAAAAGCGTCGAATTTTGTTTGAGCAGCCCCCAATGCCAACTGGACGGAGCCGTTGCGAATATGGACGCCGTCTTCTGATAAGGTGTCGAAGGCTCTGTTCCAGGTTTTCGCTTGGCCCGCCCGATCCAGTATGGCGACGGCGCAATCGAATTCGGCAAGACGTTGGGATAGGGCGGATCCGACCGCCTGCGACGAATCCAATTCCAGCCGCATGACAAGGGCGCGGGACAGATGCCGTGAGATTGTCGCGAAGGCCTGCTGCTCCGCCTCATCAGGCGGCGTTACACCTAAGCGTCGTTGCACATTGATGGCGAACCTAGTTTTGCCATTCAAGGCACCGATGACCGTAGCAATGCCTCCTATATCGTGAGTCCGCAGGAAGTCTTGAAAGTAAAAGCTCTTGGCCTTGATTTTGTTTGACAGGAATTGGTGGTCCCAGACAATGCCCGGCCGGATGAGGCCGAGCCTCTGCGCTGTCGATACGACAATATCTTCCTGCCACCAATACTCGTTATAGCCAGCTGTTAGGTGCTCCAGGCCAGGCGATACGTAGAGAAGCGGTGAGGCCAAACCTGGCTGCAAAATCACAGTACCAGCGCCCTTGAAGGCTTCCGCGCATGACTGAATCGTATCCAACCAAAGCGATGCATCCAACGCCCCATCGTAAATGCTATCAATGAGGAATTCTATATTATTGGCATGCATTTATTACCCATTATTTTTATATTGATATTATCAATTTTGGCTCTCAAGAATGCATGGTGATGTCGTGGAATTCGATCGATCGTAGCCAATTCTATGAAGCCTTTGCAATAAGAACATCTTGTGAGGCCCTGCCAAGACGGCTTGTCAGGGGAGACGCCGCCGGACGCGATCGATCTTCTGGCCTCCGGGCCGGACGGGCGCTTCCTTCTGCGCACGCCGCGTCTCGACGTGTCGCTGAACGGGGCGGGGGACGCCATCGCCGCCCTGTTCTTCCTGCATTGGAAGCGGACGGGCTCGGCCGCTGCCGCGCTTCGGGCGGCCGGTTCCTCGATCTACGGCCTGCTCCGGCGCACGTTCGAGGCCGGCTCACGGGAGTTGCTGCTGGTGGAGGCGCAGGACGAATTCGTGCAGCCCTCCATCCTGTTCGAGCCGCAAAGGCTTTGACATGCGGCAAGGCCAAGCGTCGAACGCCGTGGCCTTGCGAGAACGACAGCACACAACCTCCAAACGATCCGTGCTTTGATCGATCAACGCGATTGCCTTTCGCGAGATCAGGCCCTAAGCGCTGAAAGGCCGCCTGTGTTGGGGCGGCTTCGGTGTTGACACTGTGGCGGGCTCGCGGAGTGGCACACGTCCTGAGCGAAGGGGGGGTGGTATGGCGATCTTTCATCGTGGGACCGAGGCGATAGTGCTTGTCGGCCTGCTGATGCTCGGCGGCTGCGTCAGCTCGACGCAATATTCGGCCGTGTCGGAAGCGTTGAAGGGCAGCGCCGAGTTGCGGCGCGAGAGTGTCGAAACCTGTGTGAGCAACAATCGCTCGACGCCTGAGCAGAAGGACATGATGCGCAAGCTCATGAACCTTTCGCCGGGAAGCAACGTGGTTCGGGTCGGATGCGAACGGGCCACGGCGGGTCTGGCGTCCGGCAAACTCAGCTACGACGATTATCGCGCCATTCAGTTCGGCCAGATCACGCCACAGATCGTCCGCGTTTTCCAGAACCGCTGACACCCGCTCGGCCCCCTAGTCTTGGTCTGATGTTCCGCATCGGCGGAGCGAAAGCTTCTCGAAGGAAAAGTGATGATGCGTTTTCGACTGGTTCTCCCGATCATGGCCACTTGCAGCCTTCTGCTTCTGGGCGGCTGCGTGACATCCACAAGCTACGACGCCACCGCGGAAGCGATGGGCCATAGCCCCGAACTGCTGGCCGATCGGATCGCCGATTGCACCAAGAGAACGGCGGCCACGCCCGGCGGGCTCAACGAGCTGCGTCAGGAAGCCAAGCTGCCGGTGGGGACGAGTGATGCGACCGTGGCCGAAACCGTGTGCCGGCGCAGCATGACCGCCATCGCGAAAGGGCGTATGACCTATGACGACCTTTTGTCGGCCTTCAACGGCACACCGAAGCCGATCGTCTACAAGGTCATCCAAGGGCGCTGACGCTCGAGGCGGAGCCGATCGCGGACGAGCCATTCACGTTGGAAGAACGCTGTCGTTCCCGCCAGTGAGGCCCGACCGCGCCCGCATTGCCGATAATTCACTTGCGAAAACCCACGTCTGCCCTCGTATGAAAATCAAAACGATCTCACGCTAGCGTGAGGCGGCGTGGGGCGATCGCGAGGGGTTTGGTCGGATGGTGCGCTGGTTGGTTCTGATCCTGCTGGTGGCGGGAGCCGTGTCCTATGTGGAGCGGGACAGGCTGGCCCCGTATGCGCCGCCGGCCATCGCGTCCCTCCTGAAGGGTTCGGGCGGCGAAGCGGCCAAGACCGAGGGCGGTGGCGGCTCCAAGCGCGGTCGCGGCAATGGCGGTGGGCCGGTGGCCGTGCAACTGGCCGAGGCGACGGGTGGCTCGCTCCCCGTCCTGCGCGACACGATCGGCACGATCATTCCGGTCGCTTCCACGGTGATGACGAGCCAGACCACCGCCACGGTCGCCTCGATTGCAGTGGCCGATGGGGTCGATGTCAAGCGCGGCGATCTTCTCGTGTCGCTGGACGACAGTCTGGCGCTCGCGCAGATCGGCAAGGACAAGGCCGCCATCGAGCGCGATCAGGTGACGCTCGATCAGGCCAATCGCAATCTCCAGCGCACCACGGCTCTGGTGAAGTCCGGCGCCTACACCACGCAGCAGGGCGAGGACGCGCAGAGCGCCGTCAACGCGGCCGCCGCCGTTCTCAATGTCGATCGCGCCGCGCTCGCCGCCGACACCGTCGCGCTGGACAAGCTCAAGATCACCGCGCCTTTCGACGGTCGCCTGGGCGCCTTCGCCGTTTCGACCGGCGCGCTGGTGACGCCGGGAACGCCGATCATCACGCTGACCCAAAGCTCGCCCGTCTATGCTGCCTTCACCCTGCCGCAGGAGAATCTGGACCTTCTGCAAAAGAGCATGGCGGCCGGCACGCTGTCGGTCTCCTCACGCCCGGCCGGCGATGGCGGCACGGCGATGGAGGGCAAGGTCGCCTTTATCGACAACGCGGTGAACACCATTTCGGGCACGATCGCGCTGCGCGCCGTCATCGACAATCCGAACGGCACTCTGATCGCTGGCCAATCCATCTCGGCGACCGTCAAGGCCGGTGAAAAGGACGGGCTGACCATCGTGCCGACCGTCGCCGTGCAGCCGCGCACGGATGGCAGCGTCGTCTATGTCGCCAAGGACGACGATACGGTGACCATCCGCAAGGTGGATGTGGCGCTGCGCGTCGGCGACAAGACTGGCCTTTCCTCCGGCCTTCAGCCCGGCGAGCGGGTGGTGACGGAAGGGCAGGGGAACCTGTCCGAGGGCTCCAAGATCAAGCTCGCGGGCGAAGCGGCGTCGCAGGACGGAAAGTCCAAGACCCGCGGTACGCCCGTCGCGGACGCGGGCACCGGCACGGCCGCAGCGGCGGAGAGCGTGCGGTGAACATCTCCACACTCTTCATCCGTCGCCCGGTCGCGACGCTTCTTCTCTCGCTCGCCGTGCTTCTGGCGGGCATGGCGGCCTTCCGGCTTCTGCCCGTCGCCGCTCTGCCGCAGGCCGATTATCCGACGATCAGCGTGTCGGCCCAGCTCGCCGGCGCCTCGCCCGATACGATGGCGAGCGCCGTGGCGACCCCGCTCATCAAGCAGTTCCAGACCATCGACGGCGTCGATACGATCACCGCGCGCTCCTCGCTGGGGAACACGCAGATCACCGTTCAGTTCGTGCTGTCGCGCGACATCGACGCGGCGGCCGCCGACATTCAGGCCGCCATCGCACGCAGCGCGCGGCAATTGCCCGACAACATGGCCGCGCCGCCGAGCTACCGGAAGGCCAATCCCGCCGACGCGCCGATCCTGCTCCTCGACCTCGTGTCGGATGGAACGCCGCTGACGCAAGTGGACGATCTTGCCGAAAACGTCATCTCGCCCGCGCTGTCCACCATTCAGGGCGTCGCCCAGGCGCAGGTCTATGGCGGCAAGACCTATGCCGTGCGCGTTCAGGTGCATCCCGACAAGCTCGCCTCCCGCTCGCTCTCCATGTCGCAGGTGGCCAATGCGCTCGCGGCTTCCAACAGCCAGACCCCGGTCGGCACCGTGCAGACGGCGGGCCAGGCGCTGACCGTGGATACGCCGACCCAACGCACGAACGCCGAAGAGTTCAAGACACTGGTGATCGCGCGCGCCGGCGGCGTGCCGATCCGCCTTGCCGATGTGGGCGACGTGAAGGACAGTGTGTCCAACGTCAATCAGGGCAGCTGGCTCGACGGCAAGCCCTCGATCGTACTCGCCGTGCAACGCCAGCCGGGCGCCAACACGGTCGAGGTCGTGGACGCCATCAAGGCCAAGCTTCCCGAACTCGAAGCCTCGCTGCCGGCCTCCGTCCATATCGCCGTCGTCAACGACGCCTCCACGGCCATTAGCGCGGCGATCGAGGACGTTCAGGAAACGCTGGCCCTCACCATCGGCCTCGTCATCCTCGTCATCTATCTGTTCCTCGGCCGCGTTTCGGCCACCATGGTGCCGGCGCTCGCCGTGCCGCTCTCGCTGGTCGCGACCTTCGGCGCCATGTATGTGCTCGGCTTCTCCATCGACAATCTGTCGCTTCTGGCGCTGACGCTCTCGGTCGGCCTCGTGGTGGACGATGCCATCGTCATGCTCGAAAACATCGTGCGCCATGTCGAGGACGGCATGGCCCCGATGGAAGCGGCACTCAAGGGCAGCGGCGAGGTGGCGGGCACGATCATCTCCATGTCGCTCTCGCTGGTCGCGGTGTTTCTGCCGATCCTCTTGATGGGCGGCGTGGTCGGGCGCGTCCTCAACGAGTTCGGCATGGTGGTCACGCTGTCGATCCTGGCCTCGGCCGTCGTCTCGCTGACGCTGACGCCCATGCTTTCGGCGCGCCTGCCCTCGACCCATGCCCCGACGCGCGGCGTGGCGGCTGCCTTCTCGCGCGGCTTCGACAAGACCACCGTTCTGTACGGGCGGATGGTCGATTGGTGCCTGAAGCGCAACGGCTTCATCATGGCCGTGTTCGTCTTGAGCTTCGCGGCGTCGGTCTACATGTTCGCGACCCTGCCGCGCTCCTTCTTCCCGCAAGAAGACAACGGGCTTCTGACGATCTCGACGCAGGCCCGGCAGGACATTTCCTTCGAGGCCATGAGCGCGCTGCAGGCCAAGGCCGCCGCCGCCGTGAAGGCCGACCCCGCCGTATCCGCCGTCACTTCGACGCTCGGCGGCGGGCCGGGCGGCTCGACCTTCAACTCCGGCTCCATGTTCGTCCAGCTGAAGCCCAAGGACCAGCGCCCGCCGCTGGAGCAGACGCTCTCGTCGCTGCGCCGGAGCTTGGGCGCCATTGCCGGCCTCAAGAGCTTCGCGACGCCCGTGCAGAGCCTGCGCTTCGGCGGGCGCTCGACGCAGAGCCAGTATCAGCTCGTGGTTCAGTCGCTCGACGCCAATGCCGCGCGCGAATGGTCCGCCAAGCTTCTCGACGCCATGCGCGCCGATCCCACGCATTTCGTGGATGTCGCGACCGACCTTCAGGACAACGGCCTGCAGGAGCGTGTGAAGGTGGATCAGGACCGGGCCGACGCGCTCGGCATCTCCTCCAGCAATCTGCGCACGGCGCTGGAAGCGGGCTTCGGCACGCTGACGGCGACGCAGATCCAGGCCACCGGCAATAGCTACGATGTCATCCTGGAATATGATCCGAGCCTCTCCTGGACGGATGCGCGCCTCGACTCCATTCGCGTGCCCGCCTCGGACGGAACGCTGGTGCCGCTCTCGGCCTTCGCCAAGCTGAGCCGCGAGGCGGGGCCGGTAACGGTGAATCAGACGGGCCAGCTCACCGCCGTCACGCTGTCCTTCAACCTGCCGGCCGGCATGTCGCTCGGCACGTCCACGGCGGCCGTGGACGCGATCAAGGCCCAGATCGGCCTGCCGACCAATGTCACGACCTCCTATGCCGGCACGGCGCAGGTGTTCCAGCAGGCGACCGGCAATCTCGGCCTCCTGATCGGCGCGGCCGTGCTCGTCATCTATATCGTGCTCGGCGTTCTCTATGAGAGCTTCATCCACCCGCTCACCATTCTCTCCGGCCTGCCCTCGGCCGCCTTCGGCGCGCTGGCCGCCCTGCAATGGTACGGGCTCGATCTCTCGATCATCGCCGTGATCGGCCTTCTCATGCTGATCGGCATCGTGAAGAAGAACGCGATCATGATGATCGACGTCGCCCTCGAAATGCAGCGCGAGGAGGGGCACACGCCCGTCGTCGCCATTCGCGAGGCCTGCGTGCGCCGCTTCCGGCCGATCATGATGACGACCTTCTGCGCCCTGCTCGGCGCCTTGCCGATCGCGATGGGCACCGGCGCCTCGTCCGAGCTGCGCCAGCCCCTCGGCATCGCCGTGGTCGGCGGCCTCATGGTCAGTCAGGTGCTGACCCTCTTCATCACGCCGGTGATCTTCGTGGAGATCGAGCGGGTCAGGCGCTTCGTGGGGCGTCTTTTTGTGCGACGCACTGTCGCAATGCACCACGAAGGCACCGCCACGCACGGTTGACGGAGCGACGCTTCCGCGCGCAAGACAGAGCCTGTGCGGATTTCCGCACAGGCTCCGAGTTTGACGCGGCGAAGGAAGCAGACATGGCCGAGACCCCCCGACGCAGCGGTATCCGCACCACGGACGCGGAGGCGCTGGCCTTCCATGCGGACGGTCGTCCGGGCAAGCTGGAGATCACGCCGACCAAGCCGATGGCGACCCAGCGCGACCTCTCGCTCGCCTATTCGCCCGGCGTCGCCGTGCCGGTCAAAGCCATCGCGGAAGACCCGGCCAAGGCCTTCGACTATACGACGCGCGGCAACATGGTCGCCGTCATCTCCAACGGCACAGCCATTCTCGGCCTCGGCAATCTCGGCGCGTTGGCCTCCAAGCCGGTGATGGAGGGCAAGTCCGTCCTCTTCAAGCGCTTCGCCGATGTCGACTCGATCGATCTCGAACTCGACACCGAGGACCCCGACAAGTTCATCGACGCCGTGCGCTATCTCGGCCCGTCCTTCGGCGGCATCAATCTGGAGGACATCAAGGCTCCGGAGTGCTTTATCATCGAGCAGCGCCTGCGCGAGCTGATGGACATTCCCGTCTTCCACGACGACCAGCACGGCACCGCCATCATCGCCGCCGCCGGCATCATCAACGCGCTGCACCTGACGGGGCGCGAGATGAAGGACATCAAGCTCGTCTGCAACGGCGCGGGCGCGGCGGGCATCGCCTGCGTCGAGCTGGTCAAGGCCATGGGTGTCGCCCATGACAATGTCATTCTCTGCGACACCAAGGGCGTCATCTTCCAGGGCCGCACCGAGGGCATGAACCAGTGGAAGTCGGCCCATGCCGCCGCCACGGAGGCCCGCACGCTGGAAGATGCGATGCGCGGGGCCGACGTCTTCTTCGGCGTCTCGGCCAAGGGCGCGCTGACGCCCGAAATGGTTCAGTCCATGGCCCCGAACCCGATCATCTTCGCCATGGCGAACCCGGACCCGGAGATCACGCCCGAAGAGGCCCATGCCATTCGCGACGACGCCATCGTCGCCACCGGCCGCTCGGACTATCCGAACCAGGTCAACAACGTTCTGGGCTTCCCCTATATCTTCCGCGGCGCGCTCGACGTACGCGCCACGCAGATCAACGACGCCATGAAGATCGCCGCCGCACAGGCGCTCGCCTCGCTCGCCCGCGAGGACGTGCCCGATGCCGTCGCCTCCGCCTACAAGGGCGCGGGGCGGCCGAAGTTCGGCCGCGATTACATCATCCCCGCGCCCTTCGACCCGCGCCTGATCACCGTGGTGCCCGAAGCGGTGGCAAAGGCCGCGATGGAAACCGGCGTCGCGCGCCGCGATATTTCCGATTGGGAAGCCTACCGCAACCAGCTCGCCTCGCGCCGCGACCCGACCGCCGGCACCTTCCAGAACATCTTCGCCTCGCTGCGCCAGCGCCCGCGCAAGGTCGTCTTCGCCGAAGGCGAGGAGGAGCAGGTGATCCGCGCCGCCGCGTCCTACGTCAACCAGGGGCTCGGCCAAGCCGTCCTCGTCGGCCGCGAGGACCGCATCGAGGAAACCGCGCGCTTTGCCGGCGTCGAGCTGAAGAGCGGGCTGGAGATCCAGAACGCCAAGCTCTCCAACCGCACCAACGCCTATTCGGAGCATCTCTACGCCAGGCTTCAGCGCGAGGGCTATCTCCAGCGCGACTGCCACCGCCTCATCAACACCGACCGCAACCATTTCGCCGCCGCCATGGTGGCGCTGGGCGATGCCGACGCGATGGTCTCCGGTCTCACGCGCAACTATTCGGTCGTGCTCGACGACGTGCGCCACGTCATCGACCCCAAGCCCGGCCGCGCCGTGATCGGCATTTCCATCGTCATCGCCAAGGGCCGCACCACCTTCGTCGCCGACACCGCCGTTCACGACATGCCCGGCGCGGCGCAACTCGCCCGTATCGCCACGGAAGCCGCGCGCTTTGCCCGCAAGCTCGGCCACACGCCCCGCGTCGCGTTCCTCGCGCACTCCACCTTCGGCCACCCCGCTTCGGAACGTTCCGAGCGCGTGCGCGAGGCGGTCGGCCTTCTCAGCCAAAACAGCGTGGATTTCGAGTTCGACGGTGAGATGGGCGCCGATGTCGCTCTCAATCCGGAGCTGATGGCCCTCTACCCGTTCTGCCGCCTGACCGGCCCGGCCAACGTCCTCGTCATGCCGGCCTTCCACTCGGCCTCGATCTCCACCCGCATGGTGCAGGAACTCGGCGGCACCACCGTCATCGGCCCCATTCTCGTCGGCCTCGAAAAGCCCGTCCAGATTGTGACCCTTGGCGCCAAGGACACCGACATCGTCAACATGGCCGCTTTCGCCGCCTTCTCGGCGGAGGGGTGAAGGAAGAGCAGGGGCGCTGCCCCTGCACCCCGCCAGGGGAAATGATTTCCCCTGGCCCCCTCTCCAGTTGAAGAATGTCCAAAAGCAAAGGAGGCCGCTGGCCCCCTTTGCTTTTGGAAAGATCATCAAATGAAAAGAAGGGTTCGGGAATTCCTTCCCGAGCGGGGATCGGGGCGGCAGCCCCGCCCATCCCCTCACGCCGTCGCCGCGAGGCTCGTGCGTTGGGTGAGGAGGCGTTGGAGGGCGATGAAGGCGAAGAGAAGGATGCCGATGGCGATCTTGGTCCACCAGGAGGAGAGGGTTCCGTCGAAGACGATATAGGTCTGGATCAGGCCCGAGATGAGGACGCCGACGAGCGTGCCGGCGACGAAGCCGACGCCGCCGGTGAGCAGCGTTCCACCGATGACCACGGCGGCGATGGCGTCGAGTTCGACGCCGACGGTGGCGAGCGAATAGCCCGAGGAGGTGTAGAGGGCAAAGACGACGCCCGCGACGCCGGCGAGCAGGCTGGAGAGCGCGTAGATGCCGATGGTGACGCGCGCGACGGGCACGCCCATGAGTTCGGCCGAGTTGCGGTCCCCGCCCAGCGCGTAGACATAGGTGCCGAAGCGCGTCTTGTGGGCGATGAGAATGCCGAGCGCGAAGACGGCGAGCATGACCATGGCGACGAAGGAAAGACGCCCGCCCGTGGGGATGACCCAGTAGATGCGCTTGAGGGCGTCGAAGGCGGGATGGTCGATCGGAATGGATTCGGTGGTCAGGAGATAGCAGCCGCCGCGCGCCAGAAACATGCCGGCCAGCGTCACGATGAAGGGCGGGGTCTGGAGATAATGGATCATCGCGCCCATGGCCGCGCCGAAGAGCGCGGCGATAACGATGATCGCGGGGATCATGAGGTAGGGATGCCAGCCCGCCTGGATGGTGACGGCGAGGAAGACGCCGGTGAAGGCGATCACCGAGCCGACCGAGAGATCGATGCCGCCCGACAGGATGACGAAGGTCATGCCGACCGCGACGATGCCGAGAAAGGCGTTGTCGGTCAGGAGATTGGCGGCGACGCGGGTGGACAGGATCGCCGGGAACTGCAGCGAGGACAGCGCGAAGGCGGCGACGAAGACAGCGACGGTGACGAGTAGGGGCAGGAAACGCGCGTTCATCGTCCGGGAACCTCGCGAATGGACGAAACGGAGGGCACAGGTTTAGGGGGCGGCGGGCGGCGGCGAACGAAGCCCGAGAGGTGCGCCATGGCGGGCGACTGGATCACCAGGATCAGCACGATCAGCGCGGCCTTGAGGATCAGGTTCATTTCCGGCGGGAAGCCCGACAGAAGAATGCCGGTGTTCATCGCCTGGATGATCAATGCGCCGACCAGCGACAGAAGGATGGAGAAGCGCCCACCCATGAGCGAGGTGCCGCCGATCACCACGGCGAGGATGGCGTCGAGTTCGAGCCAGAGGCCGGCATTGTTGGCGTCCGCTCCGCGAATGTCGGCGGCCGCGACGATGCCGGCGACAGAGGCGCAGAGGCCCGAGGTCATATAGGCGGCGAGGATCACGGCGCGCGCGTCGATGCCGGCCAGAGCCGAGGCGCGCCGGTTGATGCCGGTCGCCTCGATGAGAAGGCCGAGCGCGGTGCGGCGCACGATCAGAATGGCGACGAGCGCGACGACGAGCGCGATGACCACAGGCATGGGCAACCCAAGAAAGGAGCCGCCGCCGATGAAGAAGAGCACGGGATCGTTGAAGGTGACGATGGTGCCGGAGGTGATGAGCTGGGCCACGCCGCGCCCGGCGACCATCAGGATCAGGGTGGCGATGATCGGCTGAATGTCGAGAACGGCGACGAGGAAGCCGTTCCACAAGCCGCAGACGAGGCCGACGCCGAGCGAGGCGAGCAGCACGATCGCGAGCGGATAGCCTTGCACGGTGAGCGTCGCGGCCACCGCGCCGGAAATCGCCATGACCGCGCCGACCGAGAGATCGACGCCCTTGGTGGCGATGACCAGCGTCATGCCGACGGCCAGCAGCATGACCGGCGCGCCGCGATTGAGCACGTCGATCAGGGGGCCGTAGGCGCGCCCGTTCTGGAAGGCGAGGTCGAAGAAGCTGGGAAAGGCCAGCCAGTTGGCGAAGAGAACGAGAGCGAGCGCGCCGATCTGGGGCGCGGCACGGACAAGACGGTTCACGAACGAGCCTCCTCTGGCGTGGCGGCAATGGTGCGCATGATGGCGGCGGGCGAGATGTCCGAGCCTTCGAGATCGCCGAGATGGCGGCGGTCGCGCAGCACGCGGATACGGCGCGAATAGGCGGTCAGCTCTTCCAGCTCGGAGGAGATGACGAGCATGGCCATGCCCTTGGCGCAGAGGTCTTCGATGAGACGCACGATTTCCGCGTGGGCGCCGACATCGATGCCGCGTGTGGGCTCGTCGAGGATCAGGAAGCTCGGCTCGGTCGCCAGCCAGCGGGCGAGGATCGCTTTCTGCTGGTTGCCGCCCGAGAGAAGCCGGATAGGCTTTTCGATATCGGTGGTGCGGATGTCCAACGCCTTGACGAAATGCTCGGCGATGCGCGCCTGCTCTCGGATCGACAGGGGCTTGGCCCAGCCGCGCCGGGCCTGGAGCGCCAGAATGATGTTTTCGCGCACCGAGAGATCGCCGACGATGCCCTCGACCTTTCGCTCTTCCGGGCAGTAGCCGAAGCCCAGGCGAATGGCGGCGCGCGGCGAGAGAATGCGCGCCACGCGCCCATCCACCCGCGCTTCGCCCGTGTCGGCCTTGTCCGCGCCGAAGACGAGGCGCGCGGTCTCGGTGCGGCCCGAGCCCAAGAGACCGGCAACGCCGACCGCCTCGCCGGGGCGAATGTCGAGATCGAAGGGCTCCACCATGCGCTTGCGCCCATAGTTGCGAAAGGAAACGCGTGGCTCGCCCGTGCTGGCAGGGGCGGGAGCGTGGTGCGATACGGCTTCGTCCAGATCGCGGCCGAGCATCATCGAGACGATGTCCATGCGCGAGGTGTCGGCGATGGCCTTCTCGCCGACGAGCCTGCCATTGCGCAGGACGGTGGCGCGGTCGCAGACGGCGAAGACCTGATCGAGGAAATGAGTAACGAAGAGAATGGCAAGGCCCTTGTCGCGCAAGGCTCGCATGGCGACGAAAAGCGACTCCACCTCCGCTGCGTCGAGGCTGGCGGTCGGCTCGTCGAGGATCAGCACCTTGCCCGACAGGTCCACCGCGCGGATGATGGCGACGAGCTGCTGCACGGCGACCGACAGGCTGCTCAGCGTGGCGCTCGGGTTGACGAAGAGGCCATAGGCTTGAAGCAGTTCGGCCGAGCGTCGGCGCATCGCGCGCCCGTCCGTCAGCCCGAGAAAGGTCGGCTCGCGACCGAGAAACAGGTTTTCGGCGACCGAGAGGTTCGGCAGGAGATTGACTTCCTGATAAACCGTGCCGATGCCCAGCCGCTGTGCTTCGCCGCTATCGGCCGGCTCGATCTCGGCCCCGTCCAGAGTAATGCGCCCGCCGTCGCGGCGATAGACGCCGGTCAGCGTCTTGATGAGCGTCGATTTGCCGGCACCGTTTTCGCCGAGAAGCGCGTGGATTTCGCCCGCGCGCAGGTGAAGGTCCACACCATCGAGCGCGGTCATGCCGGCAAAGCTCTTGGTGAGACCCTGAATCAGAAGTCTGGTCATGAAGGTGGTCCGCCGGTTCGTCGGGATCGTGTTCGGCAGCATCGGGCCGATGGGCCGGACGCAGAAGCGTTTTGCCGGTTCGTTGCCCGCGCCCGTACGCATCGACCGCGTCATCAGCCGCAGGATCGGCGAAGCCCGCGAGCGCTCGCCTGGCGAGCACGGTATGCCGAACGGGCCTCAAGGCCCGGAAAGGGCGCGGCGCCGAACAGGGCGCCGCGCGTCGAACAGGAAGCTAGAGAGGGTGCCGGCTCAGTAGCCGAGGCCCTTCTTGGACTCCATCACGGCCTTCGGATTGTCGGCCTGGGTGTAGAGCTTGGATTCGGTCTGGATCCACTTCGGCGGCTCCTTGCCGTCCTTCTTGTAGGCTTCCAGCGCGTCGAAGGCGGGGCCGGCCATGTTGGGCGTCAGTTCCACCGTGGCATTGGCCTCGCCATTGGCCATGGCCTGGAAGATATCCGGCACGGCGTCGATCGAGACGACCATGATGTCCTTGCCGGGCTTCAGGCCGGCTTCCTTGATGGCCTGGATCGCGCCGACGGCCATGTCGTCATTGTGGGCGTAGACCGCGCAGATGTCCTTGCCGCCGTTCTCGGCCTTGATGAAGCTTTCCATGACTTCCTTACCCTTGGTGCGGGTGAAGTCACCGGTCTGCGAGCGGGCGAGCGTGATGTTGCTCTTGCCGGCGATGGCCTCCTCGAAGCCCTTCTTGCGGGAGATGGCGGGGGAGGAGCCGGTCGTGCCCTGGAGTTCCACGACCTTGCAGGGCTTGGCGCCGACTTCCTTCACGAGGTAGTCGCCGGCCACCTTGCCTTCATGCACCTGATCGGAGGTAACGGCGGTGAGGTAGAGGGAGGGGTCCTTGGTGTCGATGTTGCGATCGAGCAGGACGACCGGAATCTTGGCATCCTTGGCCTCTTCCAGCACCTCATCCCAGCCCGTCGCGACAACCGGGGCGAGAAGGATCGCGTCCACGCCCTGCGCCACGAAGGAGCGGATGGCCTTGATCTGGTTTTCCTGCTTCTGCTGCGCGTCGGCGAATTTCAGGTCGATGCCGCGCTTCTGGGCTTCCTGCTTGGTCACGGCGGTCTCGGCCGCGCGCCAGCCCGACTCCGAGCCGACCTGCGAGAAGCCGACCACCATGTCCTTGGCGAGCACCGGGCTCGCCAGCACGGTTGCCATGGCAAAAGCGGCGGCAAGGCTACGTCTGATCGTCATGTCGAATTCCTCCCATAGGGCGGCCGTGCCGCCAAAACCGAACCGGGCTCCCATCCGGCCGAATGCAACGGACCCCCGCGGCCCGCGCCTTCGTCCCGCAACCTGACGGCTGCGAATAACTCATACAAAAGCATCATCAAGCTTTCGTCAATCCGATTCTTGAAACCGCGCGTTGTGCGCTGCAGCAGGGCCGGTACGGCGGGTCGAGATAGGCCGATGGGATGCGCGCCCTAGCTCCATCGCCAGCGACGGGAGGCGGAATGCTCAATCTTTGGTACAAGAACGCGGTGATCTACTGCGTCGATGTCGAGACGTTTCAGGATTCGGACGGCGATGGGATCGGCGACTTCAAGGGGCTGACCGGCCGGCTCGATCATATCGAAGCGCTCGGCGCGACCTGCATCTGGCTTCTGCCCTTCTATCCCAGCCCCAATCGCGACAATGGCTACGACGTCGCGGATTATTACAATGTCGATCCGCGCTACGGCACGCTGGGCGACTTCGTCGAGTTCACCCACGCGGCCCACGAGCGGGGCCTGCGCGTTTTGGTCGACCTCGTGGTCAATCATTCCTCGATCGACCATCCGTGGTTTCAGGCCAGCCGGGCGGGCGATCCGAAATATCGCGACTGGTATGTCTGGCGGAAGGACAAACCCGAGGATGCCGAGAAGGGCGTGATCTTTCCCGGTGTCCAGAAGACTACCTGGACGCGCGACACTAAACGGAAGGAATATTACTTCCACCGCTTCTACGAACATCAGGCCGATCTCAACATCGCCAGCCCGGAGGTGCGCGAGGAGATCGAGCGCATCATGGGCTTCTGGCTGGCGCTCGGCGTCTCGGGCTTCCGGATGGACGCCGTGCCCTTCATGCTGGAGGACCTGTCATCGGCTCACTCGGGCTGGGAGCCGCATCGCTACCTGTCGCAGCTTCAGACCTTCCTGTCCTGGCGGCGGGCGGAGGCGATCCTTCTGGCCGAAGCCAATATCCCGATGGACGAAGCCGGCGATTATTTCGGAACGGGGGACCGGCTGCATGTGATCTTCAACTTCCCGCTGAACCAGCAGATGTTTCTCGCCTTCGCGCGCGGGGAAGCGGGGCCGGTCTCGGACTTCCTCAAGGCGCTGCCAGAGATTCCCGCCATCGCGCAATGGGCGACCTTCCTGCGCAATCACGACGAGATCGATCTCGGCCGGCTGGAGACGCAGGAGAAGGAAGAGGTCTTCGCCGCCTTCGGGCCGGACGAGGACATGCAGCTTTACGACCGGGGCCTGCGCCGCCGGCTCGCCCCGATGCTCGGCGGCGACGAGCGCCGGCTCGCCATGGCCTTCTCTGTCATGCTGGCCCTGCCGGGGACGCCCGTCATCTGGTATGGCGACGAGATCGGCATGGGCGAGGATTTGAGCCTGCCCGAGCGCCATTCCGTGCGCACGCCCATGCAATGGAGCGCGGCCGAGAACGGCGCCTTCTCGTCGGCCAGGGCGAAGGATTGCGTGCGGCCGGTCGTGGCAAAAGGGCCCTTCGCCTTCCCTCATGTGAATGTCGCCCGGCAGAAGCTCGACCCGCTCTCGCTTCTGTCGCAGGTGCGCCGCCTGATCCGCGCCCGGCGCGAAGCGCGCGAGATCGGCTGGGCTCGGCCAGAGGTGCTGAAGGCCGGCGACGGTTCGGTGCTCGCGCTCGTGTCGCGCTGGCGCGGCGGCGGGGTTCTGACGCTGCACAATCTTGCCGACCGGCCGGCGCTGGCGCATCTTCCTGAAGGCCTGCCCTTTGCGGCGATGAGCCCGCTCCTGCGCCAGGGCGTGCATATCGACGCCAAGGAGCGGACGCTGCGTCTCGATGCCTATGGTTTCGAGTGGTTCCGCTTCGAGGATGGTTCGGGGACCCGGGACGAGGACGAGGGGTGATGGCCTGGAACCGGGGACAGAACCCTGCGGCGGAGGACCTGCCGGGTTCTGTCCTCGGTTCTCAGGCCCCGCCGGCCACTTCCACCTCTTCCAGCACCTCGTCTTCCTGCGCCTCCAGTTCGGGCGCTTCGGAAGGCTCCAGGCCGAAGCGGGCGGCGACGTCGGGCGCGTAGCGAAGGAGGTCCGGGCGCAGGCGCAGAAGGGCCAAGTCCTTGGCCTTGGCCTCCAGCATGATGTCGAAGTCGAGCCCGTCCAGCGTGCGCATCAGCGTCGCGAATTCGAACGGATTGACGAAATCGGCGTGTCCCGTGAACACAGGCGCAACATGGACAGTGGTCTTCTTCTTCGTCTTCTTGTCGACGCGCACCTGCTCGCGAAGCTCGGTGCGCGGGCAGGAGAAATGCATCTTCGGCTGCTGTCCCTCGGGCCAGGATGCCAGAATGCGCTCCACCGTCTGGCGCAGATCGGCGCGCTCGGGGTTGAGGCACCAGAAATGCTGGTAGTCGAAGATCAGCCGCACGCCCGTGTGCTCGTGAATCCAGAGAACGTCCCCGGCCGAGAAGCGCAGGTCGTCATGCTCCAGCACCAGCCGCCGCTGCACGGGCTCGGGCAGCGTCTTCCAGGTTTCGACCCAGCGCTGGCGCGAGGCGGGAATGTCGCCATAGGTGCCGCCGACATGAATCACGAGAACGGCCTCGGGCGGCAGGCCCATCAGATCCAGCATCTCGGCCTGGGACACGAGATCGGCGATGCTCTTCTTCACCAGCGCCGGATCGGGGCTGTTGAGGACGATATATTGCGAAGGGTGGAAGGACAGGCGAATGCCGAGGTCCATCGCCTTCCTGCCGATTGCCTCCAACTCGCTGCGGCTTTCCGAAACCATGGCGTGGAACTGCGGCATATCCGGATGCGTCGCATAGGGCGCGAGATCCGACGACATGCGGTACATGCGGATATCGTGCTTCACCAGATGGTCGAGGATCGCGTCGATATAGGTGAGCGAGACCTTCAGATGCGGATTGCTGGCGGCGCGGCGGGCGTCGTTGCTCTTCAGATCGTCGCGCGCCATCACCTTGACGGGAAAGCCGAGCTTGGAAATTCGCGTCTGCATCAGGCGGCCTTCTCAGGGGAAATCTGTGCCTCAAGCCCGAAGCCGAGCGAGGCGATGAACTGGTTCCAGTCGGGAATGGTGAGCGCTCCGCCGGACGCCAAGCGGTGGCCATTGCCATATTGCTCGGTCGCGCCGGGCGGCCGGTGCTCGGCCAGAAAGGCGAGCAGATCGCGATCCGCCGCCGTGCGCGCGGCGAAGTGGACATAGCCGTCGCGATAGCCGGCATTCGCCGCAATCACGATTCGATCCTTGATCCGCCCGCGCCAGGCTTGCGCGACCAGCGGGTGGATTTGCGTCGGCGAAGAAAACAGGACCAGCGCGACCTCGCCTACCACTTTCGGCCCGATCTTGCGCGCTTCGTTTAACTCGCGCTTCACCTCGTCCTTGGCCGCCAGAAGCTGCGCCGTCTCCTCATGCTCGCCCGAGAGAACCGCTTTCGGTCCCTCGGCTTTCAGGAGAAGGTCGAGCGCCGGGCTTGCATCGCCCGAGGCCGTGCGGCGCGGCGCGTTGACCAGCGAGGCGGCCTTGCGCAGCGCGGTGATGCCGAGCCTGCGCGCCTCGTCCATTTCGGGAAAGCCGTCATTTTCCGCCAAATCGCCGATCAGTCCGATCGCCGCCAGCCAGAGAAGCCCGTCCGCCAGACCCGCTGCCCGCGCGCAGCGATAAGCCAGAAGCGAGGAGGTCGGGATCGGGCTGTCGTGGATGCCGCTGACGATCAGCGCGCCCTCCGGCAGCCCGGTCGGCACGTGATGGTCGATCAGGATCGTGGGCAGGTCGGGCCGGGGCAGGGCGGGCGCGACGCCGAGATCGGCGATGATCATCCCCTCGACCTCGCTCCCAGCTATCTCCTGCGCGAACTCGCGGGAGTAGGCGTTCTCACCCTTGCCGATGATCCGAACCTCCGGCTCGCGCCCGCTGCGCCGCAGGGTGTGAAGCAGGATCGCCCCCGCGCTGAGCCCGTCCGCGTCGTTGTGGCAGACGACGAGCGGCTTGCGCCCGAGGGCGCTCAGCCCAGCGGAGAAGGCTTCCGGCGACTGAAGGCCGGTCGGGAAGGCGGCGGGCAGGGGCAAGGGAGGGTCCGGGGCAGGAAAAGGGCGGTCAGCGCGGCTCGGGCGCTTCGTCCTGTGGGGGAATCTTGGCGAGCGCCTCGTTCAACTCGTCCTGCTGCGACTGCTGCGCGGCCTGATCGGCGTCCCGGTCCTGAACGTCCGGCTGGTCCTGCTGGTTGTCGAAACGGTCCTTGGGAATATGGCTCATGGCGCTGTCCTTTCTGTTGAAAGGGCAACGCGGCAAGGCTCCATCGGTTCGATCGTCGCGCCTGTGTCGGGACGGCGCAGGCGCGCACCAGAGCCTCGCGCGGCGGATAACGGGCGCTCAGGTACGTCTCCCCGCGGACGCGTTCGCCAACAACAAAGGCGTTGGGAGGATCGGCGTCAGTTCGCGCCCGCGCCGAGCCCGAGGAGAGCCGCGCCGACGAGCCCGGCCTCCGGGCCGAGTTCGGCGGGCTTCACGATCGGCGCGTCGCTGCGGCGCAGAATGCTCGCGCGAAGGCGTGCGTCGAGCGCGGCGAGGAGATCGACAGCGTTGGACAGGCCGCCGCCGACCGGCACGACGCCGGCCCCCGTCGTGTTCAGAACGAGCGCCAGCGGCCCGGCCAGCGTGTCGAGCCACGTGTCGACGGTGAGGCTCGCCTCTGCCTCGCCCGCGCGCCAGGCGTCCACGATGGCGCGGCTGTCGCGCGCGGCGTGTTCGGGGTGAAGGGCGAGATCGATGCGCTCCAGCCCGCGCGCGCTGCCGCTGGCATCGACACAGCCGGTCTGGCCGCAGCCGCAGGCAAAAGCAGGCACGATGCGCCCCGCGACCATCCGGTCCTTCAGGACAGGCCCGTGGCCCCATTCGCCCGATACGCCGCCCGCGCCCTCCAGAATATGGCCGTTCCAGATGAGCCCGCCGCCGACGCCGGTGCCGAGGATGACGCCGAACACGGTGCGATGGCCCCGCCCGGCCCCGCGCAGCGCCTCGGCCAGCGCGAAACAGTCGGCATCATTGGCCGCTTCCACGGGGCGGCCGAGCGCCTGCGTCAACTCTCGCTTCAGCGAGCGGCCCGTGATGCAGGAAATATTGGCCGCGAGCGATGCGCCCGTGTCCGGGTCGATCGTGCCGGCCACCGACAGGGCCAGGGTCAGCGCGCGGTCGGGGTCGGCGGCGTCGGCGAGGCTGCGCAGGGTTTCCACGAAATCGGGCCAGGAACCCGAGGGATTGGGCAGCGACGCGCGCGCCAGCGGCAGCCCGCTCGCATCCGCGCCGGCGAGCTTGATGAAGCTGCCGCCGATATCGGCGGCCAGAACATGGGCGCCCCCGGTCCGGGCAAGGTCGCGAAGCGGCAGAAGCGGGTCGGTCATCTCGGCTCAGGTCCAGAGGGGCGGGCGATCCATCGAGACGGCCGAACGAAGGGAAAGGCGAGGTTAGCCCATCTTCGGTTCACCCTCGGCCGCGCGCGAACAGGTCGAAGCGCTCTTACGGCCTGCGGTGCGGCTTGACCAGCATGGGGCGCGTCAGGTGAGCTGACTCAGAAAGATCACGTCCGCGATCGGCCGGCGCACCATGCCCCAATGGCCGAAGCTGACCCGCTCGATCGGCTTGCGCTCGATCTGGATGACATCGCAATGGCGCGGGTCCCGGGCGATGGTCTCGAACAGACGCTCGACGTTCTCGACCGGCCCTTCCAGCACCTGCATGATGCGACGGTTCTCGAAGGCGATGCAGCCGGTGATCCCGAGCGACAGATTGCGCTCCCGGAACCTTCCGAGGTCATGCACGAGATCGGCCAGCGACTGACCTTCGGCAAGAGTGCTGATGTAGCTGAGATGCAGAAGGGCCATCGTGGACTGTAGCTGTTCCGGCCTGAGCCTCGAATGCCGGGGCAACAGTGTGTCTCTGGGCTGAGATCGATCCGCCTCTTCGTTGAGGCGAACCGATCCTTCGTTGCACTATTATGGAGAGCGCTCGCTCCTCGACCAGTCCATAACATGGCGGTCGATTAGCTGGCTACGGATCGTGCTACGCGAGCGTCCGATATCAGCGCCGAGCGCCGGACAGATAGTCCTCCATCGCCTGCCGCGTGCCCTTCTCCCAGATCGCACGCAAGTGTCGCGAGAAAATCTCGGCATAGGCTTCGCTATCGGCCACATCGCCGAAGATGCCGCGCTGTTGGAGGAACCGGCGCGGCTCGTCCTTGGCGGCGCGGGCGGCCTCGCGCAGCGCGTCCCAGTTCGGGTCGTTGGGCTCGATCTGCGTTCCATCCTCCAACTCGCCATAGCAATAGCGGCACCAGAGCGCCTGAAGCATCGCGAGGCCCGACACTTCGCGCCCCTCGGCCAGGAACTCGCGCAGGGCGGGAATGACGAATTTCGGCTGACGGTTCGAGCCGTCGAGGCAGAGACGCCGGATCGTGTCGGCGATGGCGGGATTGGCGAAGCGCTCGGTGACCTTGGCGAGATAGCTTTCGCGGCTGACGCCCTCGATTTCCGGCGAGGCGGGCAGGAGGTAGGTCCGCTCGACATCGTCGAAGAAGCGCAGGACGAGATCGTCGCGCATGGCCTCGTGCGCATAGGTGAGGCCGAGCAGCGCCGATGGGTAGGCGATCGTCGCGTGGCCGGCATTCAGGATGCGCAGCTTCATCAGCTCATAGGGCGTGACGTCCTCCACGAAGGTGACGCCGACATGCTCCAGAGCCGGGCGACCGGCCGAGAAACGATCCTCGATCACCCATTGAATGAAGGGCTCGCAGAAAACGGGACGCTTGTCCTCGACGCCTTTTTCTCGGGCGAGCGTGTCGATCTGCGTCTGGTTGGTGGCTGGCGTGATGCGGTCCACCATCGAGTTCGGGAAGGCGATCTCGCGCCGCACGAAATCGGCGAGCTCTCCGTCCACGCGCTCGGCGAGACCCGTCACGATGCCGCGCGTCAGATCGCCATTGTGGGGGAGATTGTCGCAGGAGAGGACCGTGAAAGGCGGCGCGCCGGCTTCGCGCCGGATGCGGATGGCCGACAGGATCAAACCGAACACGGTGCGCGCGGCGGAGAGATCACCCGTATCGGCCACGAGATCGGGGTGCTGGAGGTCGGGCCTGTCGCCCGCGATGTAATAGCCACCTTCCGTCACCGTCAGCGTGACGATGCGGATTTCGGGCGCTGTCAGCGTGGTGAGGATCGCCTCGCGGTCACCCGGCTCCACCAGTTGGACGATCGAGCCGACCGCACGCGGGCGGAACAACCCGTCATCGACCTCGGTAACGGTGAAAAGCCCGTCCTGTGCGCGCATATCGGCAAAAGCCGGCTTGTCTTCCGTGCGGACGCTGAGGCCGACCACGGCGAAATCCTGGTCCCGCCCCGTCGCGAAGAGATCGTCGAGATAGACGCATTGATGGGCGCGATGGAAATTGCCGACGCCGAAATGGGCGATGCCGGGCGAGAGTTTCGCGCGGTCATAGCCGGGCACGGCGATACGCTGGCCGATCTCCGGCAGGTTCTGGTTGGTCAGGCTGGTCATGTGTCTGGGCCTCCTCCCCAGGGGCGAAGCACCGCGAAAGGCGCTCTCACCCTTGTCGGAGGCGGGGTCTAGCGCATCTGCGGCGCGCACGCACGGGTTTTGATCGTGGGATCAGGGCAGGTTCGACGCCTGAAGCGCGTCGCGCACGCGCAGGATCGAGCGACGCAGACGCTCCAGCTCGGCATCCGTCTCGCCGGTGGCGGCGCGAATTTCCGGGGGAACGCTGCGCGCTTCCTCCGCCAGGGCGCGGCCCCTCGGGGTGAGGGCGATGTCCACCACGCGTTCGT
Source organism: Aureimonas ureilytica (assembly GCF_001475935.1). Classification (GTDB taxonomy): domain Bacteria; phylum Pseudomonadota; class Alphaproteobacteria; order Rhizobiales; family Rhizobiaceae; genus Aureimonas; species Aureimonas ureilytica_A. The sequence continues at coordinate 122,946 of NZ_LDQA01000021.1, forward strand.
CGCGCGTCGAGCGGGTGCGCGTCACGAAGCCGCTCGCCTCCAGACGCTTGAGAAGCGGCGTCAGGGTGGAGGAATCGAGAAGCAACCGCTCCCCCAGGCTACCCACCGTCTGCGGCTCGTCTTGCCAGAGCACCATCATGACGAGATATTGCGGATATGTGATGCCGAGCGCGTCCAGCCGTGGCTTATAAAGCCGGTTGAAGGCATGGGCGGTGGAGTAGACGGCGAAGCAAAGCTGTTCGTCGAGCTGAAGATAGGTGTCCACGGTCATGAGGCCGCTCCCGTCGCAATCGGTCGGCCGCCTTGACGCGGGCCAGCTGCAGGCATCGCATTCGTCATCCTTGGGATGTTTCGCACGATTCCTGGATTCATGTCTAACATATGTCGCTGCGGTGAAAAGAAGCTGAGTTTGGGGGACATGTTTTGGCGCGGATCGCGCGCTTATGGCGAGGCGCAGGCCGGAAGGCTGGCCCCGCGCCCGCACCCTTCGGCCGCCCGAATGCGCACGCGATAGCCCGAAGCGTCGTTCTCGTGCTGGATGTCGGCGCCCAGGCTGCTGGCCATGGCGCGCACGAGCTTGGTGCCCGTGCCCGTACCCTTGGGCGGCGCGCCGGGGGTGAAGCCCTGTCCCTCGTCCTCGACGCGCAGGACGAAGCCGGGCCCGTCCGCGCGCAGATCGACCCGAATTTCACCCGCAACGCCCGGCGGATAAGCATATTTGAAACTGTTGCTCACCAGCTCCGCCACGAGCACGCCCATGGACACCGCCTTATCGGTCGCGAGGCGGATCGGCTCGGCCGACAGGCGCAGGCGATGCGGCGCGAGCGGCGTCGACCATGTGGCCTCCACCTCGGCGAGAAGCGTCGCCAGATAGTCGGACATTTCCACGAGGTCGAGATCGTCGGAATTGTAGAGGCGGCGATGAACCTGCGCGATGGCCGTGATGCGCTGCTGCGTGTCGCGTAGCGCCGAGCGCGCTTCCTCGCTGGTGGCCGCCGAGGCCTGAAGCCGCACGAAAGCCGAGACGATCTGCAACGAGTTGGCGACGCGGTGGTTCGCCTCTTTCAGAAGTGCTTCCACCCGCTCGTAGGAGGCGCGCAACTTGGCCTCGGCTTCGGCCTTTTCCGCTTCGAGCCGGCGACGGTCGAGAACCTGCGCGAAGGTGGATTGGAGAAGGTCGAAGAAGTCGTCGCCGATCGTCTTGACGATGTAGTCGGCCGCCCCCGCCTTGAGGGCGGCGACCGCCACGCGCCCTTCCTCGGAGCCGGTGACATAGACGACGGGAGGCGGATGGGGCAGTCGGGCCATGGCGGCCAGCGTTTCCAGCCCGTCCATGCCCGGCATGTAATGATCCACGGCGACGAGATCGAACGCGCCCTCGCGGAGCCGTTCTAGGCCTTCCGTCCCGCCCGAGGCCGTTTCGATCGTATGGCCACGCCGTTCCATGGCGCGCCGGACCAGACGGCACAGGCCCTCGTCGTCGTCGATATAAAGAACCCGTGCCATGCTGGTCAGATGCTTTCGCTGGTCGCTTCCGGGATCTGGATCACGGACAGGAAAAGGCCGAGCTGCCGGATGGCCTGGGCGAAGCTTTCGTAATTCACGGGCTTGGTGATGTAGACATTGGCGCCCAGATCGTAGCAGCGCTGAATCTCGACCTTATCGTCCGTCGTGGTCAGCACCACCACCGGCGTGCGGCGCAGCGGGCCGGCGGCATTCTCCTTCATGCGCACCAGAATGTCGGTGCCGCTCATGTCGGGCAGGTTGAGGTCCAGAAGCACGAGCGCGGGATGGCCTCCCGAAGGCCCGTCGGCATCTCCCAGCAGGAAGTTCAGGGCGCTGGTTCCATCGGTGAAATGGCGAATCGGATTGTGGACGCCCGCCCGGCGGATGTTCTTTTCGATGAGGCGCGCATGGCCTTCATCGTCCTCGACCATGACGATCGTAACGCTACGCGGCGAGTTCAAGACGCTCTAGCTCCTTCGTCCGAAAGGTCGGCCCGCATGGAAAGGCAAAATGTCGCACCGGCGTCAAGAGTTGATTCGCAAGATATTATGCCTCCCAAACGATAAACCATCGCGCGCACATGAGCCAGCCCGATGCCTTCACCCGGCTGATCCTGCGCGCCGGAGCGGCGAAACAGGTCGAACACCCGGTCATGGTCCTTCGGGTCGATCCCGCGCCCATTGTCGGCCACCTCGAACAGGGCGCGCTCGCCTTCGCGCCGGCCGCGAATCTCGATCACCGGCGGGCGCCCGGGCTTGCGATATTTGATGGCGTTCTCGATGAGATTGGAGAAAATCTGCTCCAGACCCACCCGGTCGCTCACGAGGCTGGGCAGGGGGGACACGCGCACTTCGCCGCCCACATCCTGCAACTTGTGCTGGGAACTGCCCACGATTCCGGCGACCAGGGCGTTCATGTCGATCGGCTCGGGCGCGAGGTTGCGCCGCCCTTCGCGCGACAGGCGCAGGATGGCGTTGATAAGGCGGTCCATCTTCTCGGTGGACGCACGGATGAAGCGGATCGACTCCGGCAGGTCCTCGCGCACGGCGAGCTTGGCGTCCTCCGATACGGGGAAGCCTTCGGTCTCCGCCCGCTCCACGAGCTCGCTCAGGGGGCGGATCGTGGCCTCCATCTCGCTCGTGAAGCCCATCACGTTTACGAGAGGTGAGCGCAAATCGTGGCTGACGATATAGGCGAAGCGCTGGATTTCGTCGTTGGCACGCTGAAGATCGACCGTGCGCGCCTGCACGGCTCCTTCCAGATCGTCGTTCAGCCGGGCCAACTCGCCGCTGGTGCGATGGAGCGCGCGAAGGGTGCTGCGCGTCACCCAGATCGTGCCCGCTGCCACCAGCATGAGAAGAACGGCCGCGAGAGCGATGACGCCATAGGCGATGCGCTGGCTGGCCTGCTGACGCTCGATGCGCTCTTCCAAGAGCTGACGTTCTTCCTCGGTCAGGATGCCGGCGAGTTCGCGAACCTGCTGGATCAACTGGGTCGAGCGGTCCCAGGAGAAGTCGAAACCGCTGGGCGAGGTTTCCTCGCGGCGCTGCGCCATGGATCTGCGGATCAGAATGAGATGCTCGCGACTCGCGGCCGCGAGGCGATCCAACAGATGGCTTTGGTCGGCATTGTCCCTCACCATGGCGCGCAGATCTTCCAACGCGGGGCCCATGTTGCCGGCGATACCCTCGACCGCGCGTGCGAAGCGGGCGTCAGGATCGAGCAGGAAGCCGCGCCGCGCCGTTTCGGCCTGTTCCGACAGGGTGCGAAACTGCGACAGCCCCAGCTCGACCCGCAGCGAATGCGAGACGAGCGCCGTGTTGTCGGCCACGCGCGCAATCAGCCATGTCGTCGCGCCCCCGGCGATCACGAGAAGGGCGAAGCCTGTCGCCACGGCGCCAACGGTGACGCGCGACAGGCGCCTCACAAGCTTTCTCCCGGACGAGCGGAAGGGCGAGTTCGAGAGACGCGGAACGAATTCTCAGACATTTAGACCCTGTAAACGAAAACAGCGGTTCCAACCGAGATGGAAGGTCTATAGGAAAGCGCCAGTCTTTCGGAAGCGCCTGCTTCCAGCCATGGCGGAGAAATACCATGACCATCCAGGGCGAACTCATCATCGGCCACACGCTGGCCAAGGGAACGGCCGGCGAGATCTTCGGCGTCGAAGCGGCCAGCGGCCAGCGCATCGAGCCAGCCTTCGGCGGCGCCACCAAGGACGATCTGGAAAAGGCCTGCCGCCTCGCCGACGAGGCCTTCGACACCTATCGCGAAACCAGCCTCGAGGATCGCGCCCGCTTCCTTGAAGCCATCGCGGACGAGATCCTGGCGCTGGGCGACGAACTGGTCGAGCGCTGCTGCCAGGAAAGCGGCCTGCCGCGCCCCCGCGTCGAAGGCGAGCGCGGCCGCACGATGGGCCAGCTTCGCATGTTCGCGGGTGTGTTGCGCGATGGCGGCTTCCTCGACGCGCGCGTCGATCCGGCTATGCCCGAGCGCCAGCCCCTGCCGCGCCCGGACCTGCGCCTGCGCAACGTGCCGCTTGGGCCCGTCGCCGTGTTCGGCGCGTCCAACTTCCCGCTCGCCTTCTCGGTCGCCGGCGGTGACACGGCCTCGGCGCTCGCCGCCGGCTGCCCCGTCGTGGTGAAGGCGCATTCGGCCCATCCCGGCACGTCGGAACTCGTCGGCCGCGCCGTTCTGGCTGCGGCCCAGCGCTGCAACATGCCCGAGGGCGTGTTCTCGCTTCTGTTCGACGCCAGCCGCCAGATCGGCCAGGGCCTCGTCGCCGACCACCGCATCAAGGCCGTTGGTTTCACCGGCTCGCGCAGTGGCGGCACGGCGCTGATGCAGATCGCGGCCGCCCGCCCCGAGCCGATCCCGGTCTATGCCGAGATGAGCTCGATCAACCCGGTGATCCTCTTCCCCGGCGCGCTGGCCGCGCGGGCCGAGGCGATCGCCAAGGGCTTCGTCGCGTCGCTGACGCTCGGCGCCGGCCAATTCTGCACCAATCCGGGCCTCATCCTCGCCGTGGAAGGCGAGGGGCTGAAGACGTTCGAGGCCGCCGCCGCCAAGGCGCTGGCCGAGACCTCGGCCGCCGTCATGCTGACGCCCGGCATCTGCAAGTCCTATGCGGGCGGCGTCGCCAAGCTCGCCGGCCATGCCAAGGTCGAGACGCTCGGCCGGGGCCAGGAAGGCGGCGAGTTGCGCGGCCAGTCGGCGCTCTTCGCGGTCTCGGCTGAAGATTTCCTCTCCGACGCGCATCTGCAGGAAGAGGTGTTCGGCTCCTCCTCGCTCGTCGTGCGCTGCCGCGACGAGGCGGAACTCGCCAAGGTGATCCAGGGTCTGGAAGGCCAGCTCACCGCCGCGATCCACATCGCCGACTCCGACCACGCGGCGGCGCGCAAGCTCCTGCCGCTTCTGGAAAAGCGCGCGGGCCGCATCCTCGTCAACGGCTTCGGCACGGGCGTCGAGGTCTCTCACGCCATGGTCCATGGCGGGCCTTATCCGTCCACGGCCGATGGCCGCTCGACCTCGGTCGGCTCCAAGGCGATCGAGCGCTTCCTGCGCCCCGTTTCCTATCAGGACCTGCCGGACGCGCTCCTGCCCGACGCGCTCAAGGACGCGAACCCGCTGAAGCTCTGGCGTCGCCAGGACGGCAAGCTCGTCGCGCCGAACAGCTGATACGCATGACCGATCTCCAGCCGGTGCAGCCGTTCCGGCTGGAAACGCTTGGGAGCCATGAGGCTCTCACCCGTGTCGCCCTCCATCGGGGCGGCACGTTCGATGGGGCGGGGGCCGTCGCCATTCTTCCCGCGCGGGACGAGGCGGAGCGGATCGACGCCACCTTGCGCGCGCTGATGGCCGAGCTTGCGCCGGGCGAAGGCGTCGTCCTCGTGGTCAATGGTTCGACCGACGACACGCTGGCGCGCGCGCTGGCCCTGTTCGAAGCCGGCGACGCACCGTTTCTCCTTCTCGACGTGAACTGGCAGCCCGGCCGAGGCTCGGCCCCGCTCGCCCGGCGTCTGGCGCTGGACCTCGCCTTCGAACTGTCGCCACACGCCCATCTCTTCTCGATCGACGCCGATACCGTGGTTCAGCCCGGCTGGCGCGCGGCCTACGAAGCGGAATTCACCGGCGGCGCGGCGCTCGTCTGCGGGGCCATCGGCTTCGACCCGGCGGAAGCCGCGCTCCTGCCGCCGACCGACGAGGCGGCGGAAACGGTGCTGCGCGAATACCGCGCCGCTTCGCGCGAGATCGACGCCCGGCTCGACCCCGATCCGCTCAATCCTTGGCCGCATCACGGCAATATCGGCGGCGCGAATTTCGGCCTGCGCGCGGGTGTCTATGGTGCGGTCGGCGGCCTGCCCGTCACCAGCTTCGGCGAGGACCGCGCGCTCTTGCGCCGCGTGCGCGCGCTCGGGCTGCCCGTGCGGTTCAGCGAGGGACCGCTGGTCTGGACCTCCTGCCGGCTCGACGGCCGGGCGCGGGGCGGCCTGTCGGACGAGCTGAAGCGCTCGCGCAACGAGGCCGACCCATTGGTGGACGAAGCGCTGGAGCCGGCCGACGTGCTGGAGCGCCGCATCCGCGCGCGGCTGGCTTTCTCACGGGCCGGCTCGGCGCAAGCGCGCGGAGACGTTCTGTCGGCGCTCGGCCTGACCGAGGCCGAGATCGAGGCTGTCGAAGTAGAAGCCACGCCCGGCGAAGCCTGGACCCTCGTGGAAGAACTCAGTCCCTTGTTGAAGCGCGAGCGCCTGCGGCGCTCGCAGCTGGCCACTGAGCTGCCCGCTCTTCTCAAGCTTCTCCAGGCGGTGCGCGAAAGCGCAGCAAGTCCAGCCGGTAGCGATCCCGCCTGATCGAGCGCTCCAGCGTCAGCTTTTCGGCCGCGACCATGCGCAGGAAGTCCGCCGCGTCGTCGCCCGACAGCGGCGTGTCGGTGGGGCCGAGATAGTTGACCAGAAGCAGTCCCGCGCCCGGCCGCGACTTGCGGCAGGCGCGAGAGAGCAGCGTCTCGATCTCCGGCTCGGTCAGGAAATAGAGCATTTCCGAGAGGACGAGCAGGTCGAAAGGCAGATCGGGGAAGTCGTCCGGCATTCGCCCGACATGGAACTCCAGCCGTCCCGGCGCGCCATGGCGCGCGTTCGCGCGCGCGACGATGTTGGGGTCGAGGTCGAAGCCGGTGACCGCAGAGAAGCGGGTGGCGAGCGCGGCCGAGAGATGACCCTCGCCGCAGCCGATCTCGATGGCTTGGCCCCGCCAGTCGTCGCCGAGGAAATGGATCACGTCCTCGCGCTTCTCGATCTCGTAGGCGCTGTCGCGCGCGCCCCAGGGGTCGTTGTCGCCGCGATAGAGCGTCTCGAAATGCTCCGCACCCGGCGGCGTACCCGGCCTCATGTGCCAGAACACACATTCGAACGGGCCTTGATGATGCCGCAGGAACCAGTCGGGCAGGGCGAAGCCTTCCGGGGCGTCCGTCACGATGCCCCCCATCTGGGTTTCATGCCGGGCGATGGCGCGCGCCTTTTCCACGATCGGCGTCTCCACGCGGAACGGATGCAACCCCTCGACATCCACCTCCTTGTCCTCGGGGTGACGCAGCGACCAGACGGGATAGGACAGAAGCCGGATATGGGGGCGCAGCCGATGCACGGCCTCCGCCAGGAGCGCGGCGGCTTCATGGTCCGGGTGCGGGTCGAAAAGCACGGTGGAGGCGAGCGCCGTCGCGCCTGTTCGGTCGCAGAGCGCCGCGACCTTTTCCGCCGCGCCCGCGAAATCGTCGTGCCAGCGGGATGCGCCGTCGGGGAGGGCGAGGCGCAGCATCTCGGCGGTTTCGCAGCCCAGTTCCGCCATGGCGAGCGCCTGTTCCTCGCGCCGGCGCGCGGCCAGGCGTTCGGGCGGCCATTCGGCCGAGCCCCGATGCGAGCCCTCGCCATCGGTCAGCGCGACGAGGCCAACCGCGCGTCCCGCCTGCGCGGCGGCCAGAAGCAGGCCGGACGCGCCGAGTGCCTCGTCGTCCGGGTGCGGCGCAATGACCACCAGCCCGCCCGCGCCGATCAGGAGCAGCGGGTCCACGACGGGGGCCACATCGTGGCGGGCGCACCAGTCGCCGTAGCGGCTCATCCGAAAATCTCCGGCAGTCGCGCCGCCAGCCGGCGCGCATGATCCAACAGCGCGGCATCCGGATTGGCCTGCCGCAGATAGGTTGATAGGTCGCGGATCGGGCGCGCCAAGGGATGGTCTTCCGCAAAGGCCGAAAGTCCGAGGCCGCGTTCGGCCAGCGCGATCACGGCCAGCCCCGCCGATTCCACCCGCAGCCGCGCGAAAACCGCGAGCGAGGCGGCAAGCTCGGCCTCCTCTCCGCCCTCCACCGCGCGCGCCGCCGCCTCGACCTGAAGCCGCGCGTCCCGCGCCGCCAGAATGGCTTCGCCGACCCGCGCGCTCTGGAGCGGGTGATCGAGCCGCCCCGTCTCGCGCAGACCATCCGCCAGCCCGCGCACGATCCGCTCGATCGCGCCGAGCTGCACCGCCGCGCAACGCCAGATGCCGCCCATGAAGAAGGGCTCGCGGCGATAGTCGTCCGGCCCGCCGAGACGCGCCGAGACGGGAATCTCTAGGCCGTCGAACCGGAACGTGCCCGAGCGCGAGGCGCGCATTCCGCGCATATTCCAGCTGGAGAAGTCCAGGCGGGAGGGCTCGTCCACATCGATCAGGAGAAGCTGAAGCCGCCCGTCCGCCTCCGTCACCGGAACCAGCGCCAGCGAAACCCAGCCGAGGCCGGAGGCGTAGCGCTTCGCCCCGGTCAGCCGCAGGCGGTCGCCCTCGATAGGCTCGACCGCAAAGGGCGGACTGCCATCCGCACCCCAGACGCCAAGCAGCGCGCCGCGCTCGACCCGTGCCCGCACCATCGCCTTCTGATCCGCCCGGCCGAACAGCGCAACGAGTTGCAGCGCGTTGGCATGGCCCTCGAACAGACGACCGAGGCTGAGATCGACGCTGCCGAGCGCCACGAAGAAGGGCAGCGAGCGCGCGGCCGGGTAGGCATAGGCAAAGCCTGACCCTTCGGGGCGCATGGGCGCGGCGAGGCAACCATGCCGGCGCAGGGCCTCCAGTTCGGCCGTGAGATCGGCCTCGTGCCCGTCCGCCCGCGCGGCGGCGAGAAGCGCGATCTCCGCGAGCGCGCGGAAGGATCCGTCGATGATCTCGCTCGAAAGCTCTTCCATGGCCGTGAACTCATCTGGTTGGCGCTGACGTCGGATGTCGCGCGTCTCGTGATGGACGGGCGAGGTGCCGTCACTGTCTCCGTTTCCCGGAGCCGTGTGCCGGCGCTCGGCGCCCGCGCGGTTGGAGGCGCTGGTCGACACGGAGTTTGGATCGCTCAAGAAACCTTCGGACAGCCACCGCGATGGACAGCGCCTCACCATGAGCTAGATGCCGCACGGCAATCGCATAGGACTCATTTGGATGGCCGGGAAACGACATTCGGAGCACCGGGCGGGCGTTTCGCGCTGTTTCCTGTGCGGCGCACGGCTTTGGGACGCGGCCGGGCGCGATCTGTCCTGGGGCGAGCTGGTGCGTCCTTTCGCGTTCGCCTGCGGGTCCTGCGGGCTCTTGGTGGATGATCCGGCGGCCGGCGCACCAAGCCTCGCGCATCTCGGCCGGGCGCTGAAGCCGGGGCTCATCGCGTGTGAGCCCGACGCGACCTACGGGTTTGATGCCTATACGCTACGCTCGGCTGCCACGCTGCACGGGCTCTGGGCCGAGCCGATGGGCGAAGCGCAGGCCGAGGCGCTGCGCCAACCCCATTCGCCGCTCCCCGGCGCGGCGCATTTGCGCGCGCTCACCGACGGGCCGTCCGCACCGATCAGCCTCGCCATCCTCTGCCGCGCGGCCGAGCGCGAGGCCGCGCTGGGCTTGGCCCAAACCGCCCGCCTCTGGTGCGACGATGTGGTGATCCTGCTCGATGGCGAAGGGGCGGGGGAGGACGGCCCCGGCTTACGCCTGCGCCATCGTCCGCTCGCCGGCCATTTCGCTGCCCAGCGCAACGCCGCGCAGGACATGGCGCGCCATGAGTGGGTGCTGCAACTCGACGCCGACGAGACGCTGGAGGAGGGCGTGGCCGAGGCGCTGCCCTATCTCCTGGGGGCGGCCGGGCCAGATGTGGTCTCGATCGGCCTGCGGCGCGCCAATCGCGTGGACGGCGTCCTGTCCGACCTCTTTCCCGACACGCAATATCGGCTGAACCGGCGCTTCGTGCGCTACGAGAACCCCGTGCACGAGCGTCCGGCACGCCCCTGGCAGCGGAGCCTTCTGTTTCTGGGCGGCGGCATCCGGCATCATCTCGGGCGCGCCCATGTGGAAGCACGCTCCCACCGCTACGAGGCGATGAACCCCGGCGGCGGGCGCTTGTTCGAAGAGAGCGAGCTTCTGCGCCCCTACGAGGCCTGACGGGCCTTGGCGTAGAGCGCCAATGTTTCCCGGCCCAGCGTGTCGCGGTTGAAGCGACCGGCGGCTTTCAGAGCCGCCGCGCGCAGCGACTGGCGGGTCTCGTCGTTGGTCAGGATCGGGCGGATGGCGTCGGCCAGCGCCGCGCCGGTGTCGCTCGCCGCCATCAGGCCCGCGCCCGTATCGCCCACGAACTCGCGCCCACTCGCATCCAGCGCGTTGGCGACCATCGGCCGGCCATAGGCGATGCCCTCCTGATAGACGAGGCCGAAGCTCTCGTAGCGCGAAGGGGCCAGAACCGCGTGCGCCCCGGCATATTCCACCGCCAGCGCCTCTTCCTGCATCCGCCCCAGCGCCTTGACGCGCCGGCGCGCCGGCTCGGGCAGATCGGCCGGGACATCGCCCTCCGGCACGCCGACGAGGCGCACTTCGAAGTCCGGGATCGCGCCGCGATCGACCTCCGCGCCGAGGATCGCGGCCGCTTCCATGATCATGTCGAAGCCCTTGCGATGCTCCGCCCGGCCGACGAAAAGAAGCCGCAGCGGCTCGCCCGACCTGGCCTCGGGATAGGCGGCGGCCTTCGCCCGCGCCAGCGTGCCGGGCGGCAGGCTGAGGCCCACCACCGCATGGGGCTGGAGGCCGGTGAGGCCGTATTCCGCCGTGATGCGGCGGGCATGTTCGCCCGTGTTCGAGATGAGCCCGGCGCTCCCCTTGGCCTGCCGGATTTCCAGCCGGTCGGCCGCCCAGCCGTCGATCCGGTCCCGAGCGCTGGTGGCGGGGTCGCGCGAGAAGGCGGCGGGCGTCGAGTTGCGCGTGACCAGCGCGAAGTCGTGCCGCCCGGTCAGAAGCGCGGCCGGGGCGTACCAGTTGGTCGCCTCCACCACGTCGAAGGGCCGGGCGGCATGTTCGGCGAGAACCGCGCGGCGAAAGGCGAGCGGGGCGGCCAGATGCCCCGCGCCGCCATAGAGCCGCAGACGCCCGAGACCGCTCGCCTTGTCGATGGCGCAGCCGACGATGGACACCCCGCCCGCCGTCTCGCGCCCCGTGCGGTCGAGCGTGAAGAGCGTGACGTCGCAGCCGGCCTGAACGAGGCTTTCGGCGATCTCGCGGGCCGCCGTGGACAGGCCGCTCGGCGAAGGCGGATAGTCCCAGGCGAGGAGGGCGGTTCGCATCATTGGGCGAGAAGCCTTTCATAGAGTTCGACATAGCGCTGGGCCATGTGGCGGCTGGTGAACCGCTCCTCGAAGCGTCGGCGCACGCCCGCCCTGTCGATTGTGCCGATCCGCTTGAGCGCGTCCACCGCTTCCGCTTCGCTCTCCACCACGAATCCCGTGACGCCGTCTTCCACGATCTCGGCGACGCTGCCGCGCTTCCAGGCGATGACGGGCGTGCCGCAGGCCATGGCCTCGATCATCACCAGGCCAAAGGGCTCCGGCCAGTCGATCGGAAAGAGCAGCGCTTCCGCGCCGCCGAGGAGCGTGTTCTTGGCGGCGTCATCCACCGGGCCGACATATTCGGCAGTTGTCGACAGGAGCGGGCGCACCTCGCGCTCGAAGTAAAGCGGGTTGCCGACATCCACCGTGCCCGCGAGCCGGATGGATCGCCCAGCGGCCTTCGCGACGCGGATGGCCGTGTCGGGGCGTTTCTGGTCCGTCATGCGGCCGATAAAGGCGAGATAGCGCCCCGGCGCGGTCTGGGGCGTGTAGCGCGATCCGTCGATCCCGTGATGCACGACGCCGGCGCGGTTCGCCTCCGGGATGCCGCTTTCCTGCGCGGACGAGATGGCGGCGACCGGCAGATCGGGAAAGGCAGCGAAGAACAATTGTCGATCCAGCTCGTCCACCCGCCAGTGAATGGTGGTCAGGCTGTGCTTGCGCCGCTCGCCCAGAAGCGCGGCGTGGAAGAATTCGCCGTGACAATGGACGATGTCGAAGGACCCGAGATGCCGGCGCAGATGCTCCATCTGCACCGCCTCCAGAACCGCCGGAATAGAGGGAGGAACTTGGCCATATTGAGTCTCCAGCGCCTGAAGACTCGGTAGGGAACCGATGATCGGGCCATTCGTCGCACTGTCGGTTGGCGCGAACAGCGTTACCTCGTGACCAAGACTTCGCAACGCGGCGCTTAATTCTTGGATAATTCTTTCGGTGCCGCCGTGATTGATCGGCGGAACCGGGAAAATGTTAGGCGCGACTTGAGCGATGCGGAGCATTTGGGGACCTGAACAAAACTCTTCCTCGGTCATTATGGGCGAGATGAGGGGTTGGAAAGGGAGACGGTCATGTTCTTGCTTCATGTCGCCCTGCAGGGCTGCCTGCGCGCCGAGAATGTCGCTTATGGTCTGACGGCCGATACGGGGGGCCATATCCGCTATCTGCTCGATCTGGTTCGCGCGTCCTCCACGGCAGGTCCCGTGCGCCGCACGGTGATCGCGACGCGGGGGTTCGTGAGCGAACTGGGGGACGAGTACGCGCCAGCGCCGGTGCGCGAGGAATCCGGCATCGAAATTCTGCGCTTGGCGAGCGCGCGGCCCGATTATCTGCCCAAGGAGGATTTGTGGGCCGAGACGGAAAGCTTCGCTGAAGGTTTGATCGCCTGGATCGAGGCGCAGGACGAGCGCCCTGACCTGATCCATGCCCATTATGCCGATGCCGCCAGCGTCGCCGCCATCGTGGAAGATCGGCTCGGCATTCCCTTCGTCTTTACCGCCCATTCGCTCGGCCGGGTGAAGGCCGAGGTGATGGGCGCGCGCGCCGCCGACGTGCCGCATCTGGACAAGCGCATCGAGATCGAGGAAGCGGCCATCGCGCGCGCCTCGTTGGTCATCGCCTCCTCGCGCGACGAGGCGGAGGTGCAATATGCCGGCTACCGCGAGTACGACCCCGGCCGCATCCGCATTCTGCCGCCCGGCAGCGATCTCGAGCGCTTCGGCGCGGCGACCGCCTGCCCCAAGGTCGAAGCCTCCATCAACCGCTTCCTGAACGAGCCGGACAAGCCGGTGTTGCTGGCCCTGGCACGGCCCGTCGCCAAGAAGAACCTCTGCGCCCTCGTGCGTGCCTATGGCGAAAATGCCGAACTGCGCCAGCGCGCCAATCTCGTGATCATGGCCGGCAACCGGCAGGACCTCTCAAGCCTCGACGGCGAAATGTCCGGCGAAATCCGCGAGATCCTGTGCCTCATCGATCGCTACGATCTCTACGGCCATGTTGCCTATCCCAAGACGCACCGGCCCGACGATGTGGCCGCGATCTACGCCTATGCGCGGGATCGGCGCGGCATCTTCGTCAATCCCGCCCTCAACGAGCCCTTCGGCCTGACGCTGCTGGAAGCCTCGGCGGTCGGCCTGCCGCTGGTGGCCACCGACAGCGGCGGCCCGAACGACATCATCGAGATGTGCGGCAATGGCGAGCTGGTGGACCCGCAATCCACGCAGGCCATCGCCGAAGGGGCGCTGCGCATTCTGCGCGACCCCGCATTGTGGGATCGCTATGCGGCGGCGGGCGCCAAGGCTGTCGCGGCCTATGACTGGAGCCGGCACGCCGCGCGCTATCATGAGCTGGTGCAGTCTCTGCTGGCCCGCCGGCAGGCGTCCAGCGCCAGGGTCGAACAGCTACTGATCTGCGATATCGACAACACGCTAGTCGGCTGCGACATCGGCGTGCAGCGTTTCACGCAATGGCGCAGCGAGCAGGACGCCCTGGTTTTCGGGGTCGCCACCGGCCGCTCGTTCCACAGCGCCATGTCGATTCTGGAGCAGCGCAACGCGCCGCGCCCGCAGGTGATGATCACATCGGTCGGCTCGGAAATCTATCATCTCGACAGCAACGGAACGACTTATACCGCCGATCCGGACTGGCGTGACACCGTGCGCCGGGGCTGGAACCGCCAAGCGGTCCATCTCGCCCTGCGCGGGCTGCCGGGCCTCGTGCCGCAGGCCGCGCTGGAACAGCGGGCTTTCAAGCTCTCCTATTTCAGCGATGGCGACCGCGAGATCACGTCTCGCGTGCGCGAGCGACTGGAACTGGCGGGCCTGCGCTGCTCGGTGATCCATAGCCACGGGCGCTATCTCGATATCCTGCCCGTGCGCGCCTCCAAGGGCACGGCGGTGGACTTCGTGCGCCGGCGCTATGGCCTGCCCGAAAACGCGGTCTTCGTCGCCGGGGATTCCGGCAACGACATCGAGATGCTGCGCACGATCCCGCAGGCGATCATCGTCGCCAATTTCTCCGACGATCTGGCGAGCCTGCCGTCGCTGAAGCATTCCTATGTCGCGAGCGCCACTTATGCGCGCGGTGTCATCGAAGGCGTTCTCCACTTCCGCAACAAGGCGCGCGCGGCATGGCCATCATCAGTGCTCTGACGCTGGTTCGCGGCCGCGAGCGCCATCTCGCCAACCTTATGAAGAGCCTCGCGCTTCAAACGCAAAGGCCCGACGAACTCGTCATCGCCTGGATGCAGGCGGAGCCGCACGGCAACCTGCCCGAGATCGGGATGCCCGTGCGCCATGTCTTCGTGCCGGGCGATCCGATGCCGCTCGCGGCCGCGCGCAATCGCGCGGCCGAGGCGGCTCGGGGCGAGGTGCTGGTGTTTCTCGACGTGGACTGCATCGCAGGCCCGGACCTCGTGGCCGCCTATGGCGCGGCGGCCGGGGAGCGAGACGGATTGTTTCTCGGCGAGGTTCTGTATTTGCCGGATGGTGCGGTGGGCGAGGCGATCGACTACGCCGCGCTCGACCGGATCGGACAGGCGCACCCGTCCAAGCCCGCCATGCCCGACACAGGCGTGCGCGAGGAGCCCGACTCGGGCGAACTCTGGGGCCTGTCCTTCGCGCTGCGTCGCGAGCGCTATCTGGCGCTCGGCGGCATGGACGAGAGCTTTCATGGCTATGGCGGCGAAGAGACCGATTTCGCCGCGCGCGCGGGCGCATCCGGCCTTCGGTTCTATTGGACGGCGGGTGCGCGGGCCTATCACCAGCACCATCCCGTCCATGTGCCGCCGCTCCACCAGTTCGACCATATCCTGCGCAACGCCGCGCGCTTTCGCGACAAGCACGGGCGCTGGTGCATGGATTACTGGCTCGGCCAGTTCCGGGATCAGGGCCTGATCGGCTGGAGCGAAAGCGCCGAGCGGATCGAACTGCACCGCCGCCCCGAGCCGCAGGAAATTGCCTCAGCGCTTCAGCCGGGCGAGCGTTTGTTCAGCTGAGGCGCTCTCAACTCGCAGCATCCTGCCCTTTGCGGGCGTCTCGCGGCGGGCCTTCTATCGTTCCGCCGCGAGAATTCGAGTATCTGACAATGCGCGGGATCAGCCGGCGACGACGCTCAGCGCCGGTGCGGCGCTTGTCTTGGCATCTGCCTCCGTAGCCCCGGCCCAAAGCTCGTCGCAGAGCCCTTCCAACCAGCCGGCAGCCTTGCGGGCGGCCTCCGCGTCGTAGAGCGAGGCGATGGCCTGCGTCTCCAACCCGCGCGCGCGCTCCAGCAGCGCCTGCCAGCCGATGAGGTCGCCCGGCCAGGCCGGCGCGCTGACCGCCGCGCCGAGCCGCACCAAGGCTTCGGCCTTGCGGGTCTGCTCGCCGAAATAGCGCCATTCCGGCATCACCACCAAGGGGCGGCCGACCCGCGCGATCTCATGCACCGTGTTGTCGCCCGCCGAGGCGATCACGATATCGGCGGCGGCCAGATAATCGGTGACGCCGCGCACCCAGCCGAGCTCCTGGCAATTGCTGAAATCCGTCTCATGCCCTTCGCGGTGCGTCGGGCCGAGCACCAGCCAGAGCGCGTCCGGCGCGGCGCGGGCGGCGACCGTGAGCGGGGCATAGGGTGTCCCGCTGCCCCCGCCGCCCGTCAGCACCACGACGATCTCGTGGGTCGGATCGAGGCCGAGCTTGGCGCGCGCCTCGGCCTTGCCCGGCACGGCATCCAGCGTCGTGCACAGGCCGCCGGAATAGAAGGTCTTGGCGCGCAGGCGCGCGGGATAGTCGTCCTGCTCCATGCGCTCGTCGAAGGGCGCGAGCATCCCGACGGCCGCCTCGTAGGCGCCGACATGGCCGATATCCCCCCGGTCGCCATGCATTCTGATCTGGATCGAGGGCACGCTCGCCGCGCGCGCCAGGAGGCCGATCTCGCAGGAGACATCCACCACGAAGAGTCCGGTGTCGCGGTCGTCCAGATGGTCGAGGATGGTGCGCATGGTCCGGCGCATTTCCGACACGCCGAGCGGCACGCAATGCATCACGCTCGGCGTCGGCTCGGCATAGAGGCGGGGCGTCGGCACGCCTGCGCCGATCATGTTGGGCAGGGGCACGATCTCGATGTCGCGCCCGAACCCGTCGAACAGATGCGGCCCCGCCGTCAGCACCGAGACCGGCCGGTCCTTCGCAAATTCCGACACGAGCGCCATGGTGCGGTTGGCGTGTCCACGCCCCTGATGATGCACGAAGAAGGAGATGGGTTTCTTCAAGGGGGTGCCGAGCTCCGGGGAGGGGTGCGGATGGCCGCAGGGACGGGGGCATATCGGCCGCATCCGCAAAATGACGAGTCCGGGGATCGGTAGGCGGGACGTGACCGGGCGCGTGCCATCGTCGCGGCGAGGGCAAAAGTGGCGTTTGCCGGGCTGCGACGCGGGGGAGCGTTGCGCGGGCGGATTGTCGCGCGTCACGCCGCCAGCAAGGTTTCGCAACAAAAAGATCCGTTCCGCCACGGCCAAACCGCGCTAACGAGAGCGCGGGACGGCCTCCAAAGCGAAGGCAAGGCGGATGAGCTTGGGCATCAAACTTCTGGTGGTGGACGACGACGCCGAAATCCGGCACCTGCTCGGGCGCTATCTGGAAGATCAGGGCTTCGAGATCCGGCTGGCGGCGGATCGGCGCGATTGCGAAAGCCGGTTGGCCGCCGAGACGTTCGATCTCGTGGTGCTCGACGTCATGCTGCCGGATGGCTCGGGGCTCGATCTCTGCCGCGAGGTGAAGGACCGAACGCCGGACCTTGCCATCATTCTGCTCACCGCGTTGAAGGAAGACATCGACCGCATTATCGGGCTGGAGCTGGGGGCCGACGATTATCTGGTGAAGCCCTTCAACCCGCGCGAACTCGTGGCCCGCATTCGCGCCGTGCTCCGGCGCGGTGGTCGCGTGAGCGAGGCGGTGGCTCCCGCGCCGCGCTACCGTTTCGAGAGCTTCCATCTCGACACCGCGACACGCCGCGTGCGCGACGAGGGTTCGGGGCAGGACATTGATCTGACGGGCGCGGAGTTCGATCTTCTGGTGATCTTTCTGGAGCGACCTGGCCGCGTCCTGTCGCGCGACATGCTGATGGACCTCCTGCATGGGCGCAGCGCCACCGATCCGTTCGATCGCACGATCGACGTCACCATGAGCCGGCTTCGCAAGAAGATCGGCGACAACGGGGTGTTTCGCCTGTTCAAGACGGTGCGCAACGGCGGATACCAGTTCGCGGCCCCGGTCGAGAAGGTCTGAGCCATGGTGTCGCTGCGCAACCGGCTGGCGCTGCTTCTCGTCGGGGCGATCGTCGGCGTCGTGGTTCTGGCGGCGGTTGTGACCTTCCAGATTCTGGACCAAGACGACTCCGCCGATTTCGAAGGCATGTTCGCCGAAAGCGTGTCGCTGGCTCTGCGCGTCGCCGAAGGCTCAGGCGCGAAGGCGCGGGCAGCGGGCATCGAGACCGGCCCGGAGCCACGTGCCAGCGAAGTTCACGAAGAACCGAGCGCCAAACTTATCCAGCGGCTTCGGGCCGAAGGGACGGATATGGACGTGCGTGTCGTCTCCAGCGAGGACGGCCGGCACTTCCGCATCGCCGTGCCGCTCCGCGACGGGACATGGATGTTCCTGCACTATCCCGGCCTGCCGCCATCGCCCATCGGCCCGCTCGTCTCCTATCTCTCGCTTGTGACGCTCGGCGCGATCGCCGTGGCTCTGATGGCCGCGCGGCGGATCACCGGACCCTTGCGCGTTCTGGAACAGGCCGCCGCCTCGGTGCGCCCGGACGGAACGCTGGCCCCGCTCACGCCCAAAGGGCCGGCGGAACTGCGCGCGACGGCCGAGGCGCTGAACCGCCTGTCGGAGCGGGTCCGCTCGGCGACCGAGAGCCGAATGCGCCTCGTGGCCGCCGCCGGCCATGATCTTCGCACGCCGATGACGCGCCTGCGCCTTCGCGCCGAGTTCCTGCCCGAGGCGGAGCGCGAAGCGTGGTTGAGGGATCTGGGCGAACTCGACGCCATCGCCGACAGCGCCATCCGCCTCGTGCGCGAGGAAGTCTCCTCCGACCCGCCCGAGCCCGTGGCGCTGCCGGCGCTGCTGGGCGAAATCGCGGGGGAACTCGGCGCGATCGGGCGCCTGGTGCGGTTCGAGGGCGGCGCGGCGAGCGGGTTCGTGAGGGGGCAGCGCCTCGCGCTCAAACGCGCCTTCAGCAATCTCATCGACAATGCCGCGACGCATGGCGGGGGCGCGGTGCTGCGCCTTGAGGGCACGGGCGAGGCTTGGCGCGTCGTGGTCGAGGATCGCGGGCCGGGCATCCCGGCCGAGCTTCTGGCGCGCGTGTTCGAGCCCTTCTTCCGGGTCGATGCGGGACGGCGCAAGACCCATGGTGGCGCAGGGCTCGGCCTTGCCATCGCGCATGAAATCCTCGAGCGGCACGGCGGCACGATCCGCATCGAGAACCGCGAGGGTGGCGGCCTGCGGCAGGTGGTGAACCTCCCCCGCTTCGAGCCTACCAGTTGACGAGGCGGGCCAAGCTTCCGGCAGCAGCGTGGCCCGTGTCCCACGCGGCGGAAAGCGAGCGGGTGAGAAGGCCAGGCGCGGCTTCGGCCGGCTGCCATGCGGGACGAGCGGGGCCTTGCGTCTCGGCATCGGCCACGATCTCGCGGGCTGACGCTTCGAGATCGGCGAGGCGCGTGCGGGCCGGCGTCGCCGGGCGACGCGCGGCCTTCGCGATGCTGCGATGCAGCAGCGGATCGCGGGACTCGCAGGCCGGCGCGCATTGGTCGAACAGAAGCACACCGTCCTTCCGCGCTGCGTCGAAGCTCGCCAGACGAACCGGCGGGGAGGTGCGCGCGGCGGCGGGCTTGGCTTCGGCCTCAGCCTGCATCTCTGCGACCGGCCCGAACACACGGGCGGGAACCGGCAGCCGCGCCTCGCGCACGGGTTTGCTCACGCTGGCGGTCATTATGGGCGTCGTCTCAGTGTCGCTGGCCCTCATGACTCCGGTGCCAAGCCCCGGCAGCACCATGGCCTCTCGCTGGGGCTCGCTCTGCGCGGCTTCCTCGGCAAAGCCCGGCCATACCGCATCGCCCAGTCCGAGATCGATATGGGACGCGGCATTCAGCGCGATCATGACCGAGCCCGACAGAAGCGCCTGACCGGCAAAGCGCCGGGCAAGACGGGTCAGAGGGTGAAAGCTGCGGGTCGTCGCTGAAGCCATGTCCGATCGTCCTTGTGGGTCGAACGGAATCTGCGCTCTTTGGGAGACACCAGTGGGGCCGCTTCGTTACGTTTTGTGACCGAGATTTCCGAAATGTTGCGGAGCTTGTCGGGGGCGTACCGCCGCCCGGAACCCGGCAAACGTTTGTTCGGGCGCGACTTTCGACGTCAGAAAGCGCGCAGCAGCACCACGGCGCCATAGCCGCAATTGGCGAGAATGAGGCAGAAGACGGCAAACGAGCCGAGATCCTTGGCCTGCTTGGCGAAGTCGGAAATCTCCGGCGACACGCGGTCCACGATCACCTCGATCGCCGTGTTCAGCGCCTCGCCGGCCATGAGCACCAGCATCAGAACGATCTGCACGAGGAAGTCGAGCGGGCTCGCCCCGATCAGCGCGAAGACGCCGAGCAGCGCGCCGCCCGCCATCAGCTCGTGCCGGAAGGCGGTTTCGCCGAGAATGCGGCGGAAGCCGCCGAAGGAATAACGCGCGGCCGCGAAGAGATGGCCCGCGCCGCGCTTCTTTTGAGGCGCCGCCGTCCGGTCGAGCGAAAGATCGAGGCTCATGGGCGAGTTCCGATGGAGGCGAGGGTCTTTCCCGTGCCACGGCACGGGGCGAAGGCATCGAGCTCCCGGCTGTAAACCGAGGTCGAAACGTCCATCAAGCCCAAAATCGTGTGGAACACATTGTCGTGCGAGAGATCTGCGCTAGCGCGAGACTTCAGGCAGGACGTGTCGATCCCGAACGCGGTCTGATAGCTCTGCGAGAACCAGGCGACCTGAGGCACATGGGTCTGCGTCGAGGGCGCGATGAAATAGGGCGCGGCGTGAAGATAGAGCCCGTTTTCGCCCAGCGATTCGCCATGATCGGACACGAAGAACAGCGCGGTCGAAAGCCTGTCCTCGCCCTTCAGCGTATCGATGATTTCGGACAGGACATGGTCGGTGTAGAGGATCGTGTTGTCATAGGCGTTGACGATCTCGGCGCGCTCGCAATCGGCGAACTGCGCCGTCTGACAGGCCGGCTGGAAGCGCTCGAAGTCCTTGGGGTAGC
Organism: Aureimonas ureilytica; assembly: GCF_001475935.1. GTDB lineage: Bacteria > Pseudomonadota > Alphaproteobacteria > Rhizobiales > Rhizobiaceae > Aureimonas > Aureimonas ureilytica_A. The sequence continues at coordinate 143,372 of NZ_LDQA01000021.1, forward strand.
GCTCGAAATAGGCCGGGCCATGGCTGCCCAGCTGATGCAGCACGATCACCGTGTCGGACTGGACGCTCGGCAGCGCGCGCTTCAGCCGATCCACCAGGATCTCGTCATGGCACTCGCCGCCCGAGCAGAAGCGCGGATCGTTCGTGGCGGGCAGGAACTCGTAGGGGATGCGCTCGGCCACGCGCATGGAGCCCGTGTCGTTGTCGTACCATTCGACCTTCACACCGGCATGGGTGAGCACGTCCGTCAGGTTTTCCGTCGAATGCGCCTTGCGCTCGGAATAGTCGCGGCGCGGATAGTTCGAGAACATGCAAGGGACGGACACGGCCGTCGACGTGCCGCAGCTCGATACGTTGGAGAAGTTGAAAACGCCTCGCGCGGCCAATTCCGGCGTGGTGTTCTTCTCGTAGCCGTTCAGCCCGAAATTCTGCGCGCGCGCCGTTTCGCCGACGACGAAGACGGTCAGCACCGGCTTGCCCGCCTTGGCGATGAGCGGCCCCTTGGCGGCGTCCGTGCCCAGCGGGGCGGGCGTCAGGTTGCGGTCCTCCATCTCGCGCGAGGCGAACTGGAACGCGGCGACCACGGGGGCGCTTGGGTTGAGGCTGGCGATCAGATCGCGATGCTGGCGGAAGGTCGAGGCGAAGGCCGAGTAGTTGAGGAATGTCGCGAGCGCCGCGCCGCCCAGAAGGGCGAAGACGGTCAGCGTGTTGTAGAGGAACTTGGCGGGAAACCGGCGATGGCGCACCCGCACGAAGGCGATGGCGAGCGAAGGCAGGACACCGAACAGAACGAGATGCAGGATGAGATTGGGCGTGAAGAGATGCTTGGCCTCGCTCGTTGTTGTCAGCGCGACATTCTGAATCATCTCCCGATCGATCAGGACGCCGAACGTGTTCACATAGTAGGAGGCGGAAGCGGCCACGAGAACGAGCGCGATCAGGACTGGCTTGATGACATATTTCACCGAGACGATGACGAGGATCGCCGACAAGAGGCAGAACAGCCCGAGCCCGAGCCACACCAGCTTGTCGAGATGGCCGGAAAAATATTCGAGCCCCTTGCGCCAGAAGGTTTGGTTCGGCCCTACAAGAAGAAAGGCGGCCGTGAGAAGTGACAGCGAGACGCTGCCGATGACGGGGCGATGAAGGCGCATGGACATCCGGCACAGGGGTAGGGTCGGTCTCGCGGCGAGCGGCGGCGAACCATGCTCGCAAGTCCGCTTCCATATCAGTTTTGTGACGTTGCGCCTTCGCGGCTTCTATACAGTTTCGTATAGAAGCTATGAGCGCCGTCCTCTGTCTTGCCGGTGCGACACCCGCTGCCGCAAAGCCGGGCGGGGAGGTCGTTGGGTGGCACTGCGTTGGGAGGCGACCCGCTTTCGCCTCATGGCGCATCGGAGTCCGGCATGAAGGTTCTTCTGATCGAGGACGATCGCTCTACCGCCGATTATGTCGGCGCGGGCCTGCGCGAGGAAGGGCATGAGATCGACCATGCGCCTGACGGAATGACCGGCTTCGAACTCGCCTGCACGCGCAGCTACGACGCGCTGGTGGTGGACCGGATGCTGCCGCGCCTCGACGGCTTGTCGCTGGTGCGCGCGCTCCGCTCGGCCGGGCGCAATGCGCCCGTCCTCTTCCTCACCTCCGTCGGCGGGGTGGACGACCGGGTGGAAGGTCTGGAAGCGGGGGCGGACGATTATCTCCTGAAGCCCTTCGCCTTTTCCGAGCTGATGGCGCGCCTCAACGCCCTGATGCGCCGCGCGCCGGGGCGGCGGGAAGAGACCACGCTGGAAGTCGGAGACCTCAAGGTCAATCTCCTGTCGCGCTCCGTCTCGCGCGCAGGGACCTCGATCGAGCTTCAGCCGCGAGAATTCCGACTTCTGGAATATATGATGCGCAATCGCGGCCGGGTGCTGACGCGAACCATGCTTCTGGAGCGGGTCTGGGATTTCCACTTCGACCCCAAGACCAATGTCGTGGAAACCCATGTCAGCCGGCTGCGCGCCAAGGTGGACCGGCCCTTCGCCAGCGAGATGATCCGCACCGTGCGCGGCTCGGGCTATCTTCTGGATGCGTGAGCGCGCGCGGGAGCGCGGCTCCGGCTTCTCGGTCCTGCGCACCACGACCTATCGTCTGGCGCTGGCCTATACGCTGATCTTTATTCTGGCGGTCGCGGCCATCATGGGCCTCACCTACGCGGTCGCGACCCACGAAATCCGCGGCATTTCGGTGCGCGAGATCGACCATGACATGGCCGTCTTCGAATCCGCCTTTCGCGAGGGCGGCGAGGCGGAACTGCGCCACAGCGTGCACGAGCGCTCGGAAGGCGCGCCGGGAGACAGTTTCTTTCTGCTTCTGGCCCCGGACGGCAGTTTTCTTGAAGGCAATATCCCGCCCGTGCTCTGGCGCGAGGGCTGGAACCAGCAACTCGTCAATGAAGAGGTGCTGCATCTCAGCCAGGATCTGATGGACGCTGCCGCGACCAATAGCGACGACGAGGTGAGGCTCTTTTCGTTCGGGCGCGAGATCGGGCCCTATCGGCTTCTGGCCGGGCGCAACTCGCATGTGCTGCATGAAATCCAGGAGATCATGCTGGCCTGCCTGCTTCTGGGCTGCGTGGCGATCTCGCTGGTGGCCATGGTCAGCGCCTATGTCTTCAGCCGCGAGCCGGCGCGGCGGCTGAACGAGATCGCCGAGGTCACGCACAAAGTGGTCGCCGGGCGCTTCGAGCTTCGCCTGCCCGTGACGAAGCGGGGCGACGAGATCGACCGCCTGTCGGGTGACGTGAACCGGATGCTGTCGCGCATCGAGACGCTGATGGAGAGCCTGCGGCAGGTCTCCACCGATATCGCGCACGATCTGCGCACGCCGCTCGCCCGGCTGCGCCAGCGGCTGGACACGATGGCCCGCCAAAGACCCGAGCCCGCCCGTTTCGAGCGCGCCATGGAGGAGGCGATCGAGGAAAGCGACACGATCATCGAGACCTTCAACGCGCTCTTGCGCATCGCGCAGGTCGAGGCCGGCGCACGCCGCGCGCGGTTTCGCCCGCTCGACCTTTCGAAGCTCGTGGACAATGTCTGCGACACCTATGGCGAGGTCGCGCTGGACGAGGGGCACAGGCTGGACCCGCGCATCGAGCCCGGTCTCACCATCCAAGGCGACGGCGAACTCCTGACGCAGCTTCTCGCCAATCTGATCGAAAACGCCATCCGCCATGTTCCAGCTCCAGCAAAGATCGAGGTCCGGCTCGGCGCGCAGGGCGGGGCCGTGATCCTGAGCGTGCGCGACGACGGGCCGGGCGTCCCGGCTGAGGAGCGGGAGGCGATCTTCCGCCGCCTTTATCGGCTCGACCGCAGCCGCACGACGCCCGGCACGGGGCTGGGCCTTGCCATGGTCAGCGCCATTGCGGACCTGCACGAGGCGAGGATCGATGTGTCGGACGGCGAACCCGGCCTTTGCGTGGCGCTTCTTTTCCCGCCGCTGACGGAACTCGGGGCGCTGCCTCGCGACGGGGCATGAAAAAAGGCCGGCCCCCGAGGGAGCCGGCCTTTCGTCGGATCGAACGGAGAGGGCCGATCAGCCCTCGAAACGCTCCTTGCGCAGCGTGCCGTCGAAGTTCAGCTCGACCGTCACGTCGCGCCCACTCTTGTCCTTGGCTTCCGCCGCGACATGGCGCGGGCCGGTCTCGTAGTCGCCGACATAGGTGTAGCCGAGCTTCTCGATCGCCGCCTTGGTAGCCGCTTCGTCCAGCGGGGCCACATAGGGCTCGCGCTCGGCGATGGCGTTGTTCTCGTCCACCTTCAGATCCCAGCGCTGGCCGGCGGCGTCCGTCGCGGTGAACTCGGCATGGTGGCGCTTGGCGTCCACCAGCGTCACGTCCTTGTAGCCGGCATCCGCGAGGGACTTTGCGGCGGCGTCCTTGTCCACCGAGCCGAAGTCGAACCAGCGGCCGTCGCGCTCGGCACGCTCGCCCGGAGGCGGAGGCGGCGGGCCGTCATGGCCGGGGCCATGGCGACCCGGACCCCCCGGTCCCTCGCGGCCCGGCCCATCGCGCTCGGGGCCGTCCCGTCCCGGTCCACCCGGACCCGGGCCGCGATCGGGGCGCGGGCGCTCCAGCGCGACACGCTCGCCGCCGCCGACGCTGATCGCATCGGCGCGAACCTCGCCGCCCCGGAAGGCGCCGTCGACGACGACCGTGTCGCCGATCTTCACCAGCGCGCCATTCTCGCCGCGCGGCCCGAGTTCCACCAGCGTGCGGCCGGTCGCGTCTTCCAGAACGAAGCGGTTGCCGAAGACATCAGTGACGCGGCCGTCGAGGCGGATCGTGTTCATGTCGCGCAATTCGTTCACCTTCACCGGGGTGGCTTGCGGCGCGGCCGGGGCCTGCGCATAGGCCAGCCCTGAGCCGGCCAGAACGGGGGCGGCGAGGGCCGCGAGGGCGAGGCGACGCTTGAGGGACAGCTTGTGGGGCATTTCGAAAGTCCTTTCCGTGTGGCGGATGGAGGCTTTTTACGAGACGCCGCGAAACCCCTCCTGAACCACGTGGTTCAGGTTCCGTTCAGCCGCCGGGACTAGCGCGGAGGCTGGTGTGCAGCCGTAGAAAAGGGACGATCCGATGCGCGTGCTTCTTGTCGAGGACGATGCCGCTCTCGCCGGCGAGATCGCGGCGGCGCTGCGGGCCGAGAATTTCGCGGTGGATCATGCCGAGAATGGCGAGGACGGTCTGCATCTCGGCGACACCGAGCTTTACGACGCGGCGGTTCTCGATCTCGGCCTGCCCGATATGAGCGGCATCGAGGTGCTGCGCGGCTGGCGCGAGGCCGCGCGCTCGCTGCCCGTCCTGATCCTGACGGCGCGGGATGGTTGGAGCGACAAGGTGCAGGGCTTCAAGGCCGGCGCCGACGATTATCTGGTGAAGCCCTTTCGCGTCGAGGAACTGGTGATGCGCCTGCGCGCCTTGGTGCGCCGCTCGCGCGGCCATGCCGACGCGCGCATCACCTGCGGGCCGATCAGCTATGACGCGCAGGTCGGCACGTTCGAGAAGGATGGCTTGCCGCTGAAGCTCACCGCGCTGGAATGGCGCGTTCTCTCCTGCCTCATGCTGCGCAAGGAGGTGGTGGTGCCGCGCGCCGACCTGATCGAGCGCGTCTACGAGGGCGATGCGGAGGTGGATTCCAACTCGGTCGAGGTCATCATCGCGCGGCTTCGACGCAAGATCGGCCATGGCATGATCGAGACCTCGCGGGGCCTCGGCTACAGGCTCACCGCCGAAGGGGCCGGGGCGGCATGACGGCCCCGCACCCGCATCCCGAGGCCCGTCCTCCCCTCGCTCCGCCGCCCGCGCATCGCATGCCCACCCGCCCTTTCTCTCGTCGGTTCGCCCGCCTGTTCGGCGGCTCGTTGCGCGCGCGCCTCGTCGCCTCGGCGGTGCTGTTCGTTCTTGTCGCCATTCCGCTCACCGGGCTGGTGCTCGCCCATGTTCTGGAGGGCATCGTGCAGGCGGAGGTGGCGACGCGGCTCGACCTGCAACTCTCGACCCTGCGCGCGGCGCTGACCGAGGGCGAGCGGCCTCCGCCCCGGCCCGGCCGGCCCCGTGGCGACGCGCGGCCTGGGGGCGATCTCAACTTCGATCGGTTCGGCCCCGAACCCCCGCCCTTCGACCGGCCGGGCTCGGGCTGGTATTGGCGCATTCTCGTGGACGGGCGCGACATGGCGTCTTCGCGCTCGCTCGGCCCTCGCTCGCTCGACATGGCCGACCCTGACGAGGAAGACGGCCCACCCCATCGTCTGCGCCCGGCCCAGGACGCGGACGGCCAAGCGCTTCTGGTGCGCTCGCTGCGGTTCGAGCGCGAGGGCGAGAACATCCGCATCGACGTGACCGCCCCGCGCGGCGCGCTGAGCGCGCCCTTACGCGATGCGATCCTCGCCGTGGCGTTGACGCTCGCAGGTCTCGGCCTCCTCTTGATCGGGGCGATCGTGTTTCAGGTGCGCTTCGGCCTTCTGCCGCTGGAGCATCTGCGCGGCGCGCTGAAGGCCGTGCGCGAGGGGCGGCGCGAGCGGATCGAGGGGCCGCAACCGGCCGAGCTGAAGCCGCTGGTGGACGAGCTGAACGCGCTGATCGCGCAGGATGCCGCGCATCTGCGTCAGGCGCGGCTGCATGTCGCCAATCTCGCCCATGGCTTGAAGACGCCGCTCGCCACCTTGAGCGCGGCCGCCGAGCGCCTCGACGCGGGCGAGCGGCAGGCCGAAATGCTGGGCCTCCTCGACCTCATGGACCGGCGCATTCGCCATCACCTGCGCCGCGCCCGCACGGCGGCGCTGGGCGGCACGCGCCGGCAGGCCGATGTGGCGCGCCATGGGCGCGATCTCGCCGCGATGCTCGATAAGTTCCGCGAAAACGAAGCCGTGCGCATCGAGGCGCGCTTGCCGGAAACGCTGCCGGCCGGCGTGGACGGCGAGGATCTCGACGAGATGCTCGGCAATCTTCTCGACAATGCGCGCCGCCATGCGCGCAGCCTCGTGACGTTCGACGCCGGGAGCCAGGGGCGCGAGGTGCTTATCCGCATCGGGGATGACGGGCCGGGCCTGTCGGAGGCCGAGATCGCGACGGTCCGCCAGCCCGGCCGCCGGCTGGACGAAAGCCAGCCCGGCCACGGCTTCGGCATTCCGATCACGGCCGAGATCGCCGAGCTTTACGGTGGCCGGCTGGAGTTCGGCCGAGCAGGCGTGGGCGGGCTGGAAGCGCGGCTCGTGCTGCCGGCCGCGACCGTGGAGTGAGGCCGGCAGAATGACACCGGCGGATGCCGAGACGGCAACCGCGCGCCTCAGTCGCTGTCGGAGGCGCGCGGCTTGTCCGGTGCCGTGTTCGCCGCAGGACGGTGGCTCAGACGGCGGAGCTTGCCGCGCCAGGAGCGCAGCCGGCCATAAAGCGCCCCGTTGCTTTTCAGTCGCGCGCGCAGTTCTTCGGCGCCCTTGTCGGCCAGCGCCATGGCGTGGCCGCGCAAGGAATAGACCTCTTCCAGACGGAAGAAGGGCCGACTCAAAGCCCCCACGCTTTGCTTGTAGCTCTGGCCACCGACCGAGAAGTCGAAATAGGTGACACCCTCGCGGCAGGCCTGTTCGATGGCCAGGCTGATCATGAAGAGGCCGGGCGCGGTGTTGCGTGCGCGCTCGTCATCCATGGCGATCAGAATGCCATGGGCCACGTCCCGATGGACCAGGTTCAGCATCAGCGCCAGGCAATCGCCATCCAGTTTGAGGCCGATAACCTGCGCCGAGCCGCCGGAAAGTCCCTCGTGAGCCGCCTGCCGGTAGAACTGGCCGTAGGCCGGGCTCGACAGAATGTCGAAGCGCCCGAGTTTACGAAACCGTGCGAGCCGCAGATGCAGCAGCTCGTCCATCATGGCGTCCACCTCGGCCGGCGTTCGAGCCGCTTCGAAGCTCAGCGTGCCCAACGCCTCCAGCCGTCGCCGCGTCTTGCCCACCTGCTTGACGAAGGATGGGCGGAAGACCCTGGCCGCCAGCGTGTCGGCGGGGCCGGGTGTTGCCATGCCGGACACCGACAGCGCCGAGTCTTGAATTCCATCGACGAGCGCCAGCGGGTTGGGAATGCCGGGCACGATCTCATGCGGGATCGAATCGAGACGCAGCCGGTCCGCCTTCGGCAATGCGGCACGGACCGCCAGCCAGAGGCGCCGGGCCTCTTCGGCCGTGTAGGCGACGGGCTGGGCAAGGACCGGCGCGGTATAGTCGCATACGCCCGCGCTGAGCGGCACGATCTCCGTCAGGCCTGCCTTGCGCCTGATCGCCAGCGGCAGGAGCAGGATCGGCGCGCCGCTCGCCGCGTCGCGGAGTTCCACGATGAGAGGTTCGGACTTGTCCAGCGCCAGAAGGTGTTCCACCACCAGCGCCATCCAGCCATAGCGCTGATGGGCGTTGCAGGCGCCCTGCGCTTCGCAGGCGAGCCAGAGATCGCGAACCGATGCGAGATCGCGGTGAAGCCATGCGACGGGTGTCACGGCGACTGGCACGCTTGAGGGAAGGGAACGCTCATCCATGCGATCGGCCCGAGAGGAAGCGGAGGGAGAAGGGGCGGCCGGCCTCGCGCGGGGCGAGGCGACGGCTGACGGCGGTCCAGGAGAGAACGGCCACCAGAATCTCGGACGCGGCGGCCCCCGCCAGCACCCAGTCCGGCGGAGCCAGCAGAAGCAGCGCCACGATCAAGGCCATTCCGAAAGTGGCCGCGATGCCGGTCGTCAGCGCGACCGTGCCGAAATCACCCAGTGATTCCAGCGTGATGCGCGGCATGACGTAGAGCATGGTGGTGAAGTAGATCGCCCAGGAAAACAGCCCGATCAGCCAGCCGTCGGCATGGGCGAGAACGTCGGATTTCACGAAGGGCAGAACCGCCAGAACCAGCCCGCCATAGGCAAGGCCGACCAGCCCGAGCCCCAGCGTCCACAAGCCCATCAGCCGCCAGACAGCGGCATCGTCCCGCCCGACGAGACGCGCGATTTCGGGCTGCACCATATTGGCGATGGCACCCGCCACGATGCGCAGCGGCGTGAAGAAGACGAGCACGGCCGCGATCGGCGCATAGGCGGCGGGGCCGGCGAAGCTTGCCACCAAGAGCGCCATGGCTTGGCCTTGAAGCGTCACCGTGGTCGCGCTCAGCGCCGACCAGCGCACGGAGCGCCAGAGGCCGAGCCAGCGCCGGCGCATACTGGCGCGCAGCGTGAAGCGGATCGGCCGGCGCATTCCCAAGAGCATGATGGCGACGCCGAGCGCGTTGGTCACGGCGAGCGCCAGAAAGGTCTCGTGCAGAAGGTCGCCCCCGCGCCAGACCACGAAACCCGTGGCGAGAACGCTGAAAGCCGTGAAGCCGAGATCGCTCAGTGCCACGAGGCCCGGCCGGCCCAGCGCGAAGTTGCTGACGCGCAGATGGCTGCGGAACGACCAGAATAGCACGAAGATGCCGACCGAGCCGATCTCGGTGGCGTCCCAGGCGAGCATCAGGAGAACCGTCACGAGGCTGATCGCGACCGACAGGACGAAAGCCCCCGACGCGAAGCTCACGTCATAGGCATGGGCGCGGTGACGCCCGCTTTCCCGGCCGATCCAGATCGAGGCGGGAACGGCGGTGAGCGAGCGCACATAGGTGATCGCGACGCCGCCCATGACCATGGCGAGCGCGAACAGCCCGTAGCTTTCGGCCGACAGGCGATGCAGGAGGAGGATGTTCAGGGCGAAATGAAAGGCGCTCTGCATCGCCTCGCCGCCGATCATCATCACGAGGCGGCGCGCCAGCGGGAGGAGGCGTCTCATGCCGCGCTCCGCCTGGAAGGGGCCGACGCCTGCCGGCGTGCCAGATTGGCGCTGAGAACGCCTGTCAACGCCTCGGCCGCCGTCGCTTGGGAGAAGAGCCGCTCGAACCGCGTGCGGCCGGCCTCAGCGAAGGCGGGGAGAGGGGAGGGGTCGGCGAGGATCGCCTCGATCCGCGCGGCGAGCGCGGCCGGATCGCCCGGCGGCACGACCCAGCCGGTGCGCCCATCCTCCACGGTTTCGCCGAGGCCGCCAATATCGGAGACGATCGGCGGGCGGCCATAGGCCTGCGCCTCGATCGCCACGCGCCCCAGCGACTCGGGCAAACGCGAAGGAACCGCCACGATGTCGGCCCAGCGGTAATGCTCGGCCGGGTCCGGCACGAAGGGAAGCAGGCGAACGACGGAGTCCAGCCCCGCTGCCGTGATGCGCCGCTCCAGCTCGATCTCGGGCGCGCGCGTCTCGAAGGCGCTGCCGACGATGCGCACCGACAGGCGCGCGCGTAACATCGGCGGCAGGAGGGCGAGCGCGTCGAGCAGGACTTCCTGCCCCTTGATGCGGTTGATGCGCCCCAGCATCAGAAGATGAAGCGGGCCTTCGGCGGTGGCCTTGACCGGCTGCGTGTCGGCCGCCAGCGCCACGCCATTATAGATCACGTGGCTCCGTTGGCCCGCGAGGCCGGGATAGGTGCGCTTTGTCGCCTGCGAGTTGAAGATGATCTCCGCCCCGCTCCAGCGCAGGAGGGCGCGGAGCACCTTCAACGCCCCGCCTTCGGGGATTTCGTGCACATGGATGATCGTCTTGGCCTTGAACAGGCGAGCGACCAGCGTGTGGTCGAAGACCACGGCGGTGTTGATATAGACGAGGTCGGCCGCGCGCAGCCGCTTCAGGGCGCGCCAGAGCGCGCGGGGCAGGTCGATCGCGGCGGTCGCGATCAGCTGTGGCAGCGAATGCCGGCGCAGGACCCAGAGCGGCTCGATCGCAGGCGCGAAGCCTTCCTTGCGCAGCGCCTCGGCGAGCGGCCCTTCGCGCGGGAGCACGATTTCGATCTCGGCATGGGGAAAGGCGGAACGGATCGCGCGCAGGCTCTCGATGAAGCTGCGGTCCGACCCATAGAGCTCGTAGCCTTGATGAATGCAGGAAATGCGCATGGCCCATCGCCCCTGCGCCCGGCGGTCGCCCACCCGGCGCTGGTCCCCCGCCACATGCCCGAAAGGAAGGTCGGAACATGCAGCCGCAGGACAATCATAATCAGAATTTAGCCATTCCGATCTAATCCAAGAGCGGTGCAGATTGTGTGAACGACGTGGGTGGGCAATGGGCGGCTGGGCTCAACTTTCGAATGATGGCGTCGAAGGCCCGTCCCACGCCGAGGATTCGTCGGTTGAACTCGGCGAACTCAAGGGAATTCTGGTCCATCGGCGCGGCCTGATCCTCGGAACGGCGGTGCTTCTGGCCGTGTTGGCGCTCGTCTACGGTCTCGTGACGCCGCCGCTCTACAGCGCCACCGCCGAAATCCTGATCGACCCGCGCGACCGGCAGATCGTCAGCAACGCCATCAACCCGAGCACGCTGTCGCCCGATGGCGGCATCACGCAGGTCGAAAGCCAGGTCGCGGTGGTGCAGTCGAATTCCGTGCTCCTGCGCGCCATCGAAATGGCCAATCTCACCGCCGACCCTCATTTCAACCGGGTGAGTTTCCTGTCCCGCCTCAAGGCCCGGTTGCTGGGACAGCCGCTCGACGCCGAGCGTTCGAAGGACGAGGCGACGGCCCGCACGCTCGACCAGCTGCGCCGCAATCTGTCGGTCAAGCGCGCCGACAAGGTTCTGGTGATCGACGTGACGGTGACGGCGCAAGAGCCGGCAGAGGCCGCACGCCTCGCCAATATCATCGCCGATTCCTATCTCGCCGATCAGAGCGACGCCCGCGCCGACGCCTCCCGCGATGCGGCCGGTGCGCTGACGGCGCGTCTCGCCGAGCAGCGGGCCGCCGTGCAGGCGGCGGAAGACGCGGTGGAAAAATACCGCAACGACAACAATCTGATCAGCGCCGGCGGCGTGCTCGTGTCCGATCAGGCGCTGGCCGATATCAATACGCAGCTGGCCAATGCGCGCAACGTGACCGCCTATCAGAAGGCACGGGTGGACCAGATCCAGTCGATCATCGCCTCGGGCCGCACGCCCGACGCCACGGGCGAAGTGATGCGCTCCACGGTGATCTCCAGCCTGCGCGACCGCGAGGCCGCGCTCGACCAGCGCATTTCCGAAATGACGCTCCAGCTCGGCGCGCGCCACCCGACGCTCCAGGCCGCCCAAGCGCAGAAGGTCGGCATCGAGCGTCAGATCCGCACCGAGCTGGCTCGCATCGCCGCCTCCGCCACCGCCGACTACAATTGGGCCAAGGCGGCCGAGGACGAGTTGAAGACCCGTCAGGCGACATTGGAAAGCCAGACGCGCGCCACCGATCAGGTTCAGGTTCGCCTGCGTGAGCTGGAGAGGGACCGTGATGCCGTGCGCGAGGTCTATGCCAATTACCTCAAGCGCAGCCAGGAGGTGCGCGAGCAGTCCAATATCGACAGCACCAATGCGCGCGTGATCAGCCGGGCCATCGTGCCGATCGACAAGAAGGGGCCGCCGACGCCGCTTCTGGCGGTGGCCGGCTTCTTCGGCGGGCTTGGCCTGGGCGCGGCGCTGGCGCTGCTGGTGGAATACGCCTCGCCGACCGCCCTGTCGGAGCGGCAGGTGCGCCAGGCCGCCGGCGCGCCGGTTCTGGCCGTTCTCCCGGGCTCGATCCTGCGGGGTCGCCAGCCCGCCCGCGCCGGGCGCCGCGCGCGCAATCTGTCCGGCCTTCTGGGGCTGGTGCTGCGGCGGCTTTCCACCAGCCGCCGGGAGCGGCGCTCGCCGGTTTCCGTGGTGCTGCTTTGCTCGGCCGAGGCGGATGCGCGGGCGCGCGGGCGCGTGGCGAGCGAGCTGGCCGCTACGGCCGCCTCGCGCGGGGAGCGGGTGCTGCTGATCGACGCCGATCTGATGCATAGCCGCGCTCAGGGGCCGGCCGGGTTGATCGATGTTCTGTCGGGTGAAAGCCGCCTGTCGAACGCCGTGCAGGATTGCTACGACGATCAGGTCCGCTTCATGGCGATCGGCGGCGACCGGGCCGTTCTGAAGGAGCGGGACGCGCTGCGCTTCACCGAGCGGCTCTGGATGGACGCGGCCGACAGTTTCGACATCGTGGTGGTCGATGCCGGCGATCTCACGACCAATCTGCGCGCCTCCGCGCTGGTCGCCACGGCCGAGGACATTCTGGTGGTCGCCCGCCTGCGCTCGACCCCGCTGGAAGCGATCCGGGCGCAGGCGACGGCTGCCGGCGTCATGGGCCGCGATCTCTCCGGCGCGCTCGTGATCGGCGCGGGGCGCTGACATGTCGTTGCGCGGAGCGCCCTCCGCCGGCCTGCCGCGCGCAGGGCTCGGGGCGCACGCGCGCGAGGCGAGCCCTGCGCGCCTCGACCAACTCTCGCGTTGGGGCATTCTCGCCATCGTCCTGGCGCTGTTCACCCTGTCGGGCGGCGTCCTCTGGTATGCCGGCTATAATTACGACGGGCTGATGGGCAGCGCGCTGACCAAGCTGCACCCCGCCACCTATCTGACGCTCTGTGTGCTCGGCTGGCGCGCCTGCGTCTTCGGCAATCCGTTCGGCTATCTCGCCCATGTCGGGCGGTTGCGGCCCGCGTCGCTGCTTCTGGTGCTGATCTCGCTGGGCGCGCTCGTCTCGGTGATTCTGCGCCAGCGCCCCAACATGGCCGGGCTGGTGGACACGTTCCTCGCCGCCGGCCTCTTGGGCCTGCTTCTGGCGGACATGGACGAGCGGCTGCGCCGACAGATGGAGATGCTGCTTCACGGCGTGATGACCGTGAACGGACTGATGGCGCTGTTCGAATTCGCCACCAAGATCCTGATCTTTCCCTATCGATTCGACGGCGAGACCTTTCCGACCGATCTACGATCCGCCGCCCTTCAAGGTCACCCGCTGGTCAACGCGACGCTGACGGCCTGCTACGTGCTGGCGCTGATGAGCGGCGCGCGGCAGATGTCCACCCCGGTTCGCCTCGGCCTCATCCTTCTGCAACTGGCCGCCATGGTGGCCTTTGGCGGACGCACCGCCATCGTCACGGTTCTGGCGCTCGGCCTCACCTACGGGCTCTGGCATAGCTTCGGGATGGTTCGGCGTCGGCGCATTCATCTGATGGCGGCGGCGCTGATTCTCCTGGGGCTCTGTCTGGTGCCGGTGGCGCTGGCCGTTCTGATCTCGGGCGGCTTCTTCGACGATCTGCTCGGCCGCTTCGTGTCGGACGGCGGCAGCGCCAATGCACGCGTCGAGATGTTCGGCCTGTTCCAGCATTTTTCGCTGCCCGATCTTCTGATCGGCCCCGATGTCGAACTTCTGGAAAGCCTTCGGCGCATTTCGGGCCTTGAATGGGGCATCGAGAATCCGATCATTCGCATGATGCTCTATCAGGGGGCCTTCTTCATGGCTCTGATGTTCGTCGGCTTCGCCCTCTTCATGCGCGAGCTGGCGCGGGGCCGGGCGGGAAGCTGGCTGCCGATGATCGCTTGGCTGATCCTGATCAACGGTTCGGAGAGCTTGGCCTCGAAAACGACGCTCATGTCGAAATTCGCGGTGATACTTCTCTGCCTTTACCGAACAGGAGAGCGGGACCGATCGATGGTTTCCCCTCTTCAGCCCCGTCCCGTCATCAGGCGCTGAGCGAGATCATCGGCGTCTGCGATAGTTGGTGGAATGGCCAAGCCCTTCGATATGCTGGGCTCTCAGAAGCTGATGGCAGAAAGAATACCGCGCATGGGTGATCTTTAACCTGCTTCCGTTAGCGTCACTGATAAATCACAAGAGAGTGAGCGGATCGGAGGCTGATGCCTCGATAGCCGCTTGCTCTCGATGACTTCGAACGGTGAGGAGTGGCGCCGCTTGCGGATCGTCCTGCATGTGAACGAGGCGGACCTTCGCCAGTGGCACGAGTTGCTGCTGGAGCGTCTTGCCGCGCTTCCCGGTTGCTCCGTCGAACTGGCCTTGTCGCACGGGCCATCGCACGTGCCCGCCGGAACCCATGCGCTGTTCCAGCTCGAATCCGTGCTGCACGGCCTGCCGCCTCGGCGCTTGTCCGCGCCGATCGCGCCCTCTTCCTTGGCTGCTATCTCGCGCAAGGGCGCGACACCGGCCGAGCTCGCCATCGACCTGTCGGGTGACGCGCAGCCGGACGCCGCCCGGATCTGGCGTCTGGCCTTCAACGGCGGGGCGGGGGAGGGCGGGCTGCTCGCCGCGATCCTCGCCAACGAGCCGATCCTGGCCGAGGTCGTGGAAGACGGGCGCGCGATTGCGCAAGGCCGGCTCGGGACGGAATATCCGGGTGTCGCGCTCGCCACGTTCGAGGACGTCCTGGCCCGCGCGATCACCCTGATCACCGCCTGCGTCCAAACGGGCGGGCCGGGCGCGCTGCCGGTTCTGCCGGGCGAGGCGCCACGCGCGGCCATCGGCGCCGGGCGGCCGCTGCCTGAGCGCGCCCTGCGCGCGACTGTTGGCGCGGTGCTCCGGCGCATCTATCGCCTGTGCTACCGCACGCCCCATTGGCGCGTCGGCTGGCGGCGCTGCGAAGGGGGCGATCTGTTCGACCTGAAGGCCCATCCGGCCTCGGGCTGGATCGATCTCAAGGACGACGGCAAGCGCTTCTATGCCGACCCCTTTCCGATCGAGGCGGACGGGGCGGTCACGCTCTTCGTCGAGGATTACGTCCATTCTCTTGGCAAGGGGCTGATCTCGGCCGTGCGCTTCGGCCCCGACGGGCCTGTTGGAGCGCCTGTGCCCGTCATGGAACAGGATTGCCACCTGTCCTATCCCTTCGTCTTCGAGCGCGAAGGCGAGATGTGGATGATCCCCGAAACCAACCAACGCGGCACGATAGAGCTGTTCCGCGCGACCGCCTTTCCGGGCGGCTGGGTGCGCGAATCCGTGCTGGTGAGCGGCCTGTCGGCCAGCGACGCGACGCTGGTGGAGAAGGACGGGTTGTTCTGGCTCTTCGCCACGGTGCGCGACGGCGGCGGGGCCTTTTCGGACGCGCTGCATCTCTGGTCCGCGCCCGATTTTCGCGGTCCCTGGACGGCTCATCCCCGCAACCCCGTGCTGATCGACATCGCCTCGGCCCGGCCCGCCGGACGCATGGTCTGGCGCGACGGCGCGCTGTGGCGGCCGGTGCAGGATTGCCGGCGGGGCTATGGCGCGGCCATGGGGCTCGCCAAGGTTCTGCGCCTCGACGCGGACGGCTTCGAGCAGAGCGTGGAAACGCTTCTCACGCCCGGCCCGCTCTGGCCCGGCCGCCGCTTGCATAGCCTGAACCGCGCTGGTTCTTTTGAGTTTATCGACGGGTCCGGGACGGCGCCGCGCTGGTCCTGACCTGGATTGTCCAACGAAGCTTGAAGCCCATGTCGTCTCAGCCCACGCCTTCTTCCCTTGATCGTTCAGGCCCGGATGGGGCGGCCGTGTCGGTGGATGTCGCCATCGTCGGTGCCGGTTTGGCCGGCACGGCCTGCGCGCTGCGCCTCCATGCCTTGGGCTACAAGGTGGCGCTGATCGATGCCCATGCCGAGCATGGCGAGGAATTCCGGGCCGAGAAGATGGGCCTCGTGCATCTGGCGCTGTTCGAGAAGCTGGGTCTCGACCAGATCGCCAAATCCGCGCTGACGCCGATGCTCGACAATCATACCTATCGGCTGGGCCGGCTCTACGCGCGCAAGGACATTCCCGAATACGGCTTTTCCTACGCCACGCTCGTCAACGCGCTGCGCCATGCCGTACCGGACGAACTGCTGCGCATCACCGGCAAGGTGACCGAGATCCAGCGGTTGGATGATGATGTCAGGCAGCTCATTCTGGCCGATGGCACGAGGGTCGATGCGAGACTGGTCGTCATCTCGACCGGGCTCGGCGAGGCCATCCGGCGCATGGCGGGCGTCAAGCGAACCGTCATCTCTCGCGGCCATTCGCTGGCCTTCGGCTTCGATCTGGTCGGGTCGGCGCGTGATTACGGCTTCGGCACGCTGAACTATTACAGCAAGCGCTTCGAGGATCGTTACGCCTATCTGACCTTCTTCCCGATCGGCGACACGATGCGGGCGAACTTCTTCACCTATCGCGAGATGACCGACCCGTTCGTGAAGCGGTTCCGCGCCGAGCCGCAGGCGGTGCTGCGCGAGCTGATGCCGGAAATCGCGCCGGTCTGCGGTGGTTTCGACGTTGCCGGCCCGGTCTCCGTGCGCCCCGTCGATCTCAGCGTCAGCGAGGATTACGAACAGCCGGGGCTGGTTCTGGTGGGCGACGCCTTCTGCACCACCTGCCCCGTGCCAGGCGTCGGCATCAGCCGCGTGATGACGGATGTGGAGCGCCTCTGCAATGTCCATATCCCGGCCTGGCTGGCGACGCCCGGCATGGGGCTGGACAAGATCTCGACCTATTACCGCGATCCGGTGAAGATCAAGACCGATCGGGTGGGGATGCGCGTCAGCTGGTATGCGCGCCGCGTCAGCGTCGGGGAGGGGCTGGTCTGGAAGATGAGGCGCACGCGCAACCGCCTGGTTCGCCGCTCGCTGCTGGCCCTGCGCCATGCGCCCGCGTGATGAGGACGCACAACAGGCCGGGGCTTGCGGTGCGCCGGCCGCACGCGCAGACATGACGCAACGACATGTCGGGCGTGGCCCGCTTCCTTCCGATCCTCGCCGGGGCTCTGGCGAGCCCAGCCCATTCCTGCCTCCAGAAAGCGGACCCATGCCGGACGAGACGAAGCCCATCCTGCGCATTCTGGGCACGCGCGGCGTGCCTGCGGCCCATGGCGGCTTCGAGACCTTCGCCGAGCAATTGTCGCTGTTTCTGGTGGCGAAGGGCTGGCGTGTGGTCGTCT
This sequence comes from Aureimonas ureilytica, assembly GCF_001475935.1. Lineage (GTDB taxonomy): Bacteria > Pseudomonadota > Alphaproteobacteria > Rhizobiales > Rhizobiaceae > Aureimonas > Aureimonas ureilytica_A. The sequence goes on from NZ_LDQA01000021.1 coordinate 160,653, forward strand.
ACTGCCAGCACGATGTCGCCGAGGTGACGCGGCCGCTCGGCTTCAGCACATGGCGCGGCGTCGAGCTGGTGCATATTCAGATCGCCTCGTCGGGACCGAAATCCACACTCGAATTCGACTGGAAGTCCGTCCAACATGCCGGCGCCGAGCCGGGGCTCTGCCTCGTGCTCGGCTACAATAGCGGCCTCTTCCTTCCCTGGCTCCGCCTCAAGGGCAAGACAGTGCTCACCAATATGGACGGCATGGAATGGCGTCGGGCCAAATGGGGGCCGGCCATCAAGGCTTGGTTCTGGGTCAATGAATGGATCGCGGCCTGGTCCTCGCATCGCCTGATCGCCGACCATCCCGCCATCGCCGACCATCTCGCGACGCGGCGCCCGCGCCGGCATATTGCCACCATCGCCTATGGCGCGAACGAGGTGCCGCCGCAGCCGGAAGGGCCGGTGCGCGATCTCGGCCTGGAGCCCGGCCACTATCTCGTGTCGATCGCGCGCATCGAGCCCGACAACAACATCCACACGATCGTCGAGGCCTTCTCTCGCCAGCCGCGCGGCGCCACGCTCGTGGTGCTCGGCACCTTGCAGCGCGGCCAGCCCTACCATGATCGCCTGCTGGATGCTGCGGGCCCGGAGGTCGTCTTTCCCGGCGCCATCTATGACGGGGCGGCCGTCGCGGCGCTGCGCTATCACGCGCGGGCCTATGTTCACGGCCACACGGTCGGCGGCACCAACCCTTCGCTGGTGGAATCGCTGGCCGCCGGCAATGCCTGTCTCTGCCATGACAATGCGTTCAACCGCTGGACGGCGGGCGCGGCAGGCACCTATTTCACAGATCTCGATAGCTGCGAAGCCGCGATCGAGCGCGTGCTGTCGGACGACGCCTTGGTCGAGCGCGCCCAGGCCGCCGCCCGCGCGCGGGCCGCGGCCGCGTTTCGTCTGGACGATATCCTGTCCGCCTATGAGCAGGAATTCATCGCCTATACCGGCCATCCCGCCGGCCCTCAGACCGTGGGCGCGATGACGTAACCAAAGGACGCCGAGCGATGAACACGGGGCTGACGCGGCGGTGCTTTCTGGGTGGAGGGCTGGCTGCATCCAGCATCCTGCTGGCGGGCGGCTCGGCGCGCGCGGAGAATGCTGGCGGGTTGGAGGCGATGCCCATCACGCTTGCGCGCGGCGTCAACGCCTTTCCCTGGTTCTCGCTGACGCGTGAATATCCAGCGCCCCGCACCGATTACGGCGAGCCGCCCTTCCAGACCCAGCGTCCGGTGCCGACGCGGGACGATCTTCAGCGTCTGCGGCAGGCGGGGCTGGATTTCATCCGGCTGCCGGTCGACCCAGGCCCCTTTCTGGCTGCCGCGCCGGATCGTCGCCGCGCGCTTCTGGGTACGCTCTCGGAGGCCGTGGCGCTGACGCTGGATTACGATCTGAAGCTTGTCGTCAATCTTCAAGTAAATGGGGCCACCCATTACTGGAACCAGGAGCGGCTGGTGTCGGGACCGGACGCGCCGGGCTTTGCCACGTATGTCGCCTTCGCGGGCGAGGTCGCCGCGTTGCTGGCCGAGTTCAATCAAGCGCGTGTCGCCCTCGAACCGATCAACGAACCGCCCCAAGCCTGCGATGCCATCACGTGGCCGGCGATGCAGCAGCGCCTGTTTGAAACCGCCCGGCAGGCTGCGCCCAATCTCACGCTCGTGGCGACGGGCGCTTGCGGCAGCATGATCCGGGGGCTGGAGGCGCTGGACCCCGCGCCGCTTCTGGGGCAGGGGCCGGTTCTCTTTACCTTCCATTTTTACGAGCCCTATCTGTTCAGCCATCAGGGCGCGCCCTGGATGCGCGAGCCGGTCTATCGCGCGCTCAACGCCGTGCCCTGGCCCGCGCGCGAAGGCACGCTGGACAGGACGCTGCAGGCGGTGCGCGCGCGCATGGCCGAGGATCGCGAGCGCCCGAAAGCGGAAGCGGACGCTGCCTACAAGGAAACGGTTCGGCTGCTCCAGCAGTATTTCGACGCGGATCCGGGCCGATCCTTCATCGATCATTATCTTGATCAGGCCGCCGACTGGGCGCGCCGGCATCGTATCCCCGCCGGCCGCGTGCTGATGGGCGAGTTCGGCGCCCTGCGCACCGACGCCCGCTACACCGCATCCGGTGCGCCGGACCGCGCGCGCTATATCCGGGACGTGCGCGAAAGCGCCGAAGCGCGGGGCTTCCCCTGGGCCTTCTGGAACCTGTTCGACGGCATGGGCGTGATGGACGACACGACACGCCAGCTCGACCCGGCCATCGTTCAGGCGCTCGGCCTCACCCTGTCTCGGTGACCGCTTCCGACACACGCCAAAGGTCTTCCCCAAATTCACCATGCGCAAGCAGTTCGATCGGAAGTAAAGCGTTAAGGCCAATCTGCAGTCGCGACTGAAATCGTTGCGACCTCCTGAGAAGTTAAAGGCCTGTTCGTCTTGATCGTGCATCGTCCCGGACATGCGGCGACATTCCGTCGCTGTTGCAGAAAGACTGGCTGACTCGAATCGTCCGTGCTTCTAGCATGACGTTGTTCTTGCAGCTGTTCTTACTGCGACATTACTAAATCGGTCTTTCCATTCCAAGCTCAGGAGAGATGGGCCGAGTTTGATTAATGTCCTTTGGCCGACCGTATTCGCGTTTTCAACGCGGCGGGTCCGGCGCTCACCCATCCCGTGACGGCGCGACGGCGGCGGCACGATCCTGCGGACCCGCTTTGCGCCGCCACGGCGGCGCTTGGCCGACCCGATCTGCCATTTCGATTTCATGCTTCGACCAAAAGGGGGCGCCGAATGCTCAATATGTCCAACCTTCGCATGAAGGCGAAGATCGCTCTTCTCTTCAGTGTTGTCGCGGCGACCACCATCGCGGCGGTTGGTTTCATCTATGTCGGCAAGAACACCTTGTCCGAGACAATGTATTGGAACGATCATACGCATGATGTCATCACGGAGGTCAGCCATCTCGTGGAAGGGATGGTGGATCGTGAAACCGCGATGCGCGGCTTCCTGATCACCGGCGCGCAGGCCAATCTGGAGCCCTACAATGAGGGCGGGCGCATCTTCTCGGAGGCCATGAACAAAGCCACCGAGCTGACGGCAGACAATCCGTTGCAGCAGTCGCGTCTGGCGCAGGTAAGCCGCTTGGCCGATCGCTGGACACGTGAAGTCGCCGAACCCGCGATCGCCTTCATGGCACGCCCCGAAACGCGTCAGCAGGCCTGGGACCTCGAGATCACCGCCGCCGGCAAGCGGGACATGGACGAGTTGCGCGCCGTCACGGGCCAGATGATCGCCACCGAACAGACCCTCATGGCGGAGCGTCAGGCGCGCGCGGCGGCGGCTGAGCGCATGATCGAATGGGCGATCGGCGGCGGTCTTCTCGGCATGATCCTGGCGCTGGTCGCGGCCGGCATCGTGCTGGTACGGGCCACCAGCGCGCCGTTGCAGCGCGCCGTGGCTCTGGCCGAGGCGATCAGCCAAGGCGATCTCACACAATCGGCCGAGGTGCGCGGACGCGACGAGGTGGCCGATCTCCTGCGTGCGATGAACGCCATGCGCGACACGCTGCGAGCCACGATTCAGGACGTGATCACCTCGGCCCAGCAGGTCGCGGCCGGCGCTCAGCTCTCGGCCACCACGTCCGAGCAACTGAGCCAGGCGGCCAACGAACAATCCGCCTCCACCGAGCAGCTTGGTGAGGGAACGGCGGAACAGGCGACCTCCGCGCAGCAGCTCTCGCGCGGCCTCAACGAACAGGCCACGGCCACCGAACGTCTCAGCCGGGGTGCGGTCGCGCAGGCGGCGGCCACCGAGCAGGCTTCCGCCGCCATGGAGGAAATGTCGGCCAATATTCGCCAGACCGCCGAAAACGCCACCACCACGGAAAAGATCGCGGCCCAGGCCTCGCAGAACACCAAGCGCAGCGGCGAGGCCGTGATCAGTTCCCTCGAAGCGATGCGCACCATCGCCGGCAAGATCCGCATCGTTCAGGAGATCGCGCGCCAGACCGACCTACTGGCCCTCAATGCGGCGATCGAAGCGGCGCGTGCCGGCACCCACGGCAAGGGCTTCGCGGTGGTCGCCTCCGAGGTGCGCAAGCTCGCCGAGCGCAGCCAAGGCGCGGCCTCCGAGATCAGCGAGCTCGCCGCCTCGACCCTCACCATCTCGGAGGAAGCGGGCCGCATGTTGCAGCAGCTCGTCCCCGACATCGAGCGCACAGCCGAGCTGGTGAGCGAGATTTCGGCCGCCTGCCGCGAGCAGAATGCCGGTGCCGAGCAGATCAACCAAGCGATCCAGCAACTCGACCAGGTCACGCAGCAGACCAGCCAGTCCGTGCAGGAACTTGACGAGGTGGCCCAGCAGAATGCCGAGGCGGTGCGTCAGCTCGATGAGATCGCCCAACAAAGCGCTGCTGCCGTTCATCAGCTCGACCAGACCACGCAGCAGAACGCGGCGGCCGCCACCGAAATGTCCGCCACGGCCGAGCAATTGTCGGCCGAGGCCGCGCGGTTGACCGATCGCGTCAGCTTCTTCCAACTGGGCGAACAGGCGGCACCCGCGTCGGCCCCCCGTCCGCAGGCCTTTGCGGCCGCCCCCGCACCCACCGTTCGGGCGTTGCAAGTAAAGGTCGATCAGTTCGCCAAGAGTCGTCCGACCCCTCCTGCTCGCCCCGTCGCGCCGGCGCGCGCCGTGAAGCCGGCTTCCGAGCGCGAGACGCCCGCAGCCCGCCCCAGCCTCGCAAGTGCCCCGCGCGGCGGTGTGGCCATCGATCTCGGCCCGGAAGACGGCACGGTCGGTTTCGAGCGCCTCAGCTCCTGATCGGACAGAGGATCCATCCGGCCATTGGCCCGCCCCGCGCCACACCCGCGCGGGGCAGGCTCTTTTATGAGCGGATTGTCCGTCAGGCGTGCCGGATACCGATCGCTTGGGCTGAGACTTTCACGGCTCCGTTGCGAGGACGATGCTCGCGCGATGGGTTGGGGAGAGAAGAGCCGGCTGCGATGGGGGCCATTGTGCTTCAGCCCCGACCAAGAGGGAGGAGGGGGTGGAGCACAGGCGCCATCTCGTCCCGATCGGCCGGGCCTTGCCTATCGCGGTCACAGCGCGGGCCACCAAGCGTCGTGAGCTGGCAGATCGGAGGTAGGGCCCTTGTGCCGTGACAACAGGCTTGGGGGGGGCGCTGGAGCAAAGTGGTGGACGTATCCCGTCGGGGTTGAAGAGCCTGCGCTCCACACCGATGAGCAGGGACTTATACAAAGCAAAGCCAATGTCATCCGCTTGAGGGAAAGCGGCGAGGGCTCTCGTCGGCGAATCGACACCGACCTGCGCCGATGTCTCGAAGCGGTCGACGGCTTGGTTCGTAGCTGTCTTTTGAAATGGCGCGCCCGAAAGGATTCGAACCTCTGACCCCCAGATTCGTAGTCTGGTGCTCTATCCAGCTGAGCTACGGGCGCCGATGAAGCGGGGGAGGCGTTGGCCTCTACCGTTCGTGAGCGCTTGATACATTCGACGCTGATCGAATGCAAGAAGGAAAAGGCGATTCGGACAAGAGAGCGAGTGCGGCGCCCGTCTTCAATGGAAGTCATCAGACGAACCACGCGGGTTGAGACATACTGGCTTTGAGGCTCCCTGTCTCATGCCGCCTGACCAACCGATGCCGAAGGGGCGAAACGCCGTCGCAAGACCTGCTGCGTCTCCTTGCGGGCACACGGGAACAGGAAGGCAAAGGCGAAGGGTGCGATGTATGGACTACGCCCGACTGGACACGTCTTGCCACGACCCAATGTCGGTCAATCTGATGATGTTATGAAAATGGCGCGCCCGAAAGGATTCGAACCTCTGACCCCCAGATTCGTAGTCTGGTGCTCTATCCAGCTGAGCTACGGGCGCCGATGAAGCGGGGAGGCGTTGGCCTCGGCCGTTCGTGAGCGCTTGGTAGCCCGCACCTCGGCGGATTGCAAGCGCGTTGTCGGAAGAATGCGAAAAATCTCTGCAAGTGTCTGAGAGTATTGAAAGATCGGAATTCGTCAGGCAAAGCTGCGGGGCAGGTCGATCTCGAATCGCGCGCCAGCGGTCGCGTCGTCCGAGAGACGGATCGTGCCCCCATGCGCCTGGACGATCTCGGCCGCGATGGCGAGGCCAAGCCCCGTGCCGCCGGCGCGGGTCGATCCACGAAACGCCTGGAACAGGTTTTCGCGCGCCCGCGCGCTCACCCCCGGCCCCGTGTCCTCGACGACGATGCGATCACCATTGGGAAGGGCCGTGGCTGAGACGGTGACGCGGCGCACCACGGCCTCCGCCTCGTCGCTGTCGATCGACTGGATGGCGTTGCGCGCGAGATTGGACAGAACGCGGAAGAACTGCTCGGGGTCGAGGTCGAGTTCCAGATCGTCGGGCACGCCGTTGACGAGATCCACCGGGCGCTCGGGCGCCGCGCTCTGGCTGTCCAGAACTTCGCCGACCAGCAGACGCAGGTGAACGCGCCGGCGCTTGGGCTGGCTTTCCGAGGCGCGGCCATAGGCCAGAACCGACTGCGTGTAGTCGAGGGCGCGGTCCAACGAGCGGATGAGGGCAGGGGCGAATCGCTGGACCTGCGCGTCGGGCAGGGTCGAGAGGCGATCGGAAATCAGCTGCGCGGAGGCGAGAATATTGCGCAGATCGTGATTGATCTTGGAGACGGCGAGGCCGAGATCGGCGAGATGGCGTTGTTCGCGCAGCGTGCGCGCGAGCGTGGCCTGCATGGCGGCCAGTTCCGTTTCGGCAATGCCGATCTCGTCCTCCCGCGCGCCGGGGCGGATGACGCGCTCTGGGTCTTCCGGCATTCGCCCGAAGCGCTGCATGGCGGCTACCATGCGCCGGATGGGCCGCAACAGCGAATAGTTCAATGCGCCGAACACCAGCGCGCCCACGAAACTCGCGATGGAGAGCGAGAGAAGGAAGATGTTGCGCGAATAAACCAGCATCGCGTGATGCAGCGGGCGCTCGTTGATCACGATTTCGCCGGACATGCTGCCGTCGCCGATCGGGCCGATCAGGCGAATGAGGCGGTTGCCGCCCGACACCAAGGCTTCGAAGCTCATGCCGATCGAGGACGAGGCGTCTTCCTCGCGGAGATCGACCGTGCGGCTGACCGGGCCGAGATCGCTGGCGCGCGCAAGAAGCTTCGTCTCGCCCGGCCGCCTGATCGCGACGAGCCGCGCGTCGAGCGCTTCAAGGAGGTCGGCTTCTTGTTCCGGCGTCAGGAGAAGGCCCGCATCACCGAATTGCGCGACGAGCGAGGCGACCGAGACGGTTTCGAGCTTCGCCTCCAGCCATTCCTGCCGGAAGCGCGCGATGGAGGGCACGAAGATCAGAACTTCCGCCGCCATCACGGCGAGGGCGGTGACAGCGAACAGGCGCACCGACAGGCGATGGCGCCAGCGCGGGCGCTCCAAAGGCGCCATATCCGCTTTATCGACGCGATCGATCATGATCCGCTTGAGCTGCCTTCGTCTTGCGCCATCGCTGACGCTATTCTTACCTTCGGTTTAGAATGGCCGGGCGCGAATGTCACGAAACCGTGCGGAATTGATGATCCCCAGGGATTTCGCGCCGGATCGTCACCGAACTGTCGGCGAGTCTCGCTAACGTTGAACGTTAAAGCGGCGGCGAGAGCCCGGCTGCGGATTGACTTTGCGCCCCATCTGCCGCACAAGGCCGGCCGAAGACCGAATGCTGAGCCGCGAAGGTTTGCCTTTGCCGGCCATCTTGCGCGTTCGACAGATCTTGAACCATTGACGTTGCCAGAGGCCCGCACGGCGCGGGATATTGACGATGAAGCGCACTTACCAACCCTCCAAGCTCGTCCGCAAGCGTCGCCACGGCTTCCGTGCCCGTATGGCGACCGTCGGCGGACGCAATGTGATCGCGGCTCGCCGCGCCCGCGGCCGCAAGCGCCTTTCGGCCTAAGCGGCCGATCAGGCCCGCGAGGGATAGTCCCATCGCCAGCCGTTTGAAGACGCGCGCCGAATTTCTAGCGGTGCGCAAGGGCCGTCGATTGAACGGCCCTTTCTTTTTGATCGAAGCTCTGGACCGGGCCGATGGCGCGCCGCCGCGCTACGGCCTGACCGTGACGCGCAAGGTCGGCAATGCCGTCGAGCGCAACCGGATCCGCCGCCGCCTGCGCGAGGCGATCCGAACCCGTTGCGGGGCTGACATGGCGACGGGCTTCGATTATGTGATCGTCGCCCGCCGCGATCTTCTCTCGCTGCCTTTCGAAACGCTGACCGGCGAATTGTCGCGACGTGTCTCGAAGGTCAAGGCAGCGGAGCGGACGTCGCAAAAGCCCCCTTCGGGAAGTGAATAATGGAAAACAGCCGCAATTTCCTGATCGCCATGGCGCTTTCGATCGCCGTATTGATCGGGTGGCAGTTCTTCGTCATCAGTCCGCGCTCGGAGGCGCAGCGTCAATTGGAGCAGTCGCAGCAGGCGACGCTCCAGACGCCGACGACTCCGGCCGGAACGGCGCAGGACCCTGCCGTCTCACCCGCCGGGCGCGAAAGCGTGGTGCCCACCTCGCAATCGCCCGAGGTGACAGGCCAGACGCGCGACACGGCGCTCGCGGCCAATCCCCGCATTCCGATCGACACGCCCTCCGTTTCGGGCTCGATCAACCTTCAGGGCGCGCGGCTCGATGATCTGCGCCTCAAAGGCTATCACGAGACGGTCAGCGATTCCTCTCCGACCATCGTGCTCCTGTCGCCCGAGACGATCGGCAAGGACGCCTATTTCGCCGAACTCGGCTATACCGGCCAGAACGTCGGCGCCCTTCCGGGGCCGCAGACGCTCTGGACGGCCACGCCCGGCCAGACGCTGACGCCCGCAACGCCGGTCACGCTGACGGCGACCAACGGCCAGGGCCTCACCTTCACGCGCACCATCTCGGTGGACGACAAGTTCATGTTCACCATCGAGGATCGGGTGGCGAACACGAGCGGCGCGCCGGTCGCGGTCTCGTCCTATGGCCGCGTCGTGCGCTTCTCCAAGCCCGAGGTCGCCTCCGCCTATGTCCTGTTCGAAGGGCTGCTTGGCGTCTTCGGCGACGATGGCCTGCACGAGGTGAAGTATCACAACATCGAAGAGGAGAAGGAGGCCAATCCGCCCTCCGCTTCGAACGGCTGGCTCGGCATCACCGACAAATACTGGGCGACGGCGCTGATTCCGCCGCAGAACGACGGCACCTTCCAGCCCCATTTCCGCTATTCGGCCGACGGCCGTTCCTACTACCAGTCCGACTATCTCGAACAGCCGGTGACGATCGAGCCGGGCGCGACGGTCAGCACCTCCTCGCGCGTCTTCGCGGGCGCCAAGGTCGTGGACGTCATCAACGGCTACGAGCACGATCTCGGCATTCGCCAGTTCGGCCAGTTGATCGACTGGGGCTGGTTCTACTTCATCACCAAGCCCATGTTCTGGGCGATCGACCATCTCTACACGCTGACGGGCAATTTCGGCGTCGCGATCCTCCTCATTACCGTCATTCTCAAACTCTTCTTCTTCCCGCTGGCGTCGAAGAGCTACAAGTCGATGGCCAAGATGAAGACCGTGCAGCCCAAGCTCACCGAGCTGCGCGAGAAATATGCCGACGACCGCGCCAAGCAGCAGCAGGAGATGATGCGCATCTACAAGGAGGAGAAGATCAACCCGGCGGCAGGTTGCTGGCCGGTGCTGGTCCAGATCCCCGTGTTCTTCGCGCTCTACAAGGTGCTCTACATCACGATCGAGATGCGGCATGCGCCCTTCTTCGGCTGGATCCACGATCTCGCCGCGCCCGATCCGACGAGCCTGTTCAACCTGTTCGGCCTGATCCCGATCACGCTGCCGCATCTTCTCATGGTCGGCGTCTGGCCGATGCTGATGGGCATCACGATGTTCATCCAGATGCGCCTGAACCCGACGCCGCCGGACCCGGCCCAGCAGATGGTGTTCACCTGGATGCCGGTCATCTTCACCTTCATGATGGCCTCCTTCCCGGCCGGCCTCGTGATCTATTGGACATGGAACAACACGCTCTCGATCACCCAGCAGTCGATCATCATGAAGCGCCACGGCGCGAAGATCGAACTCTGGGACAATCTCTCCGGCATGTTCCGCAAGAAAAAAGCCTAACGAGCACACGAGTGTTCGATTGCTAACGCGAGCCGCCGGTGAGAGCCGGCGGCTTTTCTCTTGAGAGCGCGGGGCCTGATGCATCAGGCCGGATTGGACCCGACGCCCCCGGCCATGATAGGCAGGACCCATGCTGTCCGGTCCCGACCCCCTGGCGATCCATCCCGCGCCCGCGCACCAGCGAATGGTGTTCCTGAAAAACGTGGTTACCGATCCCAAGATCGAGATCGGCGACTACACCTATTACGACGACCCCGAGAACGCGCTGCTCTTTGCCTCGCGCAACGTGCTGCACCATTACGACTTCCTGGGCGACAAGCTGCGCATCGGGCGCTTCTGCGCCATCGCCACCGGCGCGCGCTTCATCATGAACGGCGCGAACCACGCCATGACCGGCTTCTCCACCTATCCGTTCAACATCTTCGGGAATGGATGGGAGGAAGGCTTCGACATCGCCACCATCACCGCCGGCCTGCGCGGCGACACGGTGATCGGCAACGATGTCTGGATCGGCGCGGAAGCGGTGATCATGCCGGGCGTCACGATCGGCGACGGCGCGATCATCGGCGCCTTCAGCGTGGTGACGCGCGATGTCGCGCCCTATGCCATCGTCGCGGGAAATCCGGCGGTGGAGCGCCGCCGTCGCTTCGAGCCCGAACTCGTGGAGCGCCTTCTGCGCGTCGCCTGGTGGAACTGGCCGGTCGAGCGCATCACGAAACATCTGGCAGCCATTCGCGGCGCCGACATCGACGCCCTGGAGCGAGCCGAATGAGCGAGACACACGCAAGCGACACCCCTCAACCGAACGAAGACCAGCGTCTGTTCTTCGCACGCCCCTGGGTCTTCATCCGCGGCGTGCCGGCCATGAAGTTCCTGCCGCCCGAAGGCCCGCCCGAGGTCGCCTTCGCCGGGCGTTCCAATGTCGGCAAGTCGTCGCTGATCAACGGCATCGTCGGCCAGAAGGGCTTGGCGCGCACGTCCAACACGCCGGGCCGCACGCAGGAGCTCAACTATTTCGTGCCGGACGGCTACTCGGGGGAGGGGGCGGACCTGCCGCCCATCGCCATCGTGGACATGCCCGGCTACGGCTATGCCAAGGCGCCCAAGGAACAGGTCGATGCCTGGACCAAGCTCGTCTTCGACTATCTGCGCGGGCGTGCGACGCTGAAGCGTGTCTTCGTGCTGATCGACTCGCGCCATGGCATCAAGAAGAACGATCTCGAAGTCATGTCGCTGCTCGACAAGGCGGCCGTCTCCTATCAGATCGTCCTGACCAAGGCCGACAAGATTTCCGCGCTAGCCCTGCCCAAGCTCGAGGCGGCGACGCGCGAACTGATCCGCAAGCGCCCCGCAGCCTATCCGACGATCATCTCCACTTCGTCGGAAAAGGGCTTCGGCATGGATGACATCCAGGCTGAGATCGCGAATTTCGCGTTGAACGGCTGACCCTTAGCCGAAGGAGTGGTTCATCAGAAACGGCAGGAGCGCGCCTGGAAAGAGCCTGGGCTCGCCGCGCGCCAAAGCCTCGATTTCGAACCAGCGCGCGGTGCAGAGCGTCCCGTCCCCCTCGGGATAGATGACGCCGCCATCGGTCGGAATGTTGCAGTCGAGAAGCCGGATCGGCGCGGCAAACAGGAATTCGTGGCGGGTCTCGCCATCCTTCTCGTAGAGACTCTCAAAAACCGTCCAGTCCCCAGTGATCTCGATGCGGGTATCGAGTTCCTCTCGGAACTCGCGCGCGAGCGCGTCCTCGCGCGTTTCGCCATATTCGATGGAGCCGCCGAGCGGGCGCACGCCGCGCAGGCGCCCCAGATCGTCCGTCACCTCGAAGGCCAGAAGGCGCCCGTCCTGGAAGGCGAGGCCGATCACCTTGGTCTTGATGCGTTTGCGCCGACCCGCCATCCTCAAGCCTCCACGCCGTAGCCGGCCATGAACAGCCGGACGCCGGAGGCGACCACCTGCCGGATTTCGTCCGGCGTCGGGTCGGGCGCTTGGTCGTCGAAGAAGCGCCGGCGCAGAAGGCCGGCAGTGGCGAGCTCTATGAATTGCGCGGCCGCCATGGCGGTATCCTCGATCCGCAGCGTTCCGGCCTCGCAGGCGCGGTCGAGATAGGCGGTCAGCAGGGCATGGCCACGTTGCGGGCCGTGACGGTAGAAATCGCGCCCGAGCTGGGGCATTCGGCTGGCGACGGCGATCACCGTGCGCTTGGCGTGCATGGCCTCCGCGCACAGGACGATCTCGGCGAGCCGCGTGCCGAAGCGCGTCAGCGTGTCGGCCGGATGCTCGGTTTCCACCAGAAGCGCTTCGACTTCCGAGAAATAGCGGTCGCGCTCCTGATCGATCAGAGCGGCGAACAGCTCCTCCTTGGAGCGGAAATAGACGTAGAGCGTCGATTTCGACACGCCCGATTCGCGCGTGACATCGTTCATCGAGGCCGCGTCGAAGCCCATGCGCACGAAGGCGCGGCGCGCGCCTTCGAGGATCTGTCGCCGCTTGGCGGGATCTTCGCCGGCGGGGCAGCGGCCATCAACCGGATGGGACGACGGAGAAGCGGCGAGGCTCATGAGAGCGGTCCTTCGCGGTATTTTAAGCGTGACGGATTATTTTGAAAAGCAACCCGCCTGCCAGCTTGAAATGCCTATGGATCACGGTTATGTCAACGTCGAACCGAACGGTTCGGTTCGATTGGGGTTTCAAAGATGACCAAGTCCGCCACTGACGCGCCCGACGCGACGGAACGCGCCCCGACCGACCGGCCGGCCCGCACCGACGCTCCCAAGCTGGAAATCGTCGGCCGCAAGAATGACGCCGCGCCCGCGCAGGCGGCCGAGGCCAAGCCTGCCGCCGCGCAGCCCAAGAAGAAGGGCGGCCTGAAGAAGCTCATCTTCGGCGCGCTGCTTCTGGGCGCGATCGGCGGCGGCGCCTGGTACGGCCATCAATGGTGGATGAACGGGCGCTTCATGGTGACGACCGACGACGCCTATGTCGGCGCCGACATGGCGATCCTCTCGCCCAAGGTCACCGGCTATATCCAGTCCGTTCCCGTCACCGAGAATCAGAGCGTGAAGGCGGGCGACCCGATCATTGTGATCGATGGCGGGGACTACGCGCTGGCGCTCCGCTCCACTGATGCCAAGATCGCCGCGCAGAACGCCACGATCACGCGCATCAAGGCGCAGCAGGCCGCAGCCGTGCAGCAGGTGGCCGAAGCCGAAGCCAATCGCGAAGCAGCCATCGCGGCGGTCAATCAGTCCGATCTCGACCTGCGCCGCGCCAGCGATCTGGTGCGCTCTGGCACCTCGGCCCAGGCCCCGCTCGATCAGGCCCGCTCGGCCAAGGCGCAGGCTGACGCCAAGCTTGCCGGCGCGGACGCCTCGCTCTCGGCCGCCAAGGCCAATGTCGCGGTGTTCGACGCGCAGATCACCGAGGCGGAAGCCGCGCTGCCGAGCCTTCAGGTGGCGCATGATCAGGCCGAGCGCGATCTGTCCTTCACGACGATCCGCGCGCCCTATGACGGCGTCGTCGGCAATCTTTCGGCCCAGCCGGGCGATCTCGTGTCGCCGGGGCGTCGTCTGGCGGCCATCGTCCCGCTCGATCAGGTCTATGTGGACGCGAACTTCAAGGAAACGCAGCTCCACCAGATCGCGCTCGGCGAAAAGGTGCGCATCGAAGTCGACGCCATGCCGGGCGTCGAGGTCGAAGGCAAGGTCGTCTCGCTTTCGCCCGCCTCCGGTTCGGTCTTCTCGCTGCTACCGGCGGACAACGCGACGGGCAACTTCACCAAGATCGTGCAGCGCGTTCCCGTGCGCATCGAGATCGACCGCGCGGACGAGCAGGCGAGCCTCCTGCGCCCCGGCCTGTCGGTGACGGTCGCCGTCGATACGCGCACCGCGCCGGGCGCGGTCAAGAGCGCCGAGGCGAAGTAAAGCGGTGGGAGGGGCGGGGAGACTCGCCTCCGGCCCCCATAATGCGATGCCCTTGCCTGTGGAAGCCGATGCGCTCCCACGGGCACCATGCCCTTGTCTCCGCCGCCGCGCCCCTTCGCGCGCCGACGCCTGTTCGTTTCCGTGGCCGGGCGAGATGCTCGGCGGGAGCCAAGCCCCATGTCCTCCGTCACAGCCGATTCCAAACTGCCTGCCCGCCCCGCCGCGCCGACATCGGGCGGCGGCGACACGATCCCCATGCGCCGAATGCTGGCTTTCATGGCCATGGTCTTCGGCATGTTCATGGCGATCCTCGACATTCAGATCGTCTCGGCTTCGCTTGCGGAAATTCAGGCCGGCCTATCCGCCTCGACCGACGAGATCGCCTGGGTGCAGACGGCCTATCTGATCGCCGAAGTGGTGATGATCCCGCTATCGGGCTTTCTCGCCCGCATGATGTCGACGCGCATCCTCTTCACGCTGGCGGCGGCGGGCTTCACGCTGTCCTCGGCGCTCTGCGCGACGGCCACCAATATCGATCAGATGATCTTCTACCGCGCCATCCAGGGCTTCATCGGCGGCGGCATGATCCCGAGCGTCTTCGCGGCCGCCTTCACCATCTTCCCCCCCTCCAAGCGCGCCGTCGTCTCGCCCATGATCGGCCTCGTGGCGACGCTGGCTCCCACCATCGGCCCGACGGTCGGCGGCTATCTCAGCCACGCCCTGTCCTGGCACTGGCTGTTTCTCGTCAACGTGCCCTTCGGCATCCTCGTGACACTGGCGGTCTGGAACCTCGTGGATTTCGACAAGCCGGAATGGTCGCTCTTTTCCAAGTTCGACTGGTTCGGCCTGCTCGGCATGGCGGCCTTTCTCGGCTCGCTCGAATATGTGCTGGAAGAAGGCCCGCTGGACGACTGGTTCGAAAGCAAGACCATCGTCGTCATGAGCGTGATCCTCGTGGTTGGCGCGGGGCTGTTTCTCTACCGCGCCTTCACCGCCAAGGAGCCGATCGTCGATCTCACGGCCTTCACCAACCGTAACTTCGCCTTCGGCTCGCTCTTCTCCTTCATCATGGGCGTCGGGCTCTATGGCCTGACCTATCTCTACCCGGTCTATCTCGGCCGCATTCGGGGCTATGATTCGCTGATGATCGGCGAGACCATGTTCGTCTCGGGTCTGGCGATGTTCTTCACCGCGCCGCTCTCGGGCAAACTCTCCTCCAAGCTCGATCCGCGCGTCATGATGGCCATGGGCTTCTCGGCCTTCGGCCTCGGCACCTGGCTGATGAGCGGGCTGACGCATGACTGGGATTTCTACGAGCTTCTGATCCCGCAATTGCTGCGCGGCTTCGGGCTGATGATGGCCATGGTGCCGATCAACAATATCGCGCTCGGAACCCTGCCGCCGCAGAAGATGAAGGGCGCGTCCGGCCTCTACAATCTGACGCGCAATCTCGGTGGCGCGGTGGGTCTTGCCATCATCAACACGATGATCAACGACCGCACGGTCCTGCACTATGATCGCTTGGCCGAGCGCGTGCGCTGGGGCAGCCAGATCGCCGAAGACCGGCTGAACGACATGGCCTCCAGCTTCAACGCGGCCGGTCTCGACGGGGCCAATGTCGCGCTCAAGCAGATGAGCGGCCTCATTCACCGCGAGGCGAGCGTCATGGCCTTTTCGGACGTGTTCGTGATGCTGACGGGGTTGTTCGTTGCGCTCTGCTTTCTGACGGTCATGATCCGCCGTCCCTCCGCCAGCGTGAAGGTGGACGCGCACTGACGATCAGAGACCGGGGCTGCCTCAGCCCCGGTCTCGCAGTTCCGTCAGCTTGGTCTGGATGCGTCGGAAGACGTCGCGATAGGCGTCGAGAATCTGTCCCCGGCTGCCGTTGACGATGGACGGGTCGGGCATCGGCCAGAATTCCACGGCCGTGGCATCCGCCCCGGTCGCGCTCATGGCGGCGTGATGGGCCTCGGGCGAGAGGGTGATCACGAGGTCGAAATAGCCGTCCCCCAGATCCTCCCATTTCTGCGGCTTGCGGTCGCCGAGCGACAGGCCCTGCTCGGCCAGGATCACATCCACGAACGGATCGCGCTCCCCGTCCTTCACGCCGACCGAGGCGATATAGATGGAGGGCGGCAGGACGGATCGGGCAATGGCTTCGGCCATGGGCGAGCGGATCGAGTTCGCGCCGCAGACGAAGAGGATGGAATCGACCTTGCGAGCGGGGGAGGGAGCGCTCATGCGGTGTATGCCTCCCGGTGTGTGATGGTCTCGGCGTTCAACCCGCTGGCCTCCCTCACGTGCGCCGATGCAGAACGCAGATCAGCGTGAAGAGACGCCGCGCCGTGTCCTTGTCCAGTTCGATCTTGCCCTTCAGCCGCTCGCGCAGGAGGTCCGATCCGTCATTGTGTATGCCCCGCCGACCCATGTCGATCGCCTCGATCTGCGAGGGCGTCGCCGTGCGGATCGCCTCGTGATAGCTGTCGCAGATCAGGAAATAGTCCCGGATGACGCGACGGAAGGGTGTCAGCGAGAGAATGTGAACGGCCAATGGCTGGCCGCCCTCGTCCGTGACGTCGAAGACGAGGCGGCGGTCGGCCAGCGCGAGCTTCAGCCGAAAGCGTCCGCCGGGATGACCTTCGAGGTCGAAGAGGTTCTCCTCGATCAGGTCCACGATCGCGACGGCGCGATCATGCTCCACATCGGGCGCCGCGCGCCCGATCGATTCATCGAGGTCGATCGAAACCAGGCGTCCGCGCTCCATGAGGTCCTCTAGAGATTGAGCCGGATGGCGACGGATCGCCCATGCGCGTCGAGTCCTTCGACGCGGGCAAGTTCGATGGCCGAGGGGCCGAGTTCGCGCAGCGCCTCGGCCGAAAGCTTGAGGATCGAGGTGCGCTTCACGAAATCGAGCACCGAAAGGCCGGAGGAGAAGCGCGCCGAGCGCGCCGTCGGCAGAACATGGTTCGATCCGCCGACATAATCACCGATGACTTCGGGCGTGTGGCGGCCGAGGAACACGGCGCCGGCATTGCGGATGCGGGCAAACAGCGCGTCCGGGTCGTCGGTTGCGATTTCCAGATGCTCGGCGGCGATGCGGTCGGCAAGGGGTGGGGCGTCGCGCAGAAGATCGCTCACCACGATCACCGCGCCGAACTCGGCCCAGCTCGCGCTGGCGGTTTCGGAGCGCGAGAGCGTTTGAAGCTGGCGCTCCACGGCTGCTTCCACGCGGGCGGCGAGGTCTTCGCTATCGGTGAGCAGGATCGACTGCGCCGCCCGGTCGTGCTCGGCCTGGGCCAGAAGATCGGCGGCCAGCCAGTCCGGGTCGTTGTCGGCATCGGCGATCACGAGCACTTCGGATGGACCGGCGATCATGTCGATGCCGACCGTGCCGAAGACCTGCCGCTTGGCGCTTGCCACATAGGCATTGCCAGGGCCGACGATCTTCGCGACGGGGGCGATGCTTTCCGTGCCATAGGCGAGCGCCGCGACGGCCTGTGCCCCGCCGACGCGGTAGATCTCGGACACGCCCGCGATGCGCGCGGCGGCCAGCACCAGCGGGTTGAGCGCGCCGCGCATGGCCGGCACGACCATGGCGATGCGCTCGACGCCCGCCACCTTGGCCGGCACGGCGTTCATCAGGACGGAAGAGGGATAGCTCGCCGCCCCACCCGGCACATAAAGGCCGACCGATTCCACCGCCGTCCAGCGCGAGCCGAGCTCGGCACCGATTGCGTCCATATAGCGGTCGTCTTTCGGCATCTGCCGGATATGGTGGCTTTCGATGCGGCGATGGGCGAGGTCTAGGGCGGCGCGCGTTTTTGGCGGCGTCGCCTCCAGCGCGGCCTCGATTTCGGCCTCCGGCACGCGCAGCGTCTCGGGCGTCAGTTCCAGATGGTCGAAGCGCGCGGTCAGCTCGATCAGCGCCGCGTCGCCGCGCTGGCGCACGTCCGACACGATCTCGCGCACGGTGGCTTCGACATCCACCGAAGCCTCGCGCTTGGCGGCCAGAAGCGCGCGGAAACGCTGTTCGAAATCCGGTTCGCTGATATGGAGCCGTTGCGGCACGTCAGGCCCTCTTTCCCGGCGCGCCGTCCGCTCCCGTCGCCCGTGTCAACCCTTGTCGTGGTCGGGCCGCGACGGGGTGCTCCAGGCGGCGCCGAGATCGGTCAGCTGCGCTTCGATACATTCGACATCGAGCCTTATCGCGGCACCGCCCGCGAACACAAGGTCGATCGTGCCCGAAGGGTCGTCCGTCACGCTCCAACGAATGGCGAGAAGCGCCAGCACGGCGTCCTCATCGGCCTGTGCGAAGCCGCTGCGCTTGACCGATGTCACGCGGTCGAAATGCAGGACACTGCGCCGACGCTCGTATTCCCCTTGCCGGCGAAACAGGCCGCGACGGGGCGGCGCCTTTTCCCAGACGAAGCGGTTCATCGGCAGGGTGAACTGCCGGCGCGCGCCCGAGAAGCTGATGTCGCCAAGCCGAATCACGGCGTCCTGCACATGGGCCGACACGATGTCGAGATCGCCCCGATCGAGCGCCATCAATCGAAGAAGGTCCATTGCGACTGCTGCTCCTCATTGCTCTGCCGCATAGGAGCTAGGGCATTGCGCGGAAAAGTGCGACGGCCGAGACTGAAATCCGGGGCGGTTTCAGTTGCTTTCGGGCTTTCGATATTGCTCCCCGACCCGGCCGAATTCGCCCTGAAGCCGGCCGAGCGCGATCTGAATGTGGTAGAGGCCGATCAGGAGCGAGCGCGAACGTAGCGCCAGCGCCACCGAGCGCGGCGGGGCGGCGAGCGCGAGGGCCAGGCTCTTGGCGAGCGTTCGCGCGCGCCCGTCGCGCCCACGCTGCACCAGCGTCGAGAGCGCGCCGTTGCGCAGCGAGCGAGCGTTGATCCAGGAAAACTCCGTGCGCCGCTTCGGAACGACCTCCCGCACCGCCGCCTCGCGGCACCAGCCGAAGCGAAAGCCCGCCTCCCGGCAGCGCGAGAAGAGATCGGCGTCGCCGCCGCCCGTGAAGTTGAAGCGCGGGTCGAACAGGGGTTCGCGCATGCGATCCAGAACGGCCGCGCGAATCGCGACATTGCCCGACGACACCAGCGTCGGCACCGGCCCGCTCGCATCGAAGGGCGGGCGAAACACGGGATGCGCGGCCAGCCCCTGCTTGGCGGCATCCTCGAACACGGGAATCTGCGGCGCGCCGGTGACATTGACATCCAGGCGATCCAGCGCCGCCAGATGGGCCTCGATCCAGTCCTGCGCGGCTTCCTCGTCATCGTCGATGATCAGTGCCACCTGAAGCGCGGGATAGAAGCGCCGCGCGGCGGCAAAGCCGGCATTATAGGCCGAGCAATTGCCGCGCTCATGCGCCACCACGACGAGGCCCGTCAGCGATCCGCTTTCGAACAGCGGGCGCGCCGCCTCCAGCCCTTCGCGCCCTTCGGAATCGTTTTCCACGAGCACGATCGCGAAAGGGCGGTGCGTGGTCTGCGCTTGGAGCGACGCCAGCGTGCGCAGCACGAGATCGGGCCGACGGAAGGTCGGCACCACGACCACGATCTCCCGCTCCGCCCCATGATTCGGCGACAGGGCTTCGACCGTGACGGCGGTTGGCAGGCGATCGAGGGGCAGGGGCGTGGGTTCCATGGGGGAAACTTGCCGCAAATCGATGAATGATCCTTCAAGAGCTTCCCCCGCGTCATCACCCAATTGACGGATCGCTCCCACTGCCATGATAGATGTCACCTTGAAACGATCGGCTGAGGCCTGTCGGTAGGGGAGCCCAGGCGCGGACAGATCGATGCCCTTTTCCATCGCGCTCGTGACATCATCCTATCGCGGCGATCTGGAACGCTGTCGCCTCCTGTGCGACAGCGTGGACCGCTTCGTGACCGGCCATGCCATCCACTACATTCTGGTCGAGGCCGCCGATCTCGCCGCCTTTCGCGTCTTCGAGGGGCCCAACCGCAGGGTCGTGTGCGAGCGGGATATCCTGCCCGTCTGGCTTCGCCCGATCCCCGATCCGCTCGATCGACGTCGACGGCTCTGGTTGTCTCCCTTCGGCCTCCCGCTGCGCGGCTGGCATGTGCAGCAGCTTCGGCGCATTGCCATGGGCGCGGCCATGGCGGAAGACGTGCTGGTGTCCCTGGATTCCGATGTCGTGTTCGTGCGCCCCTTCGATGTCGGCCATTTCCGACAGGGCGAGGCGGTGCGCTTCTACCGCCGCGCCGAGGGCTTGGCGGCGGTCGAGCCCGCGCGCCGTGCCGAGCATGAGCGGTGGGCACGGCGAGCGGCTCGGCTTCTGGGCCTCGCGCGCGAGCCCGTTCCAGCTGCGACCTACATCACCACGCTGATCGCCTGGCGTCGCGATACGGTTCGGGACATGCTGGCGCGCATCGCCCGCACGACGCATCGCCCGGCCATGATGGCGCTGGTCAGTTCACGCGCCCTGTCGGAATGCACGATTTATGGCCGCTTCGTGGACGAGGCGGAGGAGCGGCCGGAGCGCCATGTGGCGACCGACGAGCGGCTCTGCGCGGTTTACTGGGACGGGCCGCCGCTGGATGAGGCAGGCCTCGAACGCTTTCTGACCGGACTTTCGCCCGAGCAGGTGGCGCTGGGACTTCAGTCCTTTACCGGCACGGACCCCGCCATCATCCGGCGCGTCGTCGGCATCTAAGAGCTCGTCCGAAAAGCCCGCCGGGTACTTTCCAGACGGGCTCTGAGATCGCACGCTCAGGCCGCCGCGATGTCGGGCGCGCCGGACGGGCCGTCGCGCGGCAAGCGGCTGCGCCAGTCGAGCGCGATATAGGTGGCCCCGGCCGAAGCGATCCAGAGCGCGGCGAAGACACCGTTCAGCCCGAGGATCCACTGATCGTCCGGCGTGGTGGCCGCCCCTTGCAGGAGCAGCGTCAGGAAGCCTGCCTTGAGAAGACCCAGAAGCGCCAGGATCGCCGCGCGCATGCCCGTGCGCCCCCGCGCGTAGAGCAACTCGCTTTGATATTCGACGAGGTTGCGGAAGGCCGGCACGAGAAGCACCAGAAGCACGAGCGGCGCGGCGTCGGCGACATTGCGCCCGAGCAGCGTCGGCGCGACCGCAAGGATCAGCCCGAGCACCCCCATTCCGGCGACCGACACCAGCGCGATGCCGCCCTCCGTCATCCAGCGTCGCCGCCAGGACTGCAGAAGCCCCGGTGTGCGGATCAGCTTCTGCACGATCATCATGTTGAAGGAGCGCACCGGCAGCGCCGTCAGGTCGATGAGGCGCATCAGCATGGCATAGATGCCGGCGATCGCCGGCCCGCCGAGCGACAACACCAGAAGCTTGTCCATCTCGGATTGGAGATAGAACAGGATCTCCGCGCCCGCGACGGCGAGACTGTCGCCGAGGCGGCGCAGGTAAAGGGCCGGACGCCAGCGAAGCCGCTGGCGCGGATAGAAGAGCACGATTCCGAGCAGCGCCGACCCGGCATTGGCTGCGAAGTAGAAGACGCTCCACGACAGGAGATCGGTCTGGGCAAGGCCGGCATGAGCGAACAGAAGGGCGGCGAGCGCCTTGGCGGCCGAGCCGACGATCACCAGCACCGAGGCGCGCCCGAAGCGCCCCATGCCGTTGTTGACGATGCACACGACCTCCAGCGAGCGCCAGCCGATGATTTCGGCCGCGACCACCAGCGCGAAGGGGAGAAGGCCCATGTCGCCTTCGAAGACGAGCCCGTAAAAGCCGAGCGCCACCAAGGCCACCACGGGCATGGAGGCGAGAAGCGCCGCCAGATAGCCCGCCGTATAGGCGCCGATGAGGTGCGGCTTGCGCGTGGCCGCGCGGTAGAGCGGCGACACGAAGCCGAAGCCGGCAATGCGCGACAGGACGATGCCCGTGCCCGACGCCGTGGCGAAAAGGCCGAAGCCGGCAATGCTCAATGCATTCGCAACGGCTGTGAAATACAAGAGAGACAGGACCAGCCGCCCCGCCGAGCCGCCGATCAGCTTGGTATAATCGCGCAGAAGGTGAAGATTGGCATGACCCATCCGAGCCAGGCCACGGATCGCTCCGCGCATTCCGTCTCTCCCTTCCATCCGATAGAGCGCATGACCGACGAGACCAGCCAAGCCGCCGTCCATCATCGCGCCGATGCGCCTCTGCACTCGATCCCACGAGGCCCGAACGCGATCCCCCGCCAGCTTAGCACCGCGCCCTTAACGCGCCGTTCGCTTCTGGTGGGAGGCGCGGCGGGGATGGCCTGCGCCATGGGGCTGGGCGCGAACCCCGCCCGTGCCCTTGCGCCGCGCGTGCCCTTCGGCGCGGCGGTGCAGGTGGATCATTTCGAGGCGGATGCGGACTATCGCGCGCTGATCGAGCGCGAATGCGATCTCCTCATGCCGTCCAACGAGCTGAAATTCGGCCTGCTCCGCCCGACGCGCCCGGAATTCTGGTTCGACCCGGCCGACCGGATGGTGAACTGGGCGCGTTCGCGGGGCATGATGTCGCGCGGCCATGCCTTCGTCTGGTGGTCCACCAACCCGCCCTGGCTGGAGGCGATCCGCGACCCGGCCGATGCCGAGCGGGTGCTGGTGGAGCATATCGAGCGCGTGGCCGAGCATTACCGGGGCCGGCTCGGCAGCTGGGACGTGGTGAACGAGGTGATCGCCAACGACCCGCGCGAGCCCGGCGGCCCCTTGCGCGACACATGGTGGCGGCGCCGGCTCGGGGCGCGCCACATTTCTCTCGCCTTCCGAACCGCCATGCGGGCGGACCCCAGCGCCAAGCTCGTCATCAACGATTACGATCTGGAATTCGAAGGACCGCGCTACGACGCGCGCCGCGCCGAGATCCTCCATCTCGTGCGCCAGTTGCAGGACGAGGGACTGCGGGTCGATATGGTCGGCCTTCAGGCGCATCTCTACAGCCATATCAAAGTGGACCGCGAGGCGCTGGCGCGCTTCGGGCGCGACTTGAAGGCGCTGGGCGTCGGCCTGCTCGCAAGCGAGCTGGATGTGATCGACTTTCAGGTTCGGGGCGACGCCGACGCCATCGACGCGGCGGCCGAGCGCAGCGTCAGCGACTTTCTGGACGGGCTGTTCGCCGGTCAGCGCCCTTATGCCGTGATCACCTGGGGCATCAGCGATCGCTACACCTGGGTGCCGGACGCCATGCCGCGCTCCGACGGCCAGCCGAACCGGCCCCTGCCGTTCGACGCGGCGCTTCGGCCCAAGCCCTGGTATGTGACGCTACGTCAGAAACTTGCGACGGGCTGACCGTTCCGTAACGATTGGAAGGCGCGTTAAGGATTTGTTTGCCATATTCGCGGAGGTTTGGCCAAACCGTCCTCGTTGAGAACAGGCCCACCCGGATGTTCCATTCCGACACCCATGCTGAGAGCGTCTTCGCGGGCGAACGGCCGCGCCGGTCCAGGGCCGATGGGCAGACGTCGCTGTTCGATCCGGCTGTGCTGGCGAGCGGCATCTGGCAGCGACGCGGCTTCATCGTTCTGGCGACCGTGCTCGGCGTCGGGCTGGCCGGTGCCTATGCCTATTCCACGCCCAAAGCCTATACGGGCATCGCCCAGCTCGTGCTCGATCCGCGCGATCTCAACATCGTGCAGAACGACGTGACCTCGTCCCAGACGGGCATGAGCACGGACGGGACGCTGGCGCTGGTGGAAAGTCAGATCGCGGTGATGACCTCGAATTCGGTTCTGGAGCGCGTCGTCTCCCAGGCAGGCCTGACCGCCGATCCCGAGTTCAACGGCACGCGCGAGAGCCTGTTTTCCGGCGTCACCAGCCTCGTGAACGCCTTCCTCTCGTCCAACGAGGACGCGGTGATCCGCGATCGCCAGCTTTTGACGATCGCGAACCTCGCCAAGCACGTGAAGGCCGTGCGCAACGCCAATAGTTTCGTGATCAACCTGTCGGTGACCTCCGAGGACCCCGACAAGGCGGCGCGTCTCGCCAATCTGATCACCGAGAATTTCATCGCCGAGCAAGGCCGCGCCCAGTCGGAACTCGCGCGGCGCGCGACCACGGCCCTGTCCTCGCGCCTTGCCGAGCTGCGCCAGCGCGTCGTCGCCGCCGAAGATGCGGTGGAAGCCTACAAGGCCGACAACAAGCTCGTCGGCGTCGGCGGCCGGCTGATCGACGACGACTACATCACGCGCATCAACAGCCAGCTGGCCGATGTGCGCGCCCAGATCACCACGCTCGACGTGCGCGCCCAGTCGCTGCGCCGCGCCAGCTTCAGCGACGTGGTGGAGGGCTCCTTCCCCGAAGGGCTCAACTCCGAAACGCTGCAACGCCTGCGCCAGGCCTATACCGAAGCCACGCAGAGCGCCGCCGTTCTTGCCACGCGCCTCGGGCCCCGCCATCCCCAGCGTATCGGGGCGGACGAAGCCGTGACGGCGGCGCGGCGCGCAATCCAGAACGAGCTCGGCCGCATCGTCGCCTCGGCGCAGACGGAGCTTGCCCGCGCCCGCGATACCGAAGCCGATCTGAGCCGTCAGATCGACACGCTGCGCTCACGCCAGATCGAGACCAGCAGTTCCTTCGTGAAGCTTCGCGAGCTGGAGCGCGAGGTCGATGCCTCCCGCGCGGTCTACGAGGCCTATCTCCTGCGCACGCGCCAGACCAGCGAGCAGGAAAGCCTGAACACCGCCAATGTGCGCGTGATCTCCGAGGCGACGGTCCCGCTTCAGCCCTCCAGCCTGTCGCGCCGCATCGTCATGGCGGCCGGTGGTGTCGCTGGGCTCGGCGTCGGCATCATGCTGGCCGCGCTCGGCGCCATGCTCTCCATCCTGCGGGGCGGGGCTGGCAGCGCGCGCCGCGCCGAAGACGAACGGGGCGAGACGGAGCGTTTGGACGAAGGTTTCACCCTCCGGCGCGCCGAGGCCCCGATACCCGCCGCCGCAGACTGGTCGCTGCGCGGCTCGGCCACTGACTCGGAAACGCACGAGCCGATCCGCCGCGCTCAGGAGCCGTCCATCGTCTCGCCAGTCGATGCCGAAGATGAAGCGCCTCGCGCGTCGATCCGCGATGCGGGCGACGAACCTGGCGATGAATCCGAATTCGAGACGGCTCGGACAGCGCGGGAACAGGACGAGTTCAAGGGCGATCACGAAGCATTCGAGGACGAACACGAACACGCCGTCCATGCGCCGAGCGACCCGGAGTTCGACCTGAACGAGGGCGACCTCGACCGCCGCCGGGCCGAACTGCGCGAGCGCATCCGCGCCATCGGCCTTCGCCGCTCCGGCGTGCGTCGCTTCCAGCCGGCCGAGGAACTGGACGCGCCGAGTCTCGACGCCGCCCCGTCCGGCTTCGATGAAGCGTCCAAGCGTCTCGATGACCTCTCCGAGCTGGCTCAGCCCAACGAGCCCGCCAACCGGCCCATGGTCGAGGAAGCCGCCCGCGAGCGCATAAGCCTGACGATGACCGCCGCGCGCCAGCGTCGAAGCCTCCTGGTTCAGCCCTCGTCCTAAGGGCCTGTTCCGCGTCGCTTCCCTTTTGTTCCGCAATGACGCCCGACGATGAGCGCTTCCGCGCATCGTCGGGCGTCATCGCAAAGGGTCGTCGGGATCGTTTCGACGCTGCCGAAAGACCTGAGGCAGGCATCTCGCAGACCTGCCGCTGATCTCGGGAGCATCTCCGCGCAAAGAGCCTCGAACACCTTCGGTTCGTACAGGGAGACGAGGGGAGCCTGTCCCGCGCACAGCGGCGAGGCAAGGATCGGAGCAGGGGACGCGGCAAACTGATCCCGAATGTTTCGCAGCTGCCCGGCCCTTTGGAGGATCAAGCGCTCGGCGCTCGCTTCGCAGTCGGCCCCCACACGCTTCGTCGTCGCTTTGGGACGAGCGCCCCGACCGATCGGGACGCGAGGCCGCGACTGACAGCCGCCTCAATCTCCCGCCGGCGTTGGCGCATCGGGAGAGGCCAGACGCCGTGTCGAATGGCCCTCGATGGCGGCGGGGGGAAGCTCCGACAAGGGCGTGAACTCCGGCACGATCTGGCGCAGAACCGCGACGGCTCGCGCCGCGTCGCCCGCGCGAACGGCCTCTTCGGCCTCAGCGAAGCGATGCCGCAGGAGGTCGAGATCGCTGACGCGCGAGCGGGCGATCAAAAGCCCCGCGCGGCCCGTGCGCTCGCGCGTTTCGCCTTCGCCGAAGAGTTCCTCGTAGAGCTTCTCGCCCTTGCGCAGGCCGGTGTAGCGGATCGCGACATCGACATGCGGGCGCAGGCCCGCCAGCTGGATCAGCCGCTCGGCGAGTTCCGTGATGCGGATGGGCTCGCCCATGTCGAGAACGAAAATCTGCCCCTCGGCCGCGCCCGCGCCGAGCCCGTGGCCGGCGGCGTGGAGAATGAGGCGGGAGGCTTCGGGGATCGTCATGAAGAAGCGCGTGATGTCGGGATGGGTCACGGTCAGCGGCCCGCCGCGCGACAGCTGCGCCTGAAACAGCGGGATCACCGAACCCGCCGAGCCCATGACATTGCCGAAGCGCACGGTCATGAAGCGCGTGCCCGAGCCCGCAAGGTCGAGCGCCTGGCAATAGGCTTCCGCCGCGCGCTTGGTCGCGCCCATGACATTGGTCGGATTCACCGCCTTGTCGGTCGAGACCATGACGAAGGCCGTCGCGCCGCAGCTGAGCGCCGCGTTCGCGACATTGCGCGAGCCCAAAAGATTGGTCTCGATCCCCTCCAGCGGATTGTCCTCGACGATCGGGACATGCTTCAGCGCTGCGGCGTGAAAGATGACCTCCGGCCGCCACTCGGCAAAGAGGCGCGACACGCGGTCGGCCTGCCGGACATCCACGATCCGCTCCACCACCTCGACGCTGGGGTGGTGGACCTCCATGCGCTTGCCGATGGAGTAGAGATTGAACTCGTTGGCATCCACGAGGATCAGACGCCCCGGCGCGAAGGCGGCGATCTGGTTGACGAGTTCCGAGCCGATCGAGCCGCCCGCGCCGGTCACGGCGATGCAGCGGCCGCGAATGAGCCGCGCCACTTCCGCCGTGTCGAGCTCGACTTCGGTGCGCCCGAGAAGGTCTTCCAGCGAGACGGGCAGAGCCTCGATCGGCTTGTCGGCATCGACGCCGCCCGCGCGCGAAATATCCGGCAGGCGCTTCACGGCGATCTGGAACGGGGCGGCACTCTCCACCACGTGCGAGAGATCGGCGGGAGAGATGTTGGTCTGCGTGACGATGATCTGCGTGATCGGCGTCGCGCCGTGCTCGGCCTGCTGCACGACCTCGGGCAGATCGTCCAGCGCGCCGAGCACGCGCAGCCCGTGCAACTGGCGGCGGCGATTCTTGGCGAGCGGATCGATCAGGCCGACGATATGCGGGCTGTGATGCGAGCGGCGCGCGTTGCGGATGAAAAGATCGGCATTGTCGGAAAAGCCGTAGAGCAGGATATGTTGCGGGCGCTCGCGCGCCGAAGCCGTCTCGAAGAAGCGCTCCGACAGGCCGCGCTCCTTGTAGAGCCGGTAGGCAAGGCGTGGGCCGCCGAGACCGACGATCATGATGAACCAGGTCATGATGAAGGCCGAACGCGGGAAATACTCGCCCCGGAACAGGATGAAATTGGCAATCAGGAAGACGACGTTGATCGCCGTCGCGGCCTTCACGATCGATACGACGTCGAGCAGCGAGGCATAGCGCCACGCGCCGCTGTTGAGCGAGAAGAGCGGGAACATCGCGGCCGAGAGCGCCGTGAAGCCGCCGATCATCGCCCAGATCTGCCAGGAATGGGTGAGCGCGTAGGAATCGAAGGCCAGCGTCAGCGAGAGGCTGATGGCGAGCGCGGCCACCACCACGTCATGCACGATGCCGAACGAACGGAGCGATCCGCGCGGGAGCTTGATGCGGGACGAACGCGACATGCCGAATGAGCCCAATCTCTTCTCGAAGCGGAGATCGCTCCCGCCTCGCGCCTGCGGGGCGAAGCACTCGTCCGGTCCCGCACGCATTGCCTTCTCTGGCTCGGACGCGACAAAGGCCCGAGCGCGTAAGGCGGGCTCCAAAAGAGCCTAGCCTGACGCTTCGAGCCTTCGTCTAGCCTATTGCCGGCGAAAGAGGAAATCGCTCGGCGGATGCTTGTGGGTAACGCCCGATGGGGCGGTTAAAAAACGCTGGCGCCCCGGTCGGCCGGGCCGACCGCGCGGCGGAACACGGCGAACAGCTCGCGCCCGAGGCCGAACTCGTTAGCCGAGAGATCGGCTTCCGCGAGCGGCCGCGCGCCGAATTCGGTGGCATCCACCAGAACTTCCAGCGCGCCGGTCTCGCCGTCGAGACGGATCATGTCGCCGTCGCGGATGCGCCCGATCGCGCCGCCCTCGGCGGCTTCCGGCGTCACATGGATGGCAGCGGGAATCTTGCCCGAGGCACCGGACATGCGCCCGTCCGTCACCAGCGCCACCTTCTGCCCGCGATCCTGCAACACGCCGAGCGAGGGCGTGAGTTTGTGAAGCTCGGGCATTCCGTTCGACTTCGGCCCTTGGAAGCGCACCACGGCGATGAAATCGCCCGTCAGCTCGCCCGCCTTGAAGGCGCGCTGGAGATCGTCCTGATCGTGGAACACGCGGGCCGGCGCTTCCACCACGCGGCGCTCGGGCTTCACGGCGGAGACCTTGATGACGGCCTTGCCCATATTGCCGTCCAGCATCTTCAAGCCGCCATTGGGCGCGAAGGGCTGCTCGGGCGTCGTAAGAACCTTGGGATCGTGGCTGTGCTCGGGGGCGGGCACGCGGACCACCGAGTGCCCGTCCTCGCCCAGCCGCGCTTCGACCGTGTAGCCGCCGAGGCCCGTGCCCCAGGCCGTGCGCACGTCGTCATGCAGGAGGCCGTGCTTCAGGAGTTCCTGGATCAGGTAGCCCATGCCGCCGGCCGCCTGGAAATGGTTCACGTCGGCCGAACCGTTCGGATAGACGCGGGCGAGCAGCGGCGTGAGGTCGGAAAGTTCCGAGATATCGGCCCAGGTCAGCTGGATGCCGGCCGCCGCGGCGATGGCGACGAGATGCATCGTATGATTGGTCGAGCCGCCGGTGGCGTGAAGACCGATAACGCCGTTGACCACGGCGCGCTCGTCCACCACGAGGCCGGCGGGCGTGTATTCGTTGCCGAGCGCGGTGATCGAGAGGGCACGGCGCGTCGCCTCGCGGGTCAGCGCGTCGCGCAGCGGCGTGCCCGGATTGACGAAGGACGAGCCCGGCGTGTGCAGGCCCATGATCTCCATCAGCATCTGATTGGAATTGGCCGTGCCGTAGAAGGTGCAGGTGCCCGGCCCGTGATAGCTCTTGGACTCGGCCTCCAGCAGCGCGTCGCGCCCGACCTTGCCCTCGGCGTAGAGCTGGCGGATGCGGGTCTTCTCGTCGTTCGGCAGGCCCGTCGTCATCGGCCCGGCCGGCACGAAGATCGCCGGCAGATGGCCGAAGGTCAGGGCGGCGATGGCGAGGCCCGGCACGATCTTGTCGCAGACGCCGAGATAGACGGCGGCGTCATACATGTCGTGGCTGAGGCCGACGGCGGCCGACATGGCGATGATGTCGCGCGAGAAGAGCGACAGTTCCATGCCCGTCTGACCCTGCGTGACGCCGTCGCACATGGCGGGAACGCCGCCCGCGACCTGCGCCGTCGCGCCCATCTCTCGCGCCGTCTGGCGGATCATCTCAGGGTAGGTCTCGTAGGGCTGGTGGGCCGAGAGCATGTCGTTATAGGCGGTGATGATGCCGAGATTCAGCGTCTCGCTGCCGGTCAGGCGCTCCTTGTCGGTCGGCCCGCAGGCGGCGAAACCATGGGCGAGATTGCCGCAATGCAAGCGGTTGCGCCGGGGGCCGGCCGCGCCCTTGGCCTCGATGCGCGCGAGATAGGGCTCGCGCGTCGGCGCGGACCGCTCGCGGATACGAGCCGTGATCTCCTCGATGCGGGCAATGGCGGCCATGACGTCACCTCACTGGGTAGGGGCCGGCGCTTGCTTCACGCGTCGGCCCGGAACGAATGGCCCGGCGCGGACCCCGCACCAGGCAAGGATCGGCTCTTCAGGGAGCCCAGAAGACCTGGATCGGCTCTTGGCGCGGCGCTCGCAGCATGGCGCGCACCGGCATGTCCTCGACCGGGCCATCCTCCAGGGCGCGCTCCAGCACCACCTGCTTTTCCTCACCCTCGATATGAAGCGCCAGGAAACGCGCGTCGGCAAGCCGGGACAGCGTCAAGGTGATGCGAGGCTCGCCCGCGCCGGGCGCCTCGATGGCGATCACCGCCTCCGGGTTGGCCGGGTCGATTGCCGCCGCCAGACGGTTGCCGCCGGGGAAGAAGGAGGCCGTGTGCCCGTCCGTGCCCATGCCGAGGATCACGACATCGAAGGGGCGCTGGAACGCGCCGAACTTCTGCGACAGTTCGCCCACCGCCTCCAGCGCGTCCAGCCCCTCGATATAGAAGGGCTCGAGATGCGCCGCCGAAGCCCGGTCGCGCAGGAGATTGTCCCGCACGAGGGCCGCGTTGGACCGATCGGAGGTTTCGGGCACCCAGCGCTCGTCCACGAGGACGACCGTCACCCGGGACCAGTCGATGTCGGTCGAGGCAAGGTGTCGGAACAGGAGCTTGGGCGTCGAGCCGCCGGACACGGCGAGAACCGCCGAACCCTGCGTGGCGATGCCGCCGGCCAGAACCGCCGCGATGCCGCCGGCCAAAGCCTCGGCCAGCGCGTCGCGCGTGGGATAGTCGTGACGTTTGATCGTCATGGCCCCGCTCAATCCGGCTCGTGCCAGGTGCGCCCGTCACGCTCGATCAGCGCGATCGAGGAGGACGGACCCCAGGTGCCCGAGGTGTAGCCTTGCGGCTTCATGCTGCGCTCTTCCCAGGCCTTGAGGATGGGGTCGACCCATTCCCACGCGGCCTCGACCTCGTCGCGGCGCATGAACAGCGTCTGGTTGCCCCGGATCACGTCCATGAGAAGACGCTCATAGGCGTCCGGGTTGCGGACATGGAAGCTCTCGGCGAAGGTCATGTCCAGCGGGACATGGCGCAGGCGCATTCCGCCGGGGCCGGGATCCTTGATCATCAGCCATTGCTTCACGCCTTCGTTGGGCTGAAGGCGCATGACGAGCTGGTTCTGCTGGACGTGACCGGCGGCGTTGTCGAAGATCGAATGCGGGATCGGGCGGAAGGTGACGACGATCTCGCTCATGCGCTCCGACAGGCGCTTGCCCGTGCGGATATAGAAGGGCACGCCGGCCCAGCGCCAATTGTTGATTTCGGCCTTGATGGCGACGAAGGTCTCGGTGTCGCTGGTCGGCTCGCCGAGGTCTTCCAGATAGCCCTTCACCGCGCCGCCATTGGACGCACCGGCCTTGTACTGGCCGCGCACGGTGACGTGTTCGACGTTGCTGGCGTCGATGCGCTTGAGCGAGCGCAGGATCTTCAGCTTCTCGTCGCGCAGCGCGTCGGCGTCCATAGCCGAAGGCGGCTCTAGCGCCACGAGGCAGACGAGCTGGAGAATGTGGTTCTGCACCATGTCGCGCATGGCGCCGGCCGTGTTGTAATAGCCCGCGCGCCCTTCCAGACCGACGCTTTCGGCGACCGTGATCTGCACGTGATCCACGAAGGCCGAGTTCCAGAGCGGCTCGTAGAGCATATTGGCAAAGCGCAGAGCCATGAGGTTCTGCACGGTTTCCTTGCCGAGATAATGGTCGATGCGGAAGACCTGATCTTCGCGGAAATGCTCGCCGATCAGCGCGTTCAGGCGCTTGGCGGACTCGAGGTCGCGCCCGACCGGCTTTTCGACCACGAGGCGCGTGCGGTCGTTGGACAGGCCCAGCGTGTTGATATGCGAGGCGATGTCGGCGAAGAGCGAGGGGCTGACCGCCATGTAGAAGGCGCGGATGCGATTGTCTTCGGCTTCGTCCAGAAGCGACTTCAGCTCGGCCCAGCCCGCATCGCCCTTCACGTCCACCTGACGGTAGAAGAGGCGCGACAGGAAGCGCTCGACCGCCTCCGGGTTGCGGTCCCCGGCGGCGACGAAGGAGTCCAGCGCCTTGCGGGCGAAGTCGCGATAGGCCTCGTCCGACAGCGCGGTGCGCGACGCGCCGATGATTCGAGCCCCTAGCGGAATCTGCCCGTCGAGGTCGCGATGATAGAGGGCGGGCAGGAGCTTACGTTCGGCGAGATCGCCGTTGCCGCCAAAGACGATGTAGTCGAAAATCTCGACAGGAATGATCTGGCTGGACACGAAATCGACATCTCCTCAAGGGCGCCCGCCGGTCGCGGCCTCGGACAGGCTATAATCTAATCGATTTAACAAGAAAAGCCGAGCCGGGCCGTCCGGGAGGACGATCTGGTCGCGACGAACGGTTCATCCGTTTCTTGCCCTGGTGACGGCTTGGGCGATGGCCTGCACCAGTTCGCGCGCATCAAACGGCTTCTTGATGGTGCCAGCCTTGGCTGCGTCCTCGGGCAATTCGATTTGTTCGCCATAGCCGGTGACGAACACGAAGGGGATCTTGCGGCGTGTGAGGTCGGGCACGAGGGCGAAGCTGGTCTCGCTGCCGAGATTGACGTCGAGCAGCGCCACATCGACCTCGTGCAGGTCGAGAAGTTTGCGCGCGTCCGCCACGCTCGCCGCGCCATGCACCTCCAACGCCCCATGATCCATCAGGAGCTGCTCGGCGTCGAGCGAGATGATCATGTTGTCCTCGACCATCAAGGCGCGAAGACCTTCAAGACTGTCGAGGTTGGACGCGGACGACATGGTCACGAGCTCCTTGGATGCGGCAGCGGCGGAGGACGGGAGCGGGGCGATGGCCACGAGATGAAACACCTGCGACGGCAGGCGGAAGCGCGCGCACAGGCCCGACAGGCGGAAATCCAGTTCGGCCTCGCCTCCGAGATCGTGCGGGATCGAGCGCTCGATGATGGTGGAGCCGAAGCCGCGCCGTTTGGGCGCGGGCACGGGTGGGCCACCGTTCTCGATCCATTCGATATGGCAGGCCCCGTCCTCTCCGATCCGCCAGATCACGCGCACGCTGCCCGAGGAGTCGGACAGCGCGCCATATTTGGCGGAATTGGTGACAAGCTCATGAAACACGAGGGCTAGCGTCGAGAAGGCCATGGCCTCGACATAGACATCCGGCCCTTCCAGATGCACGCGATCCTGCTTGGCGCCGATATAGGCCATCACCTCCGTGCGCACGATGTCCTGAAGGGACGTGGAGGAGAACTGCTCGCTGGTGATCTGGTCGTGGGCGCGGGCCAGCGCCTGGATTCGCCCGCCGATGATGCGGGCGAAACTGTCCACATCCGCCGCGCTCGGCTTGGACTGGACCACCAGCGCGCGGATCAGACTGAGAATGTTGCGCACCCGGTGGTTCAATTCGGCGATCAGCAGTTCCTGGCGCTGGGCGGCCAGATGCTGCTGGCGCTCGCTTTCCTCGTTGAAGCGCAGGAGCACTTCCAGAATCGAGACGCGCAGGGATTCGCCCGCCCTCAGCTCGCTCTCGGTCCAAGGCAGCGACTTGCCGACCACGGTTTCCTTCCAGGCCTCGAAGCTCTTGCGCGGGGTCAGCCGCGCGCCGTTCGGCCCGATCATCCGCTCCTTGGTCTTGGGATCGCCGGCCCAGTTCACGGTCTGCACGATCTCGCGGCGGAAGAAGAGGATATAGTCGCGCGGCGAGCGCGAAATCGGAATGGCCAGAACGCCGGACACGCGGCTCCTGTAGTCGGCGGCCGGCGGATGGAAGGTCGAAAGCTCGTCGGTGGCATAGATGCGCCCCGACCCCGCGCGGTTGAGAAAGCGCGTCAGGGACTGCAATTCCTCGCGCGACAGGCCGGTGCCGTGGGTCTTCTCTTCGCCCTTGGCCCAGACGACGAAGCCGTCGCAGGGCACCATCTCGCGCATGTCCTCGGCGAAATCCGAGATCGTCTCCAGCGAGGGCGAGGCGGCGACGAGCTTGGCGATGAAGCGGTCGTGCAGATCGCGCGCCACTTCGTCGATCCGCTTGGCCTCCTTGTAGAGACGTCCGTCGATGATCAGCGCCACCATCTGCCCGAACAGCTCGGTCGCGCTGCGGATCTCCATGGTGAGATAGCGCGGGGCGTAGTGATGGAGCGCGAACAGGCCCCAGAGCTTGCCGTCGATCACGATCGAAATCGACATGGAGGCGGAGACCCCCATGTTGGAAAGATATTCGATATGGATGGGCGAAACGCTGCGCAGAACCGAGAGGGAGAGGTCCAGCGGGCGCCCGTGCGGATCGAGCTCGGGCAGCACCGGCACCGGCACCGCGCCGACATCGGCGATGATGCGGATCTGGTTCTGGACGTAGAGACGCCGGGCCTGAACCGGAATGTCGGCGGCCGGATAGTTGAGGCCCAGAAACGAGCCGAGGCCCGAGCGCACGGATTCGGCCACCACCGAGCCCGCGCCGGACGAGGCGAAGCGATAGAGCATCACGCGGTCGAAGCCGGTGATGCCGCGCAACTGGCGCACGCATTCGCGGTAAAGCCCTTCGAGCCCCTCGGTGCGTTGAACGCGCGAGATCATGCTCTTGATGAGCGCGCCGGGATTGATGCCGGAGGCGCGCGTCGCGGGCTCGGCCTCGATCACGATCGTTCCGCTGGAGACGTGGATCGCCACGTCGAAGGTGCGCCCGTCGTTGAACAGGTCGAAGCCGAACAGGCGCTCCACACCATCGCTGGACGAGAGGATCTGAAGCCGGCCCCGAATGGCATGAACCGACGTCTCGGGGAACAGCGAGAGAAGCGGCTCGCCCAGAAGCGCGTCCGGCTCGCGGTCCACGAAGGCGGGCAGATTGGCCGACACGCGTTCGATCAGCCAATCCATCGACGCGCCGACCAGAAAGCCGAAATTCTGGATGCAGCCCAGGAATTGGATCGGCTCGCGATCGCAATTGGTCAGATCGACCTCGTGGTCCCGCGGGGCTCTGAGATTGCTCAAGAGATCGTCATCCTGGTCCGTGCGCCCTCGGCCAGAGCGCGGAAATGGCGAAACGTGCGGTTGGCCGCCTCGATCGTGCTGTCGGCCTCGTCCGTGGATGGCGATTGCGCGTTCATGAAGGCCAGCAGGCGGCGAAACGGCTCGGGATCGCTGGAGGCTTCGAGATAGTGGACCGGCCGATCGGCACCCGGCGCCTGCCGGCGCAAGGCCTTCAAGAGGAACCCCGCGCCCAGGCGCGACCCTTCCAGGACATAGGCCATGCCCAGCGCTTCGAACAGGTTCGGGGTCTGCACCGCGAAGGCGGGGCCGGACCATGCGGGCAGGCGCAGCGCCGTGCAGTCGGCCTCCAGCGCGTCGAGCCGCCCATCGACCTGCCATGCGCCGTCGCGCATCTGCGCGAGAGGGCTGGCCAGAAGTGCGGGCTCCAGCGCCGCATGGCCGGCGCGGTTGGTCAGGAGGAAGCGGGCGTAGAGGTTCTCGGCGCCCGGTTGCAGCATGTCGGCGAACTCGGCGTCGAGCGCTTCGTGCGCGGCGCGTGTTTCCGCGCGCAGGCGATCTCGCAACCGCGGGGCGGATGTCGGCTCCGTTGCACAGGCATCACGGGTCGCTTCGCTCGGCAAGGCTCGTCCTCGAAACAGGGGCGACCAAAGCCGCGTCAGTTTCACTGTAATTGGAGCGAACTGTTGTCTGGTGCAAGACACAAGCGCATCTCGTCAAAAACGATCGCGCAACGCGTACCACGTCATGGCGAGGAACAGGAGCGGCGCGCGAAGGGCGGTTCCACCCGGAAAGGCGGGAATGCGCAGCGCCTCCAACTCGGCCAACCGATCCTGGTTGCCCAGCACCCTTTCGGCATAAAGCCGGCCTGTGTAATGCGATAGAAGCACGCCATGGCCCGAGAACCCGCCGATCACGGTCAGTCCGGGCTGCGGACTTGCGACATAGGGCATGCGCGGCAGGGTGACGCCGACCGACCCGCCCCAGCCATGGGTGAACCGGACATCGGAGAGATGCGGCCAGATCGAGACGACTTGTTTTCGTATCTGGCTAACGATATCCCCTTCCGCAGAGGAATAGGCTTCCCGGCCGCCGAACAGGAGGCGGTTGTCCGGCGTCTTGCGGAAATAGCGCACGACGAAGCGGGAATCGTCGGCGGCCTCGTTTCCGGGCAGGATGCGGTCCGGCTCGGCCAAAGGCTCCGTTGCGGCGATAAAGGAGCGGATCGGCATGACATGAGCGGCATTACCCCGGTCGAGCGTGCCGCCATGCGCGTTGACGGCCAGAAGCGCGCGCGCCGCGCGCACCGTGCCGAAGGGCGTTTCCGCTTCGATCCGACCGCCTTGGTGGGTGATCTTCGTCACCGGCGTCTCCTCGAAGAGACGCGCGCCGGCGCGTGCGGCCGCCCGGCCCGTGCCGACCAGCAACTTCATCGGGTGGAGATGGCCCGTACCGGTGTCGAGAAGGCCGGCGTGATAAGCCGGCGAGCCGAGACGCTCGGCCGCCTCGGCTTGGGTCAAGAAGCGCGCATGGGGATAGCTGTAGCGCTCGGCCAAGATGTCGGCGTGGCGGCGATAGCTCTCGATATAGCGCCTTTTATGAACCAGCGAGAGCTGGCCGGGGCGATAGTCGGCTTCGATGTCGCGCGTCGCCATCATCTCGTGGAGATGGGCCTTGGCATCCTCCGCCATCTGGAAAAGCTGGCGCGAGCGCTCCAGCCCGATGTCCGCTTCAAGGTCCTCCGGCCATTGCCGCTGGCCCGTGCCGAACTGGCCGCCATTGCGCCCGGAGGCGCCGTCGCCCAGCCTGGCTGCCTCCAGAAGCGCGACGCTGACGCCGCGCTCGGCCAGATGCAGCGCCGCCGACAGGCCCGTGAAGCCGCCGCCGACGATCAGCGTATCGACGTTGAGCGAGCCGTCGAGCCGGGCATAGCGCGGGCGCTCGCCCACTGAGTCCTCGTACCATGAGCGGCCGGGCGAGAGGGGGGACTGGTAGGGCGCGCTCATCGAGGCCCCCTTAGACATTGAGCAGAAGGAATTCGCGTTCCCAGGGGCTGATCACCTGCATGAAGGTTTCGAACTCGCCGCGCTTGATCCCGGCATAGGTGCCGACGAATTCGCGGCTGAACACGTCGTGGAACGCTTCCTCCGCCTCGAAGGCGGCGACCGCCTCCAGAAGACCGCGCGGCAGCGAGATCACCCCGTCCTCGTTGACGGTGCGGTCGGTGGGCTGGTCGGGCTCGACGCCGTTGACCATGCCGAGCCAGCCGCAGGCGAGTGAGGCGGCAAGCGCGAGATAGGGGTTCGTATCGGAGGAGGGCAGGCGGTTTTCGACGCGCCGCGACGAGGCGTCGGAGGTCGGCACGCGAAACGCCGTGGTGCGGTTGTCGTAGCCCCAGGCATTGTTGGTGGGGGCCGACATGCCATGGGTCAGCCGGCGGTAGGAGTTCACATAGGGCGCCATCATCACGAGCGCCGCCGGCACGTAGCGCTGCATTCCGCCCAGGAAGTGGAAGAAGAGCGGCGAGGGGCCGCCATCCTTCAGCGAGAAGACGTTGTGCCCGTGTTTGCGGTCCACCACCGACTGGTGGATATGCAGCGCCGAGCCCGGCTGGCCCTGGATCGGCTTGGCCATGAAGGTGGCGTAGATGTCGTGCTTGAGCGCCGCTTCGCGGATCGTGCGCTTGAACATGAAGACCTGATCGGCCAGCTCGACCGGATCGCCATGGCGCAGGTTGATTTCGAGCTGGGCCGCGCCGTCCTCGTGGATCAGCGTGTCGATCTCCAGCCCTTGCGCGTCCGAGAAGTGGTAGATGTCGTCGATCAGCTCGTCGAACTCGTTGACGCCGCCGAT
The DNA here is from genome assembly GCF_001475935.1 of Aureimonas ureilytica. Taxonomy (GTDB): domain Bacteria; phylum Pseudomonadota; class Alphaproteobacteria; order Rhizobiales; family Rhizobiaceae; genus Aureimonas; species Aureimonas ureilytica_A. The sequence continues at coordinate 198,537 of NZ_LDQA01000021.1, forward strand.
CGAATAGGCCTGCCCGCCGGAAATCTGCCGGCCCGAGCGGCCGATGGGCGGGGTCAGCGGATAGTCGGGATCGACATTCTTCGAGACGAGATAGAACTCGATCTCGGGCGCGACGATCGGCGTCCAGCCCCGCTCGTGATAGAGCGAGACGACGCGCTTCAGCACGTTGCGCGGGGTGTAGGCCACGGCCTCTCCCGCCGTGTCCACGAGATCGCAGATGACCTGCGCCGTCGGATCGGTTTCCCAGGGCACGGCCGAAAGCGTCGAGAGATCGGGCACCAGCTTCAGGTCGCCGTCATTGGGCGAATAGCGGAACTCGCCCGTCTCGTCCGGGTATTCGCCCGAGATCGTGTGCATGAAGAGCGCCGAGGGCAGGGCCAGCGAGGTGTTGCCGGTGAACTTCTTGCCCGGCATCATCTTGCCGCGCGCAACGCCGGCCAGATCGGGCGTGATGCATTCGACATCCTCGATGCCGCGCGCGCGCAGCCATTCGCCGGCTTCCGCCATGGAGCGCACGCCGCGCCGCGCATCCAGAAAATGCGGTCGCTCGGGCTGCGGCTCGCGGCGCGTCAGGCCGATGCGCCCGCCCGCTCCGGCGGGTTCCGTCGTCCGGCGCTTGGGCTTGTCCCGCTTGATCTTGGACGGGAACGCCTGCTCGGGTTTGGGAGGCCGTGTGCGATCTGCCATGCGATCCTGCGCGGAATTGTCGATCCCTCGACCATAGCGGGCTCCCTCTCGCCCGAAAAGCGCCCTCGACCACGAGAAAGCGCCCCTCGACCATGAGAAGGCACTGGAAAAGCCGGTTTCGATGCGGCACAGCCGGTTTTGTCATGGAAATGACATTGAAGCTGCTATCTCAGGGGAAAGCCGCCAAGTGGCGGGCATGGAGGCCGCATTCGCGGTGAAGCGCATGACCGATACGAGCCAGCAGAAGCTGAAGACCGAAGGCCTCGAAGACACGATGTCGCGCGCCGGGACGGCCGCGCGCATGGTGCAGAAGCTCGTGGACGGGGCCGAAAGCCTCAATCTCAGGCACTCTGCGGTCGGCAATCCGGCGGTCTATCCGACCGACGCCTTCCCCTGGGCGCGCGAAGTGGAGCGCGAGTGGCACCTGATCCGCGCAGAGCTGGACAAGGTTCTGGTGCGCAAGGGCGACCTGCCGGCCTTTCACGAGATTTCTTCGGAAGTGCGCTCGATCTCGTCCGACAAGAACTGGAAGACCTTCTTTCTCTGCGGCTACGGCATCAAGTCGGAAGAGGCGATCCGTCAGTGCCCCGAGACCTGGCGCATCCTCCAGAAGATCCCGGGCATGAAGTCGGCCATGTTCTCGATCTTCGAGCCGGGCAAGCATCTGCCGCCCCATCGCGGCCCCTATAATGGCGTGTTGCGCTTCCATCTCGGCCTCGTCGTGCCGCCTGAGCCCGACAAGATCGGCATTCGCGTGTCGGACCAGACCTGCCATTGGGAAGAGGGCAAGGCGTTGATCTTCGACGACGCCTACGAACACGAGGCCTGGAACCATTCCGACAAGGTGCGCGTGGTGCTCTTTGTGGATTTCGAGAAGCCGCTGCGATTCCCCGCCAATCTCACCAACAAGGCGGTGCTCAATCTTGCCATGTTCACGCCCTTCATTCGCGAGGGCTACAAGGCGCACAAGGCCTGGGAGAAGATGTTCTACGGCGAAGGGCGCAAGCACAGATGAGCGAAGCGGCGGCGGCAGGGCTGGCGGTCGTCTGGCGAGCCATGACAACGGGCGATGTCGCCGATGTCATGGCGGTCGCCGATATCGTGCATCCGACCTTCCCGGAAGGGGCTCACGTCTATCACGACCGACTGGCGCTCTTCCCGGAAGGCTGTCTCGTGGCTGCCCTTCCGGACGGGCGGATCGTCGGCTACGCACTCGCCTATCCCGCCCCCCTCGGCGCGCCGCCCCCGCTCGACACAATGCTCGGCGCGCTTCTGCCCGAGGCCGACGCTCTCTACATCCACGATGTCGCGATCCTGCCGGACTGGCGCGGCCGGCGTCTGGCGGACGCGGCCGTTGCCCATGTTCTGAGCCTCGCCGATGGCGCGGTCATGCCCGTCATGCTGGTGTCCGTTTATGGGACAGCACCTTACTGGAGCCGTTTCGGCTTCGCCCCACCCTCGCTGGCGCTCGAGCCGGAAAAGCTCGCGACCTATGGCGAGGGTGCAGTCTACATGATCCGGCCGCCGCTGGCGCCCAACCCGGCTGCGTGAAAAAGAGACAAGCGTCGAAATTCGGCACAGGGGCTAGGAATCACGGACTGGCTTGTCGATATTGGCCGCGCCGCCGAGGTGGCTGCCTTGATCGCATGAAAAGGTCCGACCCGATGAGACACACCGCCCTGTCCCTTGGACTGGCTTTGGCCGCACTGACCGCAGGCGGTGCCGCCGCGCAGGAAAAAGTTCTCAACGTCTACAACTGGTCGGACTATATCGACACGTCGATCATCGACGACTTCACCAAGGAAACCGGCATCCGCGTCGTCTACGACGTGTATGATTCCAACGAGATCCTGGAAACGCGGCTTCTGGCGGGGGGCAGCGGCTATGACGTCGTGGTGCCTTCGGCCGAATACATGCTGCGCCAGATCCAGGCCGGCGTGTTCCAGAAGCTCGACAAGTCGAAGCTGCCGAACCTGTCCAACATGTGGCCGGTCGTGACCGAGCGCGTCGCCGCCTACGACCCGGACAATGCCTATTCCGTCAATTACATGTGGGGCACGACGGGCGTCGGATACAACATCCAGAAGGTCAAGGAGCTGCTGCCCGACGCGCCCTTGAACTCCTGGGCGCTGGTGTTCGACCCGAAGAACGCCGAAATCCTGTCGAAATGCGGCATCGACATGCTGGACGCGCCGGGCGAGATCATGCCGGCCGCCCTCAGCTATCTCGGCCTCGACCCGAGCGCGTCGGACGCTGAATCCATCGGCAAGGCCGAGGCGCTGCTGATGAAGGTGCGCCCCTATATCCGGCGCTTCCATTCCTCCGAATATATCAACGCGCTCGCCAATGGCGACATCTGCGTGGCGGTCGGCTTCTCGGGCGACGTGTTCCAGGCCCGCTCCCGCGCCAAGGAGGCGGGGCGCGGCGTCGAGATCGGCTATTTCATCCCCCACGAGGGCACGATGATGTGGTTCGACCAGATGGCGATTCCCAAGGACGCGCCGCATGTGGACGCCGCGCACCAGTTCATCAACTACATGATGCGCCCGGAAGTGGCGGCCAAGGCGACGAATTTCGTCAGCTACGCCAATGGCAATCTCGCCTCGCAGAAGTTCATCGACCCTTCGATCCTGAACGACACCTCGATCTATCCCGACGAGGCGACGCTGAAGACGCTCTATGTCAAGAAGCCCTATGACGCCCGCGCCCAGCGCATGGTGACGCGTGCTTTCACCACGGTCAAAACCGGGCAGTAAGCTGCGGGGCGATTCTTCGAAGCAGAAGGGGGCCGGCGATGCGGGCCCTTGGCCTTCATTCATAGCGGCGCGGGCAGGGGGAGAACCCTTCCTGCGCCGTTCTCTCAGACAAGTCGGCGCGGGGCGCAGTTCGGGGTTCACAATGGCTACGGCACCCAAGGCTTTCGGCAATATTCGCCGCTCGTTCGATCCGTGGAACGACCCCAAAGCGACGCCGCTGATCGAGTTCGATCGTATTTCCAAGCGCTTCGGCACGTTCAACGCCGTGGACGATCTCAGCCTCAAGATCTATCCGCGCGAGTTCTTCACGCTGCTCGGGCCGTCGGGCTGCGGCAAGTCTACGCTGCTGCGGATGCTGGCGGGCTTCGAGGAGCCGACATCGGGCGATATCAGGCTGGGCGGCGAGAGCCTGAAGGGCGTGCCGCCCTATCGCCGGCCGCTCAACATGATGTTCCAGTCCTACGCCCTGTTCCCGCACATGAGTGTCGAACAGAACATCGCCTTCGGCCTCAAGCAGGATGGCATGGCCAAGGGCGAGATTCGCGACCGCGTGGCCGAGATGCTGAAGCTCGTGAAACTGGACGCCTATGGCAAGCGCAAGCCGCAGCAGCTTTCGGGCGGCCAGCAGCAGCGCGTGGCGCTGGCCCGCTCGCTCGCCAAGCGGCCCAAGGTCCTGCTTCTAGACGAGCCGTTGGGCGCGCTCGACAAGAAGCTGCGCGAGGAAACCCAGTTCGAGCTGATGGACCTCCAGCAGGAACTCGGCCTCACCTTCGTGATCGTGACGCACGACCAGGAAGAGGCGATGACCATGTCCGACCGCATCGCCGTGATGCGTGCCGGCAAGCTCTGCCAGGTGGCGACGCCCGCCGTGATCTACGAGGCGCCGAACTCGCGCTATGTCGCCGATTTCGTCGGCAATATTTCCTTGATCGAGGGCGTGGTGGAAAGCGGCTCGGGCGGCCTGGTGCGGCTTGCCACCGATGTCGGCGTCATCGAGACGGAAAGCGCCACGACGGTCGCCCCCGGCGACAGTGCAGCCTTTGCCGTGCGCCCCGAAAAGATGCGCCTGTCGCGCCGCCCGCCGAGCGATATCGGCGTCAACGCGCTTCGCGGCGTCGTCTGGGACATCGCCTATCTCGGCGACGTCACGCTCTTCAACGTCAAGCTCGAAAACGGCGCGCTCGTGCGCTCCACGGTCATCAACGCCTCGCGCGTGGCGGACGAGCAGATCGCCTGGGAGGAGGAGGTCTGGCTCACCTTCGAGCGCGACGCCGGCGTGCTTCTGGTGCAGTGAGGAGCGAAGCCATGGCCTCTCGTATCCTGCGAGCGAACTGGTGGAAGGGGGCCGTGATCGGCATTCCCTATCTCTGGCTGCTGGTCCTGTTTCTCGTCCCCTTCTTCATCGTCCTGAAGATTTCGCTGTCGGAAACGGCGATCGCCCAGCCGCCCTATCTGCCGGTCTTCGACTGGAGCAGCCTGTCGGGTCTGGTCGCGACGCTGAAGAAACTTGGCACGCAGAGCTATCAATTCCTGATGGAGGACCCGCTCTATCTGAACGCCTACCTCTCCAGCCTGAAGATCGCCGCGATCTCGACCGTGCTGACGCTACTGGTCGCCTATCCCCTGGCCTATGCCATGTCGCGCGCGCCGGGCGGGCTGCGGCCCGTTCTGGTGATGCTGACGGTTCTGCCCTTCTGGACGAGCTTTCTGATCCGCGTCTATGCCTGGATCGGCATCCTGCGCAACGAGGGCTATCTGAACCAGTTCCTGCTCTGGACCGGGCTCATCGACACGCCGCTCACGATCCTCAACACCAACAACGCCGTCTATATCGGCATCGTCTATTCCTATCTGCCCTTCATGGTTCTGCCGATCTATGCCAGCCTCGAGCGGCTCGACCCGCGCCTTCTGGAGGCGGCGGGCGATCTCGGCTGCACGCCGCTCTGCGCGTTCTGGCGCGTCACCTTTCCCTTGTCGCTGCCGGGCGTTCTGGCCGGCGCGCTGCTGGTCTTCATTCCGGCGGTCGGCGAATTCGTGATCCCCGATCTCCTGGGCGGCTCGCAGACGCTGATGATCGGCAAGACGCTCTGGGACGAGTTCTTCACCAATCGCGACTGGCCGGTCGCCTCGGCGGTCGCGGTGCTGCTGCTTCTGGTTCTGGTCGTGCCGATCACGCTGTTCCAGCGGCTCCAGGCGAGGCAGGGCTGACATGAAGCGCGGTTTCTCCACCTTCAATCTGGTTTCGCTGGTTTTCGGCTTCGCCTTTCTCTACCTGCCGATCCTGCTTCTGGTGATCTATTCCTTCAACGCCTCGCAGCTCGTCACGGTCTGGGGCGGGTTCTCGACGCGCTGGTACGCCTCGCTCCTGAACAACCGGCTGTTTCTGGATGCGGCCTGGGTGACGTTGCGCGTGGCGCTGCTTTCGGCCACGCTCGCCACCATTCTCGGCACGCTGGCCGCCATGGCGCTGGTGCGCCATCCCCGCTTCGTCGGGCGCACCTTGTTTTCGGGCATGGTCTTCGCACCGCTGGTCATGCCGGAGGTCATCACCGGCCTGTCGCTGCTCCTGCTCTTCGTTGCGATCGATTTCGACCGGGGCTTCTGGACCGTGACGGTCGCCCATACGACGCTGACCATGTGCTTCGTCGCGGTGGTCGTGCAGTCGCGCCTCGTGTCCTTCGACCGTTCGCTGGAAGAGGCAGCGCAGGATCTGGGCTGCCCACCTGCCAAGGCCTTCGTGCTCATCACCTTGCCTGTCATCTGGCCGGCCGTCGCGGCGGGCTGGATGCTGGCCTTCACGCTCTCGCTGGACGATCTCGTGATCGCGAGCTTCACGTCCGGCCCCGGCGCGACGACGCTGCCCATGCGCATCTACAGCCAGGTGCGCCTCGGCGTGACACCGGAGATCAACGCCATCTCCACGATCATGATCGCCGTCGTCGCCCTCGGCGTCATCCTCGCCGCGCTGTTCAACCGGCGGCAGGAGACACGGCGACGCGCCGACGAGCGGCTCGCCAGTCAGGACATCTGACAAGTCCAAACGAAAGAGCCCCGCCGGATGCCGGCGGGGCTCTTTCGTTTCATCCTGGCGACCTTACAGCTTGCAGCGGCAACTCTCGGCATGGGCCGTTTCGATCGCGTCGAACGTCGCGGCGAAGGCCGCACCGAGCGGGTCTTCCGGCAGGGTCGAAACCTCGAGCAGCCGATCCACCGCTTCGAGGTCGGACAGGGCGCCCATCAGCGTCAGGCGCAGGCGCGCATCGCCCGTAAAGCCGCCATCGGGCGCGAAGAAGGGCTTGAGCTCGGCCAATTCCTCCAAGGCGCTCTTCTCTCGCGCAGGCTGCGTCGGGCCGATCAGCGCGGCGGTGCTGGCGGTCGTGGTGGTGTCCAGAACGTGGCCGTCCGTGTTCACCGACGTCGAGGCTTCGCGGATCGCGCGACCGAGTTCGGAGACGGCAGCGCCGACATCGGCGGATGAGTCGAGCTTGTGCTCACGCGGGGCCTTCAGCGGCGGCAGGTCGGGGTCTACCCCGTCGCCTTCCGAAATACGCGTCGCGCCCGTGTCGCGCACGGCCACCAGCATGGGCGGCCCCATGGGTGTCTCGCTCGCCGCGCCCGGCTCGCTCTGAAGCGCGACCGGGGCGCTCTCGGCGGGCGCGCCGCGATCCTCGGGGGCTGCGGTCGGCACGGGAACCGGACGCAGCGCCAGAAGCGCGTCGGCCAGACTCGTGCGCGCCATGCCCTGCGCGGTCTCCAACACGCGCTGGCGGCGATCCGGCGAGACCGAAACCTGCGAGGCGAAGCGTTTGAGCGTCGTCAGATAGGCTTCGATCCCCGAGCAGAGATAGGGGGAGGGGCCTTGTGTCAGGAAGTCGCCGAGATCTTCGCGGATGCGGGTCGCCGTCCATTTGGCATTGGCGTCGCGCGGCGCGACACCGCTCACGCCCTTGGCGGCCGCCATGGCGGCGCGAAGAGCGGCCGTCTGCTCGGTGCCGCGCGACCGGGCATTGGGCGGGAAGATCATGCCGCCTTCGCCGGGCGACGAAGCCCGCGCGGATTCGGCTGGGCCGGCCAAGGCGGCCTTGACGCTTTGGAACGGCCCTTCCGCGATGGATTTAAGCCGGGCATGGAAGTCTCGGGCGCAGGCGGCCGGGTCGGCGGTGGGCGCGCGCAGCTTGGCGACCGCGACCGATCCCTTGGGCTGCGAGGCGGTGGCCACGTCGTCGATGCGGATGACGGAGCCGGCCGACGCGGCGATCGGGCACAGCATCGAGCCAGCGAGAACGAAGGCGGCGAGGCGGGGGATCAGACGAGACATTTGCGGCTCCGCTCCGGATCGACGGAACGCCGCGCGCTTCATCGAGGGGGGCGGTTCCGTCAGGTTGGCCCGTCCGACGCGCTCACGGTCAGCGTCGGCTTCGGCCATTCTCCGTCCAACTTGAACCCGATCGGTTTCGATATGGTGAACGAATTCGATACGCCCGACGCTTCTTCCTTGGCCGGGTCGAATTGACCCTGCACCAAAAGCCGGCTGCTGCGCAAATCCACCGTGCCAGTGGCGCTCGCCTCGCCCTTATCGAAGGCGATCGCCAGCTTGTCGATGCGAAAATGCGGGCCGACGCCCGCCAGGACCAGTTCGCCGCGACGGAATGGCTCGGGTGTTGCCGTCGCGGGGTCGATCGGGCGCGGGCCGGATGCCGCCAACATGCCGCGCTCGATTCCTGCGAGTTCGCCGTCCCGCACGCGCAGCTTGGCCTCCGTTCGGCAGGCAAGCGCGATCTCGCCCCAATTGGTGGCCGGTCCGCGCAGGGTCAGTTGCAGATCGCCCCGGCCCGAGCTCAATGGCATGGGGGCGCCGTCGGTGAGGGCCACGACGTTGGACACGTCCACATCCCGAAGGCCAGCCGACAGCGTAAGGTCGGGGCGCGCCTGATTCGTGTCGATGGTGATGCGCAGATCGCCGCGCCCGCCGAGCAGCGTCATGTCGCCGATGTCGACCGTCCCGACGCCGCCCATGGCCTTGATCGTCGCGGCGACATCGCGCGCATCCGTTTCGCCGAGATCGGCCTGTTCGGCCGAAAGACGCAAATCGAGATCGAGATTGCGCAGGAAGTCCGTGTGGATCGGGCGTTGAAGATCCAGGATCGTCTGCGGCTTGGGCGCGATGGCCTGGCTGAAGCGGCCGAAATCGAGCTTGCGGAAGGCGAGCGTTCCCGAAACGGAGGGCGGTTTGCTGTCCCCCCGAGGCAGCACCGCCTCCAGACTGCCACGCCCCTTGTCGCCGCCGACATCGAGCGAGGCGGAGCCGAGGCTGATACGATCGTCCACGAGCTGAATCTGCGTCTGAATGGCGAAGGCGCCGAAATCCGGCAGACCGGAATTCTCCCGGCCGATCCAGTCCACCGCGCGCGACAGGGAGGGAGTGGACAGACCCAGCGCGCCCGTCAGGCTCAATCTCTCGCCCGCCGAGCCCTGGCCGTCGAAAGACACGTCCAGCGCGGGCGAGGACAGCGCGAGCGTCAGCGCCGAACTCTCGCCCTTCGTGAAGGGGAGGGGCCGCTCCATCTTGGTTTCGAGATGAACGGGCTGGCCGTTCCAGACGGCGCTGCCGGCCAGAAAGGCGCTGCTTTCGCCGCCCGGCCAGATGAAGGTCAGATTGACGTTGGAGAGATTGTCCGCGCGGCCGGGAATGCGAAACAGCCCGTCGCGAATATCGATCTCCCGCAGCCCTTCGAAGCGCACGAGAAAGAGTTGCAGGTCCCGCGAGGCCGCACCCACCGGCATGTCACCGGGTGTTCCGACTTGAGGGGGTCTTGGCTTGCGTGCGGCAGACGGCGCCAGATCCGGCACGGCATCCGCGCCGGCCGGCATCAATTCAGGTCGCACCAAGGCGATGCGCTGGATTTCGGCGCGCCCCACAAGCGCGGGGAGCAGCGCGAAACGCGCCTCCACCCGGTCCACCGTCAGAAGTTGCGCCCGTTCGCCCGCGCCGGTGCGCGCCCGCAGATCGGTGAGCACGGCGGTCGGGCGCGGCAGCAGCTCGAAGGAGACGGCCCCGTCCACATGGATCGGCTGCCCGGTCAGATGCGCCAGACGTGCTTCCAACTCCTCGCGAGCGTCGCCCAGTTGCAGCGACAGGGAGGAGAGGGCGAAAACCAGCCCTGTGATGGCCAACAGGACCAGCCCGATCGCCAACGGCCAGACGCCACGCCGCCCTGTCCCGCGCGATTGGCTTTCGGTCGCGGGCGGCACCGGGGGCAAGGGTTCGTTCAATCGGGGGTCCTTCGAGACTCGGCTCGCGCGATGGCCAGCCAAGCTTATCTAGAGTTGGCGGCCACGCTTGAACAGGGCGAAGTCGCGCCGTCTTCAGAAGGAACCACCGTTTCCCCTCGAGCATGCCCGTGGATTGCGCCGATCGCATGGCAGGTCGCCGCCGCCTCGGATTCAGCGGCGCGGGTCTTGTTCGTTCTTCAACAGTGCTCCGGTCAGGAGAAGAACCGGCGTGATGCCGACGAGCACGATCAGAAGCGCGGCGATCGCCCCGTCCTCGAAGGCGGCGCGAGAGGCCTGCGCATAGACATGCGTCGCCAGCGTGTCGAAGTCGAAGGGGCGCAGCAGGATCGTCGCGGACAATTCCTTGGCCGCATCCACGAAGACGAGAAGAAAACCCGTGAGAACGGCCGGGCGCATGAGCGGAAGGAGGATGGTGGTGAGCACGCCGCCCGGCCCGCGCCCGAGCGTGCGCGCGGCCATGTCGAGATGGGGCGACAGTTTCGCAAAACCGCTTTCCAGCGTGCCATGGCCCATGGCGGTGAAGCGCGCCGTGCAGGCGAGCACGATGGCGAGCCCGGAGCCCGACAGAAGAAGCCCGGTCGAGACGCCGAACCAGGTGCGCATCCACGTATCCAGCGCATTGTCGAAGGCGGCGAGCGGCACGAGAAGGCCGATCGCCAGAACCGTTCCGGGCACCGCATAGCCAAGCGAGCCGAGCCGGGCGAGCGCGGCAAGCGAGCGGCTGCGGCGAAGGCGCAGACCATAGGTCACGAGAAAGCTCGCGCCGACTACGAGGCAGGCGCTGGCGCCCGCCACGAGAACCGTGTGCCATAGCGCGCGCCAGAGCGCCGGGTCGGCGAGATCCCCCAGCCGGTTCATGGCATAGCGGCTGAGGATGAAGAGCGGCACCCCGAAGCCGGAAGCCAGCGGCAGGAAGCACAGGGTGAAAGCGCCGAGAGCCGCCGGGCCGCGCAGGCGCACGAGCGGCGGCGGCGCCATGCCGCCCCGGCCCGCCGTGAAGCCCTGGCGCCGCCGCGCGAAGCGCTCCAGCCAGACCAGGGCGACGATCACCGTGAGCATCAAAAGCGCGATCTGCGTCGCCCCCTGAAGATCGCCCCGGTTGAGCCAAGTCGAATAGACCGCGAAGGTCAGCGTCTGGACGCCCAAGAACTCCACCGCGCCGATATCGTTGACGACTTCCATCAAGGCGAGCGACACGCCGACGGCGATGGCGGGCCGGGCCAACGGCAGGAGGATGGTCGCAAACAGGCGCAGCGGCCCGGCGCCCAGCGTGCGCGCCACCTCCGCCATGCGCCGTCCCTGCATCAGGAAGACGGCGCGCGTCGCGAGATAAACATACGGGTAGAGGACGGAGGACAGAATCAGGATCGCGCCGCCGAGCGAGCGGATTTCGGGGAAGCTGTATTCGGCCCGTGTGCGATAGCCCATCAGGGCGCGCAGCCCCGTCTGCACCGGACCGACATAATGCAGAAGCTCGTTGAAACAGTAGGCCGCGATATAGGTCGGCACGGCGAGCGGCAGCACCAGCGCCCAGGCGAAAACCCGGCGGCCCGGAAAGTCGAAGCCGGTGACGATCCAGGCGAGAAGCGTGCCGAGGAGACCCGTCGCCATCGCCACGCCCAGCATCAGGAGAGCGGTGGTGCGCGTCGCGTCGGGCAGGACGGTGCGCAGGAGATGCGCCCAGTCCCCGCCCGAGCCGGACACGGCGATCCAGCCGAGCGACAGGATGGGCAAGGCGACGACGAGCGCGAGCCCGGCGGCGCCCAGCACGAACCAGCGCTCCGAGCCCACCGCGCGGCGGCGCGCATGGAGCGCTGAGCGCGGTGCGGCGAGCGGACCCGCACGGCTCATCGCCGCCCGCTCCGCTCACGTGGCTCGCCGGAGCGGCCTGTGCGCGTGCAACGACCGACGCCCGCGCGATCACACGCGGGCGCTGGTCGAATATGGCCGGATCGGCGAAGCGTCATGCGGGACGCGTCAGGACTGCGGTCCCTTGTCGAAGCCGACCTCGTCGATCAGCTGCGAAGCCTTGGCGCGGTGGGAGGCGATGTCGGTGAGCGACAGCGTGTCGGGCTTCAGCTCGCCGAAGCTCTTCACGCTCTCCGACTGCGCCACGCCGGGCTTCAGCGGATATTCGTGGTTGATCTCGGCATAGATGCGCTGCGCCTCGTCGGTCGTCAGGAATTCCATGAACTTGACGGCATTGTCCCGGTTGGGCGCATTCTTCGCCAGACCCATGCCGGAAATGTTCACATGGGTGCCGCCGTTCTCGAAGGTCGGCAGGACGACCTTAATCGCCTTGGCCCATTCCTTCTGTTCCGGCTCCTTCTCGTTGTTGCGCATCAAGCCGACATAATAGGTGTTGCCGATGGCGATGTCGCACTGGCCGGCAGCGACATTGCGCGCCTGATCGCGGTCGCCGCCCTGCGGCGCGCTGGCGAGATTGTCGCGCAGGCCTTCGAGCCAGGTCTTGGTCTTGGCCTCGCCATGATGGGCGAGGAAAGCGGCGATCAGGGCGACATTATATTGATGCTGGCCAGAGCGGATGCAGATCTTGCCCTTCCACTTGGGGTCGGCGAGGCTTTCATAGGTGATGGGCTCGTCGCCCACGCGGTCGGCCGAGGCATAGACGACGCGCGCACGCGCCGTGACGCCCGACCATTCGTTGCCCTTGTCGCGGAAGGCGGCCGGAATGTCCTTGGCGATCACGGCGTTTTCGAGCGGCTGAAGGATGCCGGCTTCGCGCGCCGCGTCGAGGCGGCCGATGTCGACCGTCAGAATCACGTCGGCCGGGGAGTTGGCGCCCTCCGCCTTCACGCGCTCTTCCAGGCCCTTTTCGATGAAGATCGTCGCCGTGGTGAGCCCGGTTTCCTTGGTGAAGGCGTCGAGCAGGGGCTGGATCAGCGCCGGCTGGCGGGACGAATAGATGTTGACGTCGGCGGCTTCAGCCGTGCCGCCCATCAGCGCCGCAAAGCCGAGCGCCAAGAGACCGCCGCGAAGGAAAGTCGGTGTCATCGCAGGAACATCCCATCCATGGCCCAGCGTCGAGGGGCCGCCAAAAACGAGCCCGCCACGAGCGACACATGAAAAGTCGAGCGTGAGGGTCGAGTTTTGACATGCCGGAAGCCGGCTACCGGATCAATCCCGATCCGAGGTAACGTTCCAGTGATCTATGAGATTAGTGTCAGGACTCGTTGATCAGAGCCAGAAGATGACGGCGGCCGCGATGCAGATGGCTGAGAAGAAGGTGTGGGCGCATCGGTCGTAGCGGGTGGCGATGCG
>NZ_LDQA01000022.1 GCF_001475935.1 Aureimonas ureilytica
GTTGATATAGCCCGGCCCGTTGTCCCAAGCCTGGGCCTGCGCGGTGCCGAGGCTGGTGGCCAAGGTGCAGGCGGTAAGAACGGCAAGAAGAATGCGCATAATGGCGAACTCCAGAGCGACGGATGCGCCGCCCTTCAGGCTCCCCGGAGTCTCCGGGATGGCGAAGCGGCTGTCTTGCCATCCTGTGTAGCGTCCGCATCCTGAACGACGGCTGAATATCGCTTTTTCATTTGTTCGCGTCCTGGCAAAAGAAAAGGGGCCGGCGCGCGCCGACCCCTTCCTGTCCAAGATTTCATTCGCTCAGAGGCGGCAGATACGACGCTCGCCCGCGCTGTTGGCGACATAGGTGTTGGTGCGCGGATCGTAGGTCTTGTATCGCGCGGCGCAACGGGCAACCTGATCGCGCGTGACCACAGCGCCGCGATTGGCGCTGCCGACGGCGGCACCGGCCGCCGCGCCCGCCGCGAAGCCGAAGATGGCGGCGGCCGTGTTGTCGCGACGGTCGCGGTAATTGTCACGGTACCAGCGATTGTAGCGACGGTCGTCCCAGCGGCGGTAATCGCGGCGGTATTCCCGGCAATCGCGGGCGCCAGGGTTGCGGGCGCAGAAGCGCTCGACGAAGCGCTGGCGCTCGCGGAAGCTCTGAGCCTCGGCGGGGGCGGAGAAAGTCACACTTCCAGTTCCCAGAACCACGATGGCCATGAGGGCCTGTGCGAATCGACGCATACAACAAGTCTCCCATTAAACATGCCAGCCGAACGGCGGGTCAGACCGGGCGAACGCTTGATGCGAAACAACCGTTCCAACGGGCGATGGAATGGAAGTTAGACTTACGGTTATGAACCTCGCCTGAACGGTCTGCGACCCCGCGTCACAGCGCGCCGCGGTGGAAAGTCGGGAGATCGGCTGGCTGGAACAGAGCGGGAACGCTATATCGTTTCGATGGCCAAGATGAGTGTAATGGACAAGCTTGCGATCCTCAGCGACGCGGCGAAATACGATGCATCCTGCGCGTCCAGCGGTTCGACCCGGCGCGACTCGCTGAAATCCGGCGGGATCGGCTCGACCGAAGGCTCAGGGATCTGCCACGCCTATGCGCCGGACGGGCGATGCATATCGCTCCTGAAAATCCTCATGACGAATTTTTGCATCTACGATTGCGTCTACTGCGTGAACCGCTCGTCCTCCAATGTCGCGCGCGCTCGCTTCACGGTGGAAGAGGTGGTCAGTCTCACCATGTCTTTCTATCGGCGCAACTATATCGAAGGCCTGTTTCTCTCCTCCGGCATCATCCGCAACTCCGACCACACGATGGAGGAGATGGTGCGCATCGCGCGCAAACTGCGCATGGAAGAGAATTTCGCAGGCTATATTCATCTGAAGACCATCCCGGACGCGTCTCCCAAGCTGGTCGAAGAGGCCGGCCTCTTCGCCGACCGCCTGTCGATCAATATCGAACTGCCGACCGATGTGGCCCTAGAGAGCTTCGCTCCCGAGAAGAAGCCGCGCGACATCCGTCGCTCCATGGGCCATCTCCGTCTCAAGATCGACGAGGCCAAGGGTGAGAAGGGCGACCGGATCAAACCGCCCCGTTTCGCGCCGGGCGGCCAATCGACGCAGATGATCGTCGGTGCCGATGGGGCGGATGACGAGGCGATCCTGACGCGCTCGGAAAATCTTTACGGGAACTATCGGCTGCGCCGTGTCTACTACTCCGCTTTCTCACCAATCCCCGATTCGTCCAGCCGCCTGCCACTGTCGAAGCCGCCCCTGATGCGGGAGCATCGCCTTTATCAGGCCGACTGGCTGATGCGCTTCTATGGGTTCGAGCGGGACGAGATCGTCTCGGGCGGCGAGGGCGGTATGCTCGATCTCCAGATCGATCCGAAGCTCGCCTGGGCGCTCAAGAACCGCGACCGTTTCCCGGTGGACGTGAACCGAGCCGAGCGGGAAATGCTGCTGCGCGTGCCCGGTCTTGGAACATGCTCGGTCGATGCGATCATCTCCTCGCGCCGCCACCGGCAACTTCGGCTGGATGACCTGGCGCGGTTGTCACGCTCGGTCGCGAAGTTCCGCCCCTTCGTGTCGGCGCTCGACTGGCATCCTGGCGGACGCCTCGATGACGACAAACTCCGTAGCCGTATGACCACATCGCCCTTGCCACGACAACTCTCGCTTTTTTGAAGCTTCCGGTTATCACGAAGCGATTAAGTATCTTTACGCTACGGCAGTCGTTTTGGCGCGCAAGGGTTGCAAAATCCTCGGTTTTGATCACAAATTCGTCAAGCTTACGGGACGAATGGGTTGGGTAGATTCGACGTGGGAAGGCAAATACGGCATAGGGGAGTGGAATGCCGTCTCTGTCCTCTGACCAGCAGGCTGCCCGCATATCGTGCAAGGCGTTCGAGGTTGGAGTAAAATGATGGTCGATATGCAATCTGGAGTTACCGAGTTGAAGGCCGAACGCGATCCGATCGATGTGCAAGTGGGAGCGCGCCTCCGGTTGATACGGACGTCGCGTCGCGTCTCGCTGGAAGAGCTGGGCCGACGCATCGGCGTCACCTATCAACAGATCCAGAAATATGAGACCGGCGCCAACCGCATCAGCGCGAGCACGCTCTACCGCATCGCCAAGGCCTTCGAGACCAGCCCGATGTTCTTCTTCGAAGGCTTGGACGAGACCGAGGTCTCGCGCCCCGTGGCCAGCCGCGAGACGCTGCAATCCTCCATCGCGCTCGGCCGTATCCCGGATATCGAAGTGCGCCATCGTCTGCGCGCGCTGATCGAGGCGCTGGACCCCGAAGGCGGTCGCTGATCGCCTGAACGCTCCCTTCATTCATCAAAAAGCCGGCTATCGAGCCGGCTTTTTCGTGGGCGCATGTCTTGTCGGCGCGGCGTCAGGCCGGGAGCGGCAGCGCCTTCTGCGTGAGCGCCACCCAATAGGCCGCGCCGAAGGGCAGGGCCGCGTCGGCAAAATCGTAGCGGGGATGATGCAGCCCGGCGCTTGGCCCATTGCCGATGAAGACGAAAGCGCCCGGCCGCTGTTCCAGCATGAAGGAAAAGTCCTCGCCCCCCATCAGCGGCGCGACAGCCCGATTGACGGCTGCTTCTCCCACCAGTTCGGCGGCCACATCTGCGCAGAACGCCGCCTTGGCGGCGTCGTTCACGGTCACCGGATAGTTCGGCGAGTAGATGTTTTCGGCCGTGAGGCCATGGGCCATGGCGATGCCGTCCGCGATCTCGCGAATGCGGGCCCAGGCGAAATCGCGCGTGTCCGTCATCAGCGAGCGCACCGTGCCCGAGACGCTGGCGCTTTCGGGAATGACGTTGTGCGCGAAGCCCGCGTGGAACTGCGTCACCGACACGACCAGCGAATCGAGGGGGTCGGTGTTGCGAGAGACGATCTGTTGCAGGGCCTGAACCAGCGCCGAGCCGGCGAGGATCGGATCGAGGGTCTGGTGCGGAATGGCGGCGTGGCCGCCGCGCCCATGGAGCTTGACGCAGAACTCGTCGGTCGCGGCCATGATCGGGCCGGGGCGCATGGCGAACTGCCCGACCGGCAGGCCCGGCAGATTGTGCATCCCATAGACCTCGTCGATCGCGAAGCGCTCCAGAAGCCCGTCCTCGATCATGGCGCGCGCGCCCGCGCCCCCTTCCTCGGCCGGCTGAAACACGAAGACGACCGTGCCGGCGAAGCGCCGCGCGGCGCATAGTTCGCGCGCCGCGCCGAGCAGCATGGTCATATGCCCGTCATGCCCGCAGGCATGCATGGCGCCTGCGCGCACCGAGGCGTAGGGAACGCCGCTTTCCTCCTCAATGGGCAGCGCGTCCATATCGGCGCGCAGCGCAATGGTGCGGCCCGGCGCGCTGCCATGCGCGATGCCGACGACGCCGGTGCGCCCGATGCCCGTCACCACCTCGTCACAGCCGAACTCGCGCAGTTTCTGCGCCACGAAGGCGGCCGTGTCATAGACCTCGTAGAGAAGTTCGGGCATGGCGTGGAGCGTCTGCCGCCAGATGGCGAGATCGGAGGCGGCGTGGCGGAGGCTCTGCGAAACGGGCATGGGAAGTTCCGGGGGATGCCATAGAATGGCGACAAATGAACCTTCTTAAAACGTTCGACCTATCCTGCCATGAGTCGGGTGCAGGTGCGAAGGGGTTCGAAGGCTCCGTTTCGCAGGTTCAGCGGAAAGAGAGGACGAGGATGCGGGCCAAGGCTCAGCTGCGGAGTTTCGTTCTGGCCGCCCTGATGGCGGCCGCGCCGTTTGCCGGGGCAGCCGAAGCAGCCAATTCGATCGCCATCGACGTGGCGACGGGCAAGGTCCTGTCGCAGAGCAATGCCACGCAGCGTTGGTACCCGGCCTCCACCACCAAGCTGATGACAGCCTATGTCGCGCTGAAGGCGCTGGAAGAGGGCACCGTCCAGCTCGACACGCCCATCGTCATGACGCGCGACGCCGCGCGCCAGGCTCCGTCGAAGATGGGTTTCCCGCCGGGCTCCGTCATGCGCCTCGACACCGCGCTGCGCATGATGCTGGTGAAGTCGGCCAACGACGTGGCCTATGCGATCGCCCAGTCCTTGGGCGGCGGCTCGGCCGAAGTGTTCGTGGGCGCGATGAACCGCGCCGCCGCCGACCTTGGGATGCAGGACACGCATTTCATCAACCCGAACGGCCTGCCGGGCGACGGTCAATATTCCAGCGCCAAGGATCTTGGCATTCTGGGCGTTGCGATCCGCCGGCAGTTTCCCGCCTTCACAGACTATTTCTCGACCGAAGCCATCTCGTCCGGCCAAGCTCTGATCAAGAACGGCAACGGGCTTCTGGGGCGCTACAAGGGCGCGGACGGCATGAAGACCGGCTATATCTGCGCGTCCGGCTTCAACCTTGTCGCCTCCGCCACGCGCGACAACCGCACCATCGTCGCTGTGGTGGTGGGCGCGGAGGGCCCGATCGTTCGCGAGCGGCTCGCCGCCGAGGTGATCGAGAACGGCTTCAACACCAATCCGCGCTCCATCCGCGAGACGGTGGAGGATCTGCCGCATTCCGAGGGTCCGCCGGCCGACATCAGCGCCGCCGTCTGCTCGGCCGCCGGTCGCACGCAGCGCGCCAACGAGCGCGAAAGCGAGGAAACGCGGACCGAGACCTTCGGCTCGCCCTATATGACCGAGATGACACGGCCGCCGGCCACCGTGCCGGTCGCGCTCGGCGGCGCAGCGGCGGGGCGTGGCTTTGACGCCGGCATCTCGATGATCGCGGCCTATGGCATCCCGATTCCGACGCCGCGCCCGACACAGGCGAGCGAAGCAGCGGGAACCGACGAAACGCGCGCGCTCGATGCGCGCCGGGCGGAGGCACGGCCGGGCGCCGACATCCTCGGAGATCGCGTGACGGCGGAGCGCACCCGATGAGCGCCTTCTCACCCTCGGCCCCCGTTCCCGTCACGGTGCTGACGGGGTTTCTGGGCGCGGGCAAGACCAGCTTTCTGAACCGCCTGCTGCGCGCGCCGGAAGCGCGCGACACGGCCGTGATCGTCAACGAGTTCGGCGAAGTCGGTATCGACCATCTTCTGGTCGAGACAGCGCGCGACGGCGTGATCGAGCTGGCCGATGGCTGCATCTGCTGCACCGTGCGCGGCGATCTGGTGGACACGCTGGCCGAGCTGGTGGACAGGGTTCAGACGGGACGCCTCGCCCCCTTCCGCCGCATCGTCATCGAGACGACGGGGCTCGCCGACCCGACGCCGATCCTCGCCATGCTCATGGCCCATCCCGTTCTGCTCCAGCATTTCGCGTTGGACGGCGTGGTGACGCTGGTGGACGCCGTGACCGGGCGGGCCTCTCTCGCCGAGCGCGTGGAAGCGCGCCGCCAAGTCGCCTGCGCCGATCGCCTTCTCGTCACGAAGACCGATCTGGTGCCCGACTGGGCGGGCCTTGAGGCGGAGCTTCGGATGCTGAACCCGCGCGCGCCGATCCGCGACGCGGCTCTTTCGAGCGTGGGCGAAGCCTTCGGCTGCGGCTTGATCGACCCCGAGACGCGCAAGGCCGATCTGGCGCGCTGGATGGGCGAGGGCGAGCACGATCATCATCACGGCGACCATCATCATGATCACGAATGTGGCCACACGCATGGCGGGTCTTGCGACCATCCGAGCCACGCCCGGCCCCATGCCCATGGCGGCGTCGCCTCCTTCTCGCTGACGCATGACGCGCCGATCGCCTCCTCCGATCTCGAAGCCTTTCTCGACCTTCTCTTCATGCGCCAGGGCGACAAGCTCCTGCGCATGAAGGCCGTGGTTCGCCTGCGCGAGGACGAAGCGCGCCCGCTCGTGCTGCATGGCGTGCGGACCTATCTTCATCCGCCCGTGCGTCTGCCCGCTTGGCCGGACGGCGAGCCGCCGCGCTCGCGCCTCGTCCTGATCGGGGATGGGCTGGACGAGCGGCTGGTGCGCGATCTCTTCGCCGCCTTCTCCGGTGCGCCGCGCATCGACGCGCCGGACCGCGCCGCGCTTCTGGAGAACCCGTTGTCGCTCGGGCCGGGCTCCTACCGCTAGGCGGGCGCGGCACTCTTGCGGATATGAAAGCGCCAGCCGCCGCCGGCAAGGGGCTCTGGCGACGCGCCTTCATGGTCTTCGCTCCGGCAAAGATGCGCCAGATCGAGCGGGGCCAGCGGATCGTCGGCCAAGACGATGAGCGTCGCGCCGGGCCGTAGCGCGGCCAGCGCCTTGCGGCTGCGCAAGACGGGCAGGGGGCATTTGAGGCCGCGAAGATCGAGCACCTCCTCGGCCATTCCCTCGTTGTTCGGCGAGGCAGCGTTCCTATCTAAGCGTGAAGACGGCATCTTCCCCTCAACCTCCGAAGCGATCTTGATGAGCGATTATTCGATCGACCCGCAGACCATCGTCGATTTCTGGCGCGACCTCGGCCCCGAGCGCTGGTTCGCGCGCGACGACGAGCTGGACGCGACGATCGCCCAGCGCTTCGGCGATGTCTATGAGCGCGCCGCCGCGGGTGAGCTGGACGGCTGGGCCGAGGAGCCGAACGGCGCGCTCGCGCTCGTTCTGATCTTGGATCAATTCCCGCGCAACATGTTTCGCGGCACGCCGCGCGCCTTCGAGACGGATGCCAAGGCCCTGCAACTGGCCAAGGCCGCGCTCGCGCGGGGCGATCACTATCATGTGGGCGAGGATGTGAATCAGTTCTTCGCCTTGCCGCTCATGCATTCGGAGAATCTGGAGGATCAGGAGGCCTGCGTGCGCTGGATGGGCGAAATCGGGGAAGAGAACGTGCCCTATGCCGAGGAGCATCGGGACATCGTTGCGCGCTTTGGACGTTTCCCGCATCGTAATACCATTCTGGGTCGTGCGACGACATCGGAAGAACAGGCGTTTCTGGAAGGCGGCGGCTTCTCCGGTTAGATTTTGTTTGGCTCGCTATCTATTGCGTTTTGTTGCAAACGGGATTTGATAAAGGTCACTTTAATATTGGCGGCTTAGGCTGGGACGCAACATTCCCTTTCGGCAGGGGCGGCGTGCGCTAGGGCGAGCGCTTCCTGCCCAGGTTGGGTTGACGCGACTTGGAAACATCATCGTCCTTCGCCTCCGGAGCGGAACTTGCGACAAGGAGCCTGAAACGGCCGAACTGGTTCTCGCGCACGAGGCCGGCGGAGGGCGATCCCGTTCGTCTTGATGGCTCTCGTTGGATTTCCATCTACGAACCCCATGCCGCCTTTTCTCTACTGGACGAGCTGCAGCATCTGAGCCGCCGCGCGATCGAGCCCAACGTGTTTTTCGATCCGCGCTTCCTGATCCCGGCCATGCCCCGACTGGAGGACAAGTCGGTTCGCCTTCTGGTGGCGCGGGACGAGGCGGAGGGGCGCAGCCGTCTGCGCTTCTTCATGCCTTTCTCGGTGGAGGTGACGGCACCTCTCGCCCGTCGCAAGGCTGTGCGCGCCTGGACGCATCCTTTCGGCCGGCTCGGCACCCTGCCGCTGGATACCGACGATCCGGCCGCGACGGCCGCCAGCCTGTTCGACGCGCTGCAGACGAGCGTGCGGGGGCTGCCGCCTATTCTCGTCCTGCCGGACCTGCCGCTCGACGGGCCGCTGACGGCGGTTCTGAAGGACGCGGCCCGTGAACGCGGGCTTTCGGTCGGCTGGGCGGATCGAACCCACCGCGCCTGTCTCGACGCGTCGACGGGCGATGCCACGGGTGCCCTGCGCCTCGCGCTCGGCGGCAAGCGGTTTCGCGATCACCGCCGCCGCCTGCGCCTTCTGGAACAGGCGGGGAGCGTGCAGTTCGAAGTCGCGCGAAGCGATGGCGACCTGCGCAATGCCTTCGAAGACTTCCTTTATCTGGAAGCGGCCGGCTGGAAGGGCCGCGCCGGCAGCGCCCTGTTGCAGGATCGGCACCGCGCGGCCTTCGCGCGCGAGGCGATGAGCAGTCTGTCGGCGCAGGGCGATGCGCGCATCTACGCGCTGCGGCAGGGCGGCGAAGTCGTGGCGAGCTTCGTGGTTCTCCTGTCGAACGGGGCGGGCGTTGCCTGGAAGACCGCCTATGACGAGCGATTGGCTTCCCTGCGCCCCGGCGCGCTTGTGGCGGCGCTCGCGACCGAGGCAATGATCGACGACCCCGCGATCCGCTTCGTGGACAGTTGCGCCGTGCCCGACCACGCCATCCTGAACGCGCTGTGGACTGGTCGCATGGAACTCGGAACCATGGTCGTCGCTCTGGACCGCGCCGCCAATGGCGATGTGCCTCTGATCGTGGAGGATATCGACCGCCGACGCCGCGCGCTCGAAGGGCAGTGGAAGCGGCGCTCCCGAATGCAGGCGCTGATGCGTCGCATCATGCCGGATTGACGCCTGCCGATGGGGCAGGCGCCGACAGCCGCTTGGCCTCTCCATCGCAAACAATCGGATTCCGTGTCGCGAGGGGCGGGTCGGGCGAACCGTGCCGCCCCTCGCGACCTCGGCGGTTTGAGAGGCCTATTCCTGCAAATTGTCGGCCTCGGCCCGCAGGATCGCCTCGCGAATGCGCCCGCCCGTGGCGTCCAGCGCTTCGCGCGCGCGATCGAGGCCGCAGCCCGCGACATCGGCCACCATGCGCTCTGCCCGCGCCCGCAGCTTGTCGTTGGTCGGGCGCATCTCCACCATTCGGCCGCGAAACACCTTGCCGAGGCGAATCATCACCGCCGTCGACAGGAGATTGAGCGCGATCTTCTGCGCCGTGCCGGCCGCCATGCGGGTGGAGCCGGCCAGCACCTCCGGCCCTGTGCGCAGGAGAATACCGATCTCGGCCGCCCGCAGGAGCGGGCCGCTCGGCTCGTTGGCGAAGGCGATGGTCAGGGCACCGCGCTCGCGCGCCTTGGCGATACAGGCCAGGGTGAAGGGCGTGCGCCCGCTGGCGGCAACGCCGATCACCACGTCGCGCCCGCAAAGCCCGGCCTCCGCGATCATCGCGGCAGCGGACGCTTCGTCGTCCTCCGCGCCTTCGCGCGCCAGCGCAAGGCTGGTGACGCCGCCCGCCAGAAGAAACACCGCGCGCTCCGGCGGCCAATCGAAGGTCGGGCCAAGCTCCACGCCGTCCTGCAAGGCCAGACGGCCGGACGTGCCCGCGCCGCAATAGACGACGCGGGACTCGCGGTCTCGGCCAAGCCGCGCGGCGACGGCATCGGCGGCCCGCTCGATGTCGGGCAGCGCGGCCGCGACCGACGCCAGCGCCTTGGTATGGCCGCCCAGCAGGACCTCCAGAAGCGCCGATGTCGGGCGCGTTTCGAGATCGCTGAAACGGGGGTCCGCACGCTCCGTTTCGGGAAGCGAGGGATCGGAAAGCGGGGGCGTGGCAGGCAGCGTCATGACCTCATCCGGCTGGTCCAGATATCCTGCCGGTAAATCGCCGAACGAGGGGAAAGAGTTCCCCGCGTCCGACCCGTCGCAAAGCATCGCGCTTGTGGAGCGGGCGCGGGGAGTCCAGCTCCGTCAGCCGTCCGCGATCATGCGTTCGATCCGGTTCGTCAGAACGGCGATGTCGAAGGGCTTGGTGACGACCTGCATCCCCGGCTCGAGGTGGCCGTGGCTCAGAACCGCGCTTTCGGCATAGCCGGTGACGAAGAGAACCTTGAGCTGGGGGCGCAGCGCTCTGGCGGCGTCCGCCACCTGCCGACCGTTCATGCCGTTGGGCAGGCCGACATCGGTGATCAGAAGGTCGATGCGCGCGTCGGACGCGATCACCTTCATGCCCTGCGGCCCGTCGCCCGCTTCGATCGTGGTGTAGCCGAGGTCTTCCAGGACATCGACCACCAGCATCCGCACGATGGGCTCGTCATCGATCACGAGAACCGTCGTGCCGGCTTCCGCCCGGCCGGTGGCCTCGAGTTGGACATTGGCTTCAGGCTGCGCGGCGTCGGCATCGTGACGTGGCAGATGGATGCAGACGCGCGTCCCTTGGCCCGGCACCGAATCGATCCGCACCTGCCCGCCGGATTGACGCGCGAACCCGTAGATCATCGACAGGCCGAGGCCCGTGCCGACGCCGATCGGCTTGGTGGTGAAGAACGGATCGAAGGCCCGCTCGATCACGTCGGCCGTCATGCCCGTGCCGGTGTCGGACACGCAAAGCGAGACATATTCGCCGGGCTCCAGATCGCGCTCGCGCGCGGCCCGCTCGTCCATATGGCAATTGTCGGTCTCGATCGTGATCTGCCCGCCATCGGGCATGGCGTCCCGCGCATTGATACACAGGTTCAGGAGGGCGTTTTCGAGCTGGTTGGAATCCACGAAGGTCGGCCAGAGATCGGCCTGCGCTTCGGTGGCCACGCGGATATGAGGTCCGACCGTTCGGCGGATCAGCTCTTCCATGTCGCTGACCAGACGATTGACGTCGGTCGGCTTGGGATCGAGCGTCTGGCGCCGGGAGAAGGCGAGCAGGCGATGCGTCAACGCGGCGGCGCGCTTGGCCGCCCCTTGCGCGCCCGTGATGTAGCGCTCCAGATCGTTCAGTCGCCCTTGCGCCACACGCGTCTGAAGCATTTCCAGCGAGCCCGTGATGCCGGCCAGGAGATTGTTGAAATCGTGGGCGAGCCCGCCGGTAAGCTGGCCGACAGCCTCCATCTTGTGGGACTGGCGCAAAGCATCCTCGGCCCGTTCGCGCTCGGCGATGGCATCGGCCATGCGCGTTTCGAGAAGCTCGTTCAGCGCCTGGTTCTGGCGCTCCACCGCCTTGCGCTCGGTGATGTCGAGGGCCGTGCTGACGAGGCCGACAACCGCGCCCATCTCGTCGCGCAGGGGGGCCTTGGTAGAGAGCCAGACACTAGGCGTCCCGTCCGGCCGGCGGATCTCTTCTTCGGTTTCCTCGCGCTCGCCCCGCTCCATCACGCCCTGGTCGGTGGCGCGCAGGCGCGCGGCCATCGCCTGATCGTCGAAATATTCGAACTCGTTGCGGCCGAGATAGGCGTCCGGCGCTTTGCCGATCAGTTCGGTCGTGCCGCGATTGGCCATCAGGATGCGGCCGTCCCGATCCTTGGCATAGACGACGCCGGGCACCGCTTCGATGAAGCTGCGCAGCAGCGCGGTGGCGCGGTCGCGCTCGGCCTCCAGCGCGCGGCGTCCTTCGATGTCGAGGAGCACGCCGGGAAAGCGCAGCGGCGTTCCATCGGGCGCCCGGTCCACCCGGCCGTTCGCCTCGATCCAGTAATAGCGGCCGTCCATGCGGCGCACGCGATATTGATGCGCATAGGCCCCGCCACGGGCGATCACATCCTCGATCGCGACGATCACGCCCGGCTTGTCCTCGGGATGAACGGTCTCGATGACCTGCTGGAGGCTGAGGCCCTGACGTCCGCGCGAAGGGTCGATGCCGAAGGCCTGTGCGAACTGCTCGTCGATCGTGAAGCGATCGCTCGGCAGGTCCCAGAACCATGTGCCGATGATGGCACCCGCCGCGAGCGCGAGCTGAACGCGCTCGGCATCTTCGGTTTCGCCGGGATTGGTGTCGAGGCGGCGCCTGTCGCGCGCGTCGCCATCAAGGACGCTCATCGTGCCATTGTCCTGTCGAGTGTCCTGTCGAGCCTTTCCGTGTGGCGCGACCGTCTGCCATGTTTAATAGGAGCGTTAGGCACCAAAGCAAGTTTGTGGCGCAGAGGCGGCGAGGTCGTGCACGGCGCCCCCCGGCTTGACCCTTTCACCCGCTTCTGTCTGTTGAATGGGTGAAACAACGCCCCGTCCAGCCTCGGAGGGGGCCAGCGCGCTGCGTCCCGACGTCCGAGCGCTTGCATCGCGCGCGAGAAGGAAAGCCATGGCAGAGACGAGTTCGGCCTTGCCCATCCGCCCTCCAGTGCTTGCCCATCCGCCGCGCCGGCGGCTGGAGGAACTGGACGGTCTGCGAGGCATCCTGGCGCTGTTCGTCGTCGTCTATCATCTCCGGGAACCGCTCGGGGTCATATCCGGCCCTTTGACCCGCGCCCTGCCGATCGTGGGGGAGGGCTGGTTCGCCGTCGACGTGTTCTTCGTGATGAGCGGCTTCGTCATGGCCTATGTCTATGGCTCCACCTTCGCCCGGAAGGTGACGTGGGCGGAGTACCGGGCCTTCTTCGTCGCCCGCATCGCCCGGCTTTATCCCGTCCACCTCGCCGCCCTGCTGGTGCTGGCGATCGTCTTCGTCCCGCGGCTCTATGGCACGCCCGAGGTCATGGACGAGGCGGGACGGTTTTCCTGGCAGTCGGGCCTCGCCTCGCTTCTGATGCTGCATTCGCCTTGGATCGATCATCGAAGCTGGAACTTCCCCTCCTGGTCGATCTCGGCGGAATGGCACGCCTATGTGCTGTTTCCGTTTCTGGTCGGGCCAGTCCTGCGCAGGAAAGCGATGTGGCTCACGATCCTCGTGGCGCTCTGCGTCGGCGGCGTGTTCGCGCTCTATTGGGCCGATCTGCCGCCGGATCGCTATCCGACCAATGGTCTGGTGGTCCTGGCGCGCGTTCTGCCGCTGTTTCTAGCGGGCGTGGCGCTCTATCCCCTCCATCAAACCTTTGGGGAACGGTTCGCCCATCCCGCGTTGGCCTTGATGCTGGCAGGCCTCGTTCTCGCCCTTCTGAACGTTCCTGATCTCGCGCCTGTGGTGGTCTTTCTGATCCCGCTTCTGACGCTCGCCGTTCTCAACGCGCCTGTGCTGCAAGGCCCTCTCAGCTCCGCACCGGCGCGCTTTCTCGGCTCGATTTCCTATAGTCTTTATATGACCCATGCCTTGGTCATGCTGCTGGGCTATCCGCTCGTATGGTACGGGGCGCGCCTGTTTTGGAGCGAGGCGGCCGCGCACGCCAGCGCGCCGTTCCAGTGGGGCGTTCTCGCCGCCTCGATCCTCACGTCCATCGTTCTGGGAACGCTGGTCTGGCGCTTCATCGAAGTGCCCGCCCGCTCGCGCGTCGCGCGGCTTCTGGCGCCGGGCGGCCCCGCGCGCGAGGCGAGGTCTGCCCGAGCCTAATCGGTCTCTCGCGGCCCCGGCACGAAGCGCAGCCCGTAGTCGAGATGGCGGCTCATGAGATAGGCATAGGCGAGGCGGTCGCCGGCCCGCAGCGCCGCCACGATCTCCCGATGGGTCTCGTGCGTGTTGGCTTGAACCGGGCGCGCGTCCTTGCCGACCCGCATCAGGTCTTCGATCACAGGGCGCAGGAAGCGGAAGGTGGTAAGCGTCGTACGGTTGGCCCCCAGCGCGATCAGCGCCTCGTGAAAGGCATAGTCCGCCTGCGCCCGCGCCGTGCTGGTCTCTGCCTTCAGAATCCGGTCGTTGACGCGATCCAGCGCATCGAAATCCGCAGGCTCGGCGCGCTTCAGGATGTCCTCGCCGATCCCGATCTCGATCAGCCGGCGAAAGCCCTGCACATCGCGAAACTCGCCCGGCGAGATGCCGTCATGGAAGGAGAAGAGCCGGCGCAGCGCCTCGCCATGGCCGCTCGCCAGAACAGCGCCGACCTTGGGCCGCGTTTCCACCAGACCATAGGCGCGCAGCACCACCAAGGCTTCGCGCACCGTATTGCGCGACGCCCCGAACATCTCGCCGAGTTCCCGCTCGGTCGGCAGCGCATCGCCGACCCGAAGGCTGCGCCGCGCGAACATCTCGCGCAAATCCTCCACCAGCCGATCCACCGCCGAGAGGCGCGGCTCGCCCTCCGAAGGGCTCGTCTCGGATTTGGAATCGGTCATGGCGATCTCTTGTTGGTCCACAATGGCAAAAAGGGACGTCCACTTCGCTTCGGAACGACAACCTCTTGTCAAGGCGCATGATCTGGTCCAACAAATAGCGAGTCAAGAGAGGGCTCGATCATGTTGCCGATGATGAAGGAATGTTTTCGCTGGTACGGTCCGTCGGACCCCGTGCCGCTCGCCCATATCGCGCAGGCCGGCGCGACGGGCATCGTCTCGGCGCTGCACGGCATCTATGACGGCTCGCCCTGGCCCGAAGACGCGCTCTTGAAGCATAAGGCCACGATCGAGGCGGCCGGGCTGGAATGGTCGGTGGTGGAAAGCATCCCTGTCCACAATTCGATCAAGATCGGCGCGCCCGAGCGCGACCGCTATATCGGCTGGTACAAGGATTCGCTGCGGGCCGTGGCGCGGGCCGGCGTCTCTACCGTCTGCTACAATTTCATGCCCGTTCTCGACTGGACACGCACCGAGCTGAAACATCCCATGCCGAACGGCGCGCTGGCGCTGCGCTTCGACGCGGTGGATTTCGCGGCCTATGACGTCTTCATCCTGAAGCGGCCGGGCGCGGAAGGCGACTATGCGCCCGAGCGCGTGCGCGAGGCCGAGGCGCGCATGGCCGACATGACCGAGGAGCGCGCCGCGCGCATCGAGCGCAATCTGATCGCCGGCCTGCCCGCCAGCGAGCGCCAGTATGACCGCGTGCTGCTCCTCAAGGCGCTGGCCGACTATGACGGGCTGACGGCCGACGATCTGCACGAGCATCTCGCCCATTTCCTGCGCGAGATCACGCCGGTGGCGGCCGAGTGCGGATTGCGTCTCTGCATTCACCCGGACGATCCGGCCTTCTCGCTCTTCGGTCTGCCGCGCATCGTCTCGACCACCGCCGATGCCCGCCGCATCCTCGCGGCCGCCGACCATGAGGCGAACGGGCTGACCTTCTGCGTCGGCTCCTATGGCACGCGCGAGGAAAACGACCTGCCGGCCATGGTGCGCGAGTTCGGGCCGCGCATCCACTTCGCGCATCTGCGCAATGTGACGCGCGAGCCGGACGGCTCCTTCCATGAGGCCGACCATCTCGGCGGCTCCAGCGACATGCCGGCCGTCATCATCGCGCTTTTGGACGAGCAGGCGCGGCGCGTGGCCGAGGGGCGGGCCGACTGGCAGATTCCGCTGCGGCCCGACCACGGCCATCTCATGGCTGACGATCTCGACAAGGAGCGCATCAACCCCGGCTATTCCCTTATCGGCCGTCTGCGCGGTCTTGCGGAGATTCGCGGTGTGATGCAGGGCGTGGCGACGGAGCGGCGCCTTCGCGCCTGATCCTTGCGCCGGACACGCTGACGGAACGAGGCTCGCCGCCGCCGCGCGGTGGGCCTTTTTCGTGGGCTGGGAAACACGGCCAAGCCTTGCCTCGCCCGGTCCGCCGGCCCAGAATCCACTTTGGCGGCACTGGCCGCTTCCGAGTCGAGGGGAGAGGCGATGCAGCCCGACCGTGTTCCCGATGTGACCTTCCGCACGCGCGTGCGCAACGACGCGCTGGGCGGACCGAACCCGTTCGAGTGGAAGTCGCTGACGAGCGCCGATGTCTTTTCGGGCAAGCGCATCGTGCTGTTTGCCGTGCCCGGCGCCTTCACACCCGCTTGCTCGGAGACCCATCTGCCGGGCTTCGAAGCGCATTATGACGAGTTTCGGGCGCTCGGCGTCGATCAGGTCGTCTGTCTGTCGGTGAACGACGCTTTCGTGCTCTTTCAGTGGGCCAAGGCCAGCGGCGTGGAGAAGGTCTTCATGCTGCCCGATGGCAATGGCGATTTCACGCGCCGCATGGGACTTCTCGTTCAGCGCACACAGACCGGCATGGGCCTTCGCAGCTGGCGCTATTCCATGCTCGTGGAAGATGGTGCGATCGTGAAGATGTTCCTCGAGCCGGGGGTGCGCGACGAGCCCGAGGGCGTCGGCGTCAAGGTCTCGGACGCCGGCACCATGCTGGCCTTCCTGCGCCAGCGCCCATCCGCCTGACCTCTGTTTCAGACCCTATCGCATCGGCAGGAGAATGCCCGTGAGCCACGCCTTGCAATTCTATATCGACGGCGCCTGGGTGGACCCGGCTGAACTGAAGCGCCTCGCCGTCATCGATCCCTCGACGGAGGAGCCTTGCGGCGAGATCGCAATCGGCTCGGCCGAAGACGTGGACAAGGCGGTGGCGGCCGCGCGGCGCGCCTTCGAAAGCTTCTCGCTCACCAGCCGGGAGGAGAGGCTGGCACTCCTGCGCCGGCTTCAGACGATCTACGAGCGGCGGCTGGACGAACTCGGCGCGGTGATCAGCCGCGAGATGGGCGCGCCGCTCCCTTTCGCGCGCGAATGGCAGGCCGGCATTGGCCTGCGCCATCTCAAGAAGGCGATCGAGACGCTGGAGACGTTCCGCTTCGAGGAACCGCGCGGCACGACCATGGTGTTCAAGGAGCCGATCGGCGTCGTCGGCATGATCACGCCCTGGAACTGGCCGATGAACCAGATCATGGCCAAGGTCGCGCCGGCACTGGCGACCGGCTGCACCATGGTTCTGAAACCCTCCGAGATCGCACCGCTGAGTGCCATCCTCTTCGCCGAGATGATGGATGAGGCGGGCGTGCCGGCGGGTGTGTTCAACCTCGTCAATGGCGACGGACCTGGCGTCGGCGAGGCGATCTCGCGCCATCCGGGCATCGACATGGTGTCCTTCACCGGCTCGACCCGCGCCGGCATTCTCGTTGCCAAAGGCGCGGCGGACACGATCAAGCGCGTGCATCAGGAACTCGGCGGCAAGTCCGCCAATATCCTTCTGCCCGATGTCGATCTGGAAGCGGCGGTGACCAAGGGCGTGCAGGGTTGCTTCGGAAACTCGGGCCAGAGCTGCAATGCGCCGACGCGCATGTTCGTGCCCGCCGATCGGCACGACGAAGCGGCCGAGATCGCCGCGCGCGCAGCCTCCGCCTTCAAGACCGGCCCGGCGGATGCGGACGGGGTGCATCTCGGTCCGGTCGTCAGCCAGATGCAATATGACAAGATCCAGCGCCTGATCGAGACCGGTATCGCGGAGGGAGCCAGCCTCGTCGCGGGCGGGCTCGGGCGGCCGGATGGCATGAACCGGGGCTATTTCGTCCAGCCCACGGTCTTTGCGCATGTCACGCCCGACATGACGATCGCGCGGGAGGAAATCTTCGGCCCGGTCCTGTCGATCCTCTCCTATGAAAGCGAGGAGGATGCGATCCGCCTCGCCAACGACACGGTCTATGGGCTCGCCGCCTATATCCAGTCGGGCGATCCGGCCCGCGCGCGCCGCGTCGCCTCGCGGATGCGGGCCGGCAGCGTCTATCTGGACTATCCCGCCTGGGATCCCGGCGCGCCCTTCGGCGGCTACAAACAGTCCGGCAACGGGCGCGAATATGCCGATTTCGGGCTGGAGGAGTTTCTGGAGATCAAGGGCGTGGTCGGCTACGGCGCGGCCTGAGGTCAGGCCGCGCGCCGCTTGAGCGCGAGGGCGAGCGCCCGGCGGAAACCCGCCGGGCGGCTCGGCTCGGCCGGCGCGAGCTGGAAGACGGAGCGGCGCAGCGCATCGGTCAGTTCGCGCCCCTCTGGCGCAGCCTCGAAGCGGATCGGCGCGCCGACGCGCATGGTGATGCCGCGTCCATAAAGGCGGCGGAACGCGCCGATCAGGAGGCCATAGCGCAGCGTCTGCGAGAAGGGGCTGACGAAGTGGAAAAGAGGGCCGTTCTGCCCTTCCACATGAACCGGCAGGACGGTGGCCCGGCCCATACGCGCCAGCCGGGCGGCGAAGGGCTTC
The DNA here is from genome assembly GCF_001475935.1 of Aureimonas ureilytica. Taxonomy (GTDB): domain Bacteria; phylum Pseudomonadota; class Alphaproteobacteria; order Rhizobiales; family Rhizobiaceae; genus Aureimonas; species Aureimonas ureilytica_A. The sequence continues at coordinate 18,016 of NZ_LDQA01000022.1, forward strand.
CACGGCAGATCTTCGGCGCGACCAAAGGTCTTGGGCGCGGTGGCGACGCCGCCGGCCGGGAAGATGATGATCGTGACACCTTGCCCGAGCAGGCGCATGGCCTCGCGCCGCGTCTGAAGGTTCAGCGCCTGCGCCTCCCGCGTCTCCTCGAAGGAGATGGGAAGGCCGAACTCGGCCAGTTCCTCGATGCGCATGAGATCGTTGCTGACGAGAATGCGGAACGGGCGGCCGAGCCGTTCGGCCAGCGCCAGAAGCGCCGCGCCGTCCCCGATGCCGAACGGATGGTTGGCGAGGATCACGAGCGGCTCGCCAGGCGCGATGGCCGGCGGCCAGGTCCCGGATATGTCGAGGTGAATGCGCATGAGGGCCAGCATGGCCTGAAAGCGCGAGGCGGGTTCGCGTCGGGCGCTCTCGCGCCAGAGCGCGTAGAGCCGCGCCAGCTTCCGCCGCCCGGCCGCCTGTTCCATGGAGCGGATCACCAGACGCCGGGCGAGGCGATCATGCGGGCGGGCATAGCTCAGTTCGGGAAACAGCATCGGCAGGCCACGAGACATCCGGGACAGAGTCCCCTGACTTAGCCCGGCCGCCTGACGGCCCGATGACAGAGCCGGCGAGGGGAAGAGCTCCCGCTCGCCGGCCCTTTCGAAGCGTCAGCCGAACACGGCTGTGAGCGCGCCGTCGATGGCGGCGGTGATGGCGTCGATCTCGGCGGCGCTGACCACCAGCGCCGGGGCAAGGCAGAGCGTGTTGTTGAGGCCGGGGATCGAGCGGTTCGACGCGCCGATCATCACGCCGCGCGCGCCCGCTTCCGCGATCACGCGCGCCACGCTCTTCTCGTCCACCGGCTCCTTGGTCGCGCGATCCTTCACCAGCTCCGCGCCTTGGAACAGGCCGAGCCCGCGCACATCCCCGATGACCGCGTGCTTGTCTTTCAGCGCCAGGAGGTTGGCCCGCAGCCGCGCGCCCATGGCGAGGCAATTGTCGAGCAGCCCCTCGTCCTCGATGATGCGCATGTTTTCCAGCGCCGCCGTCGGACCCGCCGTGCAGCCTCCGAAGGTCGAGATGTCCCGGAAATGGGCCATCGGATCGGCATCGTCCTTGAACTTCTCGAACACGGCCTCCGTCGTCACCGTGCAGGAGATCGCCGCGTAGCCCGACGCCACGCCCTTCGCCATGGTCACGAAATCGGGCTGGACGCCGAAATTCTGGTAGCCGAACCAGGTGCCCGTGCGCCCGAGGCCACAGACCACCTCGTCTATATGGAGAAGGATGTCGTACTTGCGGCAGATCTCCTGAACGCGCGGCCAGTAGCCTTCGGGCGGCACGATGACGCCGCCGCCCGCGGTCACGGGTTCGAGGCACAGAAGGCCGATCGTGTCCGGCCCCTCGCGCAGGATCACCTCCTCGATCGCGTCGGCCGCGCGCTCGCCATAGTTCTCGACATCCCACTGCTTGCGGTATTCGAGGCAGTGCGGAACCATGACGAAGCCGTCCGGGTAGGGTCCGTACATGGCGGCGCGCTGCAGCTGGCCGGAGGCGGCGAGCGTGCCGATCGTGGTGCCGTGATAGTCGCGCTCGCGGCAGAGGATCTTCCATTTCTTGCCGCCGTTATGGCGCTCGGCGATCTGCCGGACCATCTTGAAGACCTTCTCGTTGGCCTCCGAGCCGGAATTGTTGAAGTAGACGCGCGACAGGCCGGGCATCTTCTCCAGAAGCTTCTGCGCGAAAAGCGAGCCGGGAATGGAGCCGGCGGACTGGGCGAAATAGTTCAGCTTGACGAGCTGGTCGCGCACGGCGTCCGCGATGGAGGTTCGGCCATAGCCGACATTGACGGTCCAGACGCCGCCCGACAGCGCGTCGAGATATTCGCGCCCCGCCGCGTCCCAGACCTTGAGCCCCTTGCCCTCCACGATGATGCGCGGATCGTTGGTTTCCAGCGGCTTGTGCTGGAGCATGTGGTGCCAGACATGTCGGCGGTCCGCCTCGATGATCGGGCGAAGATCGTTGGGGTGGGGAGCGATGTTCATGGACGAGGCCCTTTCGGACGGTTCTCTGGAAAAGTCGGGGGCGGTGAGCCGCTACGAGGGGCGGAGAGAGGTTTGACGCGAAACGGATAGTCCGAGAGGCGATCGGGTATTTTGGGGACTGTCCTCTCGCATCCGACACTCGACCTGCCGGCGATCTCGGCCCGCCGGTTTGCCGGCCCGAACGCCCACGGGTTCTAGCCACCACCTCAGCCGCATAAAAGGGATCGTAAAGGGTGCCGACAACCTCGGCAATGGCGACATCGGGTCTTCCGCCGGGATGATCCGGGCGGGGCGCGCATCCATTAAGAGGCGGATGGCGAGTGGGGGCAAACGGCTCGGTCGATGCTATGCGTCAGGGCCGGGACGCGCGGACACCGACCCGGCGAGCCCGTAGCCCCCGGATCGGCTCATTCTATGGCTTGGAACGCAGTCGCTGAGCGCGAAAACGGATGGCTTTCGTAGATGGGGGAGCCTGCGCGGCCCTACCGCCCGGCCGCCGGCCCGTAGAGCCCGAGTGCGTCCGTTTGGAAGGGGCCTGCGCCGCTCTTCCCCTTGGGCGGCTCGACGCCCAGAAACTCGGCGAGCGCCTTTTCCAAGGCGCGATCGGCTTCGCCCTCCGGTTCCTCCATCGCGCCGATCAGCGTGTCGAGCGTCATGCCGAGCTTATTGAGGTCGAGCGTCTGTTCGATCGCCTGAAGCGCCGCAGCGCCGCCCTCCTGCTGCCCGGTCGCCTCGATCGCGCCGCGCACGGCGCGGGCATAGGAACCGAGCGAGGCGTAATCCTCGACCTTCAGGCCAAGCGCCTCACCCAGCCGCTCGAACAGCTTGAGTTTGACCTGCGTGACGCCGGGTTTCTCCGTGCCGGTGAGGGGACCCGAATCAACCATCTTTCGCGCGGCCGCGATCGGGCTGTCGTCGGGGGCGATGCGGTTTCGTGGATCGGGCGTCATGGCAGGCCGAAGCAATTGGACGGCCGTGTTCTGCAGGGCACTGAGCATGAGCGGTTTCATCCCTCGAAGCAGAGCCGGCGCGTCCTGCGCGGTCCTGCCGGTTCGATCGCTCCGGCCTCATGCCTCGCGCGTGAATCATCCTTTTCTCTCTTATAGCGTGTGGTGGTTAAGCCTTCCGTGTCAGCCACCGCCGATCAGGATGCCGGCCGCCAGAACCAGCGCGCCGCCGATGATGACCTGTGTCGTCGCGCGCAGGATCGGCGTTTCCATGAAGCGGTTCTGAATCCAGACGATGGCCCAAAGCTCTATGAAGACGACCACGAAGGCGACGATCGTCGCCGTCCAGAACTCCGAGATGAGATAGGGCAGGGCATGGCCGAGCCCGCCCAGCGTCGTCATCAGCCCGGTGGCAAGGCCCCGCTTGATGGGCGAGCCACGGCCCGACAGCTTGCCATCGTCATGCGCCGCCTCGGTGAAGCCCATCGAAATGCCCGCGCCGATCGCGGCCGCGAGGCCGACCGTCAGCGTCGTCGCCGGATCGCGCGTGGCGAAGGCCGTGGCGAAGATCGGGGCGAGGGTGGAGACCGAGCCGTCCATCAGCCCGGCCAGCCCCGGCTGGATCAGCGTCAGGATCAATTGCCTCCGCGAGGCCGTCGCTTCGTCGGCGCGCGCGCCTTCGCTGAGATGCGCCTGCTCGAGTTCGCCTGCCCGCGTCTGGTGGCCGCGCTCGGCGGCCGCGAGATCGCCCAGGAGACGGCGTGTGCCGGCGTCGCTCGTGCGCGCGGCGGCCGCCTCGTAGAAGCGGGCGGCGGCGTCCTCCATCCGCTCGGCCTCGGCGCGGATTTGCTCCAGCCCGAGATTTTCCACCAGCCAGACCGGGCGGCGCGAGACGTAGTCCGCCACATGCTCGCGCCGGATCAGCGGAATGGTCGGGCCGAACCGCCGTTCGTGCTCGGCGATCAGGGTGCGGCGATGGCCGTCCTCCTCGCGCTCCATCTCGCGGAACACGGCGGCGGAAGCCGGATAGTCCGCCTCCAGGCGCTCGGCATAGGTGGCATAGATGCGGCCGTCATCCTCCTCCGCCGAAATGGCGAGTGCGAGGATTTCACGCTCGCTGAGGTCGGAAAAGGCGCGGCGGCCGAACGGCAGGAAACGCATGGAGGCTCTCCAAGACTCTAGTTTAGAATCATTCTAAAATAGAGAATGGGTGATGCCAACAGGCTCTCAAGCGCTGAAGCCAGCCCCAAGCCGCGTCACCAGCGCGCGCCAGCGCGGGTCTTCCGGTCCTTCTTCGCTGCGCACGCCGAAGAACTGCGCGATGAGCTCGGCCCGGGCGTCGTAGAGTTCGACCGAGGTCAGCTCGCCATGCCGCGTCGGCTTGCGCACGGCGAAGGCTTCCGCCACCAGATCTTCGCGCAGATGAAGGTTGAAGCCGGGATCGACCACGTTGATCCAAGGCCCCATGGCGCGGATGGTTTGGACCGGACCGGAATGAATCTGGATGCAGCCGCGAGTTCCCACGAAACACATGATCGGCAGCTCTGTGGCGCTGGCGTCCTCCAGAAGCCGGGTCGCGGCCAGCGCGCCGATCTTTTGCACGTGATCCTGGCCGAGAAGGCGGAGCGCCGCGCGCCGGTCGAGCCCATGGCGGCGCAGGAGCGGGAAGAACTCGTGGACGTCCCGCATCTGCGAGAACTCGGCGCGGAAGACCGCCGGATCGCCCGCCTGTGTGGCCGATGTCGCCGGGTAGGGCGCGATGTCCAGCGGCTCGGCCTTGGGCGCGGCGAAGCGTGTGCGCAGGGCTTCGAAGGCGTCGAGGCTGGAGGTGGCCCGCAGATGCACCTTGATCACCGCATCGCCCGCCGCGTCGAAAATCTGCACCGAGCGGCGCGGGCCGGCTTCATGCGGGGTCTCCACCGCGAAGGCGGCGCGCCAATGGCGGGGGAAGAGGCGCAGGTCGATCGGCGGATTGAGCACGAGGCCGGTTTCTTGTCCGAAGCGGATTTGGCCGAACGTGCCGACCTTCTCGTGGACGGCTGCGTCGTTGCGCGTCAGCACCATGATTTCGCCGAGCGCCGGGAGGGCCTCCACCAACGCCTTCGGGTCGAGGCGCAGGCGCACGACCTCCGGCCCGCGATGGGCCACGAGGAGCTCCGCCTCCGACAGACCGAGTTCCGCGGCGAGGTCGCGGCTGCGCTTGCCCGTGGCGTAGAAGGGGGTGGCAACGGTCGTGGTTGGATCGCTTAGCGTGTCCATGGGGCATTCCTGATCTGCGCCGCCGTCTGCGGCAGGACGAAGGGTTGGGGCGGGAAGGGCGTTGCGCCGACCGGCAGTCGAACGCCGAAGACCTCTTCCACCAGCCGGTCGGTCAGCACCTCGGCGGGCGGCCCGTCGGCGGCGACGCGCCCGCCTGCCATGGCGACGAGGCGATCGGCGAAGCCGGCGGCAAGGTTGAGATCATGCAGCACGGCGACCACGGCACCGCCGCCTTCCGCGAAGTCGCGCGCGATCTGGAGCACGCCGAGCTGGTGTCGGATGTCCAGGCTGGAGACCGGCTCGTCCAGAAACAGAAGCCGGGCATGGCCCTCCGCGACGGGCGCGCCGATCTGGCAGAGGACGCGGGCGAGATGCACCCGCTGCTGCTCGCCGCCGGACAATTCCTCGTAGAGCCGGCCGGCGAAGCCTGCGAGATCGACTCGGGCCAGCGCGATCTGGATCGCGGCGGGCTCGCGTGCCCGTCCGCCCGCCTCCAGCCCGAAGCGGACGACCTCCGTGACGGTGAAGGGAAAGGCGAGGCTGGAGCTTTGCGGCAGGACGGCGCGTCGGCGCGCCAGACGCTCGGGCGTCCAGCGGGAAAAAGGCTGACCGTCCAGCCTGACATCGCCGCCTGACGGCTCGACCTCACCCGTCATCAGCTTGAGGAGGCTGGATTTTCCCGCGCCGTTCGGCCCGATCACGATCGTGACCATGCCGGGTTCGATCGCAAGGTCGAGCGGATGAACCACCGTGCGGCCGTGATAGGCGAGGCTGGCGGAGGATAGAGTGAGCATCGGCGATCAGAGTCCCGCGAGGCCGCGACGGCGCAGCAGAATCCAGAGAAAGACGGGCGCGCCGAGCGCGGCAGTGAGAATGCCGATGGGCAGTTCGGCGGGCGCGACCAACGTGCGGGCCGCCATGTCGGCGAGAAGCAGAAGTATGGCCCCGCCGAGCGCAGCATTGGGCAGGAGATGGCGGTGGTCCGGCCCGAACCAGAGGCGCAGGAGATGTGGCACCACGATGCCGACGAAGCCGATCGTGCCCGACACCGCGACGGCCGCGCCGGTGGCGAGTGCCACGAGGAGGATCGTCAGGCGCTTCAACCGCTGCACGCGAATGCCGAGATGATAGGCTTCCGCCTCGCCGAGCACGATGCCGTTGAGCCCGCGCGCCAGAAAGGGCGACAGGAGAAGCGCCGCGCCCATCATCGGCAGGCCGGCCCAAAGCTTGGTCCAGGTCGCGCCCGACAGACCGCCGAGGCTCCAGAAGGTGAGGTCGCGCAACTGGTTGTCGTCGCTGAGATAGACGAGAAAACCCGTGCCCGCCGCCGCGAAGGCGCCGAGCGCGATGCCCGCGAGCAGGATGAGCGCGACCGAGGAGCGGCCCGCCCGCGTGCCGATCCGGTAGATCAGGAGCGTCGCGGCCAGACCGCCGGCGAAGGCGGCGACGGGCAGGGCATAGAGGCCGAGCGCGGCGGCGAGGGGCGCAAGCGCGCCGCCTGAAAGAACGATCGTGGCGACCGCCGCGAAGGCCGCGCCTGATGATACGCCGATCAGGCCGGGATCGGCCAGCGGGTTGCGGAACAGGCCCTGCATCATCGCGCCGACGAGCCCGAGCGACGCGCCGACCAGCGCCCCCAGGAGAACGCGCGGCAGGCGGATTTGCCAGACGATGACGGTGTCGGCGAGCGACGCGACCTGGCCCTTGGGGCCGGCCAGCAGGATCGCGCCGACGCGGCCGGGCGAGAGCGGCGAGGGGCCGGTGCCGAGCGCGGCCACTAGCGTTGCGAGAAGCAGCAGCGACAGCGCGAGCGTCGCCATGCGCGCGCTGTCGCTGCGGTCCCCCGCAGAGGAGCGGGCGTAAGCCACGAGAGGCAAGGCCTCAACGGACATGGGCCGCCTCCTCGGGCGCTGGCGCGGCGGCGCGCAGGCCCGCCTCGGGATAGAGGCGCGCGGCGAGATCGCGCAGCGCCGCCGGCAGACGCGGGCCGAAGCCGAGCAGGTAAGCGGCGTCCATGCGAACCACGCTTCCCGTCTGGCCGGCGGGCGTGGCGGCGAGCGCTGGAATCGACAAAGGGTCCTGCCCGCCCGGGCCGGCGCGATCGACCATCAGGATCACGTCCGGCTGGAGCGCGGCGGCGGCTTCCGGCGAGACCATCTTGTAGCCCTCTGCCTCGGCGAAGACGTTTTCGCCGCCGGCCAGACGGATCACCGCATCCGCCCCCGTGCCGCGCCCCGCCGCGTTGGCGCGCCCGTCGGCGATCGACAGGATGAAGAGAACGCGGCGCTTCTGCTGAATGCCTTTCAGGTCCTCCGCCAGGGCCTGCAACTCGCGCTCGGTGCGCTGCGCCAGGGCCTCGCCCTCGGCCTCGCGCCCGACCGCGCCGGCCACGATGCGGATCTTGTCCAGAAGCTCGGGAACGGTCTGCCCGCTCGGCACATGGCGAACCGGCACGCCGGCAGCGTCGATCAGCGCCACCGCCTCTTTCGGCCCCGCGCCATTGTCCATGAGAATGAGGTCCGGCGACAGCGACAGGACGCCCTCGGCCGACAGCGCGCGGAGATAGCCGACATTGGGTTTCTCCTGGAGCGCGGCGGGCGGGTAGAGGCTGGTCGTATCCACCGCCGCGACGCGCCCCGCTTCGCCCAGAGCATAGAGAATTTCCGTCACCGCACCGCCGATCGAGACGACGCGCGTCGGCAGCGGATCGGCGCGAGCAGCGGTCGAAAGCGCGGGCAAGGAAAGGAGGGTCAAGGCGAGGGCGAGGGTGGACGCGCGCATGGCAGGCCGTTCCGCAGCTGGAATGATCGTGCCTGCTTAATATCCGCGCGTGCGATGCGTCAAGTAAATCATCCTATAAAGTCAATTTAGAATGGTTCTTTGAATGATTCTATATATTACGTTGGCGGTTTTGAAGCGTTCTGATGTAGTAAAATCGAGTCGTATTTGTTTGACTCTTCGTTTTTACGGGAGATAGACAACACTGCACGCGATGGCGTTGAGCGCCTCGGCCTCGATCGAGGCGTGCGCGATCTTTTTGTTGCTTTCACCTCGGAAAGGATCAGGGCAGATGGCCGTGACCAGTCGAACTCTCTTGATCGGTGTGGCCGCCTGCGCCCTGTTCGCCCCTCAAGCCGCGCAAGCTCAGACGGCGGTGTCGGCCACTGACGCGGTTCAGCTTCAGACCGTGACGGTCGAATCCGGTGAGGCCGGGGCGTCGGACGGGGTGGCTGGAACGCAGACCACCAGCACCACGACGCGCGCGGCGATCGACAATCAGTTGATCGACACGATTCAGGATCTCGGCCGCACGCAGGAAGCGGGCATTTCTTTCAATCGCGCCACCAACAGCATCAATATTCGCGGCCTCGAAGGGCCGCGCGTCCTCACCACGATCGACGGCATTCGCGTGCCCTATCTCAGCGACGTGACGCGCGGGGCGAACGGTGGGGCGGACAGTTTCGACTTCAACGCCCTCTCGGCCCTGGACGTGACGCGCGGGGCGGACCCGCTTCTGGGCTCGGGCGCGCTCGGCGGCGTTCTGGCGCTGCGCACGCTCGAGCCCGAAGACCTCCTGCTCGGCGGGCGTCGCATCGGCACCCTGTCGAAATCCGGTTATGATTCGGCCGACCGAAGCGGGTTCACCAGCCATGCCCTGGCGATCCGCGCGGGCGACACGACGGCGCTGGTTCAGGGCACCTATCGCAGCGGCCACGAAACGGAGACGATGGGCGAGGCCGACAGTCTCGGCGCCTCCCGCACGAAGGCGAATCCGGCCGATGACGAGGCTTATAGCCTCTTGGCCAAGGTCTATCAGAATGTGGAGGGTGGGCACCGTTTCGGGTTTACGGGCGAAATCTACCATCGCGACGCGACGGTCGACGGGCGCACCAGCCAAAGCGCGACCGGCAATTACCGCGCCGGCAACTATCACACAGGTGAGGAGGTCGGGCGGCGCAAGGCGGCGCTGACCTATGATTTCGACACGCCGGACGGCGAGGGCTGGATCGATACGGCGCGGGCGGTTCTGTATTATCAGGACGTCTCGCGCGACACGACCGTCGATGCCTTGCGCTCGACCTCGGTGATCGGGCCGTTCACGCGCGACAATTCGATCGAGGAAGCAGCGGTCGGCATCAACGGCTTCGCCTCCAAGACACTGGACGCGGGCTCGGTCCGGCACCGCCTGACCTTCGGCACCGAGCTTCGCAGCGCCGACACGACGCAATATTCCGCCGGCCGGGACGCCTGCTCGCTGCGCCGCGCGCGCGATCGCTTCGCCTGCGGGATGCTCCATACCAACCAGGCCGACGCGCCCGATGTCACCAGCCGCCTCGTCGGCCTCTACGGCGAGGACGAGGTCTCGCTTCTCGCGGGCCGGCTGCGCGTGACACCGGGCCTGCGCTTCGACTGGTACGACAACGAACCGGAATCCACGCCCGAATATCGCGCCAGCGCCGCCTATGACGGCAAGCTGCCGCCTGAGAACAGCGACCACGCCTTTTCGCCCAAGCTTGGGCTCGAATACGATCTGGTGCCCGCTCTCACCGCCTATGCGCAATATACGAGGGGCTTCCGCGCGCCGACGGTGGGCGAGCTGTATTCGCGCTATGGCGCGGTCGGCTCCTATCTGCGCCGGGGCAATGCCGATCTCGAGGCCGAAACGAGTGACGGGTTCGATGTCGGCCTGCGCGCCGGGGACGAGGCGTTGGGCGCGCGGATCAACCTCTTCACCACGCGCTACCAGAACTTCATCGACACAGTGCAGCTGACCAGGCCGGGCGGGGAATATCCGCTGGGCGGCGTGTCGAGTTACACCAACGTTCCCGACGCCCGGATTTCGGGCGTCGAACTGGGCACTCATGCCCGCTTCCTCGACCATTGGACGGCGCGCGCCTCGCTCGCCTATGCCGAAGGGCGCAACCTGACGGACGATACCTATCTCGACTCCGTGCCGCCGCTGACCGCGATCCTCGGCTTGGGCTACGCGCAAACGCATTGGGGTGGCGAGGTGACGACCAAGCTCGCCGCGCGGCGGGATAAGGTGGACGACGGCTTTAAGGCGCCGGGCTATGGCGTGGTGGATGTCACCGCCTGGGTCGAGCCGGAGCCGCTGCCGGGCCTGAAGATCGCCGCCGGTGTCTTCAACCTTTTCGACAAGACCTATTATGACGCGGTGAACGTGCCCGAGGCGCGCTCGCAGCCGAACCTCTTCTATTCCGAGCCCGGCCGCTCCTTCCGCGTCAACGCGACCTATCGGTTTTGACGCCGTGGCCGCCGACCAGTGCGTGCAGGGCCGGCGGCTTCCCGAACTTTTGGCGGCGCGCGCGTCTGCTCTTCTGAGGCTTCGGTCCTCCAAAGCTCTGACCGTCCAACCGTTTTATCAGCCCGAAGCGGCCTGCATGCTCGGTCTGATGGTTCTTGCGAAACCCTGAGACGCTGATCTCTCTGTCTCAGGCCCGCTGCCACGACATGTGGGCCTCAAGGGCTGGGTGTTCCGCTCCGCGATGCGCTCGTCATCGACCCTGAAACCTGCGTCGCTGACGAGCGCATGATGGTGGGCCCTCTGGGCACGTGAAGGATTCTCACTTCTCGATCTTTGAACTCTTGTGCTTTTGAATATACAAAAGTATCAAAGATCGCAGGGAGGATATTCGATGACCATTCTTCAGGTGGGCCTTGCGGCCGAGCTTCAGGCCTATGCGGACAAGAACGGGCCGGTGACGGTGGGGCTCGCGGGCTCGGGCCAGATGGGCACGGACATGGTGGTGCAGCTCACCCTCATGCCAGGTGTCCGGCTGGGGGCTCTGTCCGAGCTGAACATCGCGGGCGCGGAGGCCGCGTTGCGCATGGCGGGCACCGAATTCGCCCACGCCGGCGGCGTCAACGACATCGACCGCGCCATCGAGGGCGGCAAGGTCGCGTTGACGCAGGATTACAAGGCGCTCTGCGCCTCGGGCCATATCGACGTCGTGATCGACGCCACGGGCAATCCCAATGTCGGGACGCTGATCGCGCTGGAAGCCTTCCGAAACGGCAAGCATGTGGTCATGCTGAATGTCGAGGCCGACATCACGATCGGCCGTTTCCTGCGCGAGGAAGCCGCCAAGGCCGGCGTCGTCTACACGGGCGCGGCGGGCGACGAGCCGGCGGCGACGATCGAGATCGTCGGCTTTGCCCAATCGCTCGGCTTCGACATCGTGTGCGCGGGCAAGGGCAAGAACAACCCGCTGAAGTTCGACGCGACGCCCGATGCCTATGAGGAGGAAGCGGCGCGGCGCAACATGAATGCGCGCATGCTGGTGGAGTTTGTGGACGGCTCCAAGACCATGATCGAGATGGTGGCGGTGGCCAACGCGACCGGGCTCGTGCCCGATGTTCCGGGGATGCACGGCCCGGCCGCGACGCGCGACGAGCTCGCCTCGGTTCTCTGCACGAAGGAGGACGGCGGCGTTCTCTCAGGGACCGGCAAGGTCGATTATTCGATCGGCAAGGGCGTCGCGCCCGGCGTCTTCTGTATCGTGAAGCCCAGGCACGAGCGCGTGCTGGAGCGCATGAGCGATCTGAAGATGGGCCCCGGCCCCAACTACACGATCTTCCGCCCCTACCACCTGACCTCGCTGGAAGTGCCGCTCTCGGCGGTGCGCGCGGTGGTGAAGAAGGCGCCCGACATGCAGCCCGCCGAGCGCCCGGTGGCCGAATGCGTGACGCTCGCCAAGCGCGATCTGAACCCCGGCGATACGCTCGGCCAGATCGGCGAATACGACTATCGCGGCTTCGCCATGACCTGGGAAGGCGCGCGGGACGAGGGCGCTCTGCCGCTGGGTCTGGCCGAGCGCGCCCGCGTCATCAAGCCGATCAAGGCCGGCGAAAAGCTGACCTACGCCAATTGCCAGCCGGACGACAGTCTCGTCATCACCCAGATCCGCCAGCGCCTCGATCAGGCCGACAGCCGGTTCGCGGCCAGCGCGGCGGCCTGAGGAGAGGGGAGGGAGGAACCCATGTCCGCATTGCCCCAGATGGCCCCGTCCGCCGAAGAGGTAGCCGACACTCCGGCTGCGCGCGAGGGCGACAACAAGCCCTTCGCCTTCCGTCACTTCCCGCCCGAAGTGCTGAAGGACGCGCTGCGCCAGATGCATCTGATCCGCCGCTTCGAGGAAGGGGCGGAGGAAAGCTATATGCGCGGCCTCATCCACGGCACGATGCATCTCTCCATCGGGCAGGAAGCGTCCGCCGTCGGCACCTGCCTCGCGCTGACCGATACGGACCAGATCACCTCCACCCATCGCGGCCACGGCCATTGCATTGCCAAGGGTGCCGAGGTCGGGCGCATGTTCGCCGAGTTCTTCGGCAAGGAAACGGGCTATTGCCGGGGGCGCGGCGGCTCGATGCACATTGCCGACGTGACCAAGGGCAATCTCGGGGCCAACGGCATCGTGGGCGGTGGCTTGCCGATCGCGGTGGGTGCCGCGCTCTCCATGAAGATGCAGAAGCGGCGCGACGTCGTCGTGTCCTTCTTCGGCGACGGGGCCAACAACGAGGGCGCTTTCCACGAGGCGCTCAACATGGCCTCGATCTGGAAGCTGCCGGTCGTTTTCGTGTGCGAGAACAACAAATACGGCATGTCGGTCTCGACCGAGCGCTCCACGGCGGTCAAGAACATCGCCGATCGCGCCGTGGCCTATTCCATGCCGGGCGTCACGGTGGACGGCAACTCGCTGTCGGATGTCGCCGAAGCCTCGCACAGGGCCATCGAGCGCGCGCGGGCCGGCGAGGGGCCGACCCTCATCGAGTGCAAGACCTACCGCCATCGCGGCCATTCCAAGAGCGATCGCAACCGCTATCGCACCAAGGAAGAAATCGACGACTGGATCTCCAAGGACCCGATCGGCCGGTTCGAGGCCGAGATGCTGGACTATGGCGTCGTGGATGCGGCCGAGATCGAGGCGATCCGGGCGGGCGTCGAGCGCGAGATCGCGGACGGCATCGAATTTGCCAAGAACTCGCCGTCGCCCGATGCGAAGGACGCGACGGCCTTCGTCTACACGGCATAACGGCCTTTCGAGCCGAAGGATTCTTGAGATGAGCGAGACCATCGACGCGGCTGTCGGCCGCGAGCTGTCCTATGCCCAGGCGATCCAGGAAGCCATCGCCATCGCCATGGAGGAAGACCCGCGCGTCTTCATCATGGGCGAGGATATCGGCGTCTATGGCGGGGCCTTCCAGGTGACGGGCGATCTCGTCCACCGCTTCGGCGCGGACAGGGTGATCGACACGCCGATCGCCGAACTCGGCGGCGCGGGCGTCGCCGTCGGCGCGGCGCTGACCGGCATGAAGCCGATCTACGAGTTCCAGTTCTCCGACTTCGCGACGCTCGCCATGGAGCAGATCGTCAACCAGGCGGCCAAGCTCCGCTTCATGCTGGGCGGCAACGTCTCCGTGCCGCTCGTCATGCGCTTTCCAGCAGGCTCGGGAACGGGCGCGGCCGCGCAGCACAGCCAGAGCTTGGAGGCCTGGCTCGGCCATGTGCCTGGGCTGAAGGTTCTCCAGCCCGCGACCCCGCACGATGCCAAGGGCATGTTGCTCGCGGCGATCGACGATCCCGATCCGGTGATGATCTTCGAGCACAAGATCCTCTACAAGATGAAGGGCGAGGTGCCCGAGGGGCGCTACACCGTGCCGATCGGCAAGGCGCTGGTGCGCCGCGCGGGGCGGGACGTGACCATCGTCGCCTCTGCGATCATGGTGCATAAGGCCTTGAGCGCCGCCGAGGAACTGGAAAAGCAAGGGATCGACGTCGAGGTCGTGGACCTGCGCACCATCCGCCCGATGGATCGCGAGACCATCATCGCGAGCGTCATGAAGACCGGCCGTCTCGTCTGCGTCTATGAGGGCGTGAAGACCTTGGGCGTCGGGGCCGAAATCTCGGCGATGATCGCGGAATCGGAAGCCTTCGACTATCTCGACGCGCCGATCATCCGGTTGGGCGGCGCGGAATCGCCGATCCCCTACAATCCCGAACTGGAAAAGGCCGTTGTGCCGCAGGTGCCCGACATCGTTCAGGCCGTGCGCGCGCTGGCCCGGCGGGAGCGCTGACGCGATGCCGACCGAAGTGATTCTCCCCAAGGTCGACATGGACATGGCGACCGGCCAGATTTCGCGCTGGTTCTACAAGGACGGCGATACGATCAAGAAGGGCGAGCCGCTGTTCGAGATCGAGACCGACAAGGCGGCCATGGAAGTGGACGCGCCGGCCTCCGGCACGCTGCGCAATGTCACGGGCGCGCAAGGCGTCGACATCGCGGTCGGCTCGCCCGTCGCCTGGATCTATGCCGAGGGCGAAGCGGTGAATGCGCCCGCGCCGACGGCCGATGCCGGCAAGCCGACCACGGTCGGTCCGGACCCGGATGGGGCCAAGCCTTGCTGCGCCAAGGAGGCGGGCGAGCGCCGGGGCGTTCGCGCGACGCCGCTCGCGCGGCGCATCGCGCGCCAATATGGCATCGACCTCTCCAGCGTCACCGGCCATGGCCCGATGGGGCGCATCGGCCGCGAGGATGTGGAAGCGGCACAGCAGGCAGCGGCCCGCGCCCGGCCGGCGGAGGCTCCGGTTCGCACCGAGCCACCCGCGCCGGCACCCGGTCTTGCCCGCCAGCCAGCGCCCCAGCCGGCACCGGCCAAACCGCGTCTCGTTGTCAATGGCGAGACGCCGCTTCACGTCGTGACGCTGCGCGAAGGGGAGGGCACACCACTCGTCCTCCTTCACGGTTTCGGCTCGGAAAGCGCCAGCTGGCGTCCGCTTCTGGCGGAGTTCACCGGCCCCAATCCGGTGCTTGGGCTTGATCTGGCCGGTCATGGCGGTTCGGTCGGGCGAGTGGCGGACGGGTTCGACGCGCTGGTGTCCGGCGTGGAGGAGACGCTTCGGGCGTTGGGCCTCGCCTCCTGTCATCTCGTCGGCCATTCGCTCGGCGGCGCGGTGGCGAGTGCCGTCGCGGCCGGGTTGGCGATCGACGTGCGCTCGCTCCTGTTGCTCGCGCCCGCCGGCTTCGGGCCTGATATCGACACCGCGTTTGCGGAAGGCTTTGCCCGCGCGCGGGAGGAAGCGCCGATCCGCTCATGGCTGCGCCATCTCGTTAGCGATCCCGCCGCCATTTCGGACGGGTTCGTGCGCGCCACCGCGCGGGGCCGGGCCGATGGCGTCCAGTCGGAGGCGCAGACGCAGCTGGTCAGCCGGCTCTTCTCCAACGGGGCGCAGCATTTCGACGTGCGCGGCCTGCTCACCGATCTCGCCATGCCGGTAAAGATCGTGGCGGGCGCGGAGGATCGGGTCGTGCCGATCAGGCATTTCACCGGCCTGCCGGGGCGCGTCGCCTTGCACGTGTTCCCGCGCACCGGCCATATGCCGCAAATCGAACAGCGGGCCGACGTGGCGCGGCTCCTGCGCGAACTCACGCGCTGAACAACTGGAACACATCCCGGCCAGGCGGAGACGCCTGTCATCAGGGACACTACGCTAGTTCAACACCCTGACGCCGTGCCGATGGACCTGCGTTCGTCGGCACGGCTCCTGCGTTTGGGGAGGCCCATGGCCGAGTTCGATCTCATCATTTTCGATTGCGACGGCGTGCTCGTCGATAGCGAAGTCCTCGCGCGACGGGCCATGCAGTCGGTCTTCCGACAGGCCGGGATCGATGTCATGGCCGAGATGGTCAGCAACTTCGTGGGCATGAAATTCCACGACATCCTCGATGGTATCGAGGCGCGCACCGGCCAGCGCATTTCGCAGGATTACCACCCCCGCTTCTGGCAGGAGACGAAGGCGCTCTTCACGGAGCACCTGCGGCCCGTGCCGGGCGTGGTGGAATTTCTGGACACCTCCTCGCTCCCGCGCTGCGTCGCCTCCTCGTCCGATCACGAGCGCATCCGGCACAGCCTCTCGGTCACGGGCCTTGCCTCCTATTTCGCGGCGGATGCGATCTTCTCTTCGCATGACGTGTCGCGCGGCAAGCCCGAGCCCGATCTCGTGCTTCACGCGGCCGCCCGGATGGGCGTCGATCCCGCGCGCTGCCTCGTGATCGAAGACTCGCGCTTCGGCATCATGGGCGCGAAGGCGGCGGGCATGACGGCCTATGGATTTCTCGGCGGCGCACATCTTCTCGCCAATTCCGGCGAGGCGCTGCACGAAGCCGCGGCCGATTTCGTCGCTCGGACTTATGAGGAGATCGCGGCTGAGATGGCGCGCTGACGATTGCAAAGCCGAATTCGTGAGCGACGGATGCCGCTTACGAATCCCGTTGCGGTGGATATCCGTTGCCAAGTTTTCAGTCGCGCTGACAAGGCCCGATACTTTGGGCGCCGTACCCAGTCACATAGGCTTCTGGGTCCAGGAGAAGCTCAACACCGTCGTCACGAAAAACATCGCCGGTTAAACCACCTCGCTGGAAGGCTGTCGACGCATCGCGATCCGGAAAATGTATGACCGCACGCTTCCCGTTGTCTGAGAAGCCGACTGAAAGCGTCGGATAACGCAGCGCCCTATCGAGGTAGCAGGTGAAGGTCTGTTCGCCTTCCAAACGGAAGGAGGGTTCGTTGTCGAACCAACCCACTCTTACGATGACGAAAGCGATCCCTGCCACCGCAACGCCTGCCGAAACCAAGACCGCAATGCGGATCAGGCGCTGAACCCTTGCCAATTCCTACATCCCGTCCCGATCGGTTCAACCGGATGTATTTAACACCGTCAGGTCGAGGAGCGAACAATGACCTGTCCGCCCCGAAAGGATCTTTGGCCGTCCCAGTCCCTCAAATCTCCGTCACGCATTTCTTGGCGCGAGGGATGGAAGTCGGGCTCATGGAGAGTTCGCTCACGCCATTCTCCACGAAGAAGGGGATGAGGTCGGGGCGGGCTGCCGCTTCGCCACAGACGCCGATCCAGATGCCGGCTTCGCGCGCAGCCTGCGCCGCATGGCGGATGGCGGCGAGGACAGCCGGATGCTCCGTGCGGTTCAGCTTGGCGACACGTGGATTGAGGCGGTCGGCCGCCATGACATATTGCGTCAGATCGTTCGTGCCGACCGAGAAGAAGTCCACCTCGCGCGCGATCTCGGCCGCGAGGAACACGGCCGCCGGGGTCTCGATCATCACGCCCAGTTCGAACGCGCCATGCGCGATGCCTGCCGCATCCAGTTCGGTGCGGCATTCGTCCAAGAGCGCGCGCACGGCATGGACTTCGCCGACATCGGCGATCATCGGCAGCAGGATCTTGACGTTGCCGACCGGCGAGGCGCGAAGCAGCGCGCGAAGCTGGGGCTTGAAGACATCGGGCCGCTCCAGGCACATGCGCACGCCGCGCCAGCCGAGGAACGGATTGTCCTCGTGCTCGAAATCGATGCCGGCCACCGGCTTGTCGCCGCCGATATCGAGCGTGCGGATCACGACCGGATAGGGCGCGAAGGCTTCCGCGAGCTTGGTGTAGGTCTCAGCCTGCTCGTCCTCGCCCGGCAGGGAGCGCCGTTCCATGAAGAGGAATTCGGTGCGGAACAGGCCGACGCCCATGGCGCCCGCCTTGAGCGCCCCCTCGATCTCGGCGAGCGAGCCGAGATTGGCGGCGATTTCAATGCGCCTGTTGTCACGCGTCCTGGGCTCCACGGTGCGATAGGCGTCGAGCTTGCGGCGCTCCTCCGCCTCGCGCGCGATGGCGCTTTGGAAGCGCACCGTCGCCTCGCCGTCCGGATCGATGGCGACCTCGCCGCTCGACCCGTCGAGGCCGATCGTGCGCGCGGCCTTCAGCACCGCTTCCTCCGTGGGAAAGCCGAGCACGGCCGGGATACCATGGGCGCGCGCCATGATGGCGACATGGCTCGTCGCCGCGCCCTTGCGGCAGAGGATGCCGCCGATGTTCAAGAGCGTCGCCTTGGCGAGGTCCAGCGCGGCGATCTCGTCCGCCACGATGATCGAGCCCTTCGGCATTTCGGCGAGCGTCGTATCCTTGCGCCCCAGAAGCGTCAGCGCGAGGCTGCGGGTGACGCTGCGAATATCCTCGGCGCGGGCGCGCAGATAAGGATCGCTCAGCGCTTCGAAGTTTGCTGCGATCTCGCGGCCGGCCTCGACCACGGCGCTGGGCGCGTCGCGCCCGTCGCGGATCGCGGCCTCGACGGCTGCAATGAACTCGCCATCCTCTGCGACTTCCACCAGAGCGTCGATGATGGCGGCATCGTCGCGCTTCAGGCCCGGCCGGCTCTTGGCTTCGCGGAAGGACTGGACGGTTTCGGCAAGCGCCGCGCTGTAGCGCGCGCGCTCGGCCTCCCGCTCATGGCCGGGCACGGTGCGGGGCTGGATGTCGAGTGCGGCGGGGAAGAAGGCGAAGGCCGGGCCGATCGCCGTGCCCTCGCTGGCGCCGATGCCGCGCGATGCGCCGGTGGCGAGCGGCTGCGCCGGCGTGGCATGCGTCTCGGCCGGTTTGGCCGACAGCGCAACGTCGCCCGCATCCGGCGTCTGAAGAAAGGTGGAGAGAGCCGAAAGGGCGTCGGCGGCGTCGTCGCCATCGGCGCGCAGCGTCGCCTCGTCGTTCTCCTTGACGCCCAGCAGCATCAGCTTCACCGCGCTCTTGGCGCTGGCGCCTCGCCCGTTGCAGCGGATTTCGATGTCGCTGGCGAAGCTCTTGGCGAGCTTGACGAATTGCGTGGCCGGGCGGGCATGAAGCCCCTCGTGCACGCGCACGACGACGGATCGCTCGATCATGGCACTCATAGTTCCACAGAGGACAAGGAAATCGAAACCGGCGAAGGACCGGGGAGGGGGCTCCGGCCGCTGGCTCGGGGGACGAGCGGAGCCGATGCCGCGCATCGGTCGCGATGCTCAGTGGCGAGCGGCTCCGAAGGGTCTGCCCTCGAGGGCTCGGCGGTCAGCCGCCGATCGTGATCTCGGCGCCGGGCTGGAGCGCGCCGGCGAGCGTCGCGGCATCGACTTCGCTGGCGGTGATTTCGCCGGGGCGCTCGGGCGTTTCCGCGCCGTTGAAGTTGATGACGACATGGCCGATGTCGCGCACCTTGGCCCATGCGAGCGGCCCGATGCCGGTGAGCCTGGCCTCGACGGAGCCGACCCGGATCGTCGCGCCCGGCGCGGGGGGCTCGTCGCTCGGGCCTTCCACCACACGGTGCGTCACCGAGACTTCGGCCAGCTCCGGCGGCGCGCCGTCGGCAAAGAGAATGAGAACGCCGCCTTCCAGAAGGTCGGCCACATCGGGGCCGATGGCGGTGACGGCGGTGCGGAATTGTAGGCTCATGACACTCTCCGGGAAAGGGCAGCGGTGATGAGTGCCGCGCCCGGCAGGGGCGGGCCGGCGCGCCGGCCCGCTTCGATATCAAAGGAACACGTCGCGATCAGAGGAAGAAGCTCGCGACCCAGGCGATGAGCACCGAGACGGGACCCATGATCTGGCGGCTGAGAAGAACGGCCGGCACGCCGATCTCGATCGTCTTGGGCTTGGCTTCGCCGAGCGCGAGGCCCACCGGCACGAAGTCGCAGCCGACCTGCGTGTTGTAGGCAAAGAGCGCCGGCAGGGCCATGGCGGGGGCGATCGTGCCATTGGCGATCTGCGGGCCGATAATGGCGACGCCGATCACCTGCGCGATGACGGCGCCGGGGCCGAGGATCGGCGAGAGGAACGGCAGGCCGCAAATGGCCGACAGGACGATCAGACCAAAGATATTGTTGGCGAGCGGTCCCATCGGAGCGGCCAGAAGATCGCCGATGCCGGTGTAGAGGATGATGCCGATCAGCATGGTCACGAAGGCCATGAAGGGCAGCACGTTGCGGATCACCATGTCGATGGTGCGCCGTCCCGCATTGAAGAAGATGCCGACGGCCCGGCCCATGACGCGGCCGACCGAGGTGATCGCGCCGATCAGGCCGCCCTTGTTGGTGGCCGGCATGGAATTTCCGAGCGCGGCGGTGGCTTCCGCCGCCGAGGAGAAGCTGCGCGGCGCGGCGGTGGGCTGGCCCATGCCGGCGGGCGAGGCCGAAGCCTGGCCGCTCGCAGCGCTCGTGCCATCCGCCGGGGCCATATCCTCGGGCGTCACGCCCGAAACGTAGATGTCCTCGGTGATGAATTGGGCGAGCGGGCCGCTCTGGCCGACCGGCATGATGTTGACGGTCGGGATTCGTTTGCGGGCATAGACGCCGCAGCGCGCCGTGCCGCCGCAATCGATCACCACAGCCGCGATCTCGCTTTCGAGCGGCGGGGTGCGGAACCCGTCCACGACGGTCGCGCCGGTGAGCTCTGCGAGGCGCTGGGCGACGGCGGGGATGCCGCCGCCGGTGACGGCGACGATCTTGTCGCGCTCCGGCGTCGGCTGGATCACCAGAGGCCCGCCCCAGCCGCCCTTGCCGGCGGACACGCGAATGGCTCGAAATGTCTTGGTCATGGGTCTGTCCTTCCGGTCCCGAGCCTTAAAGCGTCACGCCTTCGCGCTGCGCGAGAAACCGCGTGACGCGCTCGGTGACGATGCCCTTGAGAAGGATCACGACGATGCCGACCATGAAGTAGAAGATGGCGAGATTGATGTGGTAGCCGGCCGGGATGACGCCCCGGTTTTCCAGCTCCAGAAGCGCGACCAGAACGCCGCCCCAGACGAAATACTCGCCGGCATTGGCATGGGGGAAGAGGCCCAGGATCGGATGGCAGAAGGACACGGCCGAATCGTAGAAGGCCGGCTTGTGCTTCTCTTCCAGGAAGGTGCCGAACGTATAGGCCATGGGGTTGGTCAGGAAGAACATGGCGAGCACCGGCAGAACGGTGTAGCGCGTCAGAGCGTAGCGACCGGCCTTCTGAGCCAGACCATGCACACGCTCTTCGCCGATCATGCCGGTCAGCGCGTAGAAGGCCGTCATCAGGACGACGAGGGTCGGGATGATGCCGGTGACGAAGCCGAGGAAGACCTCGCCGCCCTTCTGGAACATGCCGATGAAATGGCGGCCGATCGTGGCGAGCCAGCCGAGCTGCTCTTCCTGGTTGCCGGGCGAGAGCTGCTGAACGCGCTTGGCATATTCGGAAGCCGAGATCGAGCCGCCGCTGCTGGCAGGGGCGGTCGCCTGCGCGGTTCCGGCGGCGCCCGGATCGGCGGCCTGGGCCAGGAGCTGAGCGCCGTGATGGGCGCTGTCGGCCAGCGCGCCGTGATGGCCGGCGAGATCCGTGGCGGGCGCGACGATCGCGGGGTCGCTCAAGGCATGGGCATAGGCGGCGCCATGGCTGGCGAGATCCGCCACGCCTTGCGCCATCATCATGGTCAGCATCATAAGGCCCCTCCCGGCCATTTTGAGGAAAACCCCCTTCGGGGTTTCTCGTCAGTCTGGAAATCCTTTGTCAGGCGCGCCGCGCCACTCCCGCGCGGCGGCCTTGCTCATCGCTCGTCGCTCAAGCGAGGGACGGCGAGAATGTTGCGAGATTATTGGCCTCGGATGGCGTCGTGCCACGCCGAACGGTCTCGATCTGATCGAGAGCCGTCAGAAGCGCCCGCTCCAGCGGATGTTTGGGCTGGGCCTCGGCGCCGGCGCGGGCCTGCGCCAAGGACAGGCCCTCGAAACGCGCCACCGGCTGGAAATGCGCGAAGATGGTACGTCCTTCGAGGGCGACGACGCGCCGGAGCGTGCCGTCCGGCGCCGCGACGGCCATGACGATCGCGCCGCGCCTGAAGCCGCCGCCGCTCTTGCCCGCGCCCATCCAGCCATCGGAATATTCCGAGGACAAATGCCGGAACGCATCGCGATAGCGACGGATCTGGACGAACGTGCCCCAGCATTGCAGCATCCACGCCAGCGCCAGAAGCGCCAGGATCACCTGCCAACTCCACATGGAAACCTCCCGACGATGCTCTCCCGTGCATCGTTGCCTAACAATGAACATTTGACTTCTTCTGTGTCAAGATGTTCTGACAGGTCGTGTCAGCTGGCGGGCACTTCGAGAAGGCGCAGGGCGCTGGTTTCGTCCGTGATGAGGACGGTCGGCCGGACAAGGGCGAGGGAGGCGCGCAGAATGTCGATCTTATCCGGCCCGCCGGAGGCCATGATGCGCTTGGGCGTTCGGCTGATCGCCTCGACCTCGGCCGACATGATGCGCGCGTTGATCGGATGATCCACCAGTTTTCCATCCGCATCGAGAAAGTGGAACAGGAGATCGCCGACCGCCCCGGCCCGTTTCAAGGACAGACGGTCGGCCTCCGCGATATAGCCGGTGCGATAGGTGGTGGCGTTGGCTGTGATGCCGCCGACGCTGAGCACCACCATGTCGAGATGGCCGGCCATGTCGAGAACCGAGCTGAGGCCGCAGCGCTCGATCAGCGCCGTCTTGGTCTCGACGCTGTCGACGATGGCGGGCGCGGTCAGAAGAAAGGCGTCGCCGTTGAAGATCTGCGCGAAGCGCCAGGCAAATTCGGCCGGGTTGAAGCGATGGGCCTGGCTGATGCCGCCGAGCAGCGAGACGACGCGCATATCCTCCAGCGCCCGCGCCTCGATGAAGGGGAGCGATTCGAACAGGGTTCGGCCCCAGCCAAGGCCGACCGTCATCCCATTGGCGACCGTTTCCGACAGGTAATGGCCAATGGCCGCGCTGATGACGGGCGCGGGGTCTTCGCCCGAGCCCGGCGCGGGCACGACGATGGCCGTGTCCAGTCCGAAGCGTTTTTCCAGCGCGCGCTCGGTCTGCGTGAGTTCGGCCAGCGGCCCGGCAACGGAAATGCGCACCTCCGAGCGGTTGCGAGCTTCGGCCAGAAGCCGGACAACGCTGACGCGGCCGACGCCGAGCGCCGTCGCGATATCGTTCTGCGTCATCTGCTCGACGTAATACATCCAGGCCGCCCGAACCCGCATCCGGTCGGCCCGCGATCCAACGAGAGATCCCTGATCGGACATGTCTGTGGTTCCTTGCGTTCTCATCGGGCGCTTGGGGTCGAAGGCGCGTTACGCCCCCGCGCGGACGGGGGCTTGTTCCGGCTTTGTGATGGCGCCGGTCCGGAGAAAATTCCTCATCTTCCGATCGGCCCTGTGCTAATGTTCACTCGCAAATGGGAGAGCGTCCATGTTGCCATATCCTGATAGTCTGGCTCTGCCTTTCAAGGAAGGGATCCGCGACCTCCGGTCTTCGATCCGACGCGAGGCGAAGGCCGGCGCGGTGTCGAGCCGGTTCTTCGGAACGCCCGAGCCGACGCGCCAACTGGCGCGGCTGGCCGATGGCGTCTTCACGCGGGCCGAGCGCTTCGCCGGCATGGTGCTGGCGCGCGACGGCGCCGATCTCGGCGCGCGGCTGGACCGGCTGGGCGCGGGTCTGGCGCAGGGGCAGGTGGCCGAGCGCACGCGGGACGTCTATGCCGTCTGTCAGGCCATTCTCGATCTGGACGGGCCGAGCGGGGCCTTCGTATCCGAACTCAAGCTCGCGAGCCGCAATCTCGACCGTCCGCTCACAGCCCCGTCCGATGCGGCTCTTTCCGCTGTGCGCATCGCCGCGCGCATGGCCTCGCTCGACATCGTGCGCCCCTGCCTGTCCGTGGTGCTCACCCAGGAGGAGCGCGACGAGAGCACCCATCTCAACGCTCGCATAGCGTTGATCGCCTGGCTCGCCGTCCTGGTGCGCCTCGACAATCCGCGCGAGGATGCGCGGGTGATCCTCGCCAGCGCGCGCTGGGCGATGGAGGCGGAAGAGGGAGAGTGGCTGGCGCTCCTCAAGGCGCGCAAGCTGGACGAACTGGCCGCGCTCTGGCGCCAGACCGTGCCCTATCTTCCCTGATAGGCCCAAGACAGAATCAGAGAATGAGGGGAGCGATCCGTTGAGCGACAGCGCGCTGAAGCTAAGCTTCGACTTTCCCGCGGAGGGCGATGGCCGCTCGCAGTTGCGCCGCTCGATCCGGCGTCTGGCGGCCTTCTCGCGGCTGACCCATGTCGGGCTCGACCAGTTCAACGCCCGTTATGGCACCGATCTTCAGATATCTTCGCGCAAGCTCACGCGCGCCTTTCTGGAATGGGTGCGCAAGTTCGACGCCGAGCGTGAGCTGGCCTCGCGCGATCGGCGTGATTTCAGCCATTTCGCGGCCGGGCTTTTGATGAGCAGCCTGATCCGCAACCGCCCGGTCGAGCCGGTTCCCTCGACCCGTGCGCCTGCGCCCTCGAACCAGCCCGTCAGCTCGGAGCAGTCCCTGATCGCCTTCTGGCCGGAAGGCGTCTTCTATTTCGAATTCTGCATCACCGTGCTCGACAAGGTTCTGGCGGAACAGTCGCTGGAGGGCATCCATCTCTCGCCACAGGCGGTGGAACTGCGAAGCTGGCAGTCCTTCCGCGAGAATGTGCAGGACGATCCGAACCTCGCCATTCCCTTTCTCGACCAGTTCCTCGGCGGTGATCCGGTCTGGGACTTCCCGACGGCGGCGCGTTTCCGCACCGCCCTCCAGCCGCATTTTCTCAAAGCCGATCGGCGTCTGGCCGAGGGCTGAGCCCGCCGGCCTCGCTCCGTCTCAGACCGCCGTGCCGTGCGTCCGGTCGTAGCGATTGACGGCGGACGGCGCCCATCCCTCCGGCAGGCGGTTCGGCTTGTAGACCTCCACCATCAGCGGATAGCAGGCCGCCGCGTCCGAGGAATGAACCGTCGAACAGTCGCCGCCGGGACACGCCGACAGGCAACCCAGAAGATCGATCTCGGCGAAGAATTCCAGATAATCCCCCGGCCGCACCGGGCTCGCCTTCATGAAATACTGCCCGGTATCGCGTGTGAAGCCGGTGCACATGAAGACGTTGAGCACGTCATGCACATGGCGCTCGGCCTCATGAAGCGGCAGGCCCGTTTCCTGTGCCAGCGCGCGGGTGAGGTTGGAATGGCAGCAATGGTGGTAGGTGCCGCCATCGCTGAGGAGCGAATGCGTATAGGGATCGCAGCGCGTTCCGATCACGTCATGGACCGCGCCGCCGAAGGCATCGAACCCGTACCAATCGAGCGTATCATGCGTGATCGTCGCCATGGGGCGGAGCGTGGGAAAGCTGGAGAAGAGCTGATCGCTAAGGCCGACATGCGTGCCAACCAGCGCGCGCGTCTTGCCGCTATAGAAGCGCTCCGTCAGATCGTTCGCATGGAACAGATTGAGATCGCCGACCTGCGGCCCGTCCACGGAGAGAATGCGGAAGAAATGCCCGGCCGGCGCATGGAAGCAGGCCGCGTCGCGCGCCGGCACCGTGACCCGCTCCACCAAACTCCAATCCTCGCGCACAGCGCGATAGGCCGCGAGATCGGGCCTTGGCAGGGTCTCGACGGGATAGCAGACAACGGGCGCAACGGCCTTGCGAGCCTCGGCATCCACGGGAGCGGTCGTCAGGGGCTGGGGCTTCACATGCACACTCCGGTTGGAACCAAGCTCGTGCCTTCGATAGCGCGAAGGCGCGAGCCTTGTCATCGTCGGGGGAGGGCGGCTTGTGGAGCGTGGCGACACGATCCTGTGTCGATGCCGTTGAGTGCTGTCTCCAGCCGCCTCCAGTTTCCCTTTGGAAGCAGGGATGGCCGGTTCGCCGCCTTAAGCCAGTGAGACTCGAGGTCAGGAAAGGCATGGCGGCGAGTGTCGCGGGTAGGCTGCGTGGCTCAGCCCGCTTGTCGCTGGTCTGGCGAGAATGGCTTGCCGAGAGCGCATCGGCCGGTCAGTCTCCGCGCCTGTGAGGCACGGCCGGGGGAGAAGCATGAAGAAGCTCATCAACGATCCGAAGACGCTGGTCGCCGAGATGCTGGAAGGGGCGGTGCGGCAGGCACCGGGGCAGGTGCTTCTGGCTGGCGAAAGCGTCGTTCTGCGCCGGGACGCGACACCCCCGAATATCGGGCGCGTCGCCGTCCTGTCGGGCGGCGGCAGCGGCCATGAGCCCGCTCACGCCGGCTATGTCGGGGAGGGGATGCTGACGGCGGCGGTCGCGGGCGATGTCTTCACCTCGCCCTCCTCGGACGCGGTTCTGGCGGGCTTGCGCGCGGTCACGGGCGAGGCGGGAGCGCTGCTCATCGTCAAGAACTATACCGGAGACCGGCTCAATTTCGGCCTGGCAGCGGAAATCCTGAGAGGCGAGGGCAAGCCGGTCGAGATCGTCGTGGTGGCCGATGATGTGGCGCTGCGCGACACTGTGCCCAAGACGCGCCGGCGCGGCATTGCCGGCACCGTGCTGGTTCACAAGATCGCGGGCGCGGCGGCCGAGCGGGGCGGTGACTTGGCCGAGGTCGCAAGGCTTGCCAGCGCGGCCGCCGCCGATCTCGGCTCCATGGGCCTCGCGCTGGAGCCCTGCATCGTGCCGGCCGCCGGCAAGGCGGGCTTTGCCTTGGGCGAAAGCGAGATCGAACTCGGCCTCGGCATTCATGGCGAACCGGGCGTGCGCCGGGCGTCGATGCAGCCGGCCGCCGCGCTGGTTGAGATTCTTCTGTCGGCCATCGCGGACGATCTCGCGCTGAAGCGGGGCGAGCGCTGCGTCCTTCTCGTCAACGGCCTCGGCGGCACGCCCCCGATGGAGCTCGACGTGGTGGCGCGCGAAGCGCTGGCGCAGGCCGAAGCGCGTGGGCTCGTCGTCGAGCGCGCCTGGACGGGGACGCTCCTCTCGGCGCTCGACATGCGGGGCTGTTCGCTGTCTCTCCTGCGCGTGGACGATGCGCGACTGGCCCTGCTGGACGCGCCCACCGGCGCGCCGGCTTGGCCGGGTGGCGGACATCTCAATCGCGACATGCATCTGGCAGCAGCCGAAACTCCGGCCAGGGAAGAGCAGAATGCGCCCGTTCCAGCTGAGATGGAGGCGATGCGGCGCGTCAGCCTTGCGGTCATGTCGGCCATGGAGGCGGCGGAAGCGGAACTGACCGATCTCGACGCGCGCGCCGGGGATGGCGATCTCGGCGCCAGTCTCGCGCGCGGCGCCGAGGCGGTTCGTGCGCTACCCAGCGGCGCATGGGCCGATCCTCCTACCGCGCTGCGATCCATGGCCGATGCGCTTCGGCGCGCGATCGGCGGCAGTTCGGGGCCGTTCTACGCTACGGGCCTGATGCGGGCCGCCCGTGAACTCGCAATCGGCACGTCGGACGCCCGAGCAGTCGCCGCGGCCATGAAGGCGGCCTGCGATGCGATCGCGGAGCTCGGAGGAGCGCAGGAGGGCGACCGGACCATGCTGGACGCGTTGTGTCCGGCCGAACGAGCGCTCAGCGACTCCGTGGCGGCGGGCGAGTCGCTGCCGACGGCCTTTGCCAGAGCCGAGGAAGCCGCCCGCAATGGAGCGGCAGCGAGCGCTCAGATGTCACCGCGCCTTGGCCGCGCAAGCTATCTCGGCGAGCGCGCCCTCGGCATTCCCGACGCCGGAGCCGTCGCCGTCTCCATTTGGCTACGCGCGATCGCGGAGGCCTTACGAAGCTAAGGCGGTTCGTTTCATGCAAAGGAAAAGGGATGGCGCTTGGGCGTCCTCCCGAGTCAGTGTCGCAACTCCGACGAAGAGCCGAGCAGTATAGTGACGCGCTCCAGTACCAAAAGACGGCACCGCAAAATGTAGCTTGTCGTTCGATCAGAGTAAAAGTCTTTTTGGTGGGGAAGTATCTGGTGCTGCGAGAGAGGATTGAACTCTCGACCTCTCCATTACCAATGGAGTGCTCTACCACTGAGCTACCGCAGCGCTTCGATGGCGGCTATTTGCCATAGGGAGCCGAGGAAGGCAAGCAGGATTCTGCTGTCTTTTTTCATCGTGCCGACATGAGAAAAGGCTAGACAGGCTTTTTCGAGCCTTCTATAAGGCACTCACCAACGCAGAGATGCACTTCGAAAGAAGAAGCGCTGCGAAGCCCAAGTAGCTCAGTTGGTAGAGCATGCGACTGAAAATCGCAGTGTCGGTGGTTCGATTCCGCCCTTGGGCACCATTTTTCATCATCAGAACTAAACAAGAAAATCCTCTTCTGATCAGGCGTTTCTCTGCGCAGATAATGCTGTTCGCGTCGACATATAGAGATGCGCCGTTGCGCTGTTCAGAACCCGCGCAAAGACAGCGACCGTCCATTGATTTTTCGAATGGATTGGGACGTTGGTTCGAGCATTTCCACAGACCATGCCTCGACTGACCCCGAGCCTCTCCTTCGGACAACCCTTGGTGGAGGACGGATGCGAAGTCCGACGACCCGGAAATCTGGCCCGCGAACTACACCTCTGGCCGCCCCGTATGAGGCGCGTTAGGAGGGGCATCGGGTCGCCTTGCAGAGGCGACGGGCGCTGCGGTCATCAGGGCAGGTTGGGATATGGATACGCCCCGAAACGGAGTGCGCGGGAAATTGGCGGAGCTGGAAGCGCTTCGTGGCATCGCGGCCCTTATCGTGCTCGTGCATCATACGATGCTGGCCTTCACGCCGCGTCTTCATGGTCTGACCTATCCGGGCCAGGCCTATTCGCTATCGCGCACGCCGGCCTTCGCGCTCGTCAACGGGTCGGCGGCGGTTGTCGTCTTCTTCGTCTTGTCGGGCTATGTGCTCTCGCTCGGCGTGCTGCGCACCGGCAGCGCACAGCTGGCCGCGACGTCCGCCCTGAAGCGCTGGCCGCGTCTGGCGGGTCCGGTGATGTTGACTAACCTGATGGCCGGGCTTGTCATGGCGTTCGGCGGATTTTCGAATCAGGCCGTCGCACCGCTCGTACCGTCCATCTGGCTCGGCTGGTTCTACACGTGGTCCAGCGCGGGCCTGCGCGAAATTCCCGATAGTCTTTGGGAAGGGGCAACGACCTTCTTCACCGGCCACGCGGCTTATAACTCCAGCCTCTGGACTATGTTCTACGAGTTCGCCGGTAGCCTCCTCGTGCTTGGGGCAGCGCTCCTCATGGTTCGACTGGAGCGGTTACGGTGGGTTGGCCTGGTCTCAATTGGCTGTGCCGCGTTCTGCATCAGCCCCAGGCTGACCCCCTTCCTTGTCGGCCTCGGGCTTGCGTGGCGTGATCGCACGAAGAGGGAGGATTGGGGCTCGGGACGAATCCTGTTGGCCGTCTCTGCCATTCTGCTTCTCGCCGGATATCATGAAAATGTCGTCGGTGGCCGCCCCGAGGGCTTCTATGCCGCGCTTGCGCCGGTGGCCGAATGGGACGCGCTGCGCCTTCGCGTGGTTCTGCATACGATTGCCGCCTGCCTCGCGCTGCTCTTGTTTCGCCGCTCGGCGGGGCTGCGGCGTGCCATGAGTGGCCGGCTGGGGCGCGGGCTCGGGTTTCTGTCGTTCGGAATCTATCTTTGCCAAGTCCTCGTCATCTGTTCCGTCTCCAGTCTGACATTCGAAGCCACGGCCGGGGCAGGGTGGTTCGTACAGATCGCGGCGACCTTTGGGGTGACGATGCTGGGAACTGTGGTGCTCGCCGTGCCGGTCGCCGTCTTCGATCGATGGTGGACGGGCTGGGTCGGCCGCGTGATACCGTCTCGTGGTCGCAGGGCGAACGCGGATCGATCGGCTACGGCTGAACCAAGCGCTGACCGATGGGGCGGGCGTTCGTAACGGAGGCGCACGCCGCACTGCGTTCGCGCGCTCACCTCTTGATCCGCGTTGTGCGCTTGCAGGCCCTATCGCAGACGCGAAAGCCGGCCTGCGACGATGCGTTCGATGCGCCAGAGCGCGTCCGATAAGGCTGGTCTGTCGGCGCAAGGAATCTGGCGCGTCAGATCGTCATTCATGGCGGACCAGACCTGCCGGACCTCGCTGCGGACCCGCGCGCCATCCTCGGTCAAAACCACGAAGGTTCGCCGGAGATCGGCGTCGTCCATCTCGCGCCGGCAC
The DNA here is from genome assembly GCF_001475935.1 of Aureimonas ureilytica. Classification (GTDB taxonomy): domain Bacteria; phylum Pseudomonadota; class Alphaproteobacteria; order Rhizobiales; family Rhizobiaceae; genus Aureimonas; species Aureimonas ureilytica_A. The sequence goes on from NZ_LDQA01000022.1 coordinate 48,021, forward strand.
CAGCCCCGCCGCTCCAGACTGTCCAGCATTTTCGAAACGGTCGAAGGCCGAACGGAAAGCTCCCGCGCGATCTCGCAAATGCCGCGCCGTTGGTCGGGATCGATCGCGTCCAGAAGCTGATCCTGCCCCGCCACGACGCCGATTTCGGCGAGCTTCAGCGAGATGAGCTGGCGCGTGGACTTGGACAGAGCGAGGAGCGGTCGAATGAGATTGTCTGGCACGTTCTCACATGTCGGCTCGGCCGTTATTTCTGCCACGGTCATCGCATTCGCCGTTCGTTTCGTGATTCATTCGAACACACTGACCAAGCGGGCGGGACAGGTCTTTTAACTGCTTATCATCCGTGGGATTGGGGGCGCCCGTCTTGAGCGGCGCGACGGCGCGCGACATTTCGCCTGATCCACCGAAGCGAAACGACAGGAACCGTGGGACGGACGGCTGCCTTATCCCGACATGCTTCATGTCTTTGTCTACGGCACGCTCAAACGCGGTTTTCCATTTCACTCCCTCGGACTGGCCAGGAGTGAGTTTCTAGGTGAGGTGCGGACCAGCGAACCCTATCCCATGGTGATCGCCGGATCGTTCTACGGCCCGATGATGCTGGACCGTCCCGGCCATGGCCTGCCCGTGTGGGGCGAGTTGTACGGAGTCGAGCCCGACCACCTTCCTCGGCTGGACGAGTTGGAAGGCGTCGGCAAGCCCGGCAGCTTCCGCTCGAAATTGCGCATTCGCGCCCGTTCCGGCGGCGAGCCGCAAGAGACGATCGGCTATATGAAGGCGCGCAACTGGCTCAGCCCCGTTCACACGGGCTATCTTTCCGATTATCGCGACACCCGTTTCATCCCGCCCTGGGAGCGCTGACGGCGTCCCAGCGAATCGGAACCGATGAATGCCGGCCGCTCAATCGCTGCCGACAGCGGCTTCGTTGTCGCGCGTGTCGTCAGGAAGGCTTCCCGTGCCCGGCGTGGCGTCCTTGTTGGTGAGTCTGGAATCGGTGTGGGGACCCGCTGCCGGCTTGCAATATGGATCATCCGCGCGGGATCAAGACTGAAGGCGATCAGGTCGCCCACCGCGCCATGAAGGGCTGGGTGATCATCCTCATTCTGGCGGCACTGGCTCTGCTGCTAATTGTCTTCGTTCTGGTCGGGCAGAGCTAGAAAGACGCCAGTGTGACGATCCTTGGGAACGTCAGATGCCGGAGCTGGAACCTGTGGCCGGTGCGGGTCGTGGCGTGGCCGGCGGGCAGATCGATGGCGATGTCGCCATAATCCAGGAAGCGGCCGTCGAGCGGGAAGGCAGCTTTGTAGACCGCCTCCTTGGCGCTGAAGAGAAGCCGTGCCGCGAAGCTCGGTTCCAGATCGCCGGTGCGGTCGTTGGGCATGACGACGAGATCGAGAAGCTCGTCCGGCAGGGGCAGGCTGGGCTCCACGTCGATGCCGAGCGAGCGGATCGCGCCGACGCTTGCCACCGCCGCCACCGCCATCGTCTCGTCATGGGCGAGCGAGCCGACCACCCCGTCCGGCCAGAGCGGCTGGCCCGAGGGGCCACGTGGAATTTCAACCGCTTCGCCGAGCCGCGCCGACAGAAGCGTGCGCGCAGCCAGCCGAGCCGCGCCGCTCGCCCGCCGCCGCTCCGCCCCGCGCGCAGAGATCGAGCGCGCTTCGGCTGGCAGGAGATAGCTCTCGTCGCCCGGCCGGATCCGGCGGCAGGCCAGCGCGATGCCCTCGGTGACGAGGCGGCCCAGCGCCGCGGCGAGCGCGATCTCGTCCGGGGCGTCGTCCGTCGTCAGCGTCGGGCCTCGGCGGCAGGCCAGACGAGCCGAGCGATCATTTCGCCGTCCTCGTCCAACCCCTTTTCCTGAAAGCCGGCCGCACGATAAAGCCGGCGCGCGGCCTCGTTGCCGGGGTCGTAGCAGATCGAGACTTCGCGGACATGGCCGAGCGCGCGGATCTCCGACAGGGCGGCCTGCACCACCGCTCGGCCGTAGCCTTTGCCCTGCTCATCGGGAGCGATCATCAGGCGATAGATGCGCGCCTCGCTCTCGCTTTCCGAGGCGTCGTACATGAGGAACCCGACCAATTGATCGCCAGCCAAGACGGCGCGCGGCCGGGCGTCGGCGTCTTCTTCCGCTTCGGCGAGCGAGTCGGCGTTGCTGGCGAGGAAATGCGCCTGTGACTCTCCCAGGACCATCGCCGCGATGGCGGTGCGGTTGGTGTCATCGACGGGCGCCAGCCGCACCTTGGCTTGAGCGGGCTCGGTGCTCACGCGCCGCACTCCGTTCCGCCAACGCCTGTGACCGGCCGAACGAAGCGGCTGAGCTTGGCCGGGTTTCCGCTCCAGATGGAATGGGGCTCCAGAACCTCGCCCTTCATGACGAAAGCGTCCGTATCGGCCATGGAGCCTTCGCCCATAGTCACGCCGTAATGCACGAAGGCGGCGGGGCTGAGCGTGCAGCCCTTGCCGATGCGGATCAGGTCCGACTTGAACGCGCCTTCCTCCAGCGAATGGGCCTGGATGACGCAGCCCTCGTTCAGCGTCGCATCGTCGCCGATCTCCACCAGGGAGCGCTCGGTGAGGTTCGCACCCGCGTCATAGACGCGCTTGCCGACCTTCACGCCCAGCATCCGCAGCACCATGGGACGGAAGGGCGTGCCGGGGAAGAGATTGACGATGGCGGAATCGGCGAGCTTCCAGTGACGCTCGTGCCGCCAGAAGGAGCGATCGTAGATCGTCGTCATATGCGGCTTCAGCTTGCGAAAGCCCAGACTCGCGCGCTCGATCAGAAGCTGCATCGGGATTTCGATGGCGACCACGAGAAGCGAGCCGACGAAGAGCGCGACCGCGCCCCAATCGGTGTAATAGTTGAGCGCCCGGTCGCCGATGGCGAGCGCGATGAACAGCTCCACCCACAGCACCGTCAGCATCAGGACGCCGGTCACGGCATTGTGCCGATTCTTGAGGCGCACGCGCTGGCGACGCTCCTGCGCACTGACGCTCGCGATCAGTTCCTTGTCGCGCGAAACAAGGCGGGGAATCTCGAAGGGCGGAGAGCCGAGCAGGCCGACATTCTCCCGCACCGGGCCGCTGATGGGCACCATGACCTTGGTGCCGAGCAGGCAATTGTCGCCTGTGCGCGCGTCGGACGGGAAGAAGATGTTGTTGCCGAAATAGTTCTGCGCGCCGACCTTGGTATGCTCCAGCCGGAAGGAGGAGGCGGACTTGTGCATGTTGAGCATGAACAAGCCGTCCGACACCATCGTATGGCTGCCGATCTCGCAGAGATGCGGGCTTTCCTGCTGCTGGTTGCTGCCGAAATTCGAGCCTGTCTGGGTGACGGTGTTGAGGTTCCAGCCGAGCGCCCGGATGTAATGGACGATGGCCGAGGAGTCGCCGAACAGGACGTTCAGGATCTTGTTGTTGGAGCAGAACTCCACCGCCGTCTGCAGCCAATAATGGAAGCCATAGAGCGTGTAGGTGCGGCCGGGCTTCAGCACGAGGCCGACCACGCGCGGCACCACCAGCGCCGCCAGAAGCGAGACGGCAATATAGCCGAACAGCGTCACCGTGGTGCCGAGCGCCACGATGCCGATGGTTTCCTGATAGTCGTCGCCGACATTCTGCCAGTAGCTGTGAAACAGGAGCGGGAAGGGTGTGATGAGCGCAAAGAGCGCGATCAGCTGCATCACTTCGAACAGCCCGCGCCGAAGCTCCGACAGGCGGCGGTTCTCGACCTTGCAGTAATCGGCGTCCGTGCGCACGGCCGGAGAGCCGTGCCAGCATTCGCCGTCCGGGATGGACTGGCCGCTATGCAGCGAGGAGGCATGGCCGAGCTGCGAGCCGTCGCCGACCTTGGTGCCGATGTCGAGCACGCAGCCCGCGCCCACGAAGGCATTGTCGCCGATCGTCACCGGGCCGGTGTGAATGTAGCCGGCGCGCGCGTGATAGCCGAGCACGATCGACTCCTTGCGGATGATCGTGTTGTCGCCGATCTCGATCAGATCGGTGCAAACCGGCACGTAGCGGCATTCGATGATCGTGTTGTGCCCGAGCCGCGCGCCCAGGAGCTGGAGATACCAGCTGTAAAGCGGGCTACCCCGGAAGAGGACGACGGGCGCGGTGCGGATCAGCGTCTGCACCACCCAGAAGCGGTAATAGCGCGCGCTCCAGATCGGGATCGACTCCTGCTTCCAGCGTCCGATCAGCGTCCATTTGGCAAGGATCGCAAGCCCTGACATGCCGAAGAAGATGCCGGCCGAGAGCAGCACGCAGCGCAGATAAAGCTGGATCGGCGCGTCCAGCTCGACATAGACCCAGTCGAGACCCCGGTCGAAGACCCAGAGGCCGAAATAGCTGTAGACCGAGTAGAACAGAAGCTGCGCCGCGCCTGTGGTCCAATAGGCCAAGTTCGTCGCGCGGTGCGTCGGCACGGGCTCGATCTCGGCCTGCTCGATCTCGTCCGGCGTCTGGAGATGCTCGGCCAGCCGCGCGACGCTGGGATAGAGGTAGATGTCGCGCATCGAGGTCGTGCCCCAGCCCGGCTGCGTGCGCACGCGGGCGCAGAAGCGCGCCATCAGCAGGGAGTTGGCGCTGAGATCGTCGAAGAAATGATCCTCGACGGAAATGCGCTCGACACCCAGGATTTCGCGCGCGGCATCCACCAGGAAGCGCTCGTTGTCGCTGCGCGGCTCGACGATCTCACGGTTGGCGTTGGTCTCGTTGAGCTGTGGCTTGGGCAGCTTACGCGTGTCGATCTTGTCCGACACGGTCATGGGAAGTGCGTCCAGCTGCTCCAGATAGGCCGGCACCATATAGGCGGGCAGGCGACGCTTCAGCTCGGCCGAAAGTTCGGGCTTGGACAGCGGCTCGGCCTCCGTCTTCAGCGCGTAATAGGCGGCAAGCTCGGTGCGCCCCGGCTGGATTTCCACCGCCGTCACCGCCGCCTGGGCGATGCCGGGCTGCTCCAGAAGGATCGCCTCGATCTCGCCCAGCTCGATCCGGTGGCCGCGAATCTTCACCTGCGTGTCGATGCGCCCATGATACTCGATCTCGCCATGCGAATTGATATGGCCGAGATCGCCCGTGCGATAGATGCGCGCCGAAGGGTTGTTCGGCAGGCCGATGAAGTCGGGAATGAACTTCTCGTCCGTGAGATCGGGGCGGTGCAGATAGCCGGCGGCCAGGCCGATACCGGCAATGCCGATTTCGCCGAGCTCGTTGCCCGCCGCGAGCTTCGCCTCGGCCGGGTCCAGAATGACGATGCTGTAGGTCGGCAGCGGACGGCCGATCGTCACCGGGCGGCCGGGAACTAGCGTCGCCATGGTCGCCGTCACCGTCGCTTCGGTCGGGCCGTAGGTGTTGAGGATTTGCAGTCCCGGCCGGGACCAGCGCGACACGAGCCCCTGTGGGCAGGCTTCGCCGCCCACCAGAATGAGGCGCAGGCTCGGCACGTCGCTCTCGATGGAGGAAAGCAGCGTCGGGCTGCACGCCATGCATTGAATTTCGTGCTGGTTGAGGAAGTCCGACAGTTCCTCGCCCACCGGCGTATAGCGATGGGGCGCGGGATAGATCGTCGCGCCAGCCGCGAAGGGAACCCAGATTTCCTCGGTCGAGAAGTCGAAGGCGATCGTCATGCCCTGATAGACGCGGTCGCCCGGTCGGTAGCCGTAGCTTGCCGCCGCTACCTGCACGAAATTGGCAATGCTGCGGTGAAGGATTTCCACACCCTTCGGCCGGCCCGTCGTGCCCGAGGTGTAGAGAATGTAGCAGGCGTCCTGCGGGCCGCCCCGCTGGCCGAGGGACGTTTCCGGCTCTGCCGAAATCTCAGCTTCGATCTCCTCGATCAGGAGGCTATCGACGGGAAGCGCGCGGGCGAGATCCACATAGGCCGCCTCCGACACGACGAGAGCGATCGCGGCATCCTCGATGATGAGGGCCATGCGCTCGGGCGGGAAGGCGGTGGCGAGCGGCACGAAGACGCCGCCCGCCTTCATGATCGCCAGTGTCGCGACATAGGTCATGGCCGAGCGGCCGAGCAGCAGCCCGACGCGCGTGCCCGGCGTCACCCCGCGCCGTTCCAGAACACGCGCCATCTGGTTGGCGCGGGCATCGACCTCGCCATAGGTCCAGGACCGGCCGCCCGAGACGACGGCCGGCAGGGCCGAGAAGCGCTCCGTCAGACGTTCGAACACGTGATCGAGCCGCTCGCCACCGGGCGCTCCGCTCGGAAAATCGTCCCCGCGCAGGATAGGCGCAGGCTGGCCGCCGGACATGTCGGTGACCGTCTGGGATGCGGCGGAAAGGGAGCTGAGCTGAGAAGCTGGCATAGGGTTTCAAATCTGAAAAGGAAGCGCGACGCCTGGTGCGATATGTCGCATTCAGGTCCGTGAGTTAGTCGAAAGCGTGTCGGAGCGGAAGCGTCCCGCAGCGCTGGACACGCCGGATTGTTCGTTGTTTTCGACAAGGCTGGTTTGCGCGATAGGCATTGCCGCGCAAGGCGCTCTCGCGCCGCAGCGTGGCCAATTTGCGGCTCATGACGCGCTTGCGTGGTCAGCCATCCAAATAAGAGTGGCGCGCAATGTCCAAACCAACAAGTCTGGCTTACGTCTTCCCTAGGGGAAGTCCGCTTGGCGAGGTGGCAAGCGTGGGGCGGAAGGACTGCCATCGATGTCGGAAGCGCAGCAGGTGCGAATGCTTCTGGAACGATGTCAGGCGATGTGCGCCGTCAGCGAAGCGGCCATTCGAGCGCTGGAGCAGGATATGGCGTCGAGCCGCTCCCTGCCGCTGGAACTCGGCGAGATGTTCGAAGGCCTCGCCAACTCCTATCTCGACCTCGCAGCGATCGTCAGCGCGCGGCATCGCGTGGGGCATGGAGCCGAGTCCCGGTCGTGAAGCGAAATCCGGCCGGTGATGGATACGGAGCCGGGCTCGAGATGTTGTGCTGACACTTCGTTCTCCATCGCATCTTGAGGAACATGCCATGCTTCGCTCGCTTCTGATCGGCCTCGTCGCGGGCCAACGCGCCATGACGCCGCTGGCGCTTCTGTCGGGCGCGGCCCGGCGTGGGGACTTGCCGCCCGGCGCGCCGGCGCGTGATCTTCTGGCCCATCCCCTCGTGGCGCTCGGAACCACGGCACTCGCCGCCGCCGAAATGGCGGGCGACAAGATGGCGTCCGCGCCGGACCGCACCGTGCCGGCGGGGCTTCTGGCGCGCAGTCTCACGGCAGGCTTTGCCGGCGCGGTGCTCGCGCCGCGTGGGGATCGGGCGGCGGGATCGGTTCTCGGCATCGCGGCGGCGATCGGCGCGTCCTATCTGGGTCTCGCGCTCAGACGCCAGGCGATGGATCGCTACGGGCAGACGGAAAGCGGCTTTGTGGAGGACGCAATCGTTCTCATGAGCGGCGCGGCGGTCACGCATCTTCTGGAGCGCGATCGCTGGTGACCGTCTAAAGAAACCAGACCACAGCAAGTCCGAGCGCCGCGATCCAGATCGTTTCCAGAAGGATCAGGATCAACGCGCGCGGGCCGACCGTGACGATCTGCCCGAGCATGGTCTTCATGCCGAGCGCGGCGATGGCCGCGACGAGCGCCCAGCGCGACAGGTCCGACAGAGCCGTCGCGACGACGGGCGGCACGAGGCCGAAACTGTTGATCGCCACCAGTGCGACGAAGCCGAGAAGAAAACCGGGCACGCTGACCCTCCCTTCGCTCTGGCCGCGCGAGACGAAAAAGGAAATCGAGAGAACCACGGGCACCAGCATGGCAACGCGCAGGAGCTTGGTCAGCGTGGCGGCGTCGCCCGCCTCGGTCGAGATGCTGAAGCCCGCGCCCACGACCTGCGCCACGTCATGGATCGTCGCACCGAGGAAAATGCCGATCTGCGCGTCGCTGAACGGGCTCTGCTTCAGGAGGATCGGGTAGAGCACCATGGCGATGGTCGAGAAGGTCGTGACGACGACGACGGTGAAGATCACGTCGCTCTCTCGCGCGCCCTCGCGCTTGGGAAGAACCGAGGCGATGGCGAGCGCGGCCGACGCGCCGCAAATGCCGACCGCGCCGCCCGTCAGCAGCCCGAACAGGGCGGGGAAGCGCAGAGACCTTGCCAGAAACACGCCGACGCCGATGGTGGTCGCAACGCCGAGAATCGCAAGAAGGATCGGGGCAGGGCCGAGCATCATCGCGTCCGACACGGTGATGCGCACGCCGAGCAACGCCACGCCGAACCGCAGGACGGTGCGGGAGGTGAAGTCGATGCCCGGCTTGCAGGCACCCTCGACCGACAGGAAATTGAAGGCGATACCCAGAAGCAGGGCGAAAAGCATGACCGGCCCGCCGTAGTGCTCTGACAGGAAGGTGGCGGCCAGCGCCACGACGACACTGACGAGGCAGCCGGGAAAGAGGGACCGCGTGCTATACACCGCGCCTCGCGTCAGGCCGGCCGGGCCATGTTCCCTCAAGCTTCGGATCATGCCTGCCTCGCTCGAACTCAACCGTGACGCGGTGGGGGCGGTCGGTGTCTTCAGTCTTGGATATGACGTCTGAAATGCCCGAAGGCTCCGCGCGAAAAGCAGAGCGGATCGCCCTCGCGATGGGCCGCGCGCAGGACTCGGCCGAGCATGATCGTGTGGTCGCCGGCATCGTGGAGCGAGGCTGTTTCGCATTCGAAACGCGCCAGCGTGCCCGCGATAACAGGGGCACCCTCGTCGTTGGCCTGCCAGTCCAGCCCTTCGAAGCCGAGCCCGCCGCGCGTGAAGCGCGTGCTCAAACCGTCCTCCTCCAGACCCAGAATATGGATCGCGAAATGCGGGGCGGCGGTGAAGAGCGCGTGGCGGGACGAACTCTTGGCCGGCGACCAGAGCACCAGCGGGGGATCGAGCGAAACGGAAGCGAAACTGTTGACCGTCATGCCGATCGGCCCGGCCGACGTTGCCACGGTGACCACGGTAACGCCCGTCGTGAAGGTGCCGAGCGCGTTGCGATAGGCGCGGGCATTCTCGGCGTTCGGGATGAAACGATGCTCCGTTCCATCGCGGATCGGCTGCATGATGCCCATCACGGCACGTCCCGGCCCATGGCCGCGCTATAAAGCTCGAACCAGGTCTGGCGGTCGATGGAAACGCGCAAAGCCTCGCCGATGGCCGCAATGCGCGGGAGAGAATTGGTTCCGAGCACCGGCAGGATGCAGGCGGGGTGGGCAAGAAGCCAGGCGATGGCAACGGAGCCAGTGTCCACGCCCTGTTCGGCCGCGATCGCGTTCAGGCGCTTCAGAAGCGGGCTCTCGCTGTCCGCGAAGAGACGCCCGCCGCCGAGCGGCGACCAGGCCATTGGATGGATGCGTCGCTCCATCAGCGAGGCGAGATCGCCATTGCGGAAGGGCTCGGTTTCCAGAAGGCTCAGCTCGATCTGGTTCGTCACGAGCGGCGCGCGCATGGCCGACTGGAGCAGCGACAGGTCGTAGGGCCGGAAGTTCGAGACACCGACCGCGCGCACCTTGCCGGAGGCCACAAGTTCATCCAGCGCCGCGCCGGTCTCGGCCGGGTCGATCAGCGGATCGGGCCGGTGGATCAGGAGGAGGTCGATGCGCTCGATCGCCATCTCGCGCAGCGAGGTCTCGACCGAGGCCATGATATGGGCGCGGCTCGTGTCGTAATGCTTGACGCGCGCGCCGGCATGTCGGCCCATCGGCGCGACGATGCCGCATTTGGTGACGATCTCGATCCGGTCCCGCAGATCAGGCGCGGCCTTCAGCGCGCCGCCGAAGATCGCCTCGCCGCGATAGCCGCCATAGATGTCGGCATGGTCCATCGTGGTGATGCCCTGCGCGAGGCAGGCTTCGATCTTGCGCTGGACATGGGCGGGCGAGGTGTCGCTGTCGTCGCCGAGCCGCCAGAGCCCGTAGACCAGCCGGCTGACATCCAGATCGGACCCGAGTTTCAAGCGTTCCATCAGTGGCGGCTCCCAAGTCCGAGCGGGGTGGCGGGCGTGGTCGCGGGGACGCGGCCATATTCATGCGGCAGCGAGCAGGTCGCCAGCGCCGGCAGAACCTTGGTGCCGAAATGCTCGGCCTCGTCCAGATGCGGATAGCCCGAGAGGATGAAGGCGCGAATGCCCATCTTGCGATAGTCTTCGAGGGCAGACAGAATTTGGTCCGTCGAGCCGACGAGCGCCGCGCCGCAGCCCGAGCGCGCCCGGCCGATGCCGGTCCAGAGGTTGGGCTCGATATAGCCGAACTGGTCCGCCAGCGCGCGGGCGCGGGCCTGATGGGCGACCCCCAGCGAGATGCTGTCATGGGCGCGGTCGCGGATCAGCTTGCCATATTCGTCGTCGAGCCTGGAGACGAGATGCTCGGCATAGTCGCGCGCCTCCCGCTCCGTGTCACGCACGATGACATGAACGCGCAACCCGTAATCGAGCGTGCGCCCATGGGCTTCGGCGCGCGCATGAACGGCATTCATGCGCTCGGCCAGCTGCTCGCGCGTTTCGGGCCACATGAGATAGACGTCGCACTGTGCGCCGCAGAGTTCCAAAGCGTCCGGGGAGTAACCGCCGAAATAAAGAAGCGGGCCGCCATTCTGCTGATAGGGCCGGGCCGGCTCGGTGGAGACGCCCTTGAAGCGATAGACCTCGCCCTCGAAATCGATCGTCTCGCGCGTCCAGGCCTGGCGCAGGATTTCGACCACTTCATGCGAGCGGCGGTAGCGGAAGGCGCTGTCGGCGACTTCGCCGGGAAAGTCGGAGCTGATGACGTTGAGCGTCAGCCGGCCTTTGAGCATATGATCCAGCGTCGCGACCGTGCGCGCCAGCATGATCGGCTGCATCTCGCCGCAGCGGATCGCGGCCAGAAAGTTCATGCGGCTCGTCAGCGGCGCGCAGCCGGCGACGAAGCTCAGCGTATCCTGCCCCACCTGATAGGAGGAGGGGCAGAGAATGTTGCGGAAGCCCAGCCGCTCGGCCGTCAGCGCGATCTCGGAGCAGTGCTCCCAGCTGGACCGCAAAGTGCCGTCCGGCACGCCGAGAAAGGCATAATCGTCGGAGCATAGCGCCGAAAACCACGACACTTCGGCGGCATCGAGATCGGCGGACGTGATCGGGACGACGGACATGCATTTCCTCCCGGAACGCGAAACCTCGTCTGGAGCTAACACCGGATATCGAGTAAATCAATGGTGTATCAATTTGCAGCTGCGAGTGGGAGGCAGGCGGGATGCGGCAGGTGAGGGGCAGTCTCCCCGTCTATCTCCAACTGGCGGAAACGCTGGTGCGCGACATCGCGGCCGGGCGGCTGATCGAGGGCGAGAAGCTGCGCCCCGAGCGCGACATGGCGCTGACGATGGGCACCTCCATCGGCACGCTGCGCAAGGCCTTGGCCGAGTTGCAGAATCGCGGGCTGTTGGAGCGCGTGCAGGGCTCGGGCAATTATATCCGGGCGGCGAGCGACCCTAAGAGCCTCTACGCCATGTTCCGGCTGGAACTGATCGAGGGCGGTGGCCTGCCGACGGCCGAAGTGCTGGATGTCGAGCGCTTGCCCAAGCCCGAGGGGATCGCCGGCTTCGGCCCGTCGCCCGAAGGCCACCGAATCCGCCGCCTGCGCCGCCTCTCCGGCCGCATCGCGGCGCTGGAGGAAATTTGGCTGGACGGGAGTTTCGCCGACACCATCACGACCGACGATCTCTCGGAATCGCTCTATCTCTTCTACCGGACGCGCCTCGGGCTCTTCATCGAAAAGGCGGAGGATCGGATCGATCTCGGCCATGTGCCGGACTGGAAGCCGAGCGCCTTCGAACCCGAAGTCGGCGCGCCGATCTGCCATATCTTCCGCAAAAGCTGGGCGGCGGACGGCACGATCGCGGAAGTTTCGCACACTTGGTACGACACCCGAGTGGCGCGCTATGTCTCGCGAATCCGGTAAGGGCCAGTGTCTCTGGCGCTGCACAATTGATACATGATTGATCTAAGATTTTCTTCCGCGCTAGATTGCGGGAGAAAGCCGACTCTCGGATGTCGGATGGGAGGAAGCGGACAGCATGGCATCGGTCAGCCTGCGCAGGCTCGGAAAGAGCTATGGCGGTACCCAGGTCGTCAAAGGCATCGATCTGGATATTGCCGATGGCGAACTGGTGGTGCTTGTCGGCCCGTCCGGCTGCGGCAAGTCCACGACGCTGCGCATGGTGGCGGGTCTCGAAAGCGTGACCTCGGGCGAGGTGCGCATCGGCGATCAGGTCGTCAACGCGCTGCCGCCGCGCGAGCGCGACATCGCCATGGTGTTTCAGGACTATGCGCTTTATCCGCACAAGACCGTGCGCGAGAATATGGGATTCAGCCTGAAGGTACGCGGCATCAAGGGCGCGGAGGCCGACAAGCGCATCCAGGATGCCGCCGAGATGCTGGGGATCGCGCATCTTCTGGACCGGCGGCCGGGCCAGCTTTCGGGCGGCCAGCGCCAGCGTGTCGCCATGGGCCGCGCCATCGTGCGCCGGCCGCAGCTCTTCCTGTTCGACGAGCCGCTGTCCAATCTCGACGCCAAGCTGCGCGGCGAGGTGCGCACCGAGATCAAGCGCCTGCATCAAACGATCGGCACCACGATCCTCTATGTCACGCATGATCAGGTCGAGGCGATGACGCTGGCCGATCGCATTGTCATCCTGCGCGGCGGCGAGATCGAGCAGGTCGGCACGCCCGACGAGGTCTATAACTATCCTTCCAGCGTGTTCGTCGGCGGTTTCATCGGCTCGCCCGCCATGAACTTCGCCCGCGCGCGGATCGAAGGCGGACGTCTCCTCTTCTCGGGCGGCCATGCGCTGCCGCTTGCCCTGGCCAGGGCCGGCGATGAGGGGCGCGAGATTATCGTCGGCATCCGGCCCGAACATTTCGGGCCGGCGCAGGACGGGGCGGCGACGCTCGAGGTCGGTGCGGAGGTGGTCGAACCGCTGGGGTCGGATACCCTTGTGCATTTCGCCTTGGGAGGGGCGAGGCTCACGGCGCGAATGCCGCCTGCGTTTCGGGCCGATGCCGGACAGAAATTCCACGTCGGGGTCGATTCCACGAAAATCCATCTCTTCGATGCGGCGAGCGAGAAGGCCATAAGCTGAGGCGACGGAACTTCGCCGCCCCGGCACAGAATCAACGGGAGGAATTGGACGGATGCGCAAACGCTTTCTCATCCGCGCGGCGCTCGGCGCCTGTGTGCTCGCGGCAACGCCCGCGTTCGCCGAAACGCAGCTCAAGATCTTCGTGTCGAGCCAGCATCAGCCCGATGTCTGGCGCAAGGAACTCGACGCCTACGAGGCCAAGAATCCGGGCGTGAAGGTCACGATCGAGACCGGCGGCAACACGTCCGAGACGCAGGCGCAGTATCTTAACACGGTGATGTCCGCCAAGGACCCCAATCTCGACGTGCTGATGCTCGACGTCATCCGTCCGGCGCAATATGCCGCCGCCGGCTGGACGACGCATTTCCCCGAGAAGGATCTCTCCGTCTATCTGCCGGCCTATGCGGAGGCCAATACGATTGGCGGCGAGGCCGTGGCCCTGCCGGCCTTCGCCGACGCGATGTTCCTCTACTACCGCAAGGATCTCTTGGACAAATACGGCATCGCCCCGCCCAAGACCTGGGACGAACTGAAGGCAGCCGCCCAGAAGGTCGCGGCCGGCGAGGGGAGTGCCGCCGCCGATCTTCAGGGCCTGAGCTTCCAGGGCAAGGCGATCGAGGGTGCGGTCTGCACCTTCCTTCTGCCCTATTGGAGCCAGGGCAAGCAGCTGGTGAAGGACGGCAAGCTCGATTTCGACAAGGAGGCAGCCGTCCGCTCGCTCGCCCTATGGAAGAGCTTCGTGGACGATGGCGTCGCCAAGAAGAACATTTCCGAAGTCGCGACCGACGACACGCGCAAGGAGTTTCAGGCCGGCAAGGTGCTCTTCGCTATCAACTGGTCCTATGCCTGGAAGCACTTCCAGGGGCCGGAATCGGCGGTCGCCGGCAAGGTCGGCGTCGCGCGCCTGCCGGCGCTGGGGTCGGGCGAGCAGTCGAGCTGCCTCGGCGGCTGGGAGTTCGGCGTGTCCGCCTATTCGCAGCATCAGGACGAGGCCAAGAAGCTCGCCGAATACCTGAGCGGCCAGGAGGTCTCGAAATATATGGCGGTCAACGGCGCGCTGCTGCCGACCTATGCCAGCCTCTATGGCGACCCGGACGTGTTGAAGTCCGCCCCCTGGTTCGCCGAAGCGCTGCCCGTGGTGGAAACCGCGCGCGCCCGGCCGGTGACGCCGCGCTACAACGAGGTGAGCGAGGTGATCCGCACGACGGTGAACGCCGTTCTCTCCGGCGTCTCGACGCCCGAGGAAGGGGCCGCGCAGATCGAAAGCCGGCTGCGTCGTATCCTGCGCTGAGTGCCGACGAAGCCACAAGCCGAACCGGCGCGGGTCTCGCGTCGGTTTGATGGCGAAGCCTCGGCAGAGGGCGTTCACGACGGTAAGGATGGGTGATCGTGACCTTGGCAGCGACGGACAGCATGAAACGGACCGATCGACAGCCTGCGGCCTGGCTGCGCTGGCTCGACCCGAGCGACAAGGTGCTGGCCGCCTGGCTGCTCGCGCCGGCCGCGCTGCTTCTGTGCGTCATTATCGTCTATCCTGTCGGCCGGCTGATCTGGATGAGCTTCCAGAATCTGTCGCTGACCTCGGGTCTTCCGGCCTCCTTCGCCGGGTTCGAGAACTACGCCCTGATGTGGGACGATCCGGTCTTTTGGGAGGCGTCCTGGAACACGCTCCTGATCGTGGCCATCACCGTGCCCGGCGCGCTTCTCATGGGGCTCGGCATGGCGCTTCTGGCCAATCTGCCCTTCCGGCACAAATGGCCGGTGCGCCTGTCGCTCCTCATTCCCTGGGCGCTGCCGCTCTCCTTTGCGGGCCTCATCTTCGCGTGGTTCTTCCACTATGAATACGGCATCGTGAACGATGTGCTGAACCGGCTCGGGCTCCAAGGCGTGATCTGGTTCAACTCGCCGGGTTGGGCTTTTGCCGCCATCTGCCTCACCATCGTTTGGAAGACCGCGTCCTTCATGGCGCTGATCATCCTCGCCGGACTCCAGACCATTCCGCGCTCGCTCTACGAGGCGGCGGATGTGGACGGAGCCGGGCGCGTCCGGCAGTTCTTCGAGATCACGCTGCCGCTCCTGAAGCCCGCCATCGTCATCGCGCTGATCTTCCGCACGATCACCGCGCTCCAGACTTTCGACATTCCCTATATGATGACCGGGGGCGGCCCCGGGACCTCCACCGTCACGCTCGCCATGTATATTCATCAGAACACCGTGTCCTTTCTGGACCTCGGCTATGGCTCGGCGCTGGCGGTGGTCATGTTCGCCTTCTCCATGGCCGTGACATTCCTGTATCTCCACATGCTGCGCCGAAAGGGCTGAGTCATGAGCACGATGGCCACGTCCTCGCCTTTGGCGCTTTTCTCGGGCAAACCGCTGCGCTTCCTCGCGGCCGGCGTGCTGCTGGTGAACGGCCTCTTTCCCGCGCTCTGGATTCTCTTCACCTCGCTCAAGACGGAAGGCGAGCTGACCCTCAAGCCCATCACCTGGGCCCCGCATCAGCCGACGCTCGCCAATTACGTCACGGCCTTTTCCGACCAGCCGCTGCATCTCTTCCTGTTCAATTCGGTCATGGTGGCGCTGCTCTCGACGGCCTTGACGCTCGTCGTTTCGGTTCTGGCGGCCTATGCGCTGGCGCGGCTTCATCTGGCCTATCGCGGGTTGATCCTGTCGCTGATCATCGCTGTCTCGACCTTTCCGCTGGTCACGCTGCTCGTGCCGCTGTTCGAGACCATGCGCGCGCTGAACCTCCTGAACACATGGGTCGCGCTGATCCTGCCCTATACCGTCCTGTCGCTGCCGGTCTGCACGCTGATCCTCACCTCCTTCTTCGAGGGTATTCCGCAGGATCTGGAGAATGCCGCGATGATCGATGGTTGCACGCGGCTCGGCGCCCTGTTCAGGATCGTGGTGCCGATCTCGGCGCCCGGCGTCTTCACCGCCGGCATTCTCGCCTTCGTCAATTCCTGGGACGAGTTCCTGCTGGCGCTGTCCTTCAACTCCAATCCGGCGCTGCGCACGCTGCCTGTCGGCATCCAGCTCTATCAGGGCGAGTTCTCCTTCCCTTGGCCGGTGATCTCGGCCGCGCTGGTGGTCGGCATCGTGCCGGTCGCCGTCCTGATCGTGATCTTTCAGGAGCGCGTCGTCTCCGGTCTCACCGCCGGCAGCATCAAGGGCTGAAGGACCGTCATGACATCAGACCCGGTTTTCCCGCTCGCCGCCCCCGTTCTGACCACCGAGCCGGACGGCTTCTCGCTTGTCCTCTCCGGCAAGCTTGTGCTCACGCATAGCGCCGCCGCGCCCTGCCTCTTTGTCGGCCAGGGCCAAGAGCGGATGGAGATGTATCGGGGCAATTTCGACATTGAGGATTATGTCGTGGAGCGCGTCGCGCTGCGCCATGCCGCGATCTCGGGGGATGTGATCGATCTCTCGCCCAGCCCTTCCGAGCCGGCGCGCCTGCGCCTGAGAGTGGAGGGAGCCGCGCTGCGCTTCGAGGCGCTGGACCCCGCGATCAACCGGCTCTGGCTGCGCGTTCAGGCCGAAGCGGGCGAGCATGTCTGGGGCGGCGGCGAGCAGATGTCCTATTTCGACATGCGCGGCCGGCGCTTTCCGCTCTGGATCTCAGAGCCCGGCGTCGGACGCGACAAGACGCGCGAGCTGACCTTCAAGGCCGATGTCGCGGGCCGGGCGGGCGGCGACTATTACCACACCAACTATCCCCAGCCGACCTACCTGTCTTCGCGCCGCTATGCGCTCCATGTCGAGACGCCGGCCTATTCGGTCTTCGATTTTCGCCATGAGGCGTTTCACGAGATCGAGGTCTGGGCCGTTCCCGAGCGGATCGAGTTCTTCGACGCCAGCGATTTCGAAGGGCTGGTGGAACAGCTCTCCACCCGCTTCGGCCGCCAGCCGCCGTTGCCCGATTGGGTCTATGGGGGAGCGATTATCGGGTTGAAGGATGGGGAAAAGTCCTTCGAACGGCTGGAGTGCATCCGGGCGGCGGGCGCCGCCGTGTCGGGCCTCTGGTGCGAGGATTGGGTGGGGCTGCGTCATACGTCGTTCGGCGCGCGGCTCTTCTGGGACTGGCAGGCCAACGAGACGCGCTATCCCGCCCTGCGCCAGCGCATTGCCGAGCTGAGGGGCGAGGGCATCCGGTTTCTCGGCTACGTGAACCCCTATCTCTGCGCCGATGGCCCGCTCTTCCCGAAGGCCGAAGCGGCCGGCTATTTCGCGAGAGATGCCGAGGGCAAGACCGCCCTGGTCGATTTCGGCGAGTTCGATTGCGGCGTCGTGGACTTCACCAATCCGGCGGCTGCCGACTGGTTCGCCGAAGAGGTGATCGGGCGCAACATGCTGGACTTCGGCCTGTCCGGCTGGATGGCGGATTTCGGCGAGTATCTGCCAGTCAATGTGCAACTCGCCAATGGCGTGGACGCCAAGCTGATGCACAATCCCTGGCCGACCCTTTGGGCGGAGGTCAACGCGCGGGCCGTCGCCAGCCGTGGCATGACGGGGGAGGCGCTCTTCTTCATGCGCGCGGGCTTCACCGGCGTCGGGGCGCATTGCCCGCTTCTGTGGGGCGGAGATCAGTCGGTAGACTTCTCGCGCCATGATGGGCTGGTGACGGTCATCTCCGGCGCTTTGTCCTCCGGCCTGCTCGGTAATGCCTACCATCATTCCGACATCGGCGGTTACACCAGCCTCTTCGGCAATATCCGCACGCCCGAGCTGATCATGCGCTGGGCCGAGATGGCCGCCTTCACGGCCGTCATGCGCACACACGAGGGCAACCGCCCGCGCGACAATCTCCAGATCGACGGCGACGAGGCGGTGCTCTCGCATTTCGCGCGGATGACGCGGCTCTATGTCCATCTCGCGCCCTATCTGCGAAGCCTTTCGGACGAGGCGGTTCAGCGCGGCCTGCCCGTGCAGCGCCCGCTCTTCCTGCATTTCCCGGGCGACCGGGCGACCTATGCGATCCAGGACAGCTATCTCTACGGGCGCGACCTACTCGTTGCGCCGGTCTGGCGGGAGGGCGAGACCTCGCGCGAGGTCTATCTGCCCGAGGGCGCGGATTGGGAGCATGTCTGGAGCGGCGAGCGCTACGAGGGCGGGGCGACGATCCCGGTCGAGGCACCGCTCGGGCGCCCGCCCGTCTTCATCCGCCAAGGCTCGGTTTGGATGGACCTATTCCGGACGCTCGCCACGCTCTGATAGCGCTTCAGCCGCCGCGTGCGACGGCCTGCCGCCAGTGCTCGAACAGCATCTGGCTGCTGCTGATATAGGTCGATCCGCTCTGGCGCGCCTCGCGGGGGGAGCAGCCGAACTGGCGTTCGAATGAACGCGTGAAGCTCGTCACATTGCCGAAGCCCAGCGCCTGCGCGATCTCGCCGACCGAGCGATGCTCCTCCGGGTGGAACAGAAGCGCGCGCGCCGCATCCAGCCGACGCTTCTGGATATAGGACAGGATCCCGCCGAAGGGCGAAAAGGCGCGGTAGAGGGTCGAGCGGGGAATATCCAGCTCGTGGCAGATCATGTCCGGCGTCAGGTCGGGCGAGCCGATATGGCGCTCGATATGGCGTTCCACGCGCAGGCGCACGGCCGAAATCAGGCTTCCCTTGGCCAGATGGTCGGTGCCGGTGAGTTCCGCGAGGCTGGAGGCCATCAGCGTCAGCGTCGCCGCCGCCATGCGCTCGGCCTCGGCCTTGTGCATGTTGGGCAGGTAGCGGCATAGGGCCGTCAGATGCTCGGCCAGGATCCAGCCGCTGGCCGAGCGCAGGATATGTCCATGCGGGATCGTGACATCGGGCGCGGCCTCCATAAAGGTCTGACGCGGCACGTTGACCATGGCGTAGCTCGCCTGCGTGGTCACCACGTGAAAGGGCTTCGACGCGTCGAGAAGGCAGATGTCGCCGTCCTCGCTCGAAAAAGGCCGCCCATCCGCCTCGCCGACCCAAAGCCCCTTCATGAACAGAAGGAAGACGATGTTGTCGTAGCCGTCCGACAGGCTCTCCGCCTTGCGCTCCAGCCGGCAGGGCGATGTGTGACCATGGGTGAAGACGATTTTCTGAAGAAGCCAAGCCGACAGATCCATCGCGAAATCGGTCAGATCGTCGTTCGGGATCGAAATGGCATATTGCGGCACCGCCGCGCGCCAGGTCTTGAACGCCGCCTCTTTCCCCAGTTGCGAGCTTCTAAGATCGATCCGGGGCAATGTGGCGGTCGTTGATGAAGCGGCCATTCGAAACGCTCCGATGCACGGGTTGCGGCTCTGTGAGGGCCGCACACTAAGACTGATCAGCCACGACTTTAAGGAAGAACAGTCGTTGAAAAAAGGTTAGCGCCTCTTCGCCTTTGTTTCGTTGGCGGTCTTCATGCCAGCCTTCGCTGTGCGCGGCCGGCCGATTCCCCACCGGACCTCATGCCGACAATTCAGGCTCTCGTCTCGCACGGTCCTCCCGCACAAGCGCATTGGCCGCCTGAACGTCGATCTTGCCCGTTCCCAGAAGGGGCAGTTTCTCAAGAACCCTGACTTCGGCGGGCACGGTGAGATCACCGGCCTTTTTTGCGCGCGCGAAGCTTTGGAAATCCGTCCGCGTCGCGTCCCGTTCCTGCGTCAGAAGAACGATCCGCTCCCCTTTTCGCTCGTCGGGCACCGACACGGCGACGGACAGGGCACCCGGCCAAAGCTCGGCCGCCAGCGCTTCGACGGCGGCGAGCGACACCATCTCCCCGCCGATCTTGGCGAAGCGCTTGGCGCGGCCCTCGATGCGCACGAACCCGTCCGCGTCGATCGACACGATATCGCCCGTATCGTGCCATCCGCCTTCCGGCGGCTGAAGTGCGCCGGGTCGATCTGCCTTGAGATAGCCGAGCATCACGTTCGGCCCGCGTACGATCAGACGACCTCCTGTCTCGATGCCGGGAACCGGCTCCAGCCGATGTTCGATGCCGGGCAGGAGGCGGCCCACCGTGCCGGGGCGATTGTGCATCGCCGTATTGAGCGCGAGAACCGGCGCCGTTTCGGTGACGCCATAGCCCTCGAACAGACGCACGCCGAAGCGCTCGGCATAGGTCTGCCGCGTGGCCGCGCGGATCGGCTCGGCCCCGGCAAAGACGTAGCGCAGCGCGCGAAAGTCGTAGGGATGGGCCGTGCGGGCATAGCCCGTGAGGAACGTGTCCGTGCCGAATAGGATCGTCGCATTGGAGCCGTAGATGAGTTCCGGCACGATCCGGTAGTGCAGCGGCGAGGGGTAGAGGAAAATCGGCACGCCGGACACGAGCGGCAGCAGCGTGCCGGCCGTCAGGCCGAAGGAATGGAACATCGGCAGGACGTTGAACACCTTGTCCCGCCCGTTGAAGTCGATCCGCGCCGCGACCTGCGCGATATTGGACAGGATGTTGCGATGGCTGAGGACGACGCCCTTCGGCGCGCCTGCCGAGCCGGACGTGAAAAGAATGGCCGCCGGATCGTCCGCCTTGCGGGGGACGAGCGGGTGCTTGCGACGCAGGAGGCCGACAAGCTTCTGGCGCGGGGTGACGCCGGCTCGGATATCCTCCAGCCAGACAAAGGTGAGGTCGCCTTGCAGTGCCGCGACGAGGGGCTGAAGCTTCGCCTTTTCGATGAAGGCCCGCGAGGACAGAATGGTGCGCGCCCCGCTGGCCGTTGCGGCCGAGCGGATGTTGGCCGCGCCCGCCGTGAAGTTGATCATCGCCGGTACGCGCCCCGCCGACATGAGGCCAAGGCAGGTCGCGACCGCGCCAGCCGCGTTCGGCAGCATGACGCCGACCGTCTCGCCGGGGGCAAAACGTGCGTCGAAACACGAGGCCAGCACGCGCACGCCGGTCAGCAGCCGGCCGAAGCTCATGCGGCCTGACATGGGGTCTTCCACGGCCAGTCGCGACAGGCCGGTGCGCTCGGCGGCGTGGATGAGGCGCTCGACCACGCTTACATCCGTGCGCTCGGTGCGGAACACGAGGTCGGACATGGTGTCAGTGAGACGCGCGCCGGCCGCCGCACGGCGCTGGCGGGTCGTGCCGCCCTCTGGCATGGCGATGCGCACGGGATCGAGGATCGTGACGCGGACCTTAGGAAAGAGCCGGCGGCGAACCTCGCCGCCCGTCAGGCGCGAGGCATAGCTTTGCTCCAGCCCTTCGATGCGGATCGGCACCACGGGCGCGCCGGTCTTGCCGGCGACGAGCGCCGCGCCGTCATAGATCTTCATCAAGGCGCCGGTCGTGGTGATGCGCCCTTCCGGGAAGATCACGAGCGGCGAGCCGGCGTCCACGGCCTTGATCAGCGTGCGCGTCGAGATCGGGCGCGAGGGATCGAGCGGCAGGGCGTGCACGAGCTTCAGGAAGGGGCGCACCCAGGCGCGCTGCGCGATCGTATGGTCGATGGCGAAGACGGGATCGCGATCGCTCAGCGACAGGGCGAGGGCCGCGTCGAGAAAGCTGACATGGTTGAACGCGAGGATGGGCGCAGGGCCGGCGGCTTCGAGCTTCTCCAGCCCACGCACTTCCAGCCGGAAGACGACTCGAAAAAGAATGGAGAGCGCATCGCGCAAGGGCGGCGTCGGCAGATGGCGCAGCAGGAGGACGGCGGCCAGGAGATTGAGAAGCGACAGGCCGGCGAGGATCGCGGCGAGGCTGGCCCCTGCATATTGCACGAGCGCGAGCACAAGGCTGCCCCCAACCATGAACGCGGCGCTCAGCGCGTTGGCCCCCGCAATGGTGCGTGCGCGCCGCGTGACCGGCGCCCAGGCCTGAATGGCCGCGAAGGCGGGAACCGAGATCAGCGCGGCGGCCACCGCCATGCCCGCCAGATCGACCAGGGCGCGCAGCGATCCCGGCGCCCCGAGAAAGGCCGACACACCGGAGACCACGGGCGTGCCGGACTGCGATCCGACCGTCCAGGCGAGGTCGGCCCCGAACAGCGCGACCAGTGCCGTGCCCAGCACGGCCGGCAGAAGTGTCGTGCGTCCCTGGCAAAGCCATGCGGCGAGCGCCGAGCCCGCCGCTATGGCGACCGAATAGATGGCCAGAGCGAGAGTGACTGCGCTCTGCGTCCCGCCGAGGCCGTTCTTGATGATGGCCGGGAGGAGCGACATCAGGATGAGCCCGAGCATCCAGAACCAGGAGATCGTCAGAGCCGCGATCAGAATCCGGCGATCCCCGCGCAGGGCCGCGATGAAACGGGCCGTCGAGCGCAGGATGTTCGCGTCCATGGCGGCGGTGGGGTCGGCGACCTCGCCTTTGGGCATGGCGCGCGCCGTCAGCCAGCTCGTCACGGCGACGATGCAAAGGAGCGCGGCCGCCCAGCCGGTATGGACCGTGGACAGGAGGCCGGCGGTGATCGTGCCGGCGAGAATGGCGGTGAATGTCCCGCCTTCCACCCAGGCATTGGCACGGGGGAGCTCTTCGGTCGCCAATTGCTCGGGCAGGACTGAGTATTTGATCGGCCCGAACAGGGCCGACACCGTTCCGAAGCCCGCCAGGGCCAGCATCATGGTCGGCAGGGAGCCGAGGAGCAATGCCACGGCTCCAAGCGCGGCCACGCCGATTTCCGCGAGTTTCAGCCGCTGGGCGACCAGGGCCTTGTCGAACCGATCGGCCATCTGACCGCCCAAGGCGGCCAGCAGCAGGAAGGGCAGCATGAAGATGGCTCCCGCCAGCGCGATCATGGCTCCGGCGTCGTGGCTCGCGGCGCGAAACAGGATGAGAAAAACGAGCGTGTTGCGCAGGAGATTGTCGCCGAACGCCGTCAGGAACTGCGTCCATAACAAGGGCGCGAAACGCCGCGAGCGCAGAAGGGAGGAAGCCATGTCCGAAACCTTGGCGAGCGGAAGGAAGGGGCGAGCAGAAAGACGAGCGCCGGCTGCGGGAGCCGGCGCTCAATCCCTCAAACGCGGGCGGAGCGATCGACGTCCATCAGCAGCTTTTCGGTGCGGGCGTCCTCCAGCCGGTTCACCAGGCGCGCCGCCTCCTCGCTGTCACGCAGGGTCTTGGTGACGGTGATGGAGGTCTGCACCAGCATGATCGAGGCCATGGCATAGAAGCCCTTGGCGGCGAAGCTGGCTTCCATCGACCAGATGCCGACCGCCATCATGCCGACGGCCACCGCGAAGCTCGCGATCGTGAAGTTTTTCCAGGCGGACGAATGTTTCTGAAGAGGCGCTTCGGTCATGGTGAGGGGCTTTCCGAGAATGAGGTACGAAGGTCAAGGGTGAGGGCAGATCAGGCTGAGCGCGCGGCCCGCTTTGCGTCGATGCGACGCAGGACGGCCTCGGCTCCGGTATCGAGCGGCGCGCCGCAGCCGGCCTCCGCCAGCCTGCGGGCGGTCGCGTCCGGGTCGCCGACGGCACTGTTTTCGCGCCAGAAGGCGTCGATGGCCTCGTCTTCCTCCTGCCGGCTGCGCAGGCGCGTCAGCGTCTGTTCGGCATCGTCGAAGACGGACAGGATAGGGCCGGGCAGCGCGCCGCCGCCGCGACGCAGGCTCTCGCCGGCTTCGGCAAGCCGCAACCCGCCCTTGAGATCGCAGAGGCGCTGCTCGGCCTCGGTGACGCGGCGCTGCAGGCGTTCGGCCTGGCTCTCGAGCCGCGCGAGACTGTCTCCGACTCGAGCGCGCTCCGCTTCGAGCTTGCTGATGGAGAGCGCTCCCTCGTGGGCGAGATCCGCCTTGCCCTGGTCGAGCGCGGCCATGGTGCGCGTTTCCAGATCGCCGATCCGCGCGTCGAGAGCTGCGATCCGCGCTTCCTCGCGTCGGTTGGCGAGCGCGGCGAGAGCGACATCCCGCCGCGCGGCGGCCAGCGCCTGCGCGCAATCCCGGATCTGTTGGCGCAGGATGGTGAGCGCGTTGCGATCGCACGCCGCCTCGCTAGCTTCGAAGACGCGCCCGCGCGCCAGGGCGGAAACCTGTTTCCACATCGGCCATTTCCTTCTATGAACATCGTTCAAGAAAGAAATTGGCACAGCCATGAACATCGTTCAAGGCAGAAATTGAACGCCGTTCAAAAAATTTTTGGAGCGCGTATGACGAAGCGGGACGAGAAGCGGCAGAATCTCAAGGCGCGCATCATAGAAGCGACGGAGCGTCGGATCGAGGAAAGCGGGGTGGAGGCCTTGCGCGCGCGCGACATCATGAGCGATGTCGGCGCGGCTCTGGGCGGGCTTTACAACGTCTTCGCCGACCTCGACGATCTCGTCCTGCAGATCAACTCGCGCACGCTGGCGCGGCTGAAGGTCGAATTGCAGACCGGGGCGATGCCGGACGGCGATCCTCGCGCCGAGTTGACGCGGCTGGGGCTCGCCTATCTGCGCTTCGTGCGGACCCACCCTCGGCTATGGTCCGCCTTGTTTCAGCATCCCTTCGCGGCCGGCAAGCCGATCCCGGACTGGCATCGGGCCGAGCAGGGCGAGCTTCTTTCCTATCTGATCCTGGCGCTGCGGCCGCTTCAGCCGGAGCTTTCGGAAGCGGCGCTGGCGCTGCGCGCCCGCACCCTGTTCGGGGCCATCCACGGCATCGTCGAAACCTCGCTCGCCGAACGTTTCGTCGGTCTTAGCGAGCTGGATCTTGAGCGCGAGATCGAAGCCTTCATCGGGCTCATGGTGCGCGGCATGCGGCTTGAGGCTCCTCCCCGCTCAGGCTGAGCGGGGAGGAGCCTTGATGCGGAACCAGGCGACATAGAGCGCCGGCAGGAAGAGCAGCGTCAGCACCGTGCCGACGATGATGCCGCCCATCATGGCGTAGGCCATCGGCCCCCAGAAGATCTCGCGCGCGATCGGGATGAGCGCGAGACTGGCTGCCGCCGCCGTCAGCATGATCGGGCGCATCCGCTGTTCGGTCGCCTCCACCACGGCGTTCCAGGCCTCCATCCCGTCGCGACGAAGCGACTCGATCTGGTCCACCAGGATCACCGAATTGCGGATCAGAATGCCGATCAGCGCCAGAATGCCGAGGATCGCGACGAAGCCCATGGGCGCGCCGCTCGGCAGGAGCGCCGCGACGACGCCGATAATGGCGAGCGGCGCGACGGCGAAGACCAGGATGAGCCGGCTGAAGCTCTGGAGCTGGATCATCAGGATGGTCGCCATGACGAAGAGCATCATGGGCACCACGGCTGCGATCGGCCCCTGGCTCTTGGCGCTTTCCTCCACCGCGCCGGCGACCGCGATATGATAGCCCGCGGGCAGTGTGCGGGAGAAGTTTTCGACGTCGGGGGCGAGTTGCTGGACCACGGTCGCGGGCTGCAGCGCGTCGGTGATACCGGCGCGCACCGTGATGGTCGGCACGCGCGAGCGCGTCCAGACGACGGGCTGTTCCACGCCGTAGCGGAACGTCGCGACCGCCGAGAGCGGCACGGACTGGCCGTTGCCGGTCGGTAGCTGGAGATCGCGCAGCGCCTCGATCGAGCCGCGCTCGGCCGCCACCGCACGCCCCACGATGTCCACGAGATAGATATTGTCGCGAACCTGCGTGACCGTGGTGCCCCCGACGATGCCGTTCAGCGTGGAGGCGATCGTCTCCGACGAGATGCCGAGCTGACGGGCGCGATCCTGCATCACGTCGATCTTTACGACGCGCGCCGGCTCGTTCCAGTCATAGGTGACTTCCGAAAGATGAGGATTGCCGGCCATGACATTGCCGAAGCCGAGCGACAGCGCGCGCACCGTATCCACATCCGGCCCGCTGATGCGGTAGGCCACGGGGCGGCCGACCGGCGGGCCGATGTCGAGAAGCTTCACATAGGCGTCCGTGTTGGGGAAGGTCCGCTTGAGATAGGCCGCGAATTCGCCCTGCAGACGGTCTCTCGCGTCGATGCTCTTGGTGACGATGATGGTCTGCCCGAAAGCGGGGCTCGCCGGCTGCACGTCGAAGGAGAGAACGAAGCGCACCGCGCCCTGGCCTACATAGCTCGACCAGTGCTCCACGTCGCCATTGCCGGCGAGTTGCTCCTTCTCGAACCTTGCGATCTCGGCCGAAGTTTCGGCGATGGTCGCGTTCTGCGGCAGATTCCAATCCACGATCAGCTCGTTGCGGTCGGAGGAGGGGAAGAACTGCTGCTGGACGAACTGCATCCCATAGACCGACGCCCCGAAGGCGATCAGCGTCGCCGCGATGGTCAGCCAGCGCCAGCGCATGCAGAAGAGTAGGATCGCTGCGAAGCCGCGTGCCACGAAGCCCTTCTGTCCATGATGCTGCTTCATCGCCTTGGGCAGGATCAGGACGCCGAGAATGGGCGTGAACAGGACGGCGACGATCCAGGAGAGGATCAGCGCCGTCGCGATCACCACGAAAAGCGTGAAGGTGAATTCGCCCGCATTGCTGCTGTTGAGGCCGACGGGAATGAAGCCGGCAACGGTGACGAGCGTACCCGTCAGCATGGGAAAGGCGGTCGAGGTGTAGACATAAGTCGCCGCCTTGCGCAGGTCGTCGCCCGCCTCCAGCCGCGCCACCATCATTTCCACCGCGATCATCGCATCGTCCACGAGGAGCCCGAGCGCGATGATGAGCGCACCCAGCGAGATACGCTGGAGCGAGATGCCGGCATATTCCATGACGACGAAGGTCATAGCGAGAACGAGCGGAATGGCGACGGCGACCACCAGCCCCGCGCGAAGGCCGAGACTAACGAAGCTGACGGCGAGCACGATGATGACCGCTTCGAACAGGGCGCGGGTGAAGCCCGACACGGCCTCTTCCACCACCTGCGGCTGGTTCGATACGAGGTGAACGCCGATGCCGACCGGCAGCTCGCCTTCGATGCGCGTCATCTCGTCCTGAAGCGCTTCGCCGAAGGACAGGAGATTGGCGCCCGCCTTCATGCCCACGGCCAGACCGATCGCGGGCTCGCCATTGTAGCGGAAGAGCGCGCTCGGCGGGTCGGCATAGCCGCGCTTGATCTCCGCGACATCCGACAGCCGGAAGAAGCGGTCGCCCACGCGCAGATTGAGGTTTCGCAAGCTGTCTTCGGACGCGAACTGCCCGCTCACGCGCACGCTGACGCGCTCCGGCCCGGCCTGGATGACGCCGGACGGCACGACGGCGTTCTGCGCCTGGAGCGTCTGGAGGACGCTCTGCTGGCTGATGCCGTAAGCCGCGAGGCGGCGAGGGGAAAATTCGAGAAAGATCTTCTCGTCCTGCGCGCCGACGAAATCGACCTTGCCGACATTGGGCACGGTCAGGATCTTGGAGCGGGCGTCCTCGACATAGTCGCGCAGCTCACGCTGCGTAAATCCATCGGCCGTGAAGGCATAGATATTGCCATAGACGTCACCGAAATCGTCGTTGAAGAACGGGCCTTGGACGCCGCTCGGCAGCTCGCTACGAATGTCGTTCACGATATTGCGGACACGGACCCAGACATTGGGCACGTCCCGGCCCTTGGTCGTGTCGCGCAAGTTGACGAAGATCGTCGTCTGGCCGGGCACGGTCATCGAGCGCGTGTAGTCGAGTTGCGGCAGTTCCTCGAGCTTCTTCTCGATGCGCTCCGTCACCTGACGCATCGTCTCGTCCACCGTCGCGCCCGGCCAGGCGGCGCTGATGATCATGGTCTTGATGGTGAAGGCGGGGTCTTCTTCCCGTCCGAGATTCAGATAGGAGAGGAAGCCGGCCACCGAGAAAACCAGCATGAAGAACCAGAGCATGGACCGATGGTCGAGGGCCCAGTCCGAGAGGTTGAAGCCCTTCATTGCGCTGCTCCGTCCGTCTTGACGCGCTGTCCCTCGGCGAGGCTGTGCACCCCGGCCGTCACCACGCGCTCGCCCTCATGGAGGCCATCCAGCACCACCCATCCTCCGTCAGCCGCCCGCTTGAGGCTCACCGCGCGCGAAGCGACGCTCGCCCCATCGGCTGAAACGACCCAGACGCGCGTCTGACCGCCCGTTTCCAGAACCGCGGTCGCGGGCAGGGCGAGGGATTGCGCATCGTCTCCCGGCAGGGCGACCTTGACGATGGAGCCGAGGCGGAACCCTTCGCCGGGATTGTCCAGCGCGATCTTGACGCGCCGGCTGCGGGTGACCGGGTCGGCCAGCGGGGCGATCTCGCGCACCCGGCCATCGGCCACGGCGGCGGCGTCGAGTTGCAGCGCGACGCGCAGCGGCGCGCCGATCCGCAACGACCCGGCGTCGCTATCGGGCAGGTCCACCACCGCATCGCGCAGATCGGGCCGCGCGACGGTCAGCACGGGCTGGCCGGCGGCGACGACCTGCCCCGGTTCCGCCGAAACCGCCGTCACGATCCCGTCGAAGCCTGCCACGAGGCGCGCATAGGACAATTGCTCCTGCGCCTTGGCGAGCGAGGCTTCGGCTTGGATGGACGAGGCGCGGGCGGCCTGCAGAGCCTGCTCCGCGCTGTCGACGCTCGCCTGTGTCGAGGTGTTGGACTGGCGAAGCGCCTGCTGGCGCTCGGCAACCCCTTGTGCGTTGACGAGCGTCGCCGTGGCGCCCGTCAGGGCCGCTTCGGCTGCGTCCACCGCCTGTTGCAAGAGTGTGGATTCCAGCGTCGCAAGAACCTGCCCCGCCTTCACCTCGCTGCCGACATCGGCGTCACGGCTGACGATGCGGCCCAGCAGCTGAAAGCTATAGTCGGTGGACACTTGCGGCTCCACGGTGCCGGTATAGACCGGAGCTTGATCCTGAAACGGGCGCACAACGGCGGATTTGACCGGACGCACCGTGGGCTCGGGCGCGGCCTCCTGCTTCTGGCAGCCGGCAAGAGCCAGGACGGACACCAGCGAAACGGAAAGGCGCGAAGGGCAGAGACGGGACCTCATCGGGCTGCGGCCTCCTGCGAAAGGCTGACCTTCTGGCCGGGGCGCAGAAGCTTGGTGCCTTCGACGACGACCTGCTCACCCGCCTGAAGGCCGCCGTTGACGACGACGGAGGCGGTCTCGTAGGTCGAGACATCGACCGGGCGCATGGACACTTCCGATGTGCCGGGGTTGAACATCCACAGCGCCGGCTTGCCGTCCAGCGAGGTGAGGGCGGCGGGGGGCACAACGAACACGGGCGGCGAGGGGATCGAGGCGGAACCGCTGACGGCCGCTCCCAGCGTCATGCCGGCCGGCACCTGATCCAGCCCGATCTTGACGCGCACCGTCGCCGTCTGCGGGTCCACGCTCGGCGCGACCTGACGGATCGCGCCCTCCGTTCGGATCGACGGATCGGCGATCAGCGCCACCGTAATGGCGGCGGGCTTTTTGTCTCGCAGCAGCAGCCCTTCCGAAATATCGAACAGCGCATCGCGCGGCCCGTCCCAGGCGATGGTAAAGACCGTCGCCGCAGCCTGCGCGATTTCGCCGACATCGAGCTTGCGATCTGTCACGATCCCGTCCGCATCGGCCTTGAGCTCGGTGAAGGAGAGTGCGTCTTCGGCGCTGGCCAATTCGGCGCGCGCCGACAGCGCGCCGGCATTGGCCACCTTGAGGGCTTGATCGGCCTGGTCGAACTCGCGCCGGGTGACGAAGCCTTGCGAGAAGAGCGAGCGCGCTCTCTCGAAGGCGGCGGTGGCTTGCTGCACCTGCGCTTGCGCCGAGGCCACGCCCGCGCGCGCCGAGTCGACATCGGCCTGCTGCGTGCTCGGATCGAGGCGGGCGAGAACCTCGCCCTTGCGCACGGCATCGCCCACATCCACCCGCCGCTCCACGATACGCCCGTTGGTGCGGAAGGACAGGTTGTTTTCGGTGCGAGCCGCGATCGTGCCGGTGAGCGTCATCCGTTCGTCGAGGCGCTGGGGCTCGACGGCCTCGACTTTCACCCATTGTTCGACCTTGGGCGAAGCGGCGCTTTCACCCTGACATCCCGCAACCAAGGGAAGAAGAGCTGCAACGCAAAGTCCAGTCGCCAAGCTTCTTGTTGTCAAGAACATCCCCTTTGCCGGTCGAATCGGAAGCCGACGGACGCCGGGTCGATCTTTGGACACTCATCAGTTTCGATATTGACATAGGGAACTTAAGCGTTTCCAAATGTCAAGCATGAGATGTCCCGTCACCCATGCCGTGTTTCAGCGCCGCAAGTCCGGCCGGCCTCCCGTCCTTTCGGAGGAGGAGCGACGCCGGATCATTCTTGCGGCGGCCGAGGCGGCCTTCTTCGAGCAGGGCTATGGCGCGACCAGCATGGACGATGTCGCCCGGCGTTGCGCCATGTCCAAGAAAACACTCTACCGATCATTCGCTACGAAAGAATCACTGTTTCAAGAACTGATCGGGACAGCCTTGCGCAGTCTTCCGGATGTGGGGCTCCCACCGGGCGAGCAGTCGCTCGACGCTCGGAAAGCCTTGGCCGAAGCGCTCCGCTCCATGCTCGAAATGCTGCTTCACCCACGTCAATTGGCGCTGGCACGCCTTGTCGTGTCGGAATCGGCTCAAGCGCCCGAATTGGCGGCCACGCTGCACGAGCAGGGTCTGGAGCGCTCGCAGCATTATCTGGACGGGGTGGTCGCCGGGTTGCGGTCCAAGGGGCTGCTTCGTCCCGAGACGGGCGAAGAGCTTGGTGTCTTCCTTCTCGACGCCTCGATCGGAGACTGGGCCTTTATGTTTCTGATCGGCCGCGTCGAAGCTCCGAGCCCGGAACAGATCGCGGAGCGGGTCGAGCGCGTTTTGGACATGTTCGGCCGCGCTATCTTCTCGGAATAGGCGTTTCAAAAGCAGGGCTAGCGTCCGACGGTCCCGGTCGGCTCGAGGGCGAGGCGGTTCACAAGCAAAACCGCCCGCTCCCGGCCTTCGCGACAGACCTCGATCGAGGCAGGCGAAGGATGGGGGCGGGCGGCTTTATCGTCGCCATGTTTCGAGCCGGCGATGCGGGCCGAACGCTAGGAGAGAGGCGTCGACCTCTCCTGCCGTATCAGTTCAGAAAGCTGGCGTCCGAACCCGGCACCATGTCGGGCGCGATCGCGCCGGCCGGCTGAACGGGCGTGCGATGCACGGCATTGTCAGCCTTTGCGGCCGGGCCGGCAAAGGCCGCGTCCGACCCCGGCACGAGGTCGTCGGTCGAAACGCGGGTCATGGCCGCGTTCATGCCCGCCGTGCGAGGCATACCGTAGCGAACGCTTGAGGAGGCCTGCGGGGCGGCGCTGGTCTGCGCATAGAAAGCGGCGTCGGAACCCGGGACGATGGAATCGGCGAAAGCGGGAGCGGCGGTCGCGGTCATCGAGGCGAGAGCGATCAGGGTAACGAGCTTCATGGTCTTCAGTCCTTGCCAAACAGATCGCCTACTCAGTCCGACAACCGGTCGGTAGCGATCGTTGAAGCCAACATCGCTCCATCGTGCTATGAATGGAACTGAAACCTTGTCAGCGTGAGTGTGAATTTCATGCACTTTCGGCAGTTCGATCTCAATCTCCTGCGCGTCTTCGAAGCTTTGTTCGAGGAGCAGAACGCAACGCTCGCGGGCCGTCGGCTCGGCCTCAGCCCCTCGGCGGTCAGCCACGCGACGGCGCGTTTGCGCGAGGCCGTGGGCGATCCGCTTTTCGTGCGCATCCCCGGCCGCATGGTGCCGACCCAGCGTGCGATCGAGCTTGCCCCCTCGATTCTGGACATTCTGCGGCAGTTGCAGGACGTCCTGGAAAACAAAACCTTCGTGCCCACCGAGAGTCGCCGGGAATTCGTGGTGGCGACGGTGTCCTATGTGTCGCTGGTGGTGATTCCGCCACTCCTGCGCGTGCTTCAGGCCCAGGCGCCCCATGTCCGGCTGCGCACCGTCCCGATCACGGATCATTCCATGCGCGATCTTCAAAACGGCGATATTGATGCTGTTCTCGTGCGCACGCGCGGCCAGCACGATGCGGTGGAATGCCATGTCCTGTTCGAGGAAACCCTGGTCTGGGTGGTGCGCGCCGATCATCCCGCGATTCAGGACGGTCTGACGCACGAGCGACTGCGAACCATTCCCTTCGCCCGCATCTCGACGCCCGATCTCTGGACACAGCAAATGGGCGAGCGAAGCGGCTCCGCCTATGTCGATCTCGTTCAAAGCGAGCGTCAGGGCTGCGGCTCCGAGCCGGCCTGCGACCCGGCCGTGATCGTACCCGACAGTTTGAGCGCGCTCATGCTGGTTCTGGAAAGCGGCTTCGCGGCGCTGGTGCCGCGCCGCATCGCGACGCGCACCGTGCTGGGCCACCAGCTGCGAACCCTCGACACGTCCCACACATCCCCCGCCGCGCAGATCGGCGCCTATGTGGCGGCGCGCTCCCGGCAGGATGCGGGTGTCGATTGGCTTCTGGCCCGCGTGCGCGAGGCGACAACGGATATCGCCTTGCTCAAGACGTAGCGCCTCATGGCGCGGCGAAGATCGCCGCGATGTCGCTCTCGGTCAGCCGACGGATTGCGCCGGGCGCAAGGTCGGCGGGCAAGGACACCGCGCCGACACTCTCGCGGTGCAGCGCCTCGACATGGTTTCCCGTCGCCGCGAACATGCGCCGGACCTGATGGTAGCGACCTTCATGCACTTGGAGAATCGCCTCGCGCTCGCCGACCACTTCCAACTCGGCGGGTGCGAGCGGCTTGTCCTCGCCGTCCAGCATCAGGGTGCCTGACGCGAAGAGCGCCGCCTCCGTGCCGTTCAGCGGGCGGGCGAGATGGGCTCGGTAGCGTTTGGGCACGTGGCGGCTTGGAGAAATGATGCGATGGAGAAGCGCGCCGTCATCGGTCATCAGGAGAAGGCCTGACGTCTCCTTGTCGAGCCGGCCGACCGTCGAGATCGCCGGATCGCGCCGCCGCCAGCGCGGGGGCAGGAGATCGTAGACCAGCGGCCCCGCCTCCTTGTGGGAGCAGGTGACGCCGAGCGGCTTGTTCACCATCAGCGCGAAGCCGGGCAGGGGGTCCAGCGCCTCGCGATCCACCACGAGCCGCGTTTCGAGATCGGGCGTCAGCGCCAGGCGCTCGTCGGCGCGCGGCACCGGGGCACCGTCCAGAAGAATGCGCCCGTTCTTGGCCAGAAGCTGGATCTCGCGGCGCGAGGCATAGCCCATATTGGCCAGAAGCTTGTCGAGGCGGGAGGTCGGTATCTTGGTCATTTGCGCGCTTCGAAAATCTTGTAGCCGGCTTCCTCGATGCGGGTTTCCACATTGCGGAAATGCGCCCGCAGCACGTCCTCGTAGGGCATGTGCCGGTTGGCGACGAGAAGCAGCGTGCCGGAGCGCCGCAGCATTCGGCTGGCCGCTACGATAAAGGCCTGGCCCAGTCCGCGATCCTCGATCCCTTCGCTGTGAAAGGGCGGGTTCGTCACCACGAAATCGAGATCGGCGAGCCGGGTCTCGCGCACGTCGCCCCAAAGAAACTGCGCGCGGGGATCAGCGACGTTCACCTGCGCCGCCTCGACCGCGCGGCGATCCAGCTCGACCAGTGTCAGCGCTTCCACCTTGGCCGATTGCAGGACGGCGCGCGAGAGAACGCCGAGCCCGGCGCCGAGATCGGCCCCACGCCCGGACAGGGGCGGGAGATGACGAAGCAGAAGCGCGGAGCCAGGGTCGATCCGGTTCCACGAGAAGACACCGGGCTGCGATAGGAGGCCGAGGTCGGGCACGCTGACCGGGGCGCCGGCCTGGATCGCCTCGTCCAGTTGCAGCCCCTCAGTGGGTCGCGTCACCGTGCAGATGCGCTGGCGGGCCTTGAAGCGCTCGCTGACCTCGCAGCCCATCTCCTCCAGCTCGCCGCGCAGCCGCTGGCCGCCCTTGTCCTTGGCGGCGGCGACCGAGAGCAAGCCGCCGGGCGCCAAAATGCGCAGCGCATGGGCCAGCACGTAGCGCCGCTCGATCGAGCCATGCGGGGCGGCCACCACCAGCTCTTCGAAAGTGGCATCCGTCATGCGTTCGAGAGCCGCCGCGTCGGGGCGCAGCGGCGAGAGCTGCACGGCACCTTCGGGCACGTCCAGAAGATCGGAGGGCGGAGCGCCATAGACGGCGCATCGGGCGGGGGTATCTGATGGTATGGTCTGCACGACGCGAGCCATAGCAGCTTTGCCATTCCGGCCAAAGCCCCGAAGCCTTGGCATCGGGGCGGCCGTGGGGTTGCAGCATTCGCATGGCTGGCCTGCATCACTCCGATAGCGAAGAAACGCAGATCTCCCTTTCGACCTTTGCGCTCCTCATTGAGCGTAGGGCGGCGTAGGGTTCAACCATCGAAAGACAAGAGATCGCCGGCCACCATCGATGAGAGGCCGGGCACGCAAAGGACAAGACCATGAACCTCTCCCGCTTCTTCGAAACCCGCCGCCAGTATCGCCAGACGACGCGCGAACTGAACCGCCTTACGGCCCGCGAGCTTTCGGATCTCGGCATCGTTCGCTCGGACATTCCGGCTATCGCCCGTCAGTCGGTGCGCTGACAGTTTCTCGCCTTTCGCTCCAGCCGGTCCTCCCCCGGCTTCGAGCGTGCGGGCCGAACGGTTCCTCCCACCTTCGGCCACCTCCTGACGCCCTTGCCGGTCCTCCCCCGGCGAGGGCGTTTTGCTGTTTGGAGACACGGCGATCGGCGGCAAGACTTCTGCTGTCCGGCGCAAGACGAGGGGAGGGCGACGAAGAGTGGGGTTCGGCAAGCCGATCGGAAGGCAAGATCCGCATCGAGTTCGCGTGTGTTCGGTTTCTCTGTTTCCAAACCGCGAAGGAAACGTCTCATCGATCTTGCGGAGAAACGAGCGCCATTTTCGCCGGTAGACGTGTGCCGAAGCGAAGAGGCGTGAAAGCAGCGATCGAAACGGTCGTATCGCGTTTGGTCAAATGATGGTCGCAAGAATGCGCTGCGGCCGGCACGGCGGAAAGTGCGCGCCGATCGGTCATCAAACCCGCCCGGAGGCGGGCATGGCGGGTGTGGACGCCTTGTCCGCCATGCTCCACTCTCGCATTCGTTCAGGAGCTCGCCGATACTGGCTTGCCGCCCGATCCTCCTGCCTCACGCCGGATAGAGCGACGGTAGTTTCGACGATGTGCGACTTTGCCCCTGGCCGATCTTGCGGTCTTCCCTCGCCAGAACGTCGAGCCAGTGGCGGGTTTGAACCTCTGCGGTTTCGGCTGCGGGCGCGAAGGCTGCTTTTTCCAAAGCGGCAATGGCCTCTCTGGCGGCATCATTCATTACCGGATCGCCGCCCGCCAGCCGACGCCAGGCGAGAACGCAGCCATAGGACCCGCGCAGATCGCCGGATTTTTCCTTGGCTACGGCCAGAGCCAGTTGCTTGCGGCGTGCAGACAGCGTGTCGGAGGATTCCCCGCTGGATGTTTGCGCGGCTACAGGCTTGCGGGGGCTTTCACCAAGGCGCGGCTTTCGTCTGACATAAAGGGCAGCACCGCCGAGCGCGGCCAGACCTGCTGCGGCGCCGAGTCCCGCAAACAGAGGCCATGTCTCCCTCGCTTCCTCATGTGCCTGCGAAACGACGGATGAGTCCGGTGCAGCTTGGGGTGCCGCCCTTGCCGCTTGCTTGGCTGCCGGTAGCGTTCCCTCGGCCTTGATGACCTCGCTCGGCAGAGTGGCCGTCTTGGCTTCTCCCGAGACACTGTCGGTCCAGTTCACCTTGATCTCCGGAAGCGTGATCTCGCCACCACGGGTCGGCACCACGGACAGGAGGAAATCCTTTCGGGCGACGGTGCCTTGCGCCGTTTGATCGTCGCCCGTCTGGGTGTCATCCAGATAGATCCGCGCGCCATCCGTGTTCTCGAAGGACAGATCGGGAAGCTGAGCTGCGCTCGCGCCGAGCGCCAGAAGGCTGACGCGCCGGGTCACCGACTGCCCTTCCTTGAAGACCGGGTGCTCGGGAGACCATTTGGCGACGAGCTGAACGTTCTTGGCGGGCAGGAACCACTGGTGTTGCCCGGAGCCGGCGTTGGGGTCGGCGCGAACCGTCAGCTTGATCGGCTCGGAGCGAACGGTGAACGGTTTGCCGCTATCGAACATGTCGTCGAACATGGCCGAGGGAAATCCGGGAAAGCCCATGTCCGCGAAGGGGTCGCGCCCCTGAGCCGATGAGTCCTCGACGGAGCCGCGCAGGACGAAGGGAGGTATTTCGATGGTCCCCTTCTGTTGGGCTTTCAGCATATAGGTGCGCTCGATCACGTTGACCGTCCGCCCGTTCCGGGTGGCCTGGCTCACCCGGTCCTCCCCGCGTTGCGCGAGTTCGAAGGCGCTGGACTGCGGCGCGACGAGCTCGGCGCTCTTGATGGGCGCGCTGGTCTCGACCCTGACGGTCAGCGGCGTTTCCTGAAACAGAAAAGGGCTGCTGTCTTTCACGGTCGCCGAAACGCCGATCCCAAAGGCGCCCGTGGCCTTGGGCATGGAGCCCGCATCCACCACCTCGATCGCGACGGGAGCACTGCTGAGGCCCCCCGCACTGATCGCGGGGATTTCCAGTGTGCCCTTCGCCTTCGGCGACAGGGAGACGATCCAGCTCTCGCTTTGGGAACGCCGCCCGTTGATGATTTGCAGCGACGAGGACTGCGAGGTGCCGAGGATCTCGAAATCCTTCTGGAGCGGCGTGAGATCCGGCCTGGCACCCGGCTGGCCGTTGGCCGTCAGGGTCAGTTGAAACGTGTCCCCTTCCGCCACCGTGCCACTGTTCACATGGGCGGAGAGGCCGGCGGCGAAGGCGGGAACGGCCAGCGCCATGACGAGA
The DNA here is from genome assembly GCF_001475935.1 of Aureimonas ureilytica. Lineage (GTDB taxonomy): Bacteria > Pseudomonadota > Alphaproteobacteria > Rhizobiales > Rhizobiaceae > Aureimonas > Aureimonas ureilytica_A. Next base: position 84,700 of record NZ_LDQA01000022.1, read on the forward strand.
ACAGCAGCGCTGACGGTGGTCTTGAGCCTATGGAAACTCATGGTTCTGCTTCCTCTCAGTTGGAGCCAGACCGAAGCTGGGCGTAATGTTGACGAATACGGGCGCGCAGCAGGCCGGACGGGTCGTCGGGCACTTCGCGCAACTGCTGCTCGACCGCCTGATCGACGACCGGAGCACCGGGCACGGAGGCCTTCGCCGGCTTGTCGCCCTTGTCCCCGCCATTGCCGCCCAGCACGCTGGACAGCATTTTCGACAGGGTGTTTTCACTGTCCTTGCCGGCTTGCTGGCCATCACTCCCGGAAGCGCCTGCCTGCTGACGGGCCTTGGCGGCCTTCTCTACGGCCTGATCCGCCTCAGCCAGCCCATCGGAGCCGGTCTTGTCCTGCGGCTGATCTTGTTGCTGGCCGGCCTGCTGACGGTCGCCTTCCTGGCCTTGGGGTTTGGTTGCGGAGGCCTCCTGCTTCTGCTCTTGGCCGGCACCGGCCTTCTGATCCCCCGCCTTTTCGGCTGCGTCCTTCTCGGCACCGGCCTCCGGAGACTGGCCACCTTTCGCCTTGTCGGAGGGTTTCGAAGCCTCGTTTGATGCCTGGTCTTTGGGTTGCTCACCCTGCGACGCGCTCTGCTGACTGGGCCCGTTTTGCGAACCGCTTTCCTGACCCGGCTGAGTGGCAGACTGCTGCTGATCGCCGGATTGTCGGCCGTTCTGCTTCTGCTTCGAGTCGGCTTGCTGATCGGGTTGACCCTGCTGGCCGGATTGTCCTTGAGACGGCTGCTGGTCCTGCTTCTGACCGTTGCCGCCGGCCTGCTGTTGCTGCTGTTGGCCGCCCGCATTTTGCGGCTTCTGCTGGCCCTGCGAACCGGACTGACCCTGGGACGGCTGGTCCTGTTTCTGGCCGCTGCCGCCGGCCTGCTGCTGCTGCTGGTCCTTTTGGCCGGAACCACCAGACTGCTGCTTTTGGTCCTTTTGATCGCCTTGGCCGGATTGCTGCTGCTGTTGCTGCTGCTTGTTCTTTTCCTGTTCCTCCTTCTTCTTCTGGTCGTCGAGCAGCTTCTGGACCAGCTCGCGATTGGACTTCGCGTCGCCATCCTGAGGATTGGCCGCCAGCGCCTCGTCGTAGGCCCCGAGCGCTTCCTTCAGCTGGCCGGATTTGGCCAGCGCATTGCCGCGATTATAGGGGTTGGCGGAGAATTCCTGAGCCGCAGCCGCGTAGTCACCCGCCCGGTAGGCGGCGCTGGCGCGCCAGGATGGTGTCTCGAACTTGCCGGTCGCCGCCTTATAGTCTCCTGAGGCAAAGGCTTGTTTGCCTTGCTGGTCGGAGGTCGCCCAAAGGTCCTGCCAGGTTCCCGCGTGGGCGGGCCGGGTGGCAAGGCCGGGCAGGACGTTCAGGCCGGCGATCAGTCCGAGGCTGAAGACGAGACCCCGCCGGAAGGCCAGGGGCAGAAGAAGAACCGGCAGGATCAGGAGCCAGTAGCCCATATCGACCCAGCTGTCCGCCTTGACGTCCTCGGCCTTGCCGGCGGTCTCGACGCTGTCGGTCTTCGGCAGGATGCGGTCGAGGTCGGCGCTGTTCGCGGTCACGCTGGAATAGACGCCACCACCATCCCGAGCCACCGCGCTCAGACTCTCCGCATCGAGTGAGGTCGTCACCGTCTTGCCCGCGCGGTCGGTAATGGCCTGGCCGCCCGCCGTCTGCAATGTCGCGCCCTTCTCCGTGCCGACGCCCAGAACCGAGACGGTATAGCCCGCCTTGCGGGCTTCGCTTGCCGCCTTTTCAGTGGCCGCCGCATCGCCCGCATTGTCGGCGATGAGTACGATCTTGCCGCGCGCCGCATCGGCGCCCTTCAAGACGGACACGGCCTCGGAGATGGCGAGATCGGGCCGGTCGCCGAGAACCGGCATCAGCTTGGTGGAAAGCTCGGGCATCATCTGCGAGATCACCTTCTGGTCGCTCGTCAGAGGCGCGGCGACGAAGGGGACGTCGGAATAGATCACCAGGGCGCGCTCATCCCCTTCCGTGCGGGTCAGGATGTCGCTGAGCTTGTGAACCGCGCTGCGCAGGCGGCTCGGCGACAGGTCGTTTGCGTTCATGGACTGCGCCAGACTGAGGACAGTGACCACGGGCTCGCCGCCGGTGAAGGAGGGAACCTCGGCCTTCCGCCAGGTCGGCCCGGCCAGCGCCGTCACCAGGACGACCAGCATGGCCGCCGCCACGGATGGCAGGACGCGCGATGCACGGGCGGTGTCGCCGCCCATGGCCAGATGTCGCAGCAGATGGGCGTCGACATATTGGCCCCATTGGCCGCCGGTGGCACTCTTGCGGGATCTCAAGGCGAGGCAGAGAAGAAGGCCCGCCGGGATCAGCGCCCAGAACCAGTCCGGGCGCAGGAAGTGGAACAGATGCGTTTCCATGTCAGGCTTCCTTGTGGGCCGGGCCCTTGATGAAGGAGCGGTTTTTGATGAGGGCGGGAGCCGTGCCGACCAGCACGGACAGCGCGGCGACGAGCAGGGCGAGACCGGCCGGCCAGAAGTAGAGGGCGACTTCGGGGCGCACATGCACCGGGTCGGCGCCGACCGGCTCGAGCTTGTCGATGGACCGGTAGTCCTCGGCGAGGCCCTTGACGTCCGTCGCCCTGAAATATTGGCCGCCGGTCAGTTCCGCGATCTTGCGCAAGGCGCCTTCGTCAAGGTCCGACGAGGGATTGACCATCTGGCGACCCATCGGGGTATCGACGGCCATCGGACCGCCGCCGACGCCGATCGTGTAGATCCGAATGCCCAGTTTCTTGGCGAGTTCGGCCGCCCGGATCGGGTCCATCTCCCCCGTATTGTTCGCGCCATCCGTCAGGAGAACGAGAACGCGCCCTTCGGCCGGCCGGTCCTTCAGGCGTTTCAGGGATACCGCGATGGCATCGCCGATGGCCGTTTCCTGACCGGTCAGCCCGACTTCGGCCTGATCGAGGAGATTGCGCACGACCTGCCGGTCGAAGGTCAGGGGCGCTTGCAGATAGGCGCGGTCCGAAAAGAGGACCAAGCCGATCCGGTCTCCCTTGCGGGCGTCGATGAACGCATCGGCTGCATCCTTGACCACGTCGAGGCGGGTGGCCGGTCGGCCGCCGACGGCGAAATCCTGCGAGGCCATGGAGCCGGAGAGGTCGATCGCCATCATGATGTCGCGCCCCTTGGCGGGCAGCGGCACGTCCGGCCCGACATAGGCCGGACGGGCCAGCGCCGACACCATCAGCAGCCAGACCAGCGAGGCGGCGGCGAGCTTCCACCAGGATGTCGAAACCCGGTCGGCCCGGCTTCCCAGATCCCGCGACAGGTTCGCGAAGAACGGAACTTTCAGCGCACCGCCCAATCCCTTGTCGGCGGGTTTGAGAAAACGGCGCAGCACGAAGGGCAGCGGTAGCAGGAGAAAGGCAAGAGGCCAGAGAAAGGTGATCATCCGTTCCTCCTGATCCAGGCGGCGATCTCCGTGCGCAGCGCCTCCGGTTCGAAATTCTGATTGGCTGGCGGGCCGTAGGGACCGATGGCCAGAAGCGTCGCACCGTCGCGGCTCATGCCGTGTTTGCCGTCCATCAGAAAGGCGCTCCACGCCGCACCGGTCAGAACATCGGCCCCCGCCGAGCGGCGGCGGGCGACCCGTCGCAGCAGCGAAGAGAGCTGCGTGAGGAATTCGTCGGGCCGTTCGGGATCGATCGCCTCCAACTCGCGAAGCGCCAGGAAACGCGCGCTCCTGCGGCGCAGCGAGGTCCAGACGAGCGTGGCCACGGCGAGAACGAAGACGAGCGCGATGAGGGCCCACCAACCCGGCGCGAGCGGCCACCAGCCGATGGGCTGCGGCAGGTGGATGTCGCGCAGCTGGGCCAGCTGGTCCTGCATCTGTGGCGTGAGTTCGGTGCTCATGCTGCCAGCCTCAGGTTGGAATGCGGACGGAGAATCGAGGCGGGATCATCCGGCGTCTGTAGGAAATGGCAGACCATGCCATGCTGCCGGCTGACGCGTTTCAGCCGCTCTCGGCGCGCCTCGAAGTCCTGCGCGTAGCGTTCGAGTTTGCGTCCGCCCAGCACCGATACGGCCAAGGCCTTCTCGCCATCGGTGAGGCGTCCGCCGCGCGGCGGGAGGGCGGCATCGAAGGGATCGGTGATCTGGATGTTGGTGACATGGGCATTGACAGCCAGATGTCGCAGCTCGGTCTCCGCTTCGTCACTGAGATCGGAGAAGTCGCTGATCACGAAGGCCAGCGTTCCCGGCCGGTTGCGATGACGCAGGCGGCGCAGGGCCTGCGCCAGCGTCACTTCCGTGCCCGAAACCCGCTCCAGCCGGGTTTCCTCCGACAGGGCTTCCAGAAGTCCCAGCACCGAGCGCCGGGTCCTGGCAGGGCGAAAGTCCCGCAGACCGTCTCGTGTCAGGATGAGTCCGCCGACACGGTCGCCGCCGTCATGGCCGGTCCAGGCCATCATGGCCGCCACTTCGGCCGCCAGATGAGACTTGAAGCGGCTCCTAGTGCCGAACTGCATCATCGCGCGCAGGTCGGTCAGGATGACGATGGGCCGCTCCCGCTCCTCCTGGAAGAGCTTGGTGTGGGGGTGGCCCGTGCGGGCCGTCACGCGCCAGTCGATGGATTTCACGTCGTCGCCGGGTTGATACAGACGGCTCTCGGCGAATTCCATCCCGCGTCCGCGATAGATGGACCGGTTGGCGCCCCATTGATGGGTCGCGACACGGCCCGATGGCGCAAAGCCGGCAAGGCCGCGCTGCGGGCGCACCCGAACCAGATCGGGCAGGGTCGCGACAATGCCTCTGAGGTCTGGGCCTTTTAATTCTCGCTCTGTCATGACGCTCTCCCACCCGTTCAAGCCACCGGAACCCGGTCGATCAGGGCATCGATGAAGGCGTCGGCGGTTTTGCCTTCCGCTTCGGCCTCGAAGCTCAGGATGATGCGGTGGCGCAGCACGTCATGCAGGACGGCCTGCACGTCGGACGGGGTCGCGAAATCCGCCCCGTTCATCCAGGCATGCACGCGCGCGCAGCGGTCGAGAGCGATGGTCGCCCGGGGCGATGCGCCATAGGAAACCTGATGGGCGAGGTCGTCGCCGTACATCTGGGGACGGCGCGTCGCCTGGATCAGCTGGAGGATGTAGCTCGTCAGCGCCTCCGAGGCATGGGTTTTCAGGGCCGCTTGCCTCGCCTCGAAAATCTCCCGCTGCGACACCCGAAAGGACGGCTTGACGGTTTGCGCCATGGCTTCGCCCCGCACGATCCGCAGCACTTCGCGTTCAGCCTCGGCGGACGGAAAGTCGATCTTGACGTGCAGCATGAAGCGGTCGAGCTGGGCTTCGGGGAGCGGATATGTCCCTTCCTGTTCGATCGGGTTCTGGGTCGCCATCACCATGAAAAGCTGCGGCAGACGGTAGGTCTGGCCGGCGACGGTGACCTGGCGCTCGGCCATGGCTTCCAGAAGCGCCGACTGCACCTTGGCCGGCGCGCGGTTGATCTCGTCGGCCAAGATCAGGTTGTGGAACAGGGGACCGGGATGAAACTCGAAGGTCGCTTTTTCCGGGCGATAGATCTCGGTTCCGGTCAGATCGCTGGGAAGGAGGTCCGGGGTGAACTGGACGCGGCACGGCTCGCCCTCGATCAACTCGGCCAGGGTGTTGACGGCCTTTGTCTTGGCAAGGCCCGGTGCGCCTTCCAGCAAAATGTGCCCATCGCCGAACAGGCCGAGCAGCAAACTGTCGACAAACGTCGCTTGGCCGACGATCCGCTGGTTCATGTGATCGCGGAGCGCATCGACAAGGGCGTTGTTGGTGCGGGGGACGGTTCGAAGGGTATGGCTCATCGGAATGCCTCGCAATCGGGCCCGGCCTTCCGCCGAGGCGCCGCGGTTTCCATGTCGAAACTTCGATGAATGCGAGACACCCGTCAGGGGCAGTTCCAGCGCCTTTGTTCGCCAGTCTGGCGAGGCGTAGACCGGCCGTGCGAACCGGGGGACGTGCTGAAAAGGAACAGTCCTTCCAGCATGGGCGGCCCGGATCGGTTCTCGCGTTCACGGTTCATGTCCCGAAGGCGATGAACGACGAGGACACTAAGCGAGGCAGTTTGAGGCAGCTTGCGGCGTTCTTTAATTATTGTTGAACTTGGAGCCTTGGGAAGGACACCCTGACGCGGAGGCCCGGATGATCGGCGGAGCCGGGATCGGTCGCGGACAGCGCGATACCGGCATCGTGGTGGTCGGCAACGGCCTTGACCAGCGCCAGGCCGAGACCGCTGCCCGGCTTGCTGCGAGCGCTGTCGAGCCGTTTAAACAGGTCGAAGACCTCAACGCGTTGCCCGTCGGGGATGCCGCCGCCACTGTCCTCGACGATGAGGTCGAGCGTGTCGGGCCGGTCCTCTAGGCGAACCCGGATCGAAATGTCCGAGCCGCCATGCACGATGGCATTCCCGACGATATTGGCGAGCATCTGCTGCACCATGCTCTTGTCGCACAGAAGCAGGCATGTCCCAGTCTCGCCGGGCCGAAACTCGAGCGTCTGCCCGTTCTCCTGCGCGAGAGGCGCGAAGAATTCGAGCGTGTTCTCCACGAGGCCGCCGAGTTCGATCAGCTGCATGTCCTTGCGCGGCGAGCCGGCGCGGATTCGCGTGATGCGCAGAATCGTGTCGATGATCTCGTTGAGCGCGTCGGTCTCGCTCAGCGCCCGCTCGACTTGGGGCTGCGGATCACGCCCGGCCTCGATGGCGTCCAGCGCATCGTTCAAGACGAGCCCGACGCGGGCGAGCGGGCTTTTCAGATCATGTGCGATCGCCGTCGTCGTGGCGCGCATACTGTTCATCAGGCGCGAGAGAACGTCGAGGTTCGCGTTGATCTGGAGGGAGATGCGGTCGATCTGGTCCGTCCTCACCCCGATCGGGACCCGCGCCTCGGAGTCCCCGCTTGCGACGCGTGCGAGAACGCCCTCGATCGACCTGAGCTTGGAAAAACTCTCGCGACTCGCCAGCAGGCCCAGACCCAGTGTCCCTAGGGTCAGGAGCACGGTCATGGCGGTGAGGCCCGCGATCATGTGAACGCGCATCTCGTCGACGGCCTCGAGACTTCGGCCGACGACCAGCGTTGCATCGCTGAACTTCTGGACCGACAGCACGAAATGCCCTTGGCTCCCCTCGGCGGAGACGAGTTGCAGCCTGATGTCGCGCACGCCGATGAAGTCCGGCATGGCGAGGTCGGCACCGGCCAGATGGATCCCATGTTCGTCGTAGACGGTCGAGATATGCTCCTGGCGGCTGACGAGCTTGCTCAGCGTGCCGATGGCCTTCACCAGGCCCTCGCGTCCCTCGGCGGCGTAGACGTCGCTGAGGAGGACAGCCTCCTCCAGAGTCTGCTGCTCCGTAACATCGCGCAGGGCGTGCGTGGCCGACCCGATGAAGAGCGCCCCGCCCAGGCTCATGAGAACCAGAACCCCGATCGCGACCTTGGCCGAGGTCCGAAAGGAGCTGCCCGACAGAAGATCAGTGAGGCGCACGGATGCGGTATCCCATGTTGCGCACGGTCTGGATCAAAGCCGTATCGAAGGGCTTGTCGATCTTCTGGCGCAGCTTGCTGATATGGGTTTCCACCACGGTCGTTCCCGGATCGAAGGAAAAATCCCAGATCCTCTCCAGGATCATCGTCCGGCTCACGACCCGGCCCTCGGCTTCCATGAGGAGTTCGAGCAGCGCGAATTCCTTGTTCTGCAGATCGATGACCTGCCCCTGACGGATCGCCACGCGCTTGAGAAGGTCGAGCTTGAGATCGTGGCAGGTCAGTTCCGTCTTGTGGCTGTTCTCTTTAGGACGCCGCGACAGGGCGTGAATGCGGGCGAGAAGCTCCGAGAAGTGAAACGGTTTGACGATATAGTCGTCGGCGCCCGCCATCAGCCCCTCGACCTTGTCCTCGACATCGGAGACCGCCGTCAAGAAGATCACCGGCAGGGAACTGTTGGACGCTCTCAGCGCCTTGACGAGAGAAAGCCCGTCGAGGCCCGGCATCATCCTGTCGACGATGGCCAGATCGCAGGTGTTATAGAGGCAGTAGGTCAGCGCTTCGCGGCCATCGCTCACCCAATCGACCGAAAACCCCTGTTCGATAAGACCTTTGCGGATGTATCCCGCCATCGTCTCATCGTCTTCCGCAACCAAAATCTTCATCGCGCGGACTTTCGATTCAAACACGATACCCTGTCGCTGGCTTATACCAAGGACCATGGATCGGGGCGGCATTCGATCGACGCTTCCCAGCCTGCGACTTCGAAGAATCTGGCACGCTCGCCGGGTTTGAAGCCATCGACGCGTTTGCCGATCGTAGTCCAGAGCCGTGGAGCGGTCCTCCTTTCGGCTTTGCGCAAGAGCGCCTTCAGCTTTGAGACGATTCTCCCGATCCTCTGGAACTCAGGGTCGTCGCTTGGCAGGCAAGCGACCTTGCGCGTCGGGTTGCTGGGGACCTCCTCATCAGCCCGTGCCCGCGCCCGAGATCTTGGGCCGCAGAACATTGCTGTCACAGGTTCTGTCGGCAATGACGGCCACCGCCTCACAATGCTTGCAAGCTTATAGAACTGCTGCTGCGTAGTCGCAGTTCTCGTCTTCACCCGTTGTGCCGCAAGGAGCAGCTTGCGGATCGAAGGAGGCGGCTATCGGCGGGACCACCTGCGCGCCTTCGCCCAGCGCGTCGAGGTCGCCGATGACGAGGTTCGGATCAAGTGAAGAAAATCGGACCTGCTTCAAACCCTCGTCGCCGCTTCGAGCGGGGAAACGGCGGCGTTTGCGGTTCGCAGTTCTGTATTGAAATGGCGCACCCGACAGGATTCGAACCTGTGACCTTCGCCTTCGGAGGGCGACACTCTATCCAGCTGAGCTACGGGTGCCCGGCCTGAATCAGGTTCAGGCTCTGGGGAGTTGATACAGGAGGACGGGAGGGGAGGCAAGGTGCGATCTTGCGATGCGCTGCGGGCCTGCTGTCAGGCGCGGCGGGCGAGGCGCTGCTCGAGCCAGGAGAGCGTGTCGTGCAGGAGGATGGCGAGCGCGCCGACGATCGCGCCGCCCTGGACGATGAAGGCGAGATTGTCCGATAGAAGGCCGGCGATCACGACTTCGCCGAGCGTGCGCGCACCGACCGTCGAGCCGATCGTCGCCGTGCCGAGGCCGATCACGGCCGACAGGCGCAGGCCCGCGACGACGAGCGGCAGGGCGAGGGGAAGCTCGATCTGGAGAAGGCGTTGCCAGCCCGTCATACCGACGCCACGCGCCGCTTCCACGACCGGGCGCGGGACGCCGGTGAGACCCGCGATCGTCGTTTCGAAGATCGGTAGGAGGCCATAGAGGAAGAGGGCGACCAGCGTCGGCGCTTCGCCGAAGCCCATGGCCGGTACGGCCAGCGCCAGGACGGCGACGGGCGGGAAGGTCTGGCCGATATTGACGACGGAACGCGACAAGGGAAGGAAGTCCGCCCCCGCCCGGCGCGTGACGAAGACGGCCATGGCGACCGCGAGAAGCGCGGCACCCAGCGTCGCGATGGCCGTGATCTTCAGATGCGACAGGGTCAGCGAGAGAAGATCGCCCTTGTCGTAGATCGCTGGCGCGTTGTTCTCCGTGAGCGGTCGCAGAACGGGCTCGAAAAGCGCCGGGCGGAAGAGAAAGGCGAGAAGGAGGGCCAGAAGCACGAGGCGCCAGGCCCGCGCCAAATGCCGTGTCACGAAGCCGGTCTCGCCGCGCAGCGCAGAAGCGCGGAGGTGCGCACTATGCCGAGAAGCCGGCCTGTCGCATCCGCCACGGGGGCCGCGCCCCGGTTCGACCAGAGAAGATCGGCCAAGGCGTCGCGCCGGTTTGTATCGGTGCGCAGCGGCGCGCCGGAGGCGGCACCCGGCTCCACGAGGTCTTCCAATGTACCGAGCGAGAGAAGTTTGAAGGCCCGGTCGTTCGCGCCCAACATCTCTTCGACATAGGCGTCGGCCGGGCGGGCGAGGATTTCGGCCGGGGAAGCGCATTGGCGCAACCGGCCGTTTTCCATGACGGCGATGCGATGGCCGAGATGCACGGCCTCTTCCATGTCATGCGTCACGAGAACGACGGTGGTACCGGTTGCCTTCTGCACGGACAGGAGATCGGCCTGCGCGCGGGCGCGGATGATCGGGTCGAGCGCGCCGAATGGCTCGTCCATCAGGAGAATGGCGGGACGGGCGGCGAGCGCGCGCGCCACGCCGACGCGCTGCTGCTGGCCGCCCGAAAGCTGGTGCGGATAGCGCGCGGCGTAGTCCTTAGGGGCCAGCCCGAAGAGATGCAGCAGTTCCTCGACGCGCGCCTCGACGCGCGGACGCTCCCACTTCAGGAGATTGGGTACGGTCGCGATATTTTCGGCCACGGTGCGATGAGGAAACAGGCCGTGGTTCTGGATGACATAGCCGATGCGGCGGCGCAGCTCCGGCCCGTCGATCTCGCGATTGTCCTTGCCGTCGATCAGCACCGCGCCCGATGTCGGATCGGTCATGCGATTGACCATACGCATCAGCGTTGTCTTGCCGGAGCCCGACGCGCCGACGATCGTGCAGATCGTGCCGGGTTCCACCGTGAGGCTGACGCCATCCACCACGCGCGCACCGTCATAGGCTTTCGAAACGTCGCGAAACTCGATCATGCGGGCGAACCTTTCGAGAGCGGGCCTTGCGGCGGCTGGGTGAGATCGACCGCCGCATCCATAAGGACGGCGGCCGAGAAGGCGAGGGCGACGGTCGGCAGCGCGCCCAGAAGCACGAGATCCATCGCCGTCTGGCCGAGGCCCTGGAACACGAAGACGCCGAGCCCGCCCCCGCCGATCAAGGCGGCGATCGTGGCAAGGCCGATATTCTGCACCAGCGTGATGCGAACGCCGGTGAGGATCACGGGAAGCGCCAGCGGCAGATCGACCCGGAAGAGACGCTGGCGCGCTGTCATGCCGAGGCCGCGCGCGGCGTCATGCGCGGCGAAGGGGACGCCGGCGAGGCCGGCCACCGTGTTCGCGACCATGGGCAGGAGCGAATAGAGAAACAGCGCGACCAGCGCCGGGGCCGCGCCGATGCCGCGAATGCCGATTTCGCGTGCGCCGGGTACGTGCAGCGCGATCCAGCCGAGCGGCGCGATCAAAAGGCCGAACAGCGCGATCGAGGGGATCGTCTGAAGGATGTTCAGCGAACTCAACAACGGCCCGCGCAGCGCGGACACGCGGTGGCACAGGATGCCGAGCGGCAGGCCGACGATGATCGCCCCCAAGAGCGATCCGAGCGCCAGCATGACATGGGTGCCCGCCTCGCGCGCGAAGGCGTCGGCGCGCGGACGGTATTCCTTCATGACGGAGAGATCGTCCCAGACGCCGAGGCGAAACAGAACGAAGAGAACGAGTCCTGTCGCGCCCAGCAGCGCTACACGCCCCAGCGGCGGCGGGCGCAGCCGCGCCAGGGCATCCGTCGCTAGAAGCGACAGGGCGAAGAGGACCAGCCAGAAGCCGGAAGCCGGGGCGACGCGGGCATAGGTGTTGGCGGCGGGCGAGAGATGGGCGGGCGCGGCGCCCAGGCTCAGAAACAGAACCAGGAGGCTCCCGAGCGCGACTAGAAAGCGCAGGCGCGGCGAGCGGATGAAAAGCGCCACCATCGCGGCCAAGGTCAGAACCAGCGCAAGGCCGATGGCGAGTGTGGAGGGTAGCGCCTCGAACAAAGGCTTCCCGACGCCCGGAACGATGCGATTGGCGCGAAAGGTTGCGAGCGGAAGGAGACAGGCCCCAGAAGCGCCGATCCCGGCAAGGAGAAGGCCGAGCCTGTCCGGCCCACGCGCAAGCGCGCGGGTCGGGCCACCGATCTCCGCCTCAAGAGCACTCATACGCTGCGTCGTCTCCATCTCTGACCTGAGATTATGGGGCGGAGCGGCGCTATGTCAGCGTCCGCACCCGAGAATCCCCAGTTCCGCGAAGGGGCGGGGTGTCGCAGTTCGTGCCGCTGTCGCACCCCGTTGACGCAACCTTTCGTCATATCCACGTCACGCGATGGCCGTTCTCGTCAGCTAGATGCTAAGCGGCACCTTTGAATGATCGGAAATGGACAGGCATGGCCGGACGGCTTCGCAAGGGTCTTATCGTGATTCTCCTCGCCGGTGGCGTGGCCGGTGCGGTCGGCTGGAGCCGGACGCGCGAGGCGTCGCAGGCCGCGCCTGTGCCGGTCGCCGCTGTCGTGCCGCAGACCACGGAACTCGCCGGGGCGGAGGTTTCCAAGGTCGAGCCCCGGACGCTGACGCGCACCGTGCGCGTGTCGGGTTCGGCCGAGCCGCGCCGGGTCGGAACCGTCAACGCCGAAGTGTCCGGGCGACTAGCCGAGGTGCGGGCGGAAGTCGGCGACAAGGTCTCGGCCGGAGAGGTCATCGCGCTTTTCGATACGACGGTTCTGCGCTCGGGCCTTGCCGCGCAGGAGGCGACACTGGAAGCGAAGCAGGCGCAGCGCCGGCTGGCGGCCTCGACGCTGGAGCGCAGTCGCAGGCTCGGCACGGCGGGGATTTCGTCGGAAGCGACGCTGCTTCAAGCCGAGGCCGATCTCCTCTCGTTGGAGGCCGAAGTGCGCGGGTTGGAAGCGGGCGTCGCGGACGCGCGCAAATCCCTGGCGGATGCCGAGGTGAAGGCGCCCTTCGATGGAACCGTGTCGCAGCGCTCGGTCGAACCGGGGCAGAGCGTACCCCTGAACACCGAGCTGTTCCAAGTCGTGGATCTCACTGAAATGCAGATCGAGGCGCTGGTGCCGACCAGCCGCATTTCCGAGGTGCGCGTCGGCCAGCGGGCGCAAATGCGCATCGAAGGGTCTTCGGGCCGCGTGGTGGAAGCGGACGTCGCGCGGATCGCGCCGGTCGCCGTTGCCGGGTCTCGCGCCGTTCGGGTTTATTTGAGCGTTCCGAACGGGGAGGGGCTGCTGCGCGGCGGCTTGTTTGCCACCGGCGAGATCGCCATCGAAAGCTTTCCCGATGTGATCGCGCTGCCCTCGGCCGCCATTCGGAAGGACGAGGAGGGAGCTTTCGTGCTCGCCGCACGGGGCGGCCGCCTGTATCGCCAGCCCGTGCAGCTTGGCACCCAGTTCACCGAGCGCGGCCTTGTCGAGGTCGCGCGGGGGGTGGCGGAGGGCGATGTCGTCGTCACCGCCCCCTTGCCTGATCTCAAGCCCGATACAGCCGTCACCATCGCGGATTTGGGCTGAGCGATGTTCCTCACCCGCATCAGCGTCGCCCATCCCGTCTTCGCGACGATGATGATGGCGGCGATCGTCGTGATCGGCCTGTTCGGCTATTCGCGGCTTGGCGTCGAGCAGTTCCCGCAGGTGGATCTGCCCGTGGTCGTGGTCTCGACCAGCTATACCGGCGCTTCGCCCGAAACGGTGGAATCGGCCGTGACGCGGCCGATCGAGCAGGCGGTGAACACGATCGGCGGCGTCGATACGGTCTCGTCCCAGACCTTCGAGGGACGCTCGCTCGTGATTGTGCAATTCACGCTGGAAACCGATTCCGGCGTCGCCGCGCAGGAGGTGCGCGATCGCGTCTCCCGGTTAGAGGCGGGCTTCGTCGATGGCGTGGACACGCCGCAAGTCACGCGCTTCAACCCCGACGACCAGCCGATCCTGTCGCTCGCGATCTCCTCGGCCACCCATTCGCTGACCGATATCACCACGATCGCCGATCAGATCGTCACCAAGCGGCTGAACGTCGTGGCGGGCGTCGGCCAGACCTCCATCGTCGGCGGGGCGAAGCGGCAGGTGCAGGTTCTGCTCGATCCCGAGCGCATGGAAGCGCTGGGCGTCGGCACCTCGGCCGTGCTCGACGCCATCCGCCGCGAGAACCAGGACATCGCCGCCGGCACGCTCGTGTCGGGCATCGACGAGCGCACGGTAACGGTGGAAGGCCGGATCGACGATGTGCCGGGCTTTGAGCGCATCATCGTGGCGACCGAGGGCGGCGCGCCGATCTATCTGGCGGACCTTGCCACCGTACGCGAGGGCGGTGCGGAGCTGACGAGCCGCGCGGCGCGCAACGGCGTCCAGTCGCTCGGCGTCGATGTGGTGAAGGTGCAAGGGGCGAACACGGTTCAGGTCGCGCAGGCCCTGCGCGCCGAGATTGCCAAGCTCCAGGTCGAGCTGGGGCCGCAGGGCTACGATCTCGCCGTGTCGCGCGACAATTCGCGCGCCATCTCGGCGCAGGTGTCCGAGGTGCAGCGCACCTTGATCGAGGGCGCGTGCCTCACGGTCGTCATCGTCTTTCTGTTCCTGAACTCCTGGCGCTCCACGGTCATCACCGGCCTGACGCTGCCGATCTCGGTGATCGGCACCTTCGCGGTGGTTCATGCGCTCGGCTTCACGCTGAACACGATGACGCTTCTGGCGCTCTCGCTCGCTATCGGCATCCTGATCGACGATGCGATCGTTGTGCGCGAGAACATCACGCGCCATCTCGCCATGGGCAAGAGCCACCGGCAGGCCGCGCTCGACGGCACGAACGAGATCGGCCTCGCGGTGCTGGCGACGACGCTCTCCATCGTCGCGGTGTTTCTGCCCGTTGCCTTCATGGGCGGCATTATCGGGCGCTTCTTCCTTCAGTTCGGCGTCACGGTTTCGGTCGCCGTGCTCATCTCGCTCTTCGTCTCCTTTACGCTCGACCCGATGCTGTCCAGCGTCTGGTACGATCCGCACGCGCATCCCGGCGCCAAGCGCGGGCCTGTCGGGCGGCTGGTCGCGCGCTTCGATCGGGGCTTCGAGCGTCTGTCGGGGGGCTATGCGCGCGTCATCCGCTGGAGCTTCCGGCACCGCATCCTGACGGTGTTCGCGACGCTCGCGATCTTCGTGGCGAGCCTGATGCTCGTGCCGCGCATCGGCGCGGAGTTTCTGCCCGAGGGGGATAATGGCGAATTCAGCGTGTCGCTGGAAGCGCCCGAAGGCTCTTCGCTCGAATACACGGCGATGAAGGTCGCGCAGGTCGAGCGCGTGCTTCGCGCCCAGCCCGAGGTGATGACGACCTATTCTACGATCAATTCCGGCGGCTCGCGCGGCTTCAACGCGGCCAATGTCGCAGTAACGCTAAGGCCCATCGCGGAGCGCACGCGCTCCACGGCGGAGGTCGTCGCACCGCTGCGCCCGGCGCTGTCGCGTATCGCGGGGCTCACCGTCTCGATCAATCAAAGCGCCATGGGCGGCGGCGGGGGCGGCGGGGCGTCCGCCAAGCCGTTGCAGTTTTCCGTGCTCGGTGAAAGCCCGGCCGAGCTGAAGCGCATCTCAGGCCAATTGACCGCGGCGCTGCGCGCGATCCCCGGCGCGATCGAGGTCGAGTCCTCCATCGAGGACGAGCAGCCGACGCTGGCGATCCGGGTGCGGCGTGAGGCGGCGAGCGATCTCGGCATCACGCTGACCCAGATCGGCGACACGCTGCGCCCGCTCGTGGCGGGCGACGCCGTCTCGGTCTGGAACGCGCCGGATGGAGAGACCTATGACGTGATGGTG
Source organism: Aureimonas ureilytica (assembly GCF_001475935.1). GTDB lineage: Bacteria > Pseudomonadota > Alphaproteobacteria > Rhizobiales > Rhizobiaceae > Aureimonas > Aureimonas ureilytica_A. Next base: position 100,219 of record NZ_LDQA01000022.1, read on the forward strand.
CGCCTGCCAGAAGAAGGTCGCGCAAGGGCCGAGCAGCTTCGCGCGCTCACCATCGCCACCGGCCGGCGGGACGCGGAAAACCGGCCCGTCACGGTCGCGCTCGATCAGGTGGCCGATGTCGTGGACAGCGTGGCCGCGAGTTCCATCAACCGGCGCGATCTCCAGCGCGAAGTGCGTATCTCGGCCAATGTCTCCGGCCGGGCGCTGGGGGAGGTCACGTCGGATCTTCAGCGCGAGATCGCCAAGCTCCAACTGCCGCCGGGCTATCGCATTTCCTTCGGCGGCGATGCCGAGAACATGGTGGAGAGCACGGGCTATGCGCTGCAGGCGCTGGGGCTTGCCGTGATCTTCATCTACTTGATCCTAGCCTCGCAGTTCGGCTCCTTCCTCCAGCCGGTCGCGATCATGATGTCGCTGCCGCTCTCCCTGATCGGCGTGCTGCTTGGCCTCTATGCCACCGGCTCGACACTCAACATCTTCTCCATCATCGGCTTCATCATGCTGATGGGCCTCGTCACCAAGAACGCGATCCTGCTGGTGGACTATTCCAACCAGGCGCGGGCAAGGGGCATGGACTTGCGCGAGAGCTTGGCGGAGGCCGGCGCGGTGCGCCTGCGGCCGATCGTGATGACGACGCTCGCGATGATCTTCGGCATGGTGCCGCTTGCGCTGGGCTTGGGGGAGGGCGGCGAGCAGCGCGCGCCCATGGCCCATGCGGTGATCGGCGGGCTGATTTCCTCCACCGTGCTGACGCTCGTCTTCGTGCCGGTGGTTCTCACCTATATCGAGGGCTTCAAGCGCCGCACGCGCCGCTTCATGCCGCGCTCGGCCGACGATCCGGCTTTGGCGGAGCAGGCCACATCAAAGCTCTGAAAGCGTCTTGCGCCGGCGCGGCGGCTTTGCGGCCCCCGAGCGCAAGGCCGCTTCGAAGGCGAGGCGGACCCAGTGCGCCAGCGTTTCGGGATCGTCCAGCGCCTCGTCGGGGATCGACCAGTAGGGCATGAGAACCGGCCGCCCGGCTTGTCCCTCATAGGTCCATTGGCGGGCTCCCGCCTCTGCAAACAGCGGGGCACTCGTCGCGTCGGCCTTCAGAAGAATCTCGTCGCGAAGGTCGATCGCGACGATCAGGCCGGCGTGATAGATGCCCTTGCCGCCGAACATGCGGCGGATGGTCACCGATCCGAGGCCCTCGAACATCTCCCGGATATCGTCGTCATTCATCGCGATTGGGTCTCCAGGCGTTGCGTGCGAGTGCGCCGGAGGGGCCGGGTCCTGCTCCCGGATCGGCTGGATCAGCATAGCGCGTTCCTTTCCAACGGTGCAGACGAATGGAAATGGTCTTGAAAGCCGGCGTGGTCTCGGTCCTGATACGGGATCGGTAAGGCGTCCCGACGATGCCCGTCCAGAATCGAGGTTTTCCGATGCTCCGTTCCGCCCGCTTCGCCGTCGCCGCGCTTCTTGCCGCCGCCACGCTTCCCGGCGCTGCCTTCGCCGCCGATCCGGCCGCTTGCAAGATCGTGCGCATGTCGGACCCCGGCTGGAGCGACATCACCTCCACCAACGCGCTGGCGAGCACCGTTCTGGACGGGCTCGGCTACACCGCGAAGATCGAGACGCTCGGCGTGCCGGTCGGCTATCAGGCGCTCGCCAACAAGCAGACCGACGTCTTCCTCGGAAACTGGATGCCGGCGCAGACGAAGTTCCGTGACGAACTGGAGGCCAAAAAGGCGGCGGACGTCCTGACCAAGAATCTGGAAGGGGCCAAGTTTACGCTGGCCGTGCCGAACTACGTGGCCGAGGCCGGCGTCAAGGACGTGAAGGAACTCGCCGCCAACGCGGACAAGTTCAAGTCCGAGATCTACGGCATCGAGCCGGGCGCGCCCGCCAACACCAACATCCAGTCGATGATCGACGCGCCGGCCTATGGCTTGAAGGGCTGGAAGCTGGTGGACAGTTCCGAACAGGGGATGCTCGCGCAGGTGAAGCGCGCCGAGCGCTCCAAGGACTGGATCGTGTTTCTCGGCTGGGCGCCCCATCCGATGAACAACATGGGCATCACCTATCTCTCGGGCGCCGACGAGTTCTTCGGCCCGAACTATGGCGGGGCCGAGGTCTACACGCTGGCGCGCGCGGGCTATGCGGGAGAATGCCCGAACGTCGCCAAGCTCTTCTCGCAAATGCATTTCACCGTCGAGATGGAAAACGAGATGATGGCGGCGCTGGCCGAAGGCACCGATCCGCAGAAGGCCGCCAAGAGCTGGCTCGCCAAGCACCCCGCCGTTCTGGAGCCGTGGCTGGCCGGCGTCACCACGCTGGACGGCCAGCCGGGTCTTGCGGCGGTGAAGGCCAAGATCGGCGCCTGATCGATCCCCTCCTGTCTCGCGGCGGCGCTCCTCGAAAGGCGCCGCCGTTTCTGTGTTCTGCGATTTGAGAGAGCGCCATGACCGACGCCCGCCGCCCCAACATCCTCGTCATCATGGTGGACCAGCTCAATGGCACCTTGTTTCCAGACGGGCCGGCGTCGTTTCTCCATACGCCGCATCTCAAAGCCCTGGCCGAGCGCTCGGCGCGCTTCGTGAACACCTACACGGCGAGCCCGCTTTGCGCTCCGGCCCGCGCGTCCTTCATGAGCGCGCAACTCCCGTCCAAGACGCGCGTCTATGACAACGCGGCCGAATTCGCCTCGGATATCCCGACCTTCGCCCATTATCTGCGCCGCGCGGGCTATCGCACTGCGCTGTCGGGCAAGATGCATTTCGTCGGCCCGGACCAGCTTCACGGCTTCGAGGAACGGCTGACGACGGATGTCTACCCGGCCGATTTCGGCTGGACGCCGGACTACAGCAAGCCCGGCGAACGGATCGACTGGTGGTATCACAATCTCGGCTCCGTCACCGGGGCGGGGATGGCCGAGATCACCAATCAACTCGAATATGACGACGAGGTCGCCTACCACGCTAAGGCGAAACTCTATGATCTAAGCCGGGGCCATGACGAGCGGCCCTTCTGCCTGACCGTCTCCTTCACCCATCCGCACGACCCCTATGTCGCGCGCCGGCGCTTCTTCGATCTCTACGAGGGCGCGCCTCATCTCCTCCCCGAAATCGGCCGTCTGCCCGACGAGGCGCAGGACCCGCATTCGCGCCGTCTCATGGCCGCCTGCAACGATCAGGACTACGACATCACGGACGAGATGATCGCCCGCTCGCGCCGGGCTTATTTCGCCAATATCTCCTATATCGACGAGAAGGTCGGCGAGCTGATCGACGTGCTGGAGGCCACGCGCTTGGCCGACAACACCGCCGTCCTCTTCGTCTCCGACCATGGCGACATGCTGGGCGAGCGCGGTCTCTGGTTCAAGATGAACTTCTTCGAGGGCTCGGCGCGCGTGCCCATGATGCTGGCCGCGCCGGGCGTGGCTGCTGGCACGTTCCGCGAGCCCGTTTCGACGCTCGATGTCCTGCCGACGCTCGCCGATCTCGCCGGCGTCGATCTCGGCTCGGGCGCGGACTGGATCGACGGCGTGTCGCTGATCGACACGATGGCGCGGGGCGAGCGGCGCGAGCCCGTCCTGATGGAATATGCCGCCGAAGGCTCGGTCGCGCCCATGGTCTCGATCCGCGAAGGGCGTTGGAAGTTCAACCGCTGCCCGGCCGACCCGGACCAGCTGTTCGACCTCGACGCCGATCCGCACGAACTGACCGATCTGGCGGGTGATCCTGCCCATGCGCAGACGCTGGCGGGTTTCGCGAAAAAGGCCGAATCGCTGTGGGATCTCTCTCGCTTCGACCGGGAGGTGCGCCAAAGCCAAGCGCGCCGGCATGTGACTTACGAGGCGCTGCGCAACGGTGCCTACTACCCCTGGGATTTCCAGCCGCTTCAGAAGGCGTCCGAGCGCTACATGCGCAACCATATGGATCTGAACATTCTGGAAGAGGCGCAGCGCTTCCCGCGGGGCGAATAGAATTGCCACGATTTTGAGCGCCCTGCCTTAACTGAGGCACGGCGTGCCGGCTCTTCGCGCTTGCTGCGGCATGGGATGTCGCGTATCTTAAAGTCCATATTCGCTGTATGCGGGAGAGACCGGCATTTGCCGGCGCCGAAGGAGCAACCGCCCCGGAAACTCTCAGGCAAAAGGACCGCGCGGCGCTAGACACATCCGGAGAGTGACGGCGATTCCACGCAGCCGTCCGCCGAAGGAGAAAGCGGTTTTGGGGGATAATTCCCGTGCCGTGAAACTCTCAGGCCAATGACGGAGGGGCACGACCAGACCCGATGCGCTCGGGCGAAGGATGATCGTGACCTCTGTTGCCGTTATTGGCGCCGGTATCACCGGCGTAACCACTGCCTATAAGCTCATGTCCCAGGGCCTCGACGTGACGGTGTTCGACCGGAACGCGTATTCGGCCATGGAAACCTCCTTCGCCAATGGCGGCCAGCTTTCGGCCTCCAATGCCGAAGTCTGGAACTCGCCGGCGACGTTCCTGAAGGGCATCAAGTGGATGCTCAAGAAGGACGCCCCGCTGCTCGTCCATCCGAGCCCGACCTGGCACAAGCTGTCCTGGATGTTCGAATTCGTCATGGCCGCCCGCTCCTACGAGGAGAACACGGTCGCGACCGTGAAGATGGCCATCGCCGCCCGCCAGCACCTGATGGACATGGCCGAGCGGGAGGGGTTCGACTTCGACTGCGTGAAGCGTGGCATCCTGCATGTCTATGAGACGGAATCGGAGTTCAAGCACGCGCTGCGTGTCAACGATCTCTACGCCAAGGGCGGTCTGCACCGCGACGTGCTGGACGATGCCGGCATCCATCAGATCGAGCCCGCGCTCGCTGGCAAGTTCCATGGCGGCTTCTTCACGCAGAGCGACTTCACCGGCGACATCCACAAATACACGCGCGGCCTTTCGGCGGCCTGCGAGCGCAAGGGCGTCTCCTTCCGCTACGAGTCCCACATCACGCAGCTTTCCACCCGCGAGGGCGGGGGCGTTGCCGTCTTCTCCCGCAAGGCAGGGACGGAAGACGAGGGCATAAGGCAGGATTTCGACGCGGCGGTGATCTGCGCCGGCGTCGGCTCGCGCCGCTTCGCCGCCATGCTGGGCGACCGGGTGAACGTCTATCCCGTGAAGGGCTATTCGATCACCGTCAATCTCGAGGACGAGGCGAGCCGCGAGGGCGCGCCCTATGTCTCGCTTCTGGATGACAAGGCCAAGATCGTCACCAGCCGCCTCGGCCCCAATCGCCTGCGCATCGCCGGCACGGCGGAATTCGCGGGAGAAAATCGCGACATTCGCATGGCCCGCATCAAGCCGCTGGTGGACTGGTGCCGCTACCGCTTCCCCGGTGTCTCGACCGCCTCGGTCGTGCCCTGGGCGGGCCTGCGCCCGATGATGCCCGACATGCTCCCGCGCGTCGGCCGGGGCAAGGCCAAGGGCGTCTATTACAACACCGGCCACGGCCATCTCGGCTGGACGCTTTCGGCCATCACGGCCGACACGATCGCCGCCGAAGTGGCCGGTGATTACAAGGCTTCCGGCACCCCGGTGCGTGGCGAGTTGAAGTCGGTCGACACGGTTCGTGCCGAGGCCGAGCGGCTGACGGAAGCGGCCTGATCCCTGCGTTTCCAGCGCCTCTCAAGGGGCGCTGGAAGGCTCTCGTGCCTGCAATCTATCCCCAATTTATCCCCGCCCGCTGGCGAGCGCCCATTCTGGCGCTCGTTCAACAGGCGGGGTTTTTCATGCCGATCTCCAGGGAAGTTCTCGATGCCGCGCGCGAGGTCGAACGCGCCACCGGCACACCGGCGGCCGCGCTCGTCGCCATCGCCATCGTGGAAACCAATGCACGGGCCTTCGCGCCGGTGGGCGAGGGGCGCGAGCCGCTGATCCGCTTCGAAGGCCATGTGTTCGATCGGCGCCTCAACGAAGAGAAGCGCCGGATCGCGCGCACGGCTGGCCTTTCCGCACCGCGCGCCGGCCAAATCCGCAACCCAGCGGGGCAAGACGCGCGCTGGCGTCTCCTGCGCCAGGCTGCGGCGATCGATGCGAATGCTGCCTATGAGGCGACCTCTTGGGGGCTGGGGCAAGTGATGGGCCTGCACTGGCAGACGCTCGGCTATGCCAGCGCGTCCGCGTTGGCAGAGGACGCGCGCCGGTCCGCCGAGGGGCAGTTCACTCTCGTCGCGCGTTTTCTGAAAACCGGCCCGTTTGTCGAGCGGATGGAGCGAGGCGATTGGGAAGGCTTTGCCCGGCTCTATAACGGCCCCGGCTTCGCCGCCAACGCCTATGACCGGAAGATCGAAAGCGCCTTCCGGCAGGCCTCGCGCCTTCTGTCCAACGCGGCTTAACCTGCCGAACGAAGCGAGGCGGGGGGAAGCAAAGCGGCCTTTTTGCGGCATCGGCATGTTTCCAAATCGGCAAAAAGGCCTATCTCGGAAGGCATGAACCTACCGCCTCCGATCGACCCCGCCCGCCACGCGCTCTTCATCGATTTTGACGGAACGCTGGTGGATCTCGTGGACGACCCGACCGGGGTCGTCATCTCGCCCGAGGCGGTGGAGCGCCTTGGGCAGTTGCAAGCGGCCTGCGCTGGGGCCTTCGCCGTCGTCAGCGGCCGGCGCATCGCCGATCTCGATCATTTCCTCCAGCCCTTGCAATTCGCCGCGGCCGGCGTTCACGGGCTGGAGCGCCGCGACCAGCCGGGCGCGCCGGTCGTGCCGCTCGCCGGCCCGGAAGGGCTCGATTCGATCCGGGTGGCGCTCGGGGCCGGTGTCGTCGCGGAGCCTCGGTTGCGGCTCGAGGATAAGAAGACCGCGCTCGTCGTGCATTATCGCGGCTTTCCCGAGTTGCAGGAGGCCGCCATCCGCCTCGTCTCGGCGGCGGTCGGCGAGGAGCCGGGCTACGCCGTGATGAAGGGTGACAACATCGTGGAGGTGCATCTGGCGGGCATGGACAAGGGCAAGGCCATCGAAGCGTTGATGGCCCATGCGCCGTTCCAAGGGCGCCAGCCCATCTATGTCGGGGACGACACGACGGACGAATTCGGCTTCTATGCCGTTCGCAAACTGGGAGGTGTCTCGATCAAGGTCGGCGACGGCGCGACCGAAGCGGAGTTCCGTCTGGCCTCGGTAGACTCGGTCCATCGCTGGCTCGGGGTTGCGAGGCGGGAGGCCTCGCAGCAGCAAGGGGAAACACAGTCATGAGCGAAACCCAACAGCGACTTGTCGTCGTCTCGAACCGCGTCGGCCCCTTGAGCGACGAAGGCAAGGCAGGTGGGCTCGCCGTCGGTCTCGCGGACGCGCTGCGCCGGCGCGGCGGCCTTTGGTTCGGCTGGAGCGGGGAGGTGTCCCCGGATGCCGCCAGCAGCGACTATCGCACCGAGACCCACGGCCATACCTCGCTCACCACGATCGACCTGACGCAGGAGGAACTGGACGGCTTCTATTTCGGCTATGCGAACCGTTCTCTCTGGCCACTCCTGCACTACCGGCTCGACATCGCCTCCTTCGACCGTGCTTCGGCCCGGACCTATCGGCAGGTGAACCGGCGCTTCGCCGAACGGCTGAGCCCGCTTCTGACGCCCGACGATCTCGTCTGGGTCCACGACTACCACTTCTTCTTCATGGGGCAGGAGCTGCGCCGTTGCGGCTATGACGGCCGGCTCGGCTTCTTCCTCCATATTCCCTTCTGCCCGCCCGATCTGATGTCCGCGCTGCCGGGCAGCCAGGACATGGTGCGCGCCATGCTGGCCTATGACGTGATCGGCTTTCAGACCGAAGGCGACCGACGCAACTTCGTGGCCTTCTGCGTGCAGGAACTGGGCGCGGAGGATATCGACGGAGACAGGGTACGCACGCAGGACGGGCGCATCGTTCGCGCTTCGGCCTTTCCGATCGGCATCGACGCGCATGGCTTTGCTGAGTTCGCCCTGTCGGACGAGGCGCGCGAGCACGAGGCCATGGTGCGCGACATCTCGCGCGGCCGGCATCAGATCGTCGGCGTCGATCGCATGGACTATTCCAAGGGCCTGCCGGAGCGCTTTCGCGGTTTCGAGCAGCTTCTGGAGGACGAACCGGAGCAGCGTGGCAATGTCCAGTTCCTCCAGGTTGCGCCCCTGTCGCGCTCCGAACTCGAAGCCTATGCCGATCTTCGGGTCGAGCTCGAGGGGCTGGCCGGCAATATCAATGGCCGCTTCGCGACGCTCGACTGGAACCCGATCCAGATCATGGTCAACGGCTTCACGCGCCGGGCCCTCGCGGGCATCTACCGCGCCGCGCAGATCTGCATGGTGACGCCGCTGCGCGACGGCATGAACCTCGTCGCCAAGGAGTTCATCGCCGCGCAGGACCCGGCCGATCCCGGCGTCCTCATCCTGTCGCGATTTGCCGGAGCGGTGGCAGAGTTGCCCGAGGCGCTGATCGTCAATCCCTATTCCACCGACGAGATCGCCCACGCCCTGTCGCGCGCGACCGCCATGCCGCTGGAGGAGCGGCGCGAGCGTCATGAGGCGATGCGCGCCCGCGTCTTCGCCAACACGGCCCATAATTGGTGCGAGACGTTCCTGGCCGTTCTGGACGATCGCAACGAGCGTGAGTTGCAGCCGCGCTCCTGGTGGCATCGCCTCGGCTTTGGCGGCGCGCCGCGTTCCTAAAATCGTTTCAGGTCGGCCGCCGATGGTTTAAGGAGGCGGCGGACACTTGTGACCTGCCGCCCGAAGGGACCGGACGATGACCCAGAAGACCCATGCGCTGCTCGAAATCCTGCAAGTTCAGCCGGTCATGCCCGTCGTGGCGGTGGAAAGCGCAGCCGATGGCGTGAAGCTCGCACGCGCGCTCGCCGAAGGCGGCCTGCCGGCCATCGAAGTGACGCTGCGCACCCCGGCCGCGCTCGACGCGATCCGCGCCATTTCGGCCGAAGTGCCGGAGGCGATCTGCGGCGCGGGCACGATCCTGACGCCGCGCCAGTTCGACGAAGCCGTCGAGGCCGGCTCGCGCTTCATCGTTTCGCCGGGCACGACGCACGAAGTGCTGGACGCCGCGAAGTCCTCTGACGTGCCGCTTCTGCCGGGCGCGGCGACGCCGAGCGAACTGATGGCCATGATCGAGGAAGGCTACGAGATCCTGAAATTCTTCCCGGCCGAGCAGCTGGGCGGCATTCCCTATCTGAAGTCGCTCGCCCCGGTCTTCCCGAAGATTCGCTTCTGCCCGACGGGCGGCGTGTCGCCCAGCAATGTCGGCGATTATCTGGCGCTGCCGAACGTCATCTGCGTCGGCGGCTCCTGGGTCGCGCCCAAGGACATGGTGTCGGCCGGCCGCTTCGATACGATCACCCAGCTCGCCCGTGAGGCGGCTGCGCTGCGCGTCCGTTAAGGCTCTCCGTCGGGGGAGGGAGGCTTTCGCCCGACTCCGACCACCCGCCTTGCGGTGGCGATTTTTCGCCGCCGCACCATCTTCTCGCGCGACCTCTGCTTTGGATGTGCCATGCCGCGCCTGTTTCCCAGCCTTCTCGGCCTCCTGTCGCTTTGCGTTCTCGCGGGCTGCTCGGGGCCGGCCGTTCTCAACGCGTTGACCTCACGCGCCGGTTTCGAGACGATCCGCGATCTGCGCTATGCGCCGGGCGAGCGCGGAACCTACGACCTCTACGTTCCCGACAATGCCGACACCCGAACGCCGGTCGTCGTGTTCTTCCATGGCGGCAGTTGGGACGGCGGCTCCAAGTCGCTTTATCCCTTTGTCGGCCAGTCGCTGGCGACGGCTGGCTTCGTGGTGGCGATTCCCAATTACCGGCTCTACCCGCAGACCGTCTTTCCCGGTTTCGTGGAGGATGGAGCGCGCGCCGTGGCGGCGGTTGAACGCCTTGCCAGCCAAGGCGGCCACGGGCTGCCCGCCGGGCGCCATCCGCTCTTCGTCATGGGTCATTCGGCGGGCGCGCAGATCGGCGCGCTATTGGCCTTCGACGGACGCTATCTCCAGCGTGTCGGGCTCGATGCGCGAGCACTATCGGGTTTCATCGGGCTGGCCGGGCCCTACGATTTCCTGCCGATCCAGGAGGAACGCTACAAGCGCATCTTCCCACCGGCGGTTCGAGCCGACAGCCAGCCCGTGCGCTTTGCCAGCGGCCGCGCGGCCCCGGCGCTGCTCATCACGGGTCTCGCCGACACGACGGTCGAGCCCAAGGAAACGCAATCCATGGCCCGCGCCATTCGCGAGAAGGGCGGACAGGTCGAGGTGCGCACCTATCCTGGCCTCGACCATGTGGGTGCTGTCAGCTCCCTTGCCACGGCGCTGCCGCTGGGTAACCGTGATGTCCGAGATAGCGTGATTCGCTTTGTGAAAGACCATTCGAGATGACCGAGCGCTCCCTCGCGAACTGGCAGCCGCGCGCCCTTCCGGGCAACGAGCCGTTGGTCGGCCGCCATGTTCGCGTGGAGCCCATCGTGGACGACCGGCATTTCGCCGATCTCGAAGCGGCCTTTCGCGGCCATGACGCGCTCTGGACCTATCTCGCCTATGGGCCGTTCGACGGGGCGGAGGCGTTTTTGCGCTATGCGCAGGCGACCTATCTTTCCTCCGATCCGAAGTTCCACGCGATCATCCCGGCCGGCTCGGACAGGGCAGAGGGCGTGGCGGCGCTAATGCGGCTCGACCCCGCCCATGGCGTGGCCGAGATCGGCCATATCTGCCTTGCGCCCTCGCTCCAGAAGACGCGCGCTTCCACGGAGGCCTTCGCACTTCTCTATGGGCGTGTCTTCGACGAGCTGGGCTATCGCCGCCTGGAATGGAAGTGCGAAAGCACCAACGCGCCCTCCCGCCGCGCGGCGGCGCGCTACGGCTTTCAGTACGAGAGCCTGTTCCGCCAGCATATGGTGGTGAAGGGGCGGAACCGGGATACGGCCTGGTTCTCGATCATCGATCCTGAATGGCCGGTGGTGAAGGTAGGTTTCGAGCGTTGGCTGGCGGACGAGAATTTCGATGGCGAGGGTCGGCAGCTCCGCTCGCTCGAAGCTTGCCGCGAGGGCTGAAGGCCCAAACACAAACGGCGCCCGAGGGCGCCGTTGTCATATCGGATGGACAGCTCGGCTCAGCCGCGCGCTGGCACGATCGTGATCAGCGCGTTGTTGGGATAAACGCTCTCATACATCACGCCGTCGCCCGGCATGAACTCCAGAACCGTTTCGCCGTGATGGTCGGTCATCACCAGCGACCCATCATCCTTGCGCTCCCAATAGGCGACGCGGGCCAGATCAGGCGACTTGGCGCAGGACGGCCCCATGGGCACGCGATGCACCACATCGTCCTCGACCGGACCATTCACCTTGCAGCTTGCGCCATTGCGCAGATCGATCAGGCGAACCGCCTCTGCGGCAGCCGGCTGGCCGTCGACGGGGATGGAGGCGGTGATCTCGGGCGCCGGCGACATGGCGGCCACGAGGCTGTCGGTCGAGGCGACGGCAGGCCCCTGAAGATAGGAAGCCAGGATCGTACCCGCGAATCCGACGACGAGAGCGACGGGGGCGAATCTCATATTCGATCTCCTGCGGCACAGGCCCCGCGCGCATTGGGAGAGAAAGCGCGAGTGTCCTGAAAATCGAGGCGAACGGGCCACACTGACGCGACCATGTTCACTGAGGAGGCACTATCACCCCATTAATCTTACCTGAAGGTTAACACGGCGAATTTGCAACGAGTTTTTCGCAAGTGCGAAAAGGATCCTTCGTCAGGATCGGCGTCACATCCGGGTCGAGGCAGGAGCTTCGGAGGCCATTTCCATGCGTTTCGACAGACGTCGGGGAATCAATCTGCTCGCGGGATAAGCGCCCGGCCGATAGAGTCTCTTCAGGCGCGCGGGCTCTGTCCGACGGGCGATCAGCTTGTCGATCACCGGGTCGCCCGCCTGGCCGTAACGCTTCGACGCCGAAGCGAATCCGCTTCGGCACAGCGCGGACCAAGATCGAAAGCGCTTACCTGAAATGCGCGGCGGGCAGATGGTGCAGCAAGAGCGACGTGCGGATCAAACTCGAGCTAGAACTTGCCGCTGATCTTCATTTCCATTGAAGAGCGAGGCGCGGCGTTCTCCCAGACCGTTTTGTGTTCGATGCGGGCGCTCCAATCGGGCGTGATGTCGGCGCGGATGCCAGGCGTGAAGGTGAGGCTGGCGAAGCCCGAACGGCCGAACGCATCGTCCGCGCCAATGGCGCGGGTGCGTGAGAGGTCGCGCAGCATCTCGACGCGCAGGCCGGGGCGCAGCGATAGCCCATAGGCCTTCAGCGTGTAGTCGGTGCGCAGGCCCGCCACGGCCGAGGCCTTGCTCGCGCCGACGCCGTTGGGCGAGGAACCGAACGAGGGCAGATCGGTCCCGAGCCGCGAGACCTGCGTGCGGCCATAGGGCGAGATCATCCAGGGGCCGCTGCGGTGCTCATAGCCGAAGGTGAGCGCGCCGAAGCCCTGCGCTAGCCCACCGACAAAGGCCGGGCTCTCCTGGGTACGGCTCTCAGTGAGCCGCGCGCCGCCCGCCACGACATCCACGAAGGTTCGCTCGGTCGGATGGAAACTGCCATAGGTGGCGAGACTGAGCGCGCTGACGGTGGAATCGCCGATGCGCTGGTCGATTCCGAGCGCCATGCCGAGCGAGGCGCGCGAGGACAGGGCCAGATCGAAGCCGCCGGATAGGCCGGCCGAACTGCGGCCGCCATCCAGCATTCCCGACCGGGCGCGGCCCATCTCGACTTCGCCGGCAGTCCAGAGATTGAGCGGCGTCGCGCTTTTGGCCTGCCGGCGGATTTCGAGCGTTCGGTTGGGTACTTCCCGCGCGTTGAAATCGTCGTCGAGATAAAGGCTGGGCAGAACCGGCATGGGCACCGGGTCGAGAAACGGGTCCAGCGTGCGGTCGGCATGGGCTTGGCCGATGCGCAGCGTCAGGTCGAGATCGGTGTTGTCGGTCTGCGCGGGGTCGCGCAACTCTTCCATCCGCTCGCCCAGCCGGGCGATCGTGCCCGACGCCAGATCGGCGGCGAGACCCGTGGAGCCTTCCACGGTCTGCGCGGCTTGCGCCGGCGAGGACAAGAGACATGCGGCCAGCGCCGCCGGGAGAATCATGTTTCGAAACCATGCCCCGGAGAGAGGGGGCACGGTTGTGAGCAAGGCGTCGGTCATGAACCGCCTCCCTGTATTCCGATGCTTAAAATTCTTCGCATCGCAATATGACGCCAAGCTGGCGCGGGCGGAACCCTCAGTTCGCGCGTATCAGCCCTGCCGTCGCGTCAGACCGGCCTTCTCGCTTTCGGGAACGGGCGTTTCCAGCCGCTCGCCGGCAAACCAGCGCGAGAGATTGTCGGCCACCAGATTGCCCATCAGGATGCGCGTGTCGCGCGAGGCGGAGGCGACATGGGGCAGGAGAACCGTGTTGCGCAAGGCGCGCAGCCGCTCGGGGATGCGGGGTTCGTCCGCGAAGACGTCCAGCCCCGCCGCCGCGATCGTGCCTTGTTCCAGCGCCTCGATCAGCGCGGGTTCATCGACCGTCGTGCCGCGCCCGATATTGATGAGGATGCCCTCGTTACCGAGCGCGGCGAGAACGTCCGCATTCACCGCCTTCTCCGTCGCCGGCCCGCCGGGCGCGGCGATGAGGAGGATATCGGACTGCTCCGCCAGCGCTTCGAGCGATGCATCATAGGGATAGGCGACGTCGCTGCGCTCGGAGCGGTTGTGATAGCGGATCTTGACGCCGAAGGCTTCGAGCCGATGCGCGATGGCGAGCCCGATGCGCCCGAGGCCCATGATGCCGACCTCCTTGTTGCGCAAGGAGAAGCGCGTCAGCGGATAGGGGCCGGAGCGCTCCCATTCGCCGGAGCGCGCATGGCTCTCGGCATGGTGCAGCTCGCGCACGGTCATGAGCACGAGGGCGACGGCGGTGTCGGCGACTTCCTCGGTCAGGACATCGGGCGTGTTCGTTACCGCCACGCCGCGCTCGGCCGCATGGGCCGCGTCCACCCCGTCATAACCGACGCCGAAATGGCCGACGATCTCCAGCGCGGGCAGGGCGTCCATCGTCTCGTTCGGCAGATGGCCGGCGACCGCCACCGCCTTGACCTCGGCGCGCTCGGCCTCGCTCAAGCCTTCGAGGGTGCGGCTCTTCTGGTGGCGAACCGTGAAACGGCGTTCGAGTTCGGCCAGGCCGTCGCCGTTGTAGGGGCCGAAGACGAGAACGAGGGGGGAGGGGGAGGCCAAGGCGTCGTCCTTCAGGATTGAGGCGGTTCGGAGCCGGTATGTTTCAGGAAGCTGGAGCGGCGGATGCGAAGCTCCGGCTTGATGAGTTCCACCTGCTCCACGGCGGGCGCACCGGACAGACGGGCCAGAAGCGCGCCGGCGGCGCGGTGGCCGACCTCGCTCTGGCCGTTGGAGACGGTGGTGAGCGGCGGCATGGCGATGGCCGCCTCGTCGATGTCGTCATAACCGCAGACGGCGATATCGACGCCCGGCCGCAGCCCGGCGCGCGACAGGCCGTACATCAGCCCGAGCGCGACGAGATCGGAAAAGCAGACGACGGCATCCGGCCGGTCGGGCAGGTCCAGAAAGGCGCTGGCCGCGTCGAAGCCGGAATGGCGCGAGCGCGGCCCCTTGATCCACCATTCCGGGCGCACGGGCAGGCCGGCTTCCTCCAGCGCGTTTTGATAGCCGCGCTGACGGTCGCGTCCGGTCGAGGTCTGTTCGGTGCCCCCGATCAGGGCGATCTTCCGGTGCCCTTCCTCGATGAGATGGCGCACCACGAGCGACATGCCGTAGGTGTCGTCGCCCCGGAATGAGGTGACGCCCGAGCCCTCGACGGTTCGCGCGATCAGCGTCACCGGCAAGTCATTGGTTTCGGCCAGATGAATGTCGGAAGCGGGCGTGCCGATGGCGGGCGACAGGATCAGCCCGTCCGCGCCCAGCTGAAGCAGCGTATCCAGAAAGGCGCGCTGCTTGGCCAGATCGTCATAGTGATTGCACAGAATGAAGGTCTGCCGGTGTCGGTCCAGCTCGTCCTCGATCGACTTCAGAATCTCGCCGTAGAACGGGTTCATGATGTCGTGGACGCAGACGCCGACAATGCCGGATTTGGAAGTGCGAAGGCTCGCGGCGCGGCGATTGTAGATATAGCCGGACTGGCGCGCTTCTTCCTTGATGCGCTCCCGCGTGGCCTCGGCCACGAGCGGGCTGTCGCGCAGCGCCAGCGACACCGTTGCCGTCGACAGGCCGAGCGCCTCGGCGATCGTCGATAATTTGACCTTTTGAGCCACCTATACGCCGTTCCGCACTCGCCCGGTTGTCCCTGGCCTATGGGTTTAAGGACTGGCCGGCGCGCGCGCAACAGGAGGTGTGCTGGATGCCCGCCGGCGAGCCGGTTCGGGTGGGTGTTCCATGCGCGGACAGCGTCGTCCCGCACCGGGGAAGGGGTTACTCGTCGCCGTCCGGCGCCAGCATGGCGTCGTCCACCGCGCCGAGATTGCGCTCGATGCGGCGCAGGAGCTTTCGCAGAAGCTTGCGCTGCTTGGCCGAGAGACCGGCCAGCGCGCGCTTTTCGGTGGCCGCCTGCGCGCGCCGGACGCCCTCCACCAGCGACTGCCCGCGCTCGGTCAGATGCACCGTGCTGCCGCGCCGCTCCGGAGGGCCGGCGCGCTTTTCCACCAGATCCTGCGCGGCCAGGCGGCTGATTGTCTTGGTGACGGTGGGCGGGCGAACGCTCAGCTTGTCGGCAAGATCGCGCAAGGTGAGATCGTCATGATCGGCGATCATGAGCAGAGCGGTGTCCTGGCCGGGATGCAGGCCCTCTCCGGCGAGCCGGGCCGACAGGCTGGTGCGGGCCGCGCGCGAGGTCAGCGTCAGTTGCCCCAGAACCTCGCGCTTCTTCTTCTTGCCTCTCATGCCGCTCCCACGCCCTCACTTCGCGCGGGCAGCATGAACCGGAGCCC
Organism: Aureimonas ureilytica; assembly: GCF_001475935.1. Taxonomy (GTDB): domain Bacteria; phylum Pseudomonadota; class Alphaproteobacteria; order Rhizobiales; family Rhizobiaceae; genus Aureimonas; species Aureimonas ureilytica_A. Next base: position 116,158 of record NZ_LDQA01000022.1, read on the forward strand.
ATGTCATAGTCCATCCGAAACGCCGTGCTCGCCGGTTTGCAGCGCTTGCGGGGGACGTTAAGAGGCTCCATCCGTTCGAACGCCCGGAAGGCCCGCCATGACGACGCTTCGTCCCTGCTTCGAAGAAAACACCAGCGCCGGTCTGGCAGCGCTCGGTCCCGCCCTCGCAAAGGCGGTCGCCGTCGTGCCCATCGCCGCGATCGAGCAGCATGGCGCGCATCTGCCGCTCGGCACGGACGCGATCATCGCCGACGCCATGGTCGAGCGCGCCTTGGAACGCCTGCCGGGCGGGCTGATGGCGACCTTTCTGCCGGTGCAGCGAATCGGCACCTCGGACGAGCATTCGAACTTTCCGGGCACCCTGTCGCTCGACTGGCGAACCGGGGTGGAAACCCTCCTGCGGATTGGGGAAGGGCTGGCGCGAACGGGCTTCCGCCGCCTTTGCATCGTCTCCTCCCATGGCGGCAACACGCAGGTCATGGAACTCGCCGCGCTCGATCTGCGCCGCCGGTTCGGCCTCCTTTGCGCCACGGCCGCTTGGCAGCGCTTCGGCCTCCCCGAGGGGCTGGTGCCCGAAGACGAGCGGGCGGTCGGCATTCACGGCGGGGCGGTGGAAACCGCTCTGATGATGGCGTTCCGACCCGATCTGGTGGTGACCTCGAATGTTCAGGATCAGCCCTCGCAGCAGAGCCGAATGGCGGAAGAGTTCCGGCATCTGCGCGCCCATGGTCGGCTCGGCTTCGGCTGGATGGCGGAAGACCTGAACCCGGTCGGCACGGTGGGCGACGCGCGCCTCGCCACGCCCGAGATGGGCGAGGCGATCGCCCGGCATCAGGCGGTGCGCCTCGTAGAGCTTCTCCAGGACATCGCCCGCTTCGATCTTGCGACAGCCCCCGTGCAATCGCCATCGGGCGGGACTATATCGGGCGCACCTTTCATGGAGTGACCTCGATGTCCGAAACCGCTCGCGGCTCCGAAACCCAGATTCCCGTCACCGTTCTCACCGGCTATCTCGGCTCCGGCAAGACGACGCTGCTCAACCGAATCCTCTCCGACAACCACGGGCAGCGATACGCCGTCATCGTGAACGAGTTCGGCGAGATCGGCATCGACAACGATCTCATCGTCGAAACCGACGAAGAGATCTATGAAATGAACAATGGGTGCGTGTGCTGCACGGTTCGCGGCGACCTCGTGCGCGTGGTGGAAAACCTCACCAAGCGCCCCGGCCGCTTCGACGCCATCATCGTGGAGACGACGGGCCTTGCCGATCCCGTACCCGTCGCGCAGACCTTCTTCATGGACGACGATGTGCGCGCCAAGACGCGGCTCGACGCCGTGGTCACGCTGGTGGATGCCAAGCACCTGCCGCTGCGCCTCAAGGACTCGCGCGAGGCCGAGGATCAGATCGCCTTCGCCGATGTCGTGATCGTCAACAAGACAGATCTCGTGACGCCCGAAGAACTCGCCCGGATCGAGGCGACCGTTCGGGCGATCAACCCCCATGCCGTGATTCACCGCGCGGAGCGCTCGGCCATCGACCCCAAGCGCGTGCTCGGGCAGGGCGCGTTCGATTTGAAGCGCGTTCTGGATCAGGAGCCGGAGTTCCTGGAAGAGGCCGCGCACGGCCATGACGATCATGTCTGCGGGCCGGACTGCGACCACGATCATCACCATCACGACCACCATGCCCATGGGCACGATCATCACGACCACGATCATGGGCATCACGACCACGGCCATGACCACCATCATCACGACCATGGCCATCATCACCATGGCGACGTTTCGCCCATCCATGACGTGACGGTGAAATCGGTGTCGCTGCGCGGCGGGGAAATCGACCAGCGCAAGTTCTTCCCCTGGATTCAGGATCTTACCCAGACGCAAGGCGCGAACATCCTGCGCCTCAAGGGCATCATGGCCTTTGCGGGCGACCCGGATCGCTATGTCGTGCAGGGCGTTCATATGATCATCGAGGGCGATCATCAGCGGCCCTGGCGCGAGGGCGAGGCGCGTGAAAGCCGGCTCGTCTTCATCGGGCGCGAGCTGGACGCCAAAGCGCTGGAAGAGGGCTTCAAGGCCTGCTTCGCCAAGTCCCCCGCGGCAGCTGGCGCCTGATGCCTCAGGTCGTCCCCTACACGTTCGACACGCATGTGGAAGCGGCGCTGTTCCTCAAGGACGCGCCGGTCTTCGCCCTGTCGGACGGCACGATCCGCTTTCCCGCCGGCGGCGAGAAGGTGCTGGAAGCGCACAAGGGCGGCCTCGTCACCGCCCGCTACGACGCCTTTTCCCATCGCCTTCTCACGGGTGGGGAGGATGGGCGCGTCGTCGCGACGCTCCCTGACATGACCCTTAGCGAACTCGGCTCGGCTGGCCGCAAATGGATCACGGCGGTGGCCGGAGGCCCCGGCGGGGCGGTCGGCTATGCGGCTGGTCGCTCGGCCTTCGTGCGCGAGGCCAAGGGCGAGGCGCGCGAATTCGTCCATGCCCGTACGGTGGAGGATGTCGCCTTCGCGCCCAAGGGCCTGCGTCTCGCCACGGCGCGCTATGACGGCGCCAATCTCTTCTTCGCCGGCACGGACGCCAAGCCGCAGGAACTGGACTGGAAGGGGCCGCACACGGACGTCTTCTTCTCGCCGGACGGGCGCTTCCTCGTCACCGTCATGCAGGAAAACGCCCTGCATGGCTGGCGTCTGGAAGACGGCAAGCACATGCGCATGACCGGCTATCCCGCCAAGGTAAAGAGCTGGTCCTGGTCGGCCAAGACCAAGTTCCTGGCGACATCGGGCGCGCCGGCTGCGATTCTCTGGCCCTTCTCGTCCAAGGACGGGCCGATGAACAAGGCGCCGCTGGAATTGGGCACGCGCGGCGACACGATGGTCACCGCCGTCGCCTGCCATCCGAGCGACGATATTCTCGCCATCGGCTATGCGGACGGCATGATCCTCGCGGTGCGCTTTGCCGATTCGAAGGAGGCGCTCCTGCGCCGAGGCGGCTCGGGCGGCGTCACGACGCTTGGCTGGGACAAGGAAGGCCGCGTCCTCGCCTTCGGCTCCGACAGCGGCGAGGCGGGCGTCGTGGACATAGCCTCCTGACGGTAGGGTCTGGTTGGTCGCCCAGCGCTTACGGGCTGGCCGATCGTTTCAGCGTCTGAATGCATGAGGTCGGAACGCGCGGGGGAAGCCCCTTCGCGTTCCGGCCTTTTTATCGGCCCGCACGGGCAAGATAGGGATGATCAGGCGGCTGCGGCGATGGCCTCGGACGCGATTTCGCGGCCCGTGGCAGAGATCATGCCTTCTGCGCCGTGAAGCGCACCCGGCTCGATTTCGAGGCCCAGCAGCCGATGCCGCTCGAACGGGCCGGGCATGGTGAGGCCTGCGGCCACATCAGCCGAGAAGCCGAAGCGCTCGTAATAGGGCGCGTCGCCCACCAGCACGATCGCATCATGCCCCCGGAACGCCGCCTCCGCGATGGCGCGGCGCATCAGCGACGAGCCGATGCCGAAGCCCGCGAAGCCCGGCAGAACCGCGAGAGGTCCGAGCAAGAGGGCGGAAACGGCCGCGCCGCCCCGCTCGCCCGCCGCGACGTTCCACAGGCGCACGGAGCCGATGAGCGTGCCGTCCTCGGTTTCGGCCACGAGCGCCAGACCGTCGGCCGGCAGCCGCCCGCGACGCAGCGCCTCGGAGGACTTGCGCACGCGGCCTGGACCCATCGCGGCGTCGAGCAGCGCCTCGCGCGCGCTCACATCCCCCGGCATCTCGGCGCGAAGGTGCACGATCGGCTGGGAGCGCAGGAGTTCGAACAGGGAAACGGGATGCGCGGCCATGAGGCGATCCTCGAAACAGGGGCGAGCGAACTCGCGCGTCGGCCGAGAGGCGAACGCGCGCGTGAGGGCAGGCGGCCGGGCGGGGCTTGAGGCCGCGTCCGGGCATGGCAACGATAAAATCAGCGCGAAGCGCCAAGGGCGCGCAGGCGCCATCGGGCGAGGGGCAAGGCGCCGGGGCCTCACGGGCCTCGGCGGTGTCACAGGGAGATCGATCCAATCGGCGGCTTTTTAATCCGGCCGGACGACGCTCAGATGACGTAGGAGCGAAGCGGCTCGAAACCGTTGAAGGCGACGGCCGAATAGGTCGTCGTGTAGGCGCCCGTGCCTTCGATCAGAACCTCGTCGCCCACCGTCAGCGAGATCGGCAGCGGATAGGGGGTCTTCTCGTAGAGCACGTCGGCCGAATCGCAGGTCGGGCCGGCGAGCACGCAGGGCTCCTTACGGTCCTCGTCGCGCGCCGTCACGATCGGATAACGGATCGCCTCGTCCATCGTCTCGGCCAAGCCGCCGAACTTGCCGATGTCGAGGAAAACCCAGCGGTTCGCGTCCTCGACCGACTTCTTCGACACGAGAACGACCTCGGCCTTGATGACGCCGGCATCGCCCACCATGCCGCGACCGGGCTCGATGATCGTCTCCGGGATGCGGTTGCCGAAATGGCGGCGCAGCGCGGCGAAGATCGAGCGGCCATAGGCCTGCGCGGTCGGCACGTCCTTGAGATAGCGCGTTGGGAAACCGCCGCCCATGTTGACGAGGGTCAGCGTGATGCCGCGCTCGGCCAGCGTGTTGAACACGAAGGCGGCGTCGGCCAGCGCGCCGTCCCAGGCCTCGGTGTCGCATTGCTGCGAACCGACATGGAAGGAGACGCCCGTCGCCGTCAGGCCGAGCGCATGGGCGTGGGTCAGAACGTCCACGGCCATGGCCGGAACGCAGCCGAACTTGCGCGACAGTGGCCATTCGGCGCCGGCCCCGTCCGTCAGCACCCGGCAGAAGACGCGCGCGCCGGGTGCGGCGCGGGCCACCTTCTCGACCTCTTCCACGCAGTCCACCGCGAAGAGCGAGACGCCGAGCGCATGGGCGCAGGCGATGTCGCGCTCTTTCTTGATCGTGTTGCCATAGGAAATGCGCGAGGGCGTCGCGCCGGCGTTCAGCGCCATCTCGATTTCGGCGACGGAGGCGCAATCGAAATTGGAGCCGAGCGAGGCGAGAAGGCGCAGGATTTCGGGAGCCGGGTTGGCCTTCACCGCGTAATAGATCGCCGAATCCGGCAGCGCGCGGCGGAAGGATTGATAATTCTCTTCCACCACGTCGAGATCGACCACGAGGCAAGGGCCGGTGGGACGTCGGGTGGCGAGAAAGTCGATGATGCGCTGCGTAGCCATGGGTCAGCTCCAGTGAACCGCTTGGGTTGACGAGGAGCGCACGCGCTCAAGCCCACGAACGGCCGGTGGAGACCCCGCTCATGGATCGAACGCGAAACGCGAATAGCCTCCCACATCGGGCAGCCGGACGGCCGAACGAGAGCGGAAGATTGTGCCATGGCTTGGAGGGTTGGACCCGCCGCACTTCAGGCAAGGAAGGTGTGCCTCTACAGAATTCCCGGCTATGGAGACCGGGAGAGACCAGAAAGGCCCGCACCGTCGTTGCTTCAAGGCGTCCACGATTTCGCCAGCAGCGAAACCGACCTGGAGGAAACCTCCAGTGACCGACCCGGTGATCTTCGCATTCGAAGGACCGGGGGACGCCCACAGGCACGTGCGACATTGGGCAAGGGCCGATATAGGACCCGCTGATGTCGCATACAAGCGAAAAATTCACCCTCTCGCACGCTTGCGAACCTGATATGGAAGCGTTTTGGCCGGTGTCGCGATGGGGCAACACGGGTCGGTTTGGGGCAAGGAAATTGTGCCGATGGATACGTTGACCCGGATGCGCGCCTTCTTGTCTGTCGTGGAAAGCGAGGGCTTCTCGGCGGCGGCACGCAAGACCGGTCGCTCCAAGGCGCTTCTGTCCAAATATGTGCGCGAGCTGGAGGATGAACTGGGCGTTCTCCTCATCAACCGCACCACGCGCCAGATCGCGCTGACGGCGGCGGGCGAGGTCTATGTGGCGCGCGCCTCCACGATCCTCGCCGATCTTGCCGCGCTCAACGAGGAAGCGCGCGAGGCGACCGGCGAGGCGAGGGGGGCGCTGCGCGTTACCGCCGCGCGCACCTTCGGCGATGCCGAGCTGGGCCTCAGTCTCGTCGAGTTCTCGGCCGCCCATCCCGACATCACGCTCGATCTTCACCTCAACGACAGTTTCGTCAATCTGGTGGAGGAGGGGTTCGACGTTGCGATCCGCATGACGCGCCTCACCGATTCGGCCATGATCGCGCGGCGTCTCGGCCAACTCGATTTCGCGATCTGCGCGACGCCGGACTTCCTGAAGACGCATGGCACGCCGACCCATCCGACCGACATTTCCCGCCTGCCGGCCGTGATCGATTCCAACGCCAAGACGCTCTACAACTGGACCTTCAAGGACCCCAAGACCGGCGATCCGATCCCCATCAACGTGTCGGGGCGCTTTTCCGCCAACTCTCCCTATACGGTGCGGGCGGCGACGCTGGCGGGCCTCGGCGTCGCGCTGATCCCCGAATTCGTGGTGCGGCAGGATATCGCCGATGGCCGTCTCGTCTCGATCCTGGACGACTTCGTGCCGCGCGATGCCGGCATCTATGCGGTTTTTCCGCATCGGCGGCATCTTCCTGCGCGAACGCGCGTGTTTGTTGACTTCTTGGCAACCTGGTTTCGAAAGAATTGTCCGGGTCGCGAACCGGCAGCTTGACGGATCAAGCTTGTCCGGCCGCTCATGATTCGAGGTTCTCCATGGTCCGTTTTCGCGCCCTCGTCGCATCGGCCGTCATCGCCTGCGCCACGATGCTCACTCCCGCTTATGCCGCGCCCTCGCGGGATCGGGAGGAAACCCTGTTTCTAGGGGACTACGAGCCAGGCACGATCGTGGTCATGACGGGCGCGCGGCAGCTCTTCCTGGTGACGGGCCACGAGCGGGCGCTGAAATACGACATCGCCGTCGGCAAGCCGAGCGAGCAGTGGTTCGGCACGAGCTGGGTTTCCAAGAAGCGCCTCAACCCGATCTGGGTGCCGACGCCATCCATGCGCGAGGCCAAACCGACCCTGCCGGCCTCGGTCGGCCCCGGCCCGAGCAACCCGCTCGGCCGCCGGGCCATGAATCTGGGCTGGGGCACCTATCGCATCCACGGCACGAATTCGCCGAACTCGATCGGCTCGGCCGCGTCCGCCGGTTGTTTCCGCATGAGAAACGCCGATGTGGAAGACCTGTTCGAGCGCGTTCACGTGGGCGCGCAGGTCGTGGTGCTGCAGTAAGATGCCCTGAGCCAGCGCGATCCCCCGCAAGGGTTCGCGCTGGACTTCTCCCCAATTTGGCCGTTCTTTGCGCCTCCAAGAGGCGCCGGACGAACGGGGACTGCAAGCATGGGTGTGAGACGGGCGGCCGCCATCGGCATGGGCGCATGGGCGCTTGGTCTGGTCGCCAGCGGCGGGGCTGAGGCGCATCCCCATGTCTTCGCCGACTCCAAGATGGAGATCGTCGGAACGGCCGATGGCAAGCTCTCCGCGATCCGCAATATCTGGCGCTTCGACGAACTTTTCTCCTCCAGCGTCGTGGTGGATTTCGACAAGAACGGAAACGGCAAGCTCGACCCGGACGAGCTGGAGGCGGTGGGCAAGACCGTGCTCGGCTCCATCGCCGAGTGGGAGTTCTATACGTTCGTCTCGATCGGCAAGCGCGACATCAAGCTCCATCCGCCCAAGGAAATCCGTGGCCTCTTCGACCATGGGCAGCTGACTCTATTCTTCGAGATGACACCCGCCGAGCCGGTGGACCTGAAGAAGGACAAGGTGACCTTCTCCGTTTATGACGAGAGCTATTTCGTCGCCTTCGACTTCGCCGACGAGAACGCCTATCAGCTGCTCGATCTGCCGAAGACCTGCACCAAGAGCTTCACCCGGCCGGACCCCGATGCCGACGCGTCGGAGTGGATGAATTCGGTGTCCATGCTGAAGCCCAACCAGCAGCTTCCCGACGATGGCGTGAATTTCTCGCAGCTTCTGGCGACGCGCATCGACGTGTCATGCGCCAAGTAAATTCCCCTGCTACAGACCGCTCGTCGCATTCGAAAGGCCCGACCATGCGTTCGCCCTTGCGCCTCGCCGGACCCACGCTCCTCTGTCTGTCCCTTCTGACAGGCGCGGCCCTCGCGCAATCCTCGCTCGGCATCGGCAATGCCGAGGTGACGGCGACGCCAAGCGGGCCCTTTGCCGGCCTCATGATGGAAATCCTGCGCATCCAGCGCGGCTTCTTCGTGGACTTGCGCCATGCGCTGGTCGCGATCCGAGACGGGCAGGGCGGCTTCGGCTGGCTGGTCGGCCTGTCCTTCATCTATGGCATCTTCCACGCGGCCGGTCCGGGGCACGGAAAGGCCGTGATCTCGTCCTATATGCTGGCCAACGAGGTGGAGCTTCGGCGCGGTATCGCGCTGTCCTTCGCTTCGGCCTTGGCGCAGGCCTTGTCTGCCGCTGTGATCGTCCTGTTCGGATGGATGGTTTTGCGAGGCACCTCGCTGTCGATGACGCAAGCCGCCTTCGGTCTTGAGCTGATGTCCTATCTCGGCGTCGCCGCCATCGGCATCTGGCTGGTCCTGCGCAAGGGCCATGCCCTTCTGCGCCGTCTTCCCGCTGTGCCGCTCGTCTGGCGCGCGCCGCAAAGCGGACCGCAGGGTCTGGCCTTCGCGGGCGCGGGCACCTTCACCGACCGCACGCGAGGCGGGTCGAAGCTGCTGCCGCGCGCCTCCGGCGCCTATGGCTCGGATGTCTGCGACGACGCGGCGGGCGATGCGTGCGACTGCGGCCGGCCGCATATTCTCTCGGCCAGCGAACTCGGCGGCAAGGGGTTCTCCTGGCGCTCGGCCTTGGCGGCGGTGGTGGCCGTTGGCCTGCGACCCTGCTCGGGCGCGATCGTGGTTCTGACCTTCGCGCTCCTGAACGGACTCTACGGCTCGGGTCTTCTGTCGGTTTTCGCCATGGCCTTCGGCACCGCCATCACGGTATCCGCCCTGGCAGCCCTTGCGGTCGGCGCGAAGGATTTCGTGTTGCGGCTGAGTGAGGGCGCGTCGCGCCTTCGCCCCTTGCGCGCCCTTCTCGAACTCTCGGGCGCGCTGCTGCTCGTTTCGCTCGGCTTCGGCCTGTTCTTCGCTTCACTCGCCTGAGGCCGCTCAAGCTGCCACGTTAACCGGCGGCGCGTGCGTCCCGGCGCTCGCGACACGCGGCCGCGAAAGCCTCGAAGATCGCGCGGGACGGTCCGTCCGTCTCCGCCCAATATTCCGGGTGCCACTGGACACCGAGGGCGAAGCCGCGCGCCGAGGGAACGGACACCGCCTCGACGGTTCCATCCGCCGCCCGCGCCTCGACCGCGAGCCCGTCCGCCAGTCGGTCGATCGCTTGGCGATGCAGCGAATTGACGGGGAAGGGCTCATTCCCCACCAGAGCCGCCAGCCGGCCTCCCTCTTCCGGGCGGACCGGATGGCGCAATGCGAAGCGGCCGGCCTGCTCGGGATGCTCCGGCGCGCGATGATCCATCCGGCCTTCGCCATCTTGAATCTCGGTCGCGAGCGAACCGCCCAGCGCCACGTTCAACTCCTGATGCCCGCGGCAAATCGCCAGAAGCGGGACGCCAGTTTGGAGAGCGCGGTGGATCATGGTGAGGGACAGGCGATCCCGCTCCCGGTCGAACGGCTCATGCGAGGTACTAGGCTCGACGCCATAAAGCGCGGGATGGACGTTGGAGGCCGAGCCGGTGACGAGTACGCCATCGATCCGCTCGAACAGGATGTCGAGATCACTCTCATCTAGCAGCGCCGGCACGATCACCGGCACCGCGCCCGCGACCTTGCGGATGGCGGCAAGATAGGTGCTGGGGCTCGCGTGCCAGTGGTAGTTCTCGAACTCTCTGACATCGGCCGGCACCGCCACGAGAAGCCCTGTCGCGCCCATCGAACCTATCTCTCCTGATGAAATGGACCCCTCACGGGCTCCGAACCTGTCGCATGGCATAAGCCTCGCAGCCTCTGCAAGCCCGGCGTCAGTTGCAGGCCGGGGGTGGGCCGCCGCGTTAAGGTCTCGTTAACCATCTGCATTTTTAATTAATCTTGCGAATTGCTTAACGGCTGGCTCCCCCCGCCGCTCCCTTGACGAACCCGTTTCCTTCTTCCCGCGCGACGCCACGGCACCTTGGCGGCGAAAGCCCCCGCGCGCCTTGCGAAAGACCTGGCATGATCCCTGTTCTCTCCATCGGTTCCCTGAAAACCTCCGGTTCCTCCACGCTCGCCCTGACGCTGGCCAGCGTCGCCAATGCCGCCGACATTCCCGTCGTGCTGATCGACGCGGCCCGCGACAAGGATCTCGTCGATTGGGCAGCGAAGGAGGGGCGTCCCTCGCGCTGCACGGTCGAGGTCGCCGACGATGAAATGTCGCTGGAGCGCCTCGTGCGCGCCGCGCGCCGCCGGGGCGAGATCGCCATTATCGATGCGGGCGACAATCCGGACCTTCTGCGCGCCGGTGCGCGCCTGTCCGACCGTGCGCTGATCCCGGTCCGCTTCTCGCCGCTCTCGGCCTATGCCGCGCTCGCCACGGATCGCCTTCTGCGCCTGGAAGCGGGCAAGGGCCGCCGCGACCGCGACTGGGCCTTCGTCGCCAGCGCCGTGACCACCATTCCGAGCCGCGTCGCCCGCGCCATCGAGACCATGATCGAGCGGTCCGAAACGCCGCGCCTCGACGTCGGTCTGGTGCATCGTGCGGCCTATGAAGCGCCGTTCTACCACGGCGGCACGCTGTTCACGCTGGGCGAGGAGCATGTGTCCGGCCTCGACCGCGCCCGCGCCGAAGCCGCGCAGCTCGCCCATGAGGTCGGCCTGCTCGGCGGGCCGATCGGGATCGAGACGGATCATCGCGTCCAGCCGGGCCTCGCCTACGCCGCCTGAGCTTCCATCCTGAACGTGTCGAAAGGCCAGTCCTTCGGGATTGGCCTTTTCGCGTCAAGCGCCCTTGGTGGTGCAACGGGCCGACCCTATAGATTCACTCCATGCGCCGACCGAGCCCGACCGAAGAGCCCAAGCCGCCGAGGCCCATCACAGCCGACTGGCTGTTTCGGGCCGCCGCCCACTATCTGGAGCGCTACGCCGCCTCGACGGCGCATCTGAAGCGCGTCTTGGAGCGCAAGGTCATGCGCCGGGCCATGCTGCGCGGCGAGGAGCCGGGCGAGTTCGCCGGGCTGGTGGACGAGACGGTCGCGCGCTTTGTCGAACTCAAGCTTCTGGACGATCGCAGCTTTGCCGAGGCGAAGCTCGCGAGCCTCCGGCGGCGCGGATCGTCGCGCCGGCACAGCGCCCTGAAGCTCAGCGAAAAGGGCGTCGATCGCGAAACCGTCGCGGCCGTTCTGGAGGCCGACGAGACGGACGAAGAGAGCGCGGCGCGCGCGCTCGCCAAGCGACGACGCCTGGGGCCGCACCGCTTGAGGGACCGCGCCGAGCGTAGGGACAAGGACATTGCGGCGCTGATGCGCGCCGGCTTTCCCTATTCGATCGCCGCCGCCGCGATCGATGCCGAAGTTGAAGCGGATGCCTTCTAGGGTGCGGATCGCGATGTAATCGCGTCCAAACAATCGGGTCCCGCCGATCCCGGCGCGGAGGAACCATCCTGAATCGACCCCGTTAGTTCCTCGAACGGCCGGACGGCGCAGGCGACCCTCAGGGGTGCCGCGCCGCAGCCGATACCCGAAAGAGGACTATCAAATGCCAAGCATTCAACAGGCCAAGATCGCCATTCTCGCCACCGATGGATTCGAGCAGTCCGAGCTGATGGTGCCGCTGGAGAAGCTCAAGGCGGCTGGCGCCAGCGTTCACGTCGTGTCCCTCAAGGGCGGCGAGATCAAGGGCTGGGACGAGACGGACTGGGGGCAGAGCGTTCCCGTCGACAAACTCCTGTCGGAAGTCAGCGTCTCCGACTATGATGCGCTCGTTCTTCCCGGCGGCCAGATCAACCCCGACAAGCTGCGCGCCGAGGAAGCCGCCGTCTCCTTCGTGCGCGATTTCTACAATTCCAAGAAGACGCTGGCCGCGATTTGCCATGCGCCCTGGCTTCTCATCGAGGCGGGCGTGATCGAGGGGCGCAATGTCACGTCCTTCAAGTCGATCAAGACCGATGTCGTGAACGCCGGCGGCCGCTGGCATGACGAGACGGTGGTGACCGATCAGGCCCTCATCACCTCGCGCAACCCCGGCGATCTCGACGCCTTCGTCGCGAAGATCATCGAAGAGGTCGAGGAAGGTCGACACGAGAAGCGTCAGGCCGCCTGACACGCGCGGCTAAGACTTGTGAGACTGGTGCGGAGCGTCCCATGGGCGCTCCGTTTTCACAGGTGGAGGCGGGGCGTCGATTGCCCGTTTCCCGCCTTTTAGCTATTCATGACGGCAGGCGAACAGTTCGAGGGAGGCGATGATGGCGCAAGAGGCGGGATACGAACCCGGCAAGGGTGCGGAGATGGACTATCGGGAGCACCAGCGCACCTATGCCGGCTTTCTCTGGCTCGTGAAATACGGCTCTGCTGCCGTGATTGCGATTCTCGTCGGCATGTTGATGGGGCTGATCGTCGGTGCGGGTGTGATCATGAGCGTGCTCAGCGTCGTGATCGTGATGGTCGTGGCGCATTTCGCCGTTCTCAAAGGCGACGAAGTCTCCATGACGCATTAGGCGAGTGCGTCTCCAGCCATGAAAAAAGCCCCGCAGACGATGCGGGGCTTTTTTGTGTCGAGGTTCACGGCTTGTAGACGGCGCCTGCGGGAGCGGCTTCCTCGAGGGTCAGCCGCGCCACGCCGAGCGTGGCGTTCACGCCTTCCTGGATCTGAAGGCTGGTCGGCTGCAGAGTGAAGCCGCGATCCGGACCGCCGATCAGCGATTTGCCGCCGACGCCCACCGCGAAGGACGCATCGACGCTGGTGCCGTAATAGCGGCCGGCCAGCGACTGCGGCTCGCCTTCGGTGAAGCTGGCGGCCAGAACCGACCAGACCATCCTCGTGCGACCTGTAATGCCGAGATCGATGCCATAAGTGTCGAGTGTGCCGACATAGGTCTCAGTGGGTGTCCAGCGACCCAGAGGCGCGTAGGTGCACAGCACCGTCTCCGAGGAGGTGACGATCTGATTGATCGTGCCGTTGCTCCGGCAGGTCAGGGTGCCAATCTTGGCGCCGGCGGAAGCGGGAACGATGGAAGCGGCCAGCGCGAGCGCGCCGAGGGCGGCGGTGAGAGGGAGTTTCATGGTCTGCGATACTCATCGTGATGACACAGGATGTCGCAATAACCATCGTCGCGCGGGATCGGTTTCCGCGACCCGTTAAATTCCATTCACAAAGATTAACATCGTCGGGCGGATGTGAAGTCGCGCGCGATCGAACGAAAGAAGCGCTCAAACCGCCGCCGGCCCGTGAGCGCGGCGGCGGATTGGGTGATGATCAGCTCAGGAACCGGCGGAACCGCGCGTGCGCGCCACGCCGTCCTTGGCTGGCTGGTAGTTCGGGTCCAACTGCGCGGCATGGGCGAAGGAGCGATAGGCCTTGGCCTTGTCGCCGCGCGCTTCCAGAACGAGGCCCTGATTGGCCCAGAATTCGGCGCGCTTGCCGTCGAGCAGAATGGCGCGATTGATGTCGTCGGCCGCGTCATCGACATTGTTCAGTGCCAGATAGGACACGGCGCGGCCGGAATAGGGCTCGGGCGCGTTCGCATCCATCGAGATGGCCGTCGAGAAGTCCTCGATCGCCTGACGGTGCTGCCCGTCCAGTTGGTAGAGCAGGCCGCGATTATGATAGGCGCGCGGATCGGTCGTGTTCAGGTCGATGGCGCGCTGAAAGTCGGCCAGCGCTTCGCGGTTGCGATTGGCGACACGGTAGATATTGCCACGGCCGATATAGGCCGTGTCATATTTCGGGTTGATCTGAAGCGCGCGGTTATAGTCCGCCACCGCTTCCACATTCTTGTTCATCTGGCGCAGCACGAGCGCCCGGTTCGCATAGGCCTGATAGAAATTCGGATCGAGCTGGATCGCGGTCGAGAAATCCTTGATCGCGCGATCATTGTCGCCCGAGCGACCATAGGCGATGCCGCGAACATTGTAGGTCTCGGGATTGCTCGGGTTGGCGTTCACGGCGGCCGTCAGCGACGAGAGATTCTCGGACGAGCCCTGCGCCTGATCCAGCGCGATGGATTGAAGGGCGGGGCCGGTCTGGCACGCCGAAAGAGCGAGGCCGGCGGCAGCCAGGACCAGACCGCGCGTGCGGATGAAGGCGGCGGCGGAGCGGACTGACGTCCGGTGAGTCTTCGTCATGGTGAGCACGCGGCGACTTCCTTCAAGGCACGGCGATCGAGGTCGAACGAATTCGGCCTCCTGGGGCATGAGGCTCGCTCCTGTCGAGGGGCGCGGGCCGGCGCGTCAGAATAAAGAGGCAAGCTTACCTGAGGCCGATGTCTCGACCCTTCGAAATGTCTGCTCTATCCGTCCGCACCGCTGGAGATCGTCCAAGACAGACTTTTTCGATATGCCTTGCGAGCCTGCTATTTCAAGACAGGATCGCAACATCCGAACGCGTCATTGCGGCACGGGGCGGAGCCATGGCCGATCCGAGCGGGCCGACTCGCTCTTTGGTCGATGCGCGATGCCGAGCGCCTCCAAGATCATAGCTCGCAGCGCCGACACATAAACGAAAAGGGCGACGCAGCCGATAGCTGCACCGCCCCGATCCAGTTCTAGAACTGAGCGATGCGCTCAGCGAGCCGCGGCCGGCTTGGCGCGGCCACCAGCGACGAGACCCTCGCGCTGGGCCTGCTTGCGGGCCAGCTTGCGAGCGCGACGAACCGCCTCGGCCTTCTCACGAACGCGCTTCTCCGAGGGCTTCTCGTAGAAGTTGCGCATCTTCATTTCACGGAAGACGCCTTCCCGCTGAAGCTTCTTCTTGAGAGCGCGGAGAGCCTGATCGACGTTGTTGTCGCGAACGAGTACCTGCACAGAATGATCCGTTTCCAAGGGTCCAAAGGGTTGCGTGGAGACGGTGCGGAACGCGCCGGGTCTCCCGCGGGAAGCATCCTTCCCGTGATCGTGGCGGCTTCCATATCAGAAGCCCGGGCACCTGTCGAGCGCCATACGTTCCATCGGCCTCAGGGGGCGATGGCGGAACGGGTCGATCCGCCGGCGGCATCGGCGGTCGCCTGATGGAGGATATGGCGCAGCGCATGAAGCGCAAGCGCTGCATCGGGTGCGTCCAGGTCACGGCTGGCCGAAACCCAATCGGTCGGTGTGAGGGCTGGCGTCGTGGAGTGGCGAAAGAAGTGCCCGACGCCCGAGCGCAGCGTTGCGATATCGGCTCGGCACCGGGCGATCGACCGGTCGAACTCCTCCGCGTCCGGCTCTTGAGCATCCGCGCTTCGAGGCATGTCGGCGGTGCTGGCGAGGCGATGGGCCCAGTAGGCAAGCGCGGCCAGCCGCAGAAGGCCAAGGCGCACGAGCTTGCGCCGGGGCGCGGAAATCCAGCCGCTTTCGAGCGGGCGCGCGATGGTCACGATCTCGGTATGACGCCGGTCGAGCGCGCGTGTCACGGCTAGAACCTTCCATGATGAGGCATTGCCCCGCCGATTTTCGAGAATCGTCTCCAGAAGGCGATCGAGTTCGGCGAGGAAACTGTCGACGCCGCGCCGCGAAATATTCTCCGTGCGCGTCGGGAAGACGAAAAAGGACACGAGCATTCCCGCCAGCGCGCCGACCAGCGTTTCCTTGAGGCGCAGGACGAGAAGGTCGGGCGAGAAGCTGCCGAGAAGCCCGTAAACCAAAGACAGCGCCACGGTGACGAAGAAGGTCAGCGCGCCGTAGGAGACCTGGACGAAATAGAAGGCCAGAAACACGCAGAGCACGATGAGGCCGAGCGGCAGGGCGAAGCTCCCATGCAGGAGCGTCGCCACCAGAATGCCGACGACGATTCCCACCCCCGTGCCGATCGCCCGATCGACGCTGCGCAGAAGCGCGTCGCCGCGCGACTGCGTGTTGACGAACACCAGAAAGGCCGTGAGGACAGCCCAGAACCAGCGCTGTTCCGAAACCCAGAGCCCGCCCGCCATGGCGAGGGCGCAGGCGAGCGTCACCTGGAGCGCCAAGCGAAAGGAGGGCTGGCGGTGCCATGGAACGGGTGTCTGCGCCGCGCTCGGCAGCGCAAGCCCCGGTCCTTCGAGCTGGTGCTCATCGAGCCCGTCCGCCGAGCGCCGGAGCTGGAGCCGCGCCTTGGCCAGTCGGTCCAGCGTGCCGGCCAGACGGCTTTCATAGGATGACGCGTCCGCCTCCGTGTCGAGGGCCGCTGCGAGCGTCGTTTCGGTCGCCAGATGCAGGTCGAAGAGCTTGATGGCAAGGACGGCGGCCGGCGTCTGGCGCTCGGCGCCGCTGGCGTCGTCGGGCAGGAGTCCTTCCGCGATGGCGATGGCGCTTCTGACCTGGCCTTCCGCCGCGATGGCGGCGCGGCGGGCCTCCTCCGGCCAGCCGGCGCGCTTGCCCGCGCGGATGCGCGAGACCAGCGTTCCGATGCGCTCTTCCACGGCCCGCAGCGTCTGGGCGAAATCGAAGGCGGGCCGATCCGGCAGCAGGATCTCCCGCACCAGATGCGCCACGCCGCCGCAAAGCAAAAGGGCGAGAGCGATCGTCGGCAGATCGGAAACGGCGGCGTGGAAATAGATGCCGACGAAGCAGGCCATGAAGGCGAACATGCCCGCCGCATTCCAGCGCAGCCCCCATTTGCGGGCATAGACCGCCGCGAAGGTCACGAGGAGAAAGAAGCCGTCCAGAAGGCCGGAGCGTTGACCGACAAGAGCAATGGGCACCAGCACTCCGAGACCGGCTACAGCGCACAGAACGCGGGTCCGGGCGCGTCCGACGGCGCTGCGATCCTTGATCGCAATGGCATTCTGCAACGCCAGAATGAGACCGATCGCGAAGCTGATGACGGGCAATGGCAGAACGAGATTCAGCAACGTCAGCGACAGGCCGACGAAGACGAGCGTCAGCGTCACGCGGCCGGCCATACGAAGGCGCACCAGGCCGGGATCGGTGCCGGCCAGCCAGCCATGGAGACGTTCGAGAAAGGCGCTGCGCGGCATGGGGCTCCATCCAGACAAGTCTCATGGATTGGAGCGCGGAACGAAAAGCGTCAACTCGCTTCGACAAGCAAATGGGCGCGGGGCGTCGCGACAGGTCTGGCTGAAAGCGCCGGCTGGAGTCAGCACATGTCAGGAAATCAAAGTAAAACTTACGATCACCTTCACCAAGTGATGGGCGGGCGAGTCCGGATCGAAGTCACCGCGTCGCATTTCGTTCGTGCACAAGAAAAAGCGCACGGCACATCTGGAAGAGTGTCGTGGCCGACCATTTACCTAGACCATGGTGCCTCGTCCGAGGCCCGCCTTTCGTGAGCGCGATGCGCCACCCGAGTTTGGAGTGAAGATATGGTCGATATTGTGGATCGCGGCGCTGTCGCGGGCGTGGGAATTCGTCGCATCTCGTGGGGCGCCATCATCGCCGGCACGATTCTGACGCTCGTCGTCCAGATCATGCTGGCCCTTCTGGGATTGGGCATCGGCCTTGCATCGATCGACCCGATGTCCGGCGATACGCCTTCGCTTGCCTCCTTCTCGTCGGTCGGTGGCATCTGGACCGCGCTGACTGTCCTGATCGCGACCTTCGTCGGGGGCTACGCGGCTGCGCGCTTTGCCGGTTCCACTATGCGCCGCGACGCGGCCCTGCACGGCATCACGACCTGGGCGACCTCGACGCTGGTGATCGTGTATCTCCTGACGAGCGGCGCATCCGCACTGATCTCCAACACGTTCGGCGCGCTCGGCTCCACGATCTCCTCCATCGGTCAGGCCGCTGGGGCGGTTGTTCCCAATTCGCTGGACTCGCTGCCGCCGCAGCTTCGCCAGCAGGCGCAGCAGCTTCTGGCGCGCGGCCAGCAGCAGGCCAATCAGGCCGCCGATCAGGTGCAGAACGAGGCCAATCAGGCCGCGCAGAACGCTCGTCAGGCCGCCGGCACGCAGGATCTGGGCGCGGCTGTCACGGAAATCTTCAAGGGTCTTGGCCGCGACGCGACGCCTGAGCAGCGCCAGAGCGCCATCAACGCCATCTCCTCGCAGGCTGGCATCAGTACACAGGAAGCCGAGCAGCGCCTGAACCAGTTCCAAGGCCAGTATGACCAGGCCGTCGCGCAAGCTCGCGAAGCCGCGACCAAGGCTGCCGAAACCGCTTCTACAAGCGCTTTCGTGGCTTTCGTCGGCCTTCTGCTCGGCCTCATCGTCGGTGCTGTGGGCGGCGCGGTCGGCCGCACCGATCGTCTGGCCGGCTACTATCGCGACTGAGCGCGCGGCGTTTGCTCACAAAGGAAAGGCGGGCTTCGGCCCGCCTTTTTTGTTGGCTCGAATAATCGGTGACGGGGCGGTCGGTGCATGCCCTTTCGCCCGATCAGAAATAGTTCAGGAAATAAAGGCTTCCGGCCAGAACAAGCCCAATGGCGGCAGAGGACCAGAGAGCCGGCGCCATGCCGCCGGATCTGGAAGTTCTGCGCTGCGCCTCGATTTCTTCCAGCCGGCTTGCAACGCGACCCTGCGCCATGAGGCGGATGTCCGCGCCTTGAATGGGGGCGCGTCGAGGCGTCGTCGCCTCGCGCGGGCGGGGCACGGAATAGGCCGGAAGGTCTTGTCCGCTTGCCACGGTCGGATCGCAGCCGAATCCTGTTGGGAACATCATCTGCCCACGCATCGCTTCGCCCCTCCATGATCACAAGTCTTAACGCGGGAGCGAGTCATGAGGTTGCAGGGGCGGCCTCGGGAGCGTTGGAAAAATTCAAACGATTTTAATGTGTTGGGCCGTGAGCGAACGGCTTTACGCTGCGAAAGACCTCGTTAATACGGGACCGGGGCCGCCGAGAAGCGAGCGGCTGGCGAGGATTGAGGAAACCATGCTGAGAACCGAAACCGTCCGCAAGATCTTGTCCTGGTACGAGGGCGAGACGCCGGGACTGAAGTCCAACCTGTCGCGCCTTCTCATGCATGGGCGTCTGGCGGGCACGGGGCGGTTGGTGATCCTGCCCGTGGATCAGGGCTTCGAACACGGTCCGGCGCGGTCCTTCGCGCCCAATCCGGCCGCGTACGATCCCCACTATCTCTATGAGCTGGCGATCGAGTCGGGCGTTTCGGGCTATGCCGCCCCGCTCGGTCTTCTGGAGCAGGGCGCCGACACGTTCGCCGGCGAGGTTCCGCTGATCCTGAAGCTCAACAGCGGCAACTCGCTCGTCAATGCCCAGGATCAGGCGCTGACGGGCACGGTGGAAGATGCCCTGCGCCTTGGCTGCGTCGGCGTCGGCTTCACGATCTATCCCGGTGCCGAAGCGTCCTACGGCATGATGGAGGAGCTTCGCGAGATCACGCTGCAGGCCAAATCGCGCGGTTTGATGACGGTGGTCTGGTCCTATCCGCGCGGCGGCAAGGTGACCAAGGCCGGCGAAACGGGCGTCGATATCATCGCCTATGCCGCGCATATGGCCGCGCTGCTGGGAGCCACCATCATCAAGGTCAAGCTGCCCTCCGATCACGTCGACCTCGCCGAGGCAAAGTCCACCTACGAAAAGAACGCCATTCCCGTCACAACGGGGGCCGATCGCGTGCGTCACATCATGCAGGCGTCCTTCGCGGGCAAGCGCATCGTGGTCTTCTCGGGCGGTGCTGCGAAGAACACCGAAGAATTGCTCGATGAAGTCCGTGCCATCCGCGACGGCGGCGGCAATGGCTCGATCATCGGTCGCAACTCCTTCCAGCGCTCGCGCGAGGATGCGCTGAAGCTTCTGGCCGAAGTGATGGATCTCTATGCCTGACGGATCCCCGCGTCGGCTTGTGTCGAGCCGATCGGATCGTTACCTGAAGGGGCAGGGGGACTTTTCGTCCCTCTGCCCTTTTTCCGTTCGAGGCCAAGGTCTTCCGCTTTCGATCCCTCGACATCGATGGAGCCCGTCGCGGCATGAAAGACGAACTCCGCCTGACCCGCAACGAAACGCTCGTCCTGTCCGTCCTGCGGGACGAGAGCGGGCCGCACACGGCCTATCAAATTCTCGATCGTCTGCGCGGCGATGGCTTGAAGGCGCCCTTGCAGGTCTACCGCGCGCTGCGCTCCCTGTCCGAGCGCCATCTCGTGCACCGGCTCGAAAGCCTCAATGCCTTCGTTGCCTGCAACCATCACCACGGCGACCACCACCACGCGACGATCTTTTCCATCTGCCAGACCTGCGGCCAAGTCAGCGAGGCGACGGACGCCACCCTCGACGCGGCGCTGGCGGCGCTGGCGCAGCGGCAAGGGTTCAAGCTGGAAAATGCGGCGGTCGAGATCCGTGGCCTATGCTCCGCCTGTGCGTCAGCCACGCATTCTAGCCCAGACGAGGCTTGATTCTTTCGCCAAAGATGGCGACAAAGTGGTGAGGGGAAGGCAGACTTGGGCTGCGCCGAAAGCGGCAAGGCTACGGCGACTCAGAAAAAAGAGTTCGTCCCCGTTTTCCCCGCAATACCCACTCCGCTCGGCAGGCGGCGTATTTCAGCCCCGCGTCAGCCTTCAACTCTTCATTACGTTCGATCGAAAGCGTGATCTGAGCGGCATGGGGAAGGAAACCCCTTTTGCGTCAGTTGTTTGGCGGTGATGGGGCAATTCGCGCAGTTAAACGAACCTTAAGATTGTCGGTTTAAATCTCCATTCGAACGCTGCTGGCGGATCATCAGGCTGTTGCCGGGTGGCCACACAGCGGTCGGTATCGAAAATGGTGCCATTGTTCAGGCACGGTGTCGAACCATAAATCGTCCCAAGCCCGAACGATCGGGTCTGAGCTTCCGAGCCGAAAGGTTTGGCAGCACTAAACGTCGCCAAGGCGACAGTGGAGTATCGAACATGAATCGCTTTGCCCTTCTTCTCGCTTCGACCGCTTTCGTGACGCCGGCTCTGGCCGCTGACGTCGTGTACGAAGAGCCCGCGGCGCCGGTCGTCGCTCTGGCTCCTGCGTATTCCTGGACCGGCTTCTACGTCGGTGGCCAGGCCGGTGTTGCGTTCAACCGCGACGCGGGCGACGTCCGCTACAACCCAGGCACGGGCACGTTCACGACGACCCAGTTCTCGGGTAACTCGCGCGACAGCAACGACGCAGCCTTCATCGGCGGCGTGCACATCGGCTACGACTACCAGATCAACAACTTCCTGGTTGGTGCCGTCGCCGACATCAACTACATCGACGCGAAGTCGAACTCGACCTACAACATCACTTCGGCTCCGGGCGTCGTCGACACCTTCGGCCTGTCGAACGACATCAACTTCGTCGGCACCGTTCGCGCCAAGCTCGGCGTGACCGCTGACCGCTTCGCCGTGTACGCCACGGGCGGTCTGGCTTACGCCGACACCGAGACCAAGTACTTCGCTCCGGGCACGCTCCGCGCGACGAACGGCTTCATCCCGACCGTCAACTCGAACTCGGACGACGTCGGCTACGCCGTCGGCGCCGGTGTCGACTACCTCGTCACGCCGAACTTCTCGCTCGGCCTCGAGTACCTCTACACCGACCTCGGCAAGACCGACACGAAGATCACCTACACGAACGGCGTCACGCAGACCTCGTTCAACGCTGACTCCTCGTCCAACCTCGACTTCCACACGGTCTGGGCCAAGGCTTCGTTCCGCTTCAACTAAGATTGGTCGATCAGCCTTTTCGGAGGCTGGTCTTCTTTTCAGCCCGCCGCGATTTTGGTCGCGGCGGGTTTTTTGCGTTCTGTGGACGATGGACATGAAAAAGGGCCGCGCGGTGACCACCGCGCGGCCCTTTCCAGGCTTAAGAACTTGTCATCAATCGAGGGGCGGAAGGTCCAGATCGGCCCGGCGCGGCAGGTCGGCACCCCGGCGCGAGCAGGTGATGGCAGCGGCGCGTACCGCAAAACCCAGAAGTCCGGTCAGGGCATCTTCGCCCAGCGATCCCGCGGCCTCGGCGCTCAGATTGCCGCCTTCCTTGAGCCCGGCCAGCAAAGCCGCCTGGAACGTATCGCCCGCGGCCACCGTGTCGGCGACCGCGACGGACCGGCCCGGCACCCGGACGGTCACCCCCGAGCGGTTGGCGGCTATCGCTCCATGCTCGCCGAGCGTCACCACCGCGAGCGAGGCGCCTGATGACAGCCAGTCCGCCAGAACCGTCTCGACCGCGCGGCCGGGATAGACTTGCTCCAGATCCTCCTCGCTGGCTTTGACCAGCGCGGAAAGCGGCACCGTCGCGCCGATGCGCGAGCGCCAGATGTCGAGATCGGGCTCAATGCTGGCTCGGATATTTGGATCGTAGGAGATGAAGCGGCGCGCGTGCTCCTGCGCCGCGAGCCGGGCGAGGGCGCTGGCGGTCGGCTCCGTTACCGTCGAGTAGGAGGCGAGGTGGATCGCCTCGATTTCATTCGGCAGCGAGGTCGGGACTTCCGTCGGCTCGATGGAGCGGTCGGCCGTGCCTTCGATGTAGAAGTCGTAGCGCGGCGTCCCGGCGCTCGACAACGAGACCATGGCGAGCGTCGTGTTGCGATCGGTGTCGATCAGAAAGTCTTGGGCAATTCCTTCGCGCTGCATGAAGGCGCGGATGCGTCGGCCGAACGGATCGCCCGAGACCTTGGTGAAATAGCCGGTCGAATGGCCGAGGCGCGCCAGACCGAGGGCGACGTTCAAGGGCGATCCTCCGATCCGGCCATTCAGCGAGATCGACGCCACATCGGCTTCATCGCCGCCGGCAAACACATCGAACAAGGCATCGCCGCAGCTTAGAAACATCCGCTTCCCCCAAATCTGGCTGGTCGCCTGTTCGCTATCAAACTTGCGCCGATCTGCAAATGGACCGGTGCCCTGCCTGAGACGTGTCAGGCGATGCGCGGTGCGAAGCCGAACGCGCCGAAGGCGGGGATCTTGATCTGCCAGCGGAAAGGATCGATGCCTGCGACGAGGCCGAGCAGATTGACTTCGAAGCCGCTCTGCATCCCGATGGACAGGCCGGCATAACCGAACAGCGAGACGCTGAACTGCCGCGCCTCCCGGTCGAGCCGGACGAGGCGCCCATCGGTCGGGTAGTCGCGCCCGACGGCGGCCGGCGGCAGGACCGCGCCGAGCGCCGGAACCTCCCGCAGGACATGAGCCACGAAGCTGTTGCTGTTCGGTCCGGGAAAGATGCGATAGCCGCCGCGCGCGGCGAAGGGGTAGGATTGAATGGCGCGTGCGATATCAGGCAGGGCCGCTTCCGCCGCTCGGCCATGCAGCGCCGCGACGACGCGCGGCTCGTTGGAATACCAGCGCCCGTCCGCCGCATAGCCGTTGTGACGGATCGGCATCCCCCAGCCGACCTTGTCGTAGCGCTCGTATCGCTGCGCACCAGGGGCCTTGGTGACGATCCACGAGTGTTCCGACAGCGCGCCCTTGAGGCCGCCAGTGCGCGCCGCCAGAATATAGACCGCTGCGTCCTTATCCTCGCCGGCAAGCGGCAGAAGTGACGCGGAACTCCAATCCGCCTTGCTCCAACTCGTGGGATGTTGGCCCATCCACCAAAGCCCGGTCGCCAGCGCGGCCGGCAGGAGATAGATCAGCACGAAGGCCAGAAGAAGCGGTCTGATAATCAGCATGGTTCGGCCGGTTTGACAGAGCGTGATAGGCAGGTTCGCTTCGTCAGATGGGGACGAGGCGAGCGAACGAACATGCCATGCGACGCTGAGGGCCGCCATGCCCCGCCGAGACCGGAAAGGACAGGACATGAAGCCGATCACCATCGAGGTTACCCGAGGCGGTTCTGTGGAAAGCCGACATCATGTCAGCCTGGCCGTGGTGGACGGCGCGGGCCGCGATGTCGTCGCCCACGGAGATGTCGGGACGCCGGTGTTTCCCCGTTCGGCGGTGAAGGTCTTTCAGGCGCTACCGCTGATCGAAAGCGGGGCGGCGGATCGCTTCGGGCTCGACGCGCGCGCCTTGTCGCTGTGCTGCGCCTCGCATTCGGGCGAGGACGGGCATGTGGAACTCGCCGGCACGATGCTGGAAAGAGCAGGGCTCGGCGAAGGTGATCTCGAATGTGGATGCCATTGGCCCTTCGATCAGCCCGTCGCGCTTTCGCTGGCGAGACGAGGTCTCCAGCCGACGCAGCTTCATAACAATTGCTCGGGCAAACACGCGGGCTTTCTCTGCACGGCCGTCCATCTGCGGGAAGACCCGAAGAGCTATGTCGGCGCGGAGCATCCCGTTCAGCGCCGCGTGCGGGCCGCGATCGCGGATGTCACCGGACTGGCGGAAGGCGACCTGCCGATGGGCATTGATGGTTGCTCGATCCCGACCCATGCCGTGCCGCTGCGAAACCTGGCCCAGGGCTTCGCGCGGCTGGCAGGCGGGGAGGGCGTTGCCCCGGAGCGTGCGCGCGCCGGGCAAAGGCTGATGGACGCCTGCATGGCCGAGCCCTGGCTGATGTCGGGCACGAAGCGCGCCTGCCTGCGCCTGATGGAAGCCGCGCCCGGCCGGGTCTTCGCCAAGACGGGCGCGGAAGGCGTTTTCTGTGGCGCGGTGCCCGAGCTGGGCTTGGGCTTCGCCTTGAAGGCGGAGGATGGCGCGACGCGCGCGGCCGAGGCGGCCGTCGCCGCGACGCTGGCCCGGCTTTGGCAGGGGCACGATGTGGAGCTCGCGGAGCGCTACGACAGCCTGTCGCGCACCCATCTGCGCAATTGGCAGGGAACCGAAGTAGGTGAGGTCAGGGCTGAATGGCCTTGACGGGTTTTCGCGCTCGGCTCCGGCCTTTCTTGGCGGCCGCGCTCAGCCATGCGTCCACGCCAAGGCCCCCGGCGCGGCCGGTGGCCAGGCAGGCGGTCAGGAGATAGCCGCCGGTCGGCGCTTCCCAATCCAGCATTTCGCCGACCGCGAAGAGGCCCGGGCGCTGGGTCAGCATGAAGCGCGAGTCCAACTCGCCGAGCTTGATCCCGCCGGCCGATGAGATCGCCTCCGCGATTGGGCGAGGGCGCAGGAGGCGCAGGGGCAGGGCCTTGATCGAGGCTGCAAGCCGAGGGGGATCGGCGCGTTCGGTCTCGGACGTCGTTTCGCGCAGGAGCGCAGTCTTCACCGCGTCGAGCCCCGCGCCCTTTCGCATCCGCGTCGAAAAACTCGCCTTGGCAGGTTGGCGGGCGAGAGACGCCACGAGATCGGACAGGGCGCGGCCGGGCGCGAGGTCGAGTTCGAGGCAAGCGCTGCCGTCTCGCTCGATCGCATCACGCAGGGCCGCCGCGTGGGCATAGACGAGACTGCCTTCGACGCCGCTCCTGGTCAGCACGAATTCGCCCTGAGACTGTCCTGCGCTGGAGCGCGCGGTGACCGCTTTCACCGGCGCGCCGGCGAAACGCTCGCGCAACGGCGCGCTCCAATCGACATCGAAGCCACAATTGGCCGGGCGAAGCGGGGCGGTCGCAATGCCGAGGTTTTGGAGAATCGGCATCCATGTGCCGTCCGAACCGAGCTTCGGCCAACTGGCTCCGCCCATTGCCAGCAGCGTCGCGCTGGCAGGGACCAGACGCTCACCTTCGGGCGTGGCAAAACGAAGCGCCGCGCCCTCGAACCCCAGCCAGCGATGGCGCGGGAAGAAGCGCACGCCGGCCTCCCTCAACCGCTTCAACCAGGCGCGCAACAGCGGCGAGGCCTTCATCGCGACGGGGAATACGCGGCCCGACGAGCCGACGAAGGTCGGTGCGCCGAGCGCCTCGGCCCAGGCTCGAACGGCCTCCGGGGGGAACCCTTCGAGAGCCGACGCAAGATGCGCATTCGCCTCGCCGAAGCGCGTGGCGAAACGCTCATAGGGTTCGGAATGCGTGAGATTGAGGCCGGACTTGCCGGCAAGCAGGAACTTGCGCCCGAAGCTCGGCATGGCGTCGAACACGCCGACGGTTCGCCCGCGCGCGGCCAGCATCTCGGCTGCTGCCAGCCCTGCCGGCCCCCCGCCCACGATGGCGACTTCGATGGTGGCGAGTGGATCGCCCGCTTCCGCTTTCGTCATGCGAGCAGCCTGTGAACCGATCCCGGCCGCAGGACAAGAGGGTGATCTTTGCCGCGATGCGTCAAAGGGGACCGGCATTGTCGTATCGGGCTACTACCCTTCACCCAAAAACCGTCCTTAATCTCTTGATTGTTCAATGATCCCTTCCGATCCAAGGGAAGGGCCTCAGTCAGGGTTCGTTTCGCGTGGCCAAGCTCATCCATTCCATGATCCGCGTGCTCGACGAAGCGCGCTCGGTCGAGTTCTATCGCACCGCCTTCGGGCTGGAGATCGCCGATCGGATCGATTTCGACAGCTTTACCCTGATCTACATGAAGAATGCCGAGACGGATTTCGAACTGGAGCTGACCGTCAACAAGGGGCAGTCCGGCGCCTACGATCTCGGCAATGGCTATGGCCATCTGGCCGTCTCGGTCTCCGGTCTCGAAGCCGAGCACGACAGGCTGAAGGCCGCCGGCCTCTCGCCCAAGGACATCAAGGAGCTGAAGACGCCGGATGGCAACGCCGCGCGCTTCTTCTTCATCGAAGACCCCGATGGCTACAAAATCGAGGTTCTCGAGCGGAGCTGGCGCTTCGCCTAATTTCTGCCGCCGCCCCGGCTGGGAGGCCTCGAGGGGCGGCCGCCATTTCATCTGGGAGGAATGAATGACCACGCGGTCTCTTGCTGCGCCGGGCCTGTCCCGCCGTGTCTTTCTGAAAGGGGCGGGCACCACGCTCCTCACCGTTGCCGTCCTGCCGAACGGCCTCGTCACCGGCAAGGCCTGGGCGCAGATGCCCAAGGCCACCAAGCCCGAAACCTTCGCCTCGCTCGTTCAGATGTCGCGGGACTGCTATCCGCACGACAAGATCGACGACAAGCACTACGCCACCGCCGTCGAAATCCTGGATGAGGCGGCGCGCGGCTCACCCGATCAGCTGACCCTTCTGGAAGACGGTATGTCCGCGCTTAACAAGGCGGCCGCGACGGCGCATGGCGTGCCCTACGCCAAGGTCGCGGGCGAGGCCGACCGCGTGGCGCTGCTGAAGGCGATCGAGCCCACGCCCTTCTTCCAGAAGGTGCGCGGCAATCTGGTGGTCGGTCTCTACAACCAGAAGGACCTCTGGCCCGTCTTCGGCTACGAGGGCTCCTCCTTCGACAAGGGCGGCTATCTCGAGCGCGGCTTCAACGACATCAACTGGCTGACCTGATCGCCGGTTTCGCGGGCTTCAATCGCATGAAGACGCCCGGCGGGCCGCATGAGGCTTCGCGGCAAGACGAAGCCCGGCCTGCGCGCGGCGGGGAGGAACAATCATGGCAGCACCCTACGACCTCAACGACAGCAGCGTGTTCGTCATCGTCGGCTCGGGCGCGGGCGGCGGAACGCTCGGCACGCAGCTGGCCTTGAAAGGCATCGACACCGTCATCCTCGAAGCCGGCAAGCGGCACGAGACCTGGGACTTCATCAACGACGAATGGGATTCGTTCAGCCAGCTTGCCTGGACGGATAAACGCATGACCTCGGGAAGCTGGGACATTTCCCGCACCTTCCCGAACCTGCCGGCCTGGATCGTGAAATCCGTCGGCGGCTCGACCGTCCACTGGGCGGGCGCCTCGCTGCGCTTTCAGGAGCACGAGTTCAAGACGCGCACCCATTATGGCGAGATTGCCGGGGCCAATCTCCTGGACTGGCCGATCGACCTGAAGGAACTGGAGCCCTGGTACGCGCAGGCCGAGGACCGGATGGGCGTGACGCGCACCAACGGCATTCCGGGTCTGCCGGGCAACAACAACTTCAAGGTGCTGGAAGCGGGCGCCAAGAAGATCGGCTACAAGGAAGTCCATACCGGCCGCATGGCCATCAATTCCGAGCCGCGCGACGATCGCGGCTCCTGCATGCAACTGGGCTTCTGTTTTCAGGGCTGCAAGTCCGGCGCCAAATGGTCCACCCTCGTCGCCGAAATCCCGAAGGGCGAGGCGACCGGCAAGCTGGAGGTTCGGCCGGAATGCCAGGTCCTGCGCATCGAACATGATGCACAAGGCAAGGTGACGGGCGTCGTCTATGCCGATGCCAATGGCGTCGAGCAGCGGCAGAAGGCGAGGGCGGTGGCGGTCGCCGGCAATTCGATCGAAAGTCCGCGCCTGCTTCTCAACTCGCATTCGAACCAGTTCAAGGACGGGCTCGCCAATTCCTCGGGGCAGGTCGGGCGCAACTACATGCGCCACACCACGGGCTCGGTCTACGGCATCTTCGACAAGCCGGTGCACATGTATCGCGGCACGACCATGGCCGGCATCGTGCGCGACGAAGCGCGACACGACACGAGCCGTGGCTTTGCCGGCGGCTACGAGTTCGAGACGCTGTCGCTCGGCCTGCCCTTCATGGCCGCCTTCCTCGACCCTCAGAAATGGGGCCGGGATTTCTCCAGCGCCATGGACCAGTACCAGAACATGGCCGGGCTCTGGATCGTGGGCGAAGACATGCCGCGCGAGGAGAACCGCATCACGCTGGCGGACGAGAAGGACGCCTTCGGGATGCCCGTCGCCTCGGTTCATTTCGAAGATCACGAGAACGACACGGCGATGCGCAACCACGCCTACAAGCAGGGCTCTGCGATCTACGAGGCGGTGGGCGCGGTGCGCACCATCCACACGCCGCCCTATCCTTCGACCCACAATCTCGGCACCAACCGCATGAGCGAGAAGGCGAGCGACGGCGTCGTCAACCGCTTCGGCCAGACGCACGACATTCCCAATCTCTTCGTCTCCGATGGCTCGCAGTTCACCACGGGCGCGGCGGAAAACCCGACGCTGACCATCGTCGCCTTGGCGCTGCGTCAGGCCGACCATATCGCCGGGCGCATGGCGCGCGGCGAACTCTGACCGGACTGCGCGGGCTCCGCGCCCTGGCTCGCCTCGCCCTACGCGGAAGAGGCGGGCTATGGCCGACCGGCCCGTTGATCGCGGTGTCCCGCCCGCTCTCCCCTTGGGCTGGACGCCGCCGCGCCGGCGCCATCATCCTTCCTTGGCGCCGGCGCGCTCCAATGCTTGAAACTCGCAACGACGGATCATCGACATGCCGAACGGAACTGCCCGCGCCCTTGGTCTTCTTGCCCTCGTCTGCGCCTTCGCCCCGGCCGCACAGGCGGCCGACCATGAGGTGAAGATGCTCAATCTCGGCGCCAAGGGCGCGATGGTGTTCGAGCCTGACTATATCGTCGCCGCACCGGGCGACACGGTCACCTTCGTGCCGACGCAGCCGGGGCACAATGCCGAGTCGATCAAGGGCATGTG
The DNA here is from genome assembly GCF_001475935.1 of Aureimonas ureilytica. Lineage (GTDB taxonomy): Bacteria > Pseudomonadota > Alphaproteobacteria > Rhizobiales > Rhizobiaceae > Aureimonas > Aureimonas ureilytica_A. The sequence goes on from NZ_LDQA01000022.1 coordinate 145,474, forward strand.
GCCGGACGGGGTGGAGCCCTTCAAGAGCGGCTTCAACCATCCCTACACGCTGAAGATCGAGAAGGAGGGTGTCTACGGCATCAAATGCACGCCGCATTACGGTATGGGCATGGTCGCGCTGGTGGTGGCGGGCAAGCCGGACAATCTGGAGGCCGCGCGCACGGTTAAGCACCCCGGCAAGGCGCAGCCGAGTTTCACCGCGCTTCTGGACGAAGCCGCCAAGGCGAAATAGCGCCTCTGCCAAAGCCTCCGGCCGCAAGGCCGGAGGCCGAATGAAAAGGCGACGTCAGGCCGCGACGCGCACCATGGGCTTGGGCGCGGCCGCGTTGCGCCGCTCGGCGTCCTGAAGACAGACGCAGCGCAAGAGCGAGGTGAAGTTGCGCGCCTCCCCATGCAGCTCCAGCACTTCGTCATAGAGCACGGTCAGGAAGCGCGGCAGCGTCATGCCCTGCGAGCGGGCCAGCTCTTCCAGCGCCTGCCAATAGACCGCTTCCAGGCGGATCGACGTGGCGTGGCCACCAAGGCGCACCGAACGCGTCTCGCTCTCGTATTGCGAGAGGGGAATCCCGGAAAACAGATGACACATGGCAAGCCTCCTCCCTGGAATGGTTCCAGTATGGAGAATTTGCGCTTCGATACAATCGCTCTTCGCTGCTGCATTGCAACGCAGCGGAACTTGGCGTTAGTTCGCTGTCGAAACGTCGATTTGGGGGAATGGGCAGTTGGCGATAGCGAAGATTCTCGTGGCGAACCGTTCGGAAATCGCGATCCGCGTCTTCCGGGCAGCAAACGAGCTGGGCCTCAAGACCGTCGCGATCTGGGCGGAAGAAGACAAATACGCCCTGCATCGCTTCAAGGCCGATGAGAGTTATCAGGTCGGTCGCGGCCCGCATCTCACTCGCGATCTCGGCCCCATCGAGAGCTATCTGTCGATCGAAGAGGTGATCCGCGTCGCCAAGCAGTCGGGCGCGGACGCGATCCATCCCGGCTATGGCCTCCTGTCCGAGAGCCCCGAATTCGCCGACGCCTGCCGCGAGAACGGCATTACCTTCATCGGTCCATCGCCGGAAACGATGCGCCGGCTCGGCAACAAGGTCGCGGCGCGCAATCTGGCGATTGAGGTCGGCGTGCCCGTGGTCCCCGCCACCGATCCGCTGCCCGACGATATGGGGCAAGTCGCGCGTCTTGCCGAAGAGATCGGCTATCCCGTGATGCTTAAGGCCTCCTGGGGCGGCGGCGGGCGCGGAATGCGCGCCATCCGCAAGGCCGAGGACTTGGCGCGCGAGGTGCTGGAAGCCAAGCGCGAGGCCAAGGCCGCCTTTGGCAAGGACGAGGTCTACCTCGAGAAGCTGGTCGAGCGCGCGCGCCATGTCGAGGTGCAGATCCTCGGCGACACGCATGGCAACGTGGTCGATCTCTTCGAGCGCGACTGCTCCATCCAGCGCCGCAACCAGAAGGTCGTGGAGCGCGCGCCCGCGCCTTACCTGAACGACGAGCGCCGCCGCGAACTCGCCGCCTATGCGCGCACGATCTGCGCGGCGACGAACTATGTCGGCGCGGGCACGGTCGAATTCCTGATGGATGCCGATTCGGGCGAGTTCTACTTCATCGAGGTCAACCCGCGCATCCAGGTCGAGCATACGGTGACGGAAGTCGTCACCGGCATCGACATCGTGAAGGCGCAGATTCACATTCTCGATGGCGCGGCCATCGGCACGCCGGAATCGGGCGTGCCGGCGCAAGCCGACATCAAGCTCAACGGTCACGCGCTGCAGTGCCGCATCACGACCGAAGACCCCGAGCACAATTTCATTCCCGACTATGGCCGCATCACCGCCTATCGCGGCGCGACGGGGTTCGGCATCCGCCTCGACGGCGGCACGGCTTATTCGGGCGCGATCATCACGCGCTTCTACGACCCGCTTCTGGAGAAGGTGACGGCCTGGGCTCCGAGCCCACAGGAAGCGATCGCGCGCATGCACCGCGCGCTGCGCGAATTCCGCATCCGGGGCGTGGCGACGAACCTCACCTTTCTCGAAGCGATCATCACGCACCCGGCCTTTGCCGACAATTCCTACACGACGCGCTTCATCGACACGACGCCGGAACTCTTCGCGCAGGTGAAGCGGCGCGACCGCGCGACCAAGCTTCTGACCTATCTGGCCGACGTGACCGTCAACGGCCATCCCGAAACCAAGAATCGGCCGCGCCCGCCCGCCGACGCGCGCCTCCCGGTCGCGCCGCAGTTCCGGGGCGAGATCCGGCCGGGCACACGCCAGAAGCTGGAGGAGCTGGGGGCCAAGGGCTTCGCCGAATGGATGCGCGCGCAACCCCAGGTTCTCGTCACCGACACGACGATGCGCGACGGGCATCAGTCGCTGCTCGCGACGCGCGTTCGCACCCATGACATCGTCGGCATCGCGGACGCCTATGCGCGCGCGCTGCCGCAGCTTTTGTCGCTCGAATGCTGGGGTGGTGCGACCTTCGACGTCGCCATGCGCTTCCTCACCGAAGATCCATGGGAGCGCCTGTCGCTGATCCGCGAGAAGGCCCCCAACATCCTCCTGCAGATGCTGCTGCGCGGCTCCAACGGCGTCGGCTACACCAACTATCCCGACAATGTGGTGAAGCAGTTCGTGCGCGAGGCCGCGAGCGGTGGCGTCGATCTCTTCCGCGTGTTCGACTGCCTGAATTGGGTCGAGAACATGCGCGTCTCGATGGACGCGGTGCTGGAATCGGGCAAGCTCTGCGAGGGCGCGATCTGCTATACGGGCGATCTCTTCGACCCCACTCGCTCCAAGTACGATCTGAAATACTACGTCCATCTCGCCAAGGAGATGGAGCGCGCGGGCGCGCATATTCTCGGCCTGAAGGACATGGCGGGCCTGCTCAAGCCCGCCGCCGCGCGGGTTCTGGTCAAGGCGCTGAAGGACGAGGTGGGCCTGCCCATCCATTTCCACACGCACGACACGTCGGGCATCGCGGCGGCCACGATCCTCGCCGCCGTGGACGCGGGTGTCGATGCCGTGGACGCGGCGATGGACGCGCTGTCCGGCAACACCTCGCAGGCCTGCCTCGGCTCACTGAACGAGGCCCTGCGTGGGTCAGAGCGCGATCCCGGATTGGATCAGGAGGCTATCCGCCGCATCAGCTTCTATTGGGAAGCGGTGCGCAACCAGTATGCCGCCTTCGAGAGCGATCTGAAGGGGCCGGCCTCGGAAGTCTATCTCCACGAAATGCCAGGTGGCCAGTTCACCAACCTCAAGGAGCAGGCGCGCTCGCTCGGGTTGGAGACCCGCTGGCACGAAGTGGCGCAGGCCTATGCCGACGCCAACGCCATGTTCGGCGACATCGTGAAGGTCACGCCGTCCTCCAAGGTGGTGGGCGACATGGCGCTGATGATGGTGGCGCAGGATCTGACGGTCGCAGACGTGGAAAGCCCGACCCGCGACATCGCCTTCCCGGACTCGGTAGTCGCCATGCTGCGCGGCGATCTCGGCCAGCCTCCCGGCGGCTGGCCGGAAGGTTTGCAGCGCAAGGCTCTGAAGGGCGAAGCGCCGATCGCGGTTCGTCCCGGCTCGCTGATCCCCGACGCCGATCTTGCCGCCGAGCGCGCCAAGATCGAGGAGAAGCTCGGCCGGAAGATTTCCGATCAGGAGTTTGCCTCCTATCTGATGTATCCCAAGGTCTTCACGGATTTCGCGCTGGCCGCCGAAACCTATGGCCCGGTCTCGACCCTGCCGACCGCCAATTACTTCTACGGCATCGGCACGGAAGAGGAGATTCTTGTGGATCTCGAACCCGGCAAGACGCTCGTCGTGCGCTGCCTCGGCACGGCCGATACGGACGAAAAGGGCCGTCGCACGGTCTTCTTCGAACTCAACGGCCAGCCGCGCCGGGTGAAGGTGCCCGATCGCTCCAAGGCGGGCGGTGCAGGCGCGGCTCGACCGAAGGCGGAAGCCGGCAACCCGGCCCATGTCGCGGCCCCCATGCCCGGCGTCGTCTCGACGCTCGCCGTGCAGCCGGGTCAGGCGGTGAAGGCCGGCGACATTCTGCTCTCCATCGAGGCGATGAAGATGGAAACCGCGCTTCATGCCGAGCGGGACGGGACGATTGCGGCCGTGCATGTGCGGTCTGGCGATCAGATCGACGCCAAGGATCTGCTCGTGGTCTTCGCAGCCTGATAAATACGGGGCGGCCTTCGGGCCGCCCTTCTAGTTTCTGAGGTCGCGCATGAAGCCGCGACGAACGAGATCTTCCGAGGATTGGAAGCGCAGCGATCCCTCGTAGCGGAAGTCCGTGTGCGGGCCGAACTCGTCGCTCTTCACGATCGCCTTGTAGAATTCCGCGCCGTTGAAATGCGCTTCCTCGCCCGCCAGCGTGCGGAAGATTTCCACCGCGCCGGGGGCGAATTTCTGGTGCAGGAGAACCGCGTCGGGCGGGGCAAAATTGCGCGCGAGCGGCAGCGGGCCATGGGCCGTGTTGGTCGCGAAATGCAGAGCGGCATCGGCAAAGAGAAGCGGGAATTTCGTCATCCGCATCTGCGTCCCGAACACGCGGTTGCGCGGGCCGCCCCGGATCGAGGTGCAGAACTTCTCGTCCGCCACTTCGTAATGCGACCCGTCGAAGAGGGGGCAAAGAGCGGTCGGCGCGCTCAGCGCGTCGGCGGGAGGCGCAACGCCGCCGATCGGCCCTTCCGGGTAAAGATCGATCATCGGGGCCATGGCGCGCTTCAGCCCGGCCCGTTCGAGGTCCGCCACGAAGCTTCGCAGCGGGCGCGTCTCGCAGCCGGGGAAGATCAGATATTCGTCGCTGTCGATCGAGACGACCCAGCGCCCCCGGCCGATGCGATCCAGCATCCTATCGCGCCAGACGAGACCGCCGCCCGAGGTCATGAAATTGCCGGCCGAGGTAAAAAGCGCGAGGTCCGGCTGCGCTTCGAGGAAGGCACGGCTGCCATCCGTCGAGGCGTCGTCCACGACGGCGAAATGTTGCACGCCCAGCCGCCGGTAATGATCGAGGAAGGAGGGCAGCGTCGCCATCGCATTGCGCACCACCGTGATCAGCACGATGTCGCGCGGCCCCGGCGCGGCGGCCATCGGCTTGACTTCCGTCAGGCGGCAATCGCCCGTTGCCTTGCCCCGCTGGCGATAGCGCCGCTCGCGCCAAAGAAGCTGAAGCCGCGCGAGCCATCCGAGCGCGCCATAGCGTGGCCAGAGCGCGGGGTCCGGATTGGGATAGGGCAGGGCGGCCCGCCTACTCGCGCCGGGCGGGGTCTTGGATGCGCTCAAGGCGGGCTCCCTATCGGCGCTTGAAGGCGTCGGCCAGCGCGGCGCCGAAGCCGCCGATGGCGGGCGCTGCGGGCTTGGCCTCGCGCCGATCCGGCCGGGCTTGGCCTTTGGAAGCGCCAGCCTCGTCGCGCTTGCGAGGGGCGGCATCCGGCTCGGCCTGTGTCTTCATCGAGAGCGAAATGCGCTTGCGCTTCTCGTCCACCTCGACCACGCGTACCCGGACGACCTGGCCAGCCTTCACCACCTCGGCCGGGTCCTTCACGAACCGATCCGAGATCTGCGAGACGTGCACGAGACCGTCCTGATGGACGCCGATATCCACGAAGGCCCCGAAGGCGGCGACATTCGTCACCGTGCCTTCCAGCATCATGCCGGGGCGCAGATCCTTGATCTCGTTGACCCCTTCGGCAAAGCTCGCCGTGCGGAAGGCCGGGCGCGGGTCGCGGCCGGGTTTTTCCAGTTCCGCCAGAATGTCCTTCACCGTCGGCAGGCCGAACCCGTCGCTCACGAAACGCTGCGGGTCGAGCTTTTTCAGCGCCGCGCCGTCGCCCATCAGCGAGCGCAGATCGCGCCCGCAGGCCTCGACGATCTTGCGCGCCACGGGATAGGCTTCTGGATGCACCGCCGAGGCGTCCAGCGGCTCCGTGCCGCCCTGAATGCGCAGGAAGCCCGCACATTGCTCGAAGGCTTTCGGCCCCAGGCGCGGCACTTTCAGGAGCGCGCGGCGCGTCTTGAACGGGCCTTCCTTGTCCCGGTGCGCGACGATCGCGTCCGCCAGCGACGGGCCGATGCCCGAGACATGCGAGAGAAGCGCGGCGGAGGCGGTGTTCACATCGACGCCGACCGCGTTCACCGCATCTTCCACCACGGTTTCCAGTGCGCGGGAGAGGGCGGGCTGGTCGACATCGTGCTGATACTGGCCGACGCCGATGGCCTTCGGGTCCACCTTCACGATCTCGGCGAGCGGGTCCTGCAGGCGGCGCGCGATGGACGCCGCGCCGCGCAAGGAGACATCGACGCCCGGCAATTCGCGCGAGGCGATCTCGGAGGCCGAATAGACCGACGCGCCGGCCTCCGACACCACGACCTTGGTGGGCTTGGCACCCGGCAGCTTGGCGATGACGTCCGCCGCCAGCTTTTCGGTCTCGCGGCTGGCCGTACCATTGCCGATGGCGACCAGCTCGACCTTGTGCTTCTCGATCAGCCCGGCCAGCACCATCATGGCGCCCGCCACGTCATTGCGCGGCTGGAAGGGATAGACCGTCGCCGTGTCCACCAGCCGCCCGGTTCCGTCCACGACCGCGACCTTGACGCCGGTCCGGATGCCCGGATCGAGACCCATCGTGGCCTTCGGCCCGGCGGGGGCGGCGAGGAGAATGTCCTTCAGATTGCGCGAGAAGACGCGGATCGCCTCGGCATCCGCGCCTTCCTTCATGGTCGCCATCATCTCGTTGGAGAGCGAGCCGTGGATCTTCTGCCGCCACGCCCAGCGCGCGACATCCATCAGCCAGCGCTCGGCCGGCGTGCCGCCCTGCGTCTTCACGCCGAACTGCCGCGCGATCATCGCTTCAACCGGCTTCACGGGCGAGGCGTCGTCGGCATCCACTTCGATGTCGAGCGAGATGACGCCTTCCTTCTCGGCGCGCAGGAGCGCCAGAACGCGGTGGCTCGGAGCGGTCGCCCATTTCTCTTCATGATCGAAATAGTCGGAGAACTTGGCGCCGGCCTCTTCCTTGCCCTTCTGCACCTTGGCGCGAATACGCGCCTTGGCGACGAGATGGGTGCGGATCGCGCCGACCAGCGCCGGCGTCTCTGCCATGGTCTCGGCCACGATGTCGCGCGCGCCTTCCAGCGCGGCCTTGGTGTCGGCGACCTGATCCCCGAGGAAGCGCTTGGCCAGCGCCTCCGGGTCGGCGGAACGATCGGTCAGGAGCGTTTCGGCCAGCGGCCCGAGCCCCTTTTCGCGCGCCGCGTCCGCGCGCGTGCGGCGCTTGGGACGGAAGGGGAGGTAGAGGTCTTCCAGCGTGGCGCGTGTGGTCGCGCCCTCGATCTGGCGCGAGAGCGCATCCGTCAGCTTGCCCTGTTCGCGGATGGAGCGCAGCACCGTCTCGCGCCGCGATTCCAGCTCGCGCAGATAGGTGAGCCGCACTTCCAGCGTGCGAAGCTGCGCGTCGTCCAGCCCGCCCGTCGCCTCCTTGCGGTAGCGCGCGACGAAGGGAACCGTCGCGCCGCCGTCGAGCAGCGCGACGGCGGCCGCGACCTGCGCCTCCCGCGCGCCGATCTCTGCGGCGATGAGGCTGTCGATGGATGGGCGCGGGGCGGTCATGGGCGTGTCGTCTCCTCAGTCAGCCGAGGCTTACTCTCAAGCGCGGCCAGACGGCAAGAAAGAGGCGTTGCCGCTGGAGCCTTCCTCATGCGATGCGAAGCCTGATTCACCATTCAGAGGAAGGCGTCGGCCATGACACAACGCTCCTACTTCTCGCCGCCCGGCGGCCTGCCGGGGCAGGACCAGCTTTTGTCCGGCAAGGCGGTCTTCACCAATGCCTATGCGATCATCCCGCGCGGCGTTTACAGCGACATCGTGACGAGCTTCCTGCCGCATTGGGAAAAGACGCGGCTCTGGATCATCGCGCGGCCGATGACCGGCTTTTCCGAGACCTTCTCGCAATACATCATGGAAGTGCAGCCGGGCGGCGGCAGCGCCAAGCCCGAGCCGGACGAGGAAGCGCAGGGCGCGCTCTTCGTCGTCTCCGGCGAGATCAGCGTGACGCTCAACGGCGAGACGCACCGCCTTTCGCCCGGCGGCTTCGCCTATCTGCCGGCCGGGTCCGCTTGGACCCTGCGCAACGAGGGCGAAGCGGCAGCGACGTTCCATTGGGTCCGCAAGCGCTACGAAGCCGCCGAGGGTATCGCCAAACCCGATCCGATCTTCACCAACGAGAAGGACATCGCGCCGACGCCGATGCCCGACACGAACGGCGCCTGGGCGACGACGCGCTTCGTCGATCCGAACGATCTGCGCCACGACATGCATGTGACCATCGTCACCTTCCAGCCGGGCGGCATCATTCCCTTCATGGAAACCCACGTCATGGAGCACGGGCTCTATGTGCTGGAGGGCAAGGCTGTTTATCGCCTGAACTCGGATTGGGTGGAGGTCGAAGCCGGGGACTTCATGTGGCTGCGGGCCTTCTGTCCGCAGGCCTGCTACGCCGGTGGCCCCGGCCCGTTCCGCTATCTCCTCTACAAGGACGTGAACCGCCACGCGGCGCTCTGGTAGGTCGCGGCGCAGGCACAGGATGATCCGCTTTCTCGCGCGGATCATGCCCGGCTTCGTCGGTTGACCCTCTGCCGCTTCGAGATGCTTTCGTGCGTCAGGACCCGCTTCGGGTCCGACCATGTGGGACGGGTGCGGGCCATGGTGTTGATGATCGGGGAAGGGAGCAGCGAGTGGGCTTGCCCCCGTCGTTGCCTTCGGCCAAAAACGCATCGAAGCTGACAAGAGGACGGCCAGCCGCCTGATGGTCGCGGCTGGCTCCGTGTCCGCTGTGCTCAGGCCCCTGCTTGCGCAGCCCAGGGCAGGTCCGGCCCGAGCGGCACGATGCCGGTCGGGTTGAGAGCCCGGATCGAATAATAGCCGCGCTTGATATGATCGATGCTGACGGTCTCGCGGACACCCGGCAGCGAAAGAATGCGCAGCATATAGGCCTGAAGCGCGGGGTGGTCGGCCAAGCGGCGCTGATTGCATTTGAAGAGCCCGTAATAGGCCGCGTCGAAGCGAACCAGCGTCACGAACAGTCTGATATCGCTTTCCGTCAATCGGTCGCCGAACAGGAACGGCCCACCCTTCGACATCCAGTCTTCCAATTCGCCAAGCTCCGCGAAGACATCCGCGAAGGCTTCCTCATAGGCGAGCTGCGTCGTCGCGAAGCCGGCGCGGTAGACGCCATTGTTCAGGCGCGGATAGATCCGCTCGTTCAACGCGTCGATCTCGGCGCGCAGGTCCGTGGGGTAGAGATCGACACGATTCTTTGTCAGATCGCCGAAGCCCGAATTGAACATGCGAAGGATATCGGCGGACTCGTTGCTGACCACCGTATCCGTCTGGCGATCCCAGAGGAGGGGAACCGTCGCGCGGCCGGTGTAATGCGGGTCGGCGCGGGTGTAGAGTTCGTGCAGATAGCGCGCGCCGTGGAGCGGATCGGGATCGGCCAGGCTTCCGTCGCCGAAGCGCCAACCCTGATCGGTCAAAGCCGGCTCGACGATGGTTACGCTGACGGATGACTCCAGCCCCTTCAGCTTGCGCGCGATCAGCGTTCTCGAGGCCCAGGGGCAGATCAGCGCGACATAGAGATGATAGCGTCCGGCCTCGGCCTTGAAGCCGGCCTCACCCGTCGGCCCGGCCGAGCCGTCCGGGGTGATCCAGTGGCGGAAGCCCGAGACCTGACGAACGAAGCCGCCCTTTTCGTCCTTGGCCTGAACCGGCTGCCAATTCTCCACCCATTTGCCATCGACCAGCATGGTCCGACCTCCTTATCGAACGAGAAGCGCGATCCGTGTGCCCCAGGGGTCGGCGAGCGTGAGCGGCGTCTGGGTATCGCTTTCACCGCCTGCTCCGATTCCCGCCGCGCGTGCCGGAGCCACATGGATTTCGAGTTCCGAAAGCCCGGTCGACGGGAAGGCGCGGGTTCCCGCCTTTCGGCTGTTCCAGATATTGGTCGCGAGGTGATGGTGATAGCCATCGGCCGCAAAGAAGATCGCGCCGGGATAACGGCAGGTCACATCGAGGCCCAGACGGCCGGCATAGAAGGCTTCGGCCTCGTCCAGCGCGCCGACCTGAAGATGCACATGCCCGACCGAGCTTTCCTCCGGCACACCGGTCCAGGGCGCGCCGTCGCTGGCGGCGAGGAGATCCTCGACATCAAGGGCGTCCGTCGTCATGGCGACGGCGCCATTCTCCCATCGCCATTGGTCGCGCGGACGATCGGCATAGACTTCGACGCCGTTGCCTTCGGGGTCCGACAGATAGATCGCTTCGCTCACCGCGTGGTCCGACGCGCCAGCGACAGGTGTCTGTCGGCGCATCACCTCGCGCGTCCAGTTCGCCAGCGCCGTGCGGCTCGGCAGCAGAAAGGCCGTGTGAAACAGCCCCGCCTCGCGCATAGAGCGACGCCGCGCCGTCGGGTCGTGCCGCAACTCGAGAAGAACGTGATTTCCGACTCCCAGTTCGGCGCTGGCTGCATCCCGACGAAGGAGATGCAGCCCGACGGCTTCCTCATAGAAGGCCACGACGCGATCGAGATCGTGAACCGTCAGCGTGACGCGGCCCATCGTAAGCGTCGTGGCGGGAGAAGCGTCCAGAGACATGGCCTCGATTCCAGTGATCCGACCAAGACGCTAAATGCCAGAGCCGGAAAAGGCGACCACGATGTCGGCCACGTTCGCGTCCGGACCGTTCACCGTTTCGATGCCGATTTTATTCGGGAAGACGCTTCGCGGTCATGCCTCGCATCATACGGCGCACCGGTCACAAAGGATGGCGCGAGGAGGGAGGGGATCTCGACCGTACGAATGGCGATTGCCAGAGTTCGGCGCCATTTCCAGAAAGCGAATCGTAACGGGCTGTTAACAGACGCGATCTTCCCGTTAGTCTCGATCGACAGGGTCAGCCTGCGACGGCGATTGTCTAACCCGAGTGTCTGAAACACGAGAGATGCGTCGGCTCACGAGGAGGCTTGTCACCTAAACTCTCGTAAGTCCAGGATTTGAGCTGGCTGGGGAACCTGGATTCGAACCAAGACTAGCGGAGTCAGAGTCCGCTGTTCTACCCTTAAACTATTCCCCAGCAGGAGAGCAGATCGTTTCGAGTGATCCGCTTTCGATCCGTTCGGCCAGTGTCGCTGGCCGCCGTTCGATGAATGGCGATGTAGTCGATTCGTGCGGGGGCGTCAATCGCCTTTCTGAGCTTTGCCGTCGCCACGAGACGATCAGGAGAGGCTCTGGCGGATCCGACCGGGCGACGAGGGCCAGGAAACCGAGGGAAATCGTGGAGTGTCGGCCCGCTGGATGAAAGGGTGCCTTGTGTAAAAACAACGGATGGCTACACTTCTATCCAACGAAAGCGGCCCTACGGGGGCCGAGGGGGCAGGCCGAACGCCGCTCCGGAGATATGAAGTGAACCATGAGACGAGAGAAGGTCGAGGAGCTGCCAAGGTAAAGGACGACAAGGCTTTCGGACGAGACGGATCGAGCGGGATGTCGCAAGGCGGCGAGCGCGCGGGCGCGGAGACGGGAGAGGCACGTGCCTCCGCCCGGCCGCAGCGCGGCGCGCCGAATGCTGGCTCCCATCCGTCTCCATCAGCTGCCGGAAAGCCGTCCAAGCGCCAGAAGCGCCGTCGACGCAAGACCAATGCGCCTGCCGCACCGCCTCCGGGCGGATCGGCACTTCGCGAGCTGCCGCCAGCGCTGGGCGCGAAGGTGGCGGAGGCGGAGCGCGTGCTGCGCGAACGCAAAGGGCCAGCCGGCGCGCGGCCGGGTCAGGGCAAGAATCGCCGTCGACGGAAGGGCCGCGCGGGGTTCCCGGCGGCTGCTCAGCCCGCTGGCGCGGCGTCCGGCCGGCCGAGCCCCGCGCCGGTGCCACTTGCCGCGCCTCATGCGCCGAGCCGATCGGCCGCCACGCACGGCGCGCCACGCGTGCCCGCTTATGCCGCGCTTGATCTCGGCACCAACAATTGCCGGCTCCTGATCGCGGTGCCGACAAGGCCCGGGCAGTTCCGTGTCATCGACGCCTTTTCGCGCATCGTGCGGCTCGGAGAGGGGCTGGGGCGTACGGGAAGCCTCGCGGGGACCGCGATGGATCGTGCCGTCGCGGCGCTGGAAATCTGCAGCCACAAGCTGTCGGCGCGCGAGATTCGCGGTGCGCGGCTGATCGCGACCGAAGCCTGCCGATCGGCGGCTAACGGGCGCGAGTTCATCACGCGCGTTCAACGCGAAACCGGCCTGCGGCTGGAGATCGTCAGCCGCGAAACCGAGGCCCGGCTGGCCGTGTCCGGCTGCGGCTCGCTGATCGACCGATCGGCGCGCGGCGCGGTTCTGTTCGACATTGGCGGCGGCTCGACGGAAATCGCGCTTCTGGACCTCCGGCGCGGCACCAATCGGCGGCTCGCCAACAATATCGTGGCCTGGACCTCGCTGCCGGTCGGCGTCGTCTCGCTGGCTGAAAAACACGGTGGGCGCAATGTCACGCCCGAACTGTTCGAACATATGGTGCGCGAAGTCGAGGCGATGATTCACGCCTTCCCCGGTCGCAACCGGCTGGCCGACCTCGTGGGACGGGACGGGTTCCATCTCCTGGGGACCTCGGGCACCGTCACGACGCTGGCCGGAATCCAGCTGGGGCTGGAGCGATACGACCGGCGGCAGGTGGACGGGCTTTGGCTCAACGACCGGGATGTGGACGGCCTCGTCGGCAAGCTGCTCGGCTGGAGCTTCGAGGAGCGCGTCGCCAACCCCTGCATCGGCTCGGATCGGGCCGATCTGGTTCTGGCGGGCTGCGCTATTCTCCAGGCCATCCGGCGCGTGTGGCCGGCCAAGGTTCTGCGTGTGGCGGACCGGGGGCTGCGTGAAGGATTGCTCACGGAAATGATGGTGGCGGACGGCGTGTGGCGCCGCCCGGCATCCCACTTGGCAGGAACAGGACAGGCAGGATCGGACGCGTGACAGGTTCAGGACGAGGCGACGATCGCGGGCTGACGGTCCGCGTCAAGAAGAAGCGTGGGCTGAAAGTGTCCTCCCGCCGCTGGCTGGAGCGCCAGCTGAACGATCCCTATGTCCGCCGCGCCAAGGCGGACGGCTACCGCTCGCGCGCGGCCTACAAGCTGATCGAGATGGACGATCGCTACAAGCTCCTGAAAAAGGGCATGAAGATCGTCGATCTCGGCGCCGCGCCCGGCGGCTGGTGTCAGGTCGCGGTGGAGCGCACGGCGACCAAGCCAGACGACGCGCGGGTCGTCGGCATCGACTATCTGCCGGTCGATCCGATCCCCGGCGCGACGATTCTGGAACTCGACTTTCTCGACGACAGCGCACCCCAACGCCTGATCGAGGCTCTGGGCGGCGATCCCGACATCGTCCTGTCGGATATGGCCGCGCCCACCACGGGCCACCGCCGCACCGACCATCTGCGCACATTGCACCTGTGCGAGGTCGCGGCCGATTTCGCGATCCGCACGCTACGGCCGGGCGGGCACTTCCTGACCAAGACCTTCCAGGGCGGCACGGAAGGGGAGCTTCTGGCGCTCCTCAAGAAGAACTTCCGCTCAGTCCATCACGTGAAGCCGCCGGCGTCGCGCGACGGATCGGTGGAACTCTACGTGCTCGCCAAGGATTTTCGCGGCCGGCGCAAGCCCGACGCGGCGGGCGACGACAGCGAGCCCGAGGACGAGACGGGCGACGAGGACTGATCGACCTTCACCGATACGAAAAGGGCGGCTCCGAAGGCCGCCCATTTTTATGGGTATTGTCCTATTCCGCCGGAACGCGCCGCCCCGCGACCTCCGCCCCGGCATCGGCCGGCAGGCGCAGGAAGGCGAGGGTGGAAAGCACGGTCACGACGCCGACCACGAAGAAGGCGAGCGTGAAGTCGCCGAGCATCGCGCTATCGCGCCCGTGCCAGATCATGCTGCCTTCCAGCACGGCGCCCGCCACAGCGACGCCGCCGGCAATGGCGACCTGCTGGAACGCAGCCAGAAGTGCCGTCGCGTCGCCGGTCTTGGCTTGCGGCACGTCGGCAAAGGCCAGCGTGTTGACACCCGTAAAGAAGAGCGAGCGAAAAAAGCCGCCGATCAGGAGAAGAAGCACCAGCACCGCCAGCGGCATGTCCGGCCGATAAAAGCCGAGCGCGCCCATGAGGACGCCGCCCACGACGGCCGCACTGAGCAGGGTCACCCGAAAGCCGAACTGCTTCAGGATCGGCTTCACCAGCGTCTTCATCATCATCGCCCCGCCGATCGACACGGCGCTGATCAGGCCGGACTGAAAGGGCGAGTAGCCGAAGCCGAGCTGGAGCATGAGCGGGAACAGAAACGGCACGGCGCCCGCCCCGATGCGGAACAGGCCGCCGCCGGCCACGGCCGCGCGCAGGGTCACAACACGAAAGAGACGAAGCTCCACCACGGGCCGCTCGTGCCGACGGGCATGTCTGACATAGATCAGCGCGAAGATGAGGCCCATCACGGTCGTGGCGACACCTACCGACGGCGGCAAGGCGGGCAGGGACACGACGGACAGACCGAACACGACGCCCGCGCACGCCAGACCCGACAGCACGAAACCTGGCCAGTCGAACTGCGTGTCGCGGATCGGCTCGATGAACGGCAGGAAGCGCTGCGCCAGCATCATTCCGATCACGCCGATCGGCAGGTTGATGAAGAAGATCCAGCGCCAGTCGGCATAGGTCGAGATCGCGCCGCCGAGCGGGGGGCCGATCAGCGGGCCGATCAAGGCCGGGATGGTGAACCAGGCCATGGCACCCACAAGGTCGGAGCGCGGCACCGCGCGCACCAGAAGCAGCCGCCCGACCGGCGTCATCATGGCGCCGCCGATCCCTTGGAGGAAGCGCGCGGCGACGAAGCCTCCCAGAGAATTGGCAAAACCGCAGGCCAGCGAGCCGAGCATGAAAATGCCGATCGCCATCTGGAAGACGGCGCGCGCGCCGAACCGATCCGCCATGCGGCCCGAGATCGGGATAAAGACGGCGAGCGAGACGTAATAGCTCGTCAGCGCGAGCTTGAGGGCGATCGGGCTTGCGCCGATGTCGCGGGCAATGGTCGCGAGCGAGGTCGCGATGACGGTCGAGTCGATGTTCTCCATGAACAGCGCGACGGCGAGGACGACAGGGACGATGCGTTTCACGGGACGAGAATCCGAAAGGGGCGGAACGGCTGTATCCGAACAGGCGAAAGGCGGGCGGACCCGCCATCACGCCCGCCCGGGCTGGCGCCGGGACGCGCATTCCGGCTTCCTTCGGGGTCCGGCTGGCCTGACGCAAGGGGCGAACCCCGCTGCCTCCGGTCGGGCCACGAACGAAGCCGGCGCGACTCGTACCCTGCGCTGTCGATCTTCAAGAACACCGCAACAACGGCGGGAAGAGGGAAGCGTTGCTCGCCTCGAATGACATGACGCGCTTTTCACGAAAAGGGGAGCGCCTTGCCGCGCCCTGCTCAAATCGCATGTTGGTCTGACATTCGCGGTGACATGCTGAAGGCATCTGGCCCTTTCGCCCGGGATGCCTAGCTTGGAGGAAGAACGGCCATGCCGAACACGGGACGTTTCAACCGCCGCGAGGCGATCATGGTGGCGGCCGGCGGTCTGGCGGCCACGAGCCTGGGGCTGGGCTCCGCTGCGGCTCAGAACTCGGTGGCCGGCGCGGCAAGATCGGAGACGAGCATGACGAGCGAAGACACGCATCCCCTGGCGCCCGGCTGGCACCGCTTCACCTTGGGCGACGCGCGCGTCACGGTGATCCTCGATGGCGTTCGCCCCGGCGAGGGTCCGCACCCGACCTTCGGCGAGAACCAGAGCGCCGAGGCCGTGGGCGATCTCATGGCGGCGAACCGGCTGCCGCGTGATCGCTTCGTCAACTTCTTCAATGTCGTCATCGTGGAAACCGGCGGGCAGACCGTTTTGGTCGATACCGGCTTCGGTGAGGGTGGCCGCGCCAACGGCATGGGCCTCCTGCGCCAGCGGATGCAGGCGGCCGGCTTCCAGCCGGACGACATCAATGTCATCGCGCTCACACATCTGCATGGCGATCATATCGGTGGCCTGACGGAAGACGGCGCGTCGGCCTTCCCCAACGCGTCGATCGTCGTCGGGCGACAGGAAATGGAATTCTGGACCTCGGACGAGGCGAAGAACGGTCCGCGCGCCGAGAATGCCAAGGCGGTCGAGACGAAGCTCGGACCCTTCAAGGACAAGACCCGGCTGGTTGAGGACGGCGGCGAGATCGTGCCCGGCATGGTGGCGCGCGCCGCTTTCGGCCATACGCCCGGAATGCTCTGCTTCGAGGTCGGCTCGGGCGACAAGACCGTGGTGCTGACGGCCGACACGTTCTCGCAGTTCGTCGTGTCCTTCCAGAAGCCGGACTGGCATGTGCGCTTCGACCAGGACAAGGAAGCGGCGGCCGAAACGCGCCGGCGCTGGGCGACGAAGCTTGCGGAGTCCGGCACACCTCTGATCGGCTATCACCTGCCGTTTCCGGGAATCGGCTATGTGCAGGCTGAGGGAGACGCGTTCCGCTTCGTGCCGGAGACATACCAGACCCTCGTTTCCGGCTAGGCGCGGCGGCTTTCCTTCCGCCGGACACCGTGCTACGAGCCCGTGCCAATCCTCGACAATCCGGCGCCCTCCCAGGCGCCGCATTCCATTTAAGGACTGGCCCATGGCTCGCATCATCGAAACAGCCACCGGTGCGCTCGCGCTCACCTTCGACGACGTGCTGCTGCAGCCGGGTCATTCCGAGGTCATGCCGGGGCAGGTCGATGTGCGCACCCGCATCACCCGCTCGCTTCATCTGAACATTCCGATGCTCTCGGCCGCTATGGACACGGTGACGGAATCGCGCCTTGCCATCGCCATGGCGCAGGCCGGCGGCATCGGCGTCATCCATCGCAACCTGACGCCCGCCGAGCAGGCCGAACAGGTTCGGCAGGTGAAGAAGTTCGAAAGCGGCATGGTGGTGAACCCCGTCACCATCGGCCCCGACGCGACGCTGGGCGACGCGCGCACGCTGATGCAGGTCCACCGTATTTCCGGCATTCCGGTGGTGGAGAATGGCGGCAAGGGCGGCCAGACCAAGGGCCGGCTCGTCGGTATCCTGACCAATCGCGACGTGCGCTTCGCCTCCGACGATCGCCAGAAGATCTTCGAGCTGATGACGCGAGAAAATCTCATCACCGTGCGCGAGAATGTCGATCAGGCCGAGGCCAAGCGCCTTCTGCACAAGCATCGCATCGAGAAGCTGCTCGTGGTGGACGGCGAGGGCCATTGCATCGGCCTCATCACCGTCAAGGACATCGAGAAGTCCCAGCTCAACCCCAATGCCGCCAAGGACGCGCAGGGCCGTCTGCTCGCGGCGGCCGCAACCAGCGTCGGCGATGACGGGTTCGAGCGCGCCGAGCGCCTGATCGACGCGGGGATCGACCTCATCGTCATCGACACCGCGCACGGGCATTCGCAGCGCGTTCTGGACGCCGTGGCGCGTGTCAAGAAAATGTCCAACGAAGTTCAGATCATAGCCGGTAACGTCGCGACGCCGGGTGGCACGCAGGCGCTGATCGACGCGGGCGCGGACGGCGTGAAGGTCGGCATCGGGCCGGGCTCGATCTGCACCACGCGCATCGTGGCGGGCGTCGGCGTGCCGCAGCTTTCCGCGATCATGGATGCGGTGGCGGTGGCCGACAAGGCCGGCGTGCCCATCATCGCCGATGGCGGCATCAAGTTCTCCGGCGATCTCGCCAAGGCGCTGGCGGCGGGCGCGTCGGCCGCCATGGTCGGCTCGCTTCTGGCCGGCACCGAGGAGAGCCCCGGCGAGGTCTATCTGCACCAGGGCCGTTCGTTCAAAGCCTATCGCGGCATGGGCTCGGTCGGCGCCATGGCGCGCGGCTCGGCCGATCGCTACTTCCAGGCCGAAGTGCGCGACACGCTGAAGCTCGTGCCGGAAGGCATCGAGGGGCAGGTGCCCTACAAGGGCCCGGTCGGGAACGTCATCCACCAGCTGACCGGCGGCCTGCGCGCGGCCATGGGCTATACGGGTGCGGCGACGCTGGAAGAGTTCCGAGAGAAGGCGACCTTCGTGCGCATCTCGAACGCGGGCCTGCGCGAAAGCCACGCCCATGATGTGACCATCACCCGCGAAAGCCCGAATTATCCCGGCTTCGGCGGCTAATCGCTCGAAAATTTTCTGATCAGATCGAGGCCGGCGGTGCTTGGGTATCGCCGGCCTTTTCGTGTCCGCTCCCCTCGGCCGGGCCGAGACACACGCGGATCATCTCGGCGAGACGCTCGAAATCGGAGCGCCGGCCCGACGAGGTGCGGAAGGCGAGCGCCAGATGGCGCGAGGGAACGGGGATTTCGAAGGGCAGGAAGCGGATGCCGCCGGCGCGCGCTTCCGTCTCAACCGCGCTTTGCGGCACGAGCGTGACGCCAAGCCCTCCCGCGACCATGCGCATCAACGTGGTAAGGCTCGTCGCGCCGAGCGTCGCCAGATCGCGTTGCTCTGCGATTCGGCAGACATCCAGCGCCTGATCGCGCAGGCAATGACCTTCTTCCAAGAGAATCAGGCGCTCGCCCTCCAGCTGGCTGGGGGACACGGGGGCGGGGATGCGATCGCCGCTCCCTTCCGGCACGGCCAGCAGAAACGGGTCCTCGCAGAGCGGAATGGTCGACACTCCCTTGCGCTCCACCGGCAGCGCCTGAACCACGCAGTCGAGATCGCCGCGCGCCAACTCGTCGGCCAGAATCGCCGTGACGTTCTCCCGCACGCCCACTGTCAGGCGCGGATAGGAGCGGCCGAGTTCGGCCAGGAGCCCAGGCAGGAGATAGGGCGCGAGCGAGGCGATGATTCCGATGCGCAGCTGGCCGACGAGAAGCTCGCCATGGGCCTGCGTCAGGGCTTCGAGGTCGCGCACCTCGGCCAGAATGCGCCGCACCCGCCGCTTCACCCGCTCGCCCTCCGGCGTTACCGCGACGCCCGTGGATCGGCGCTCGAACAGGGCTGCGCCGAAATACTCCTCAAGCTGAGCGATCTGCGCCGAAAGCGCGGGCTGCGAAATGTTGAGACGGCGCGCGGCCTGCCCAAAATGCAGGGTCTCGCTGAGAGCCTCGAAATAGCGGAGCTGGCGGAGCGTGAGCATATCGATCAGATAAACTGATCGGGAAAGATTGGAAATACGATTGGAAATTATCGAGGGAATCGGATTGGAATGGCTCCAACTTCAAGGACGGAGGTTTCCATGACCGACAGACCGCGGCTTACCACGACGGCTGGCGCGCCCCTCTCCAGCAACCAGAATGCCAAGACCGTCGGCCGCAACGGACCGGTGCTTCTGGAAGATTATCAGCTGATCGAGAAGCTGGCGCACCAGAACCGCGAGCGCGTTCCCGAGCGCGTTGTCCACGCCAAGGGCTGGGGCGCCTTCGGCACGTTGACCGTCACGGACGACATCACGCGCTACACGCGCGCGAAGGTCTTCTCCAAGGTCGGAAGCAAGACCGAGATGCTGGCCCGCTTCTCGACGGTCGCCGGCGAGCAGGGTGCGGCGGATGCCGAGCGCGACGTGCGCGGCTTCTCGCTGAAGTTCTACACCGAGGAAGGCAACTGGGACATCGTCGGCAACAACACGCCGGTGTTCTTCGTGGCCGACCCTTACAAGTTCCCGGACTTCATCCACACGCAGAAGCGCCATCCGCGCACCAATCTGCGCTCGGCGACGGCCATGTGGGACTTCTGGTCGCTCTGCCCCGAGTCGCTGCATCAGGTGACGATCCTGATGTCGGATCGCGGCATCCCGGTCGATCCTTCCCGCATGAACGGCTACGGTTCGCACACGTTCTCGCTGTGGAACGACAAGGGCGAGCGTTTCTGGGTCAAGTTCCACTTCAAGACCCAACAGGGCCACAAGACCCTGACCAACGAGGAAGCCGAGCAGGTCATCGCGAAGTCTCGCGAGTCCTACCAGGAAGCCCTCTACGGCATGATCGAGGCCGGCAACTTCCCGAAGTGGACCATGTACATCCAGGTCATGCCTGAGATGGAAGCCGAGGAGTTCGAGCAGAAGACCGGCTGGAGCGCGTTCGATCTGACCAAGGTCTGGCCGCACGGCATGTATCCGCTCATCCGCGTCGGCGAGATGGAGTTGAACCGCAATCCGGACAACTACTTCACCGAGATCGAGCAGTCCGCCTTCAACCCGTCCAACGTGGTGCCGGGCATCGGCTTCTCGCCGGACAAGATGCTGCAAGGTCGTCTCTTCTCGTATCCGGACGCACATCGCTACCGCATCGGCGTCCATTACGAGTCGCTGGACGTGAACAAGCCGCGCTCGCCGGTGAACCACTACAACCGCGACGGCTCCATGCCCTTCGGCCTGCGGACCAACCCGGACGCCTATTACGAGCCGAACTCGTTCGGCGGCCCGGTGGAAGACCCGAGCGTGGAAGAGCCGCCGCACCGCTATAGCGGCCAGGTCGGGCGCTACGAGTACCGCGCCGAGGCCGACCACTATTCGCAGCCGCGCGCGCTGTTCAACCTGTTCGACGACGCCCACAAGCAGCGCCTGTTCAAGACGCTGGCAGGCGCCTTGCAGGGCGTGCCGGAGTTCATCGTGGAGCGTCAGCTCGCCCATTTCGACAAGGTCGACCCGGCCTATGGCGCGGGCGTGCGAAAGGCGCTGTCCGAACAGGGCCGCGACGACGCGCAGGCGAGCCTGACCACGAGCCATTCGGCGGCAGCTGCCGAGTAAACCGAACGGGCATCCTTGGAAGAGGCGAGGGCCGGGAGCGATCCCGGCCCTTTGCTTTTGCGCCGCCCCTTCGCGTCCATGGCTTGAGAAAGCGCGACCGCGAAACTACCAAGCGGGTCAGAGATACGAAGAAGGAAGCCATCATGCGGCTGGGCGGACGGATCGCGGCGGCGGTCGAGGTGATCGAAGACATGACGGCACGCCGCCGTCCGGTGGCCGACGCGTTGAAGGACTGGGGCCTCGCCCATCGCTTTGCCGGCTCCGGCGACCGATCGGCGATCGGCAACATGGTCTATGATGTCTTGCGCCGCCGCCGGTCGCTGGCGCACCGCATGGGAAGCGAGGCACCGGCCGCGCTCGTTTTCGGCGCCGTGCTCGACGCGGGGCAGACGCCGGAGGCCCTGCGCGCCGCCTTGGAGGGCGATCGCTTCGCGCCGCCTTTGCCAAGTGACGACGTAATTCAGCGCTTTCTTTCAAGCGAGACTCTGAAGGACGCGCCGGAGGCCGTCGCGGCCGATGTGCCGGATTGGCTGGCCGGCCCGCTCAAGGCTTCGCTCGGCGACGATTGGATCGCGGAAGCGCAGACCCTGTCGGACCGCCCGCCGCTCGACATGCGCGCCAACCTCCTGAAGGCGGAGCGGAACGACGTTCTGGCGGACCTCAAGCCCTTCGCGGCCGAGCCGACGCCGCTCTCGCCCTGGGGCCTGCGCATCCCTCCGATCGAGGGGGAGGGGCGGCACCCCAATGTGCAGGTCGAGCGCGGCTTCCAGACCGGCCTGTTCGAGATTCAGGACGAAGGCTCGCAGATCGCCGCGCTGCTGGCGAGCGCTCAAGCTGGCACGCGCATTCTCGACTATTGCGCGGGCGCGGGCGGCAAGACGCTGGCGCTCGCCGCAGCCAGCGGCAACGCCGCCGAAATCCACGCCTTCGATGCCGACCGCCAGCGCCTCGCGCCGATCTGGGATCGCATCGCGCGCGCCGGGGCAGAGGGTGTCGAAGTTCACAGCCCCCGCGACGATCTAGCCTCGCTCCACGGGACGATGGATCTTGTTCTGGTGGATGCGCCCTGCACGGGCGCAGGCACTTGGCGTCGCCGGCCGGATGCGAAATGGCGTCTGAGCGAGTCGCAACTGCAAAAGCGCATGGCCGAACAGGACGCGGTTCTCGAAAAAGCCTCCGCCTTCGTGAAGCCCGGCGGCCGTCTCGCCTATGTTACCTGCTCGGTGCTGCGCGAGGAAAATGCGGCGCGCGTCGAAGCCTTTCTGGCAAGCCATCCCGAGTTTCGCCTGTGCGACGCGGAGGCGATCTGGGCCGAGACACTCCCCGGCGCTCCCCAAGCCTATCATGCGGAGCGCGTGCGCGATGGAGCGGTGCTGACGCTGACGCCGCTTCGCTCGGGAACGGACGGCTTCTTCTTCGCCATGCTGGAGCGCGCGGCATGAAGTCGGTCCTTTCGCTCGTCATTTTTCTCGCCGTTTCGCTCGGCGGCGGGGCCTGGATCGGCACGATCGCGCGGCCGGACGGATGGTATCGCCATCTCGCCAAGCCCTGGTTCAATGCGCCGGACTGGATCTTCGCGCCGGTCTGGTCGGTGCTGTATGTGCTGATCGCGCTCGCCGGCTGGCGCATCTGGCAATCGAAGAATCGCAAGGCGCTCTCGGCCTGGGTGATCCAGATGGCGCTGAACTTCCTGTGGCCGCCGCTCTTCTTCAACGCTCATGCGACCCTGCCGGCGCTGGTCGTGATCCTCGGCCTGCTCGCCTCGATCCTGATATTCTTGGGACGAACCGGCGAGCGGGATCGCTTCGCCTTCTGGTGCTTCGTGCCCTATGCCGTCTGGGTGTCCTACGCGTCGCTTCTCAACGCCGCGATCCTGAAGCTGAACGGATGAGCGAAGCCACCACCCACGCCGTCGAGAACTGGGGCGGACGCCGCATTCTCTTCGTCATGGCGGCTCCCGCCGAATATGGCGCGGAGCTTCAGCGACGCATCCGGCCGCTGATGACCGGCATCGGCCCGATCGAAGCCGCGCTCGAAACCGGCATCGCCCTTCAGCGCTTGCAAGATCACGGCACGCCGCCCGATCTCCTGGTTTCGCTCGGCTCGGCCGGCGCGCGCCATCTGGAGCAGGGCCGTGTCTATCAGGCCTCCAGCGTCTCCTGGCGCGATATCGACGCCTCGCCGCTCGGCTTCACCAAGGGCGTGACGCCGCTGGTGGATCATCCGGTCGCCGTGCCGCTCGCAACGCCCTTGCCCGGCATTCCGGCCGCGCGGCTCTCCACCGGCGGCAATGTCGTGTCGGGCCTCGGCTACGAGACGATCGACGCCGATATGGTGGACATGGAAACCTTCGCCGTCTGGCGCGCGGCGCATCGCTTCGCGGTTCCCCTTC
This sequence comes from Aureimonas ureilytica, assembly GCF_001475935.1. Lineage (GTDB taxonomy): Bacteria > Pseudomonadota > Alphaproteobacteria > Rhizobiales > Rhizobiaceae > Aureimonas > Aureimonas ureilytica_A. The sequence goes on from NZ_LDQA01000022.1 coordinate 168,678, forward strand.
TGGCCCTTCGCGGCATTTCGGACGGTGCGGAAGAGCTGCGCCAATACACCGACTGGACGGCGCTTCTTCCCACACTCGACCGCGAGCTGGCGCTGGCGCTCGATTCTCTCAAGCGCGGCGTAGAGGAGGGCACGCTGGCGATTTGAATCGAATCGGAGGGTCAATTCCTCCGATCTCTCGTGGCCATCCCCGATGCAGGGCTCGAATCGGTTTCATGAAGAAGCCTCCGGCACGGGGGGCCGCCGGCGAAGAATGACGCCCGGACCACGGCAGGACGACGCTTGCGCGACAAACCGCTCTCGGCCTTCGGTCCGGAGCGCGAGGCTCTTGCCTTTTGCAGCGCCTTATCTAGAAGTCCGCCATGACCCAGCACCTCGATACCATCCTCATCGTCGATTTCGGCTCCCAGGTCACGCAGCTCATCGCGCGCCGCGTGCGCGAGGCCGGCGTCTATTCCGAGATCGTGCCGTTCCAGTCGGCGGAAGAAGGCTTCCGCCGGTTGAATCCGAAGGCCGTGATTCTCTCCGGCTCGCCCGCGTCCACCACCGAAGAGAACTCGCCGCGCGCGCCTGAGATCATCTTCTCGTCCGGCATTCCGGTTCTCGGCATATGCTACGGGCAGCAAACCATGTGCGCCCAGCTCGGCGGCAAGATCGAGGGTGGGCTGCACCGCGAGTTCGGCCGCGCCTTCCTCGAAGTGCAGAAATCCTCGCCGCTCTTCGACGGCATCTGGGCCGAGGGCACGCGCCATCAGGTCTGGATGAGCCATGGCGACCGGGTTACCGCGTTGCCCAAGGGTTTCGAGATCATCGCCGCTTCGCCGGGCGCGCCCTTCGCGGCCATCGCCGACGAGGCCCGCCGCTTCTACGGCGTGCAGTTTCACCCCGAAGTGGTCCACACGCCCGATGGCGCCAAGCTGATTTCCAACTTCGTCCACCGTATCGCGGGTCTCAAGGGCGACTGGACCATGGCCGCCTTCCGCGAGCAGGCGATTGGGGAAATCCGCGCCAAGGTCGGCGATGCTCGCGTCATCTGCGGCCTGTCGGGCGGCGTCGATTCGTCGGTCGCGGCCATTTTGATCCATGAGGCGATCGGGGATCAACTGACCTGCATCTTCGTGGATCACGGCCTCCTGCGCATGGGCGAGGCGGAGCAGGTCGTCGGCATGTTCCGCGACCATTACAACATCCCGCTCGTGCATGTTCAGGCGCAGGACCTCTTCATCGGCGCGCTCGAAGGCGAGATGGACCCCGAGGTCAAGCGCAAGACGATCGGCCGCTTGTTCATCGAGACCTTCGAGGCCGAGGCCAAGAAGATCGGCGGCGCGGACTTCCTGGCGCAGGGCACGCTCTACCCCGACGTGATCGAAAGCGTGTCCTTCACCGGTGGCCCCTCAGTGACGATCAAGTCGCATCACAATGTCGGCGGCCTGCCCGAGCGCATGAACATGAAGCTCGTGGAGCCGCTGCGCGAGCTCTTCAAGGACGAGGTTCGCGAGCTCGGCCGCGAGCTTGGCCTGCCCGAGCAGTTCGTCGGCCGCCATCCGTTCCCCGGCCCGGGCCTCGCCATCCGCTGCCCTGGCGGCATCACGCGCGAGAAGCTGGAAATCCTGCGTCAGGCCGACGCGATCTATCTCGACGAAATCCGCAAGGCCGGTCTCTACGACGCGATCTGGCAAGCCTTCGCCGTGCTTCTGCCGGTGCAGACGGTCGGCGTCATGGGCGACGGGCGCACCTACGAGTTCGTCTGCGCCCTGCGCGCCGTGACCTCGGTGGACGGCATGACGGCGGATTTCTATGCCTTCGACATGGAATTCCTCGGCAATGCCGCGACCCGCATCATCAACGAGGTCAAAGGCATCAATCGCGTCGTCTACGACGTGACGTCCAAGCCGCCCGGCACGATCGAGTGGGAATGATTCCTGCTCATCCGGGCGTATTGGAAGACACGCTGCGCTTCGACTCGAGGAGCTAAAAATAGAACGGAAAGTCGCTCCACAGGTTACGCAATCTATCGCGGAGCCAAGCCCTGTTGACCTCGTGGGTTCCCCGATCGGCTAATGCGTGATTCAAGGCCGCCTTCCACGAAGGCGGCCTTGGCGCGAGGGGATTTGTCGGACGGGGAATGGGCCGTCGTCGGCGAGCTTCGGCCGAGCGAACGGCGTCGAAAGGCGCACCCGGATCATGACAACCGCCGTTTTCTCGACGGCATGCTGTTTGTCCTGGCCGTCCCCGCCCTTTTGGCCATGCCGGTGGGCAAGCCGCGTCTGATGCTCGCCGGCAAAGGTTGCGACGGCGAGGAGATTCGCCAGTCCTCGCTTTTGAAAGGCGTCATGCGGGTGATCCCACCCAAGGCCAACCGTCGTAGCTCGGCCGTTTTCGACTTGCGTCAGTATCGTGATCGCAGTCGTATCGAGCGCATGTTCGACCGCCTGAAAGCAGGCTCGCCGCGTCGCCATGCGCTACGACAAAACCGCCATGCCCTCCGAGCCTTCCTATGCCTCGCCACCTCGCGCATCTGGCTGAAGGACCATGTCAACAGATCCGAGGTTCAGCCGGGGCAGGAGCGCTTCGCATAGGAGCGTGCGGATCGGAGGGTATGAGTCCTCTCTTGGAAGCTTGAGATCGGTTCGAGGCGATAGACGCCACGGCAAACGCGAAGTTTCGGATGCTCTCTCCGTCAGGTTATACAAAGCCGCTGTCCCATCGGAGAGATGCAGGCCGATGTTCACGAAAGGCAGCCGCCAGCATCCGCAGAGCCTCGCGCGATCTGGTGTCCGACAGAGTCGTATGCAGCACGATTTCGAATGGTGCGAGTTCGGGCAGGCGGTAGCGTTCGCCGACATCGACCGTGCCGAGCGGTGCCATGCGGGGCGAGAATGGCGCGATGGCGAGGCCCGCCGACACGGCGGCCATGACCGCTGAGGAACCGCCACCCAGGAAAGATTCGGTCCAGGCGATCCCGGCGGCATCGAGAGCACGTTTGGCGACGTCATGAACGCGGCAGGCCGGCGATAACGCGGCGAGGCGGATCGACTGGCCTTCGCGATGCTCGAAGGTCGGCGCGGCGAACCAGCCCAGGCGCTCCTTTGCCAGGACGTCCCCGTCGCGCCGGTCGTCTTCCCGGCCGACGATCACGGCATCCACGTCGCCACGATCGAACGCGTCAAGCAGCGCTCGGGAGGTGTCGATCCGCACCTCGATCGTCATCGCCGGGTCATGGGTGTTGAGACGCGCGAGCAATGTCGGGACTTCCGGTCCGGCGATATGGGCGGCGATCCCCAGCGTGAAGCGCCGGACTGCCGTCGGCGACAATCCGGCCACGGCCCGCTCGTGGGCCGCCAGAAAGTCGCGCGCGCCATTGATGAAAGCCGCGCCCTGTACGGAGAGCCTCACCATACGCGGCGTTCTTTCGATGAGCTTGTGACCCACACGATCTTCGAGGCGCTTGAGCTTGACGCTGATCGCACCTTGCGTTGTCCCCAGCGCCTCGGCCGCACGGGTGAAGCTTTTCAGATCGGCAATGGTCACAAAGGCCTGAACGGCCTCGACATCGAGAATGGTCATGGCGATCTATGTACATTCGTTGTCACTGAAATGCACAGCCATATCGTTCAGTTGTGATGGATGTTCGATTACGTCGATGGTCACGAGCAAGATGTGCGAGGACCGCGATGCCATTGTCCAATCAGTCCCGAAATCGGATAGCGCTGGCCGGTGCGTGCCTTGCATCGCTGATGTTCGGGCTCGAAATCTCCAGCGTGCCAGTCATCTTGCCCACGCTGGAGCATGTCCTCGAAGCCGACTTCAACGGCCTTCAATGGATCATGAACGCCTACACCATCGCCGTCACGACAGTGTTGATGGCGACAGGGGCGCTGGCGGATCGCTACGGCCGCAAGCGCCTGTTCATCGCCAGCGTCGTCGCATTTGGCACCACGTCTGTTGTGTGCGGGCTGGCGCCGAGCACGCCGGTGCTGATCGCCGTACGCTTCCTCCAAGGAAGCAGCGGCGGCGCGATGCTGATCTGTCAGATTGCCGTCCTGTCGCATCAATTCGCGGATGCGGCCGAGCGCGGTAAGGCGTTCGGTACCTGGGGGATCGTCTTCGGCTTGGGGCTGGGCTTCGGGCCGATCATCGGTGGCGCGATCGTCGCGATCTCAAACTGGCAATGGGTATTCCTGGTCCACGGGCCGCTCGCGCTTGTGACGCTTTTGCTTGTTGTGGACGGCGTGCAGGAATCGCGTGATCCGGACGCGAAGGGGCTCGATGTCGCCGGCGTCGCCACGCTGTCGCTGGCCGTGTTTTGCCTCGCATTCTTTATTACGCAGGGGCCGGCGCTCGGCTTTGCCAGTCCGATGGCGCTCGGGATTGCCGCCGCCGCAGGCGTGAGCTTTCTGGCATTCATCGTTGCCGAGCGGGTCAATCCGCGGCCGATGTTCGACTTTGCCGTATTCCGCATCCGTCCCTTTTCCGGCGCACTGCTCGGCTCGGTCGGCATGAACTTCAGCTTCTGGCCGTTCATGATCTATCTGCCGATCTGGTTCCAGAGCGGTCTCGGCTATGACGCCGCGACGGCTGGTTTGTCGTTGCTGGCCTATACGATACCGACCTTGATCGCGCCGCCGCTCGGCGAGCGGCTGTCGCTGCGCTATCGGTCGGGTGTCGTCATCCCGGCAGGGCTCTTCACGATCGGTCTTGGCTTCTTCCTGATGAAGATCGGCAGCAGCGTCGCGCATCCGAGCTGGGCGACGATGCTGCCCGGTGCGCTGATCGCCGGCACGGGCCTTGGCCTCACCAACACACCGGTCACCAATACGACGACGGGATCCGTGCCGAGCGCCCGCGCCGGTATGGCGTCTGGGATCGATATGAGCGCTCGGATGATCTCGCTCGCCGTCAACATCGCCCTGATGGGCTATATCCTCGTCAGCGGCGTGCTGGCCTACATTACCGGCGCCTTGCCTGACACAGCAGACGCATCGAGCCTGCGTTCGGCCGCTGAACGCATCGTGGCGGGCGACCTGACGGCGCTCGGCCGGCTGCTGCCCAACCTGTCGTCGGCCGATGCCACGGCAATCGCACACGCGGCGTTCAAGGAAGGCTTCGAATGGGTAACACTCTACGGAGGCCTCAGTGCTTGGCTCCTGGCGGCGGCGAGTTTCCTCCTCTGCCGCCGCAAGATCTCTCCCGTGCGGTGATGTTCGGCAGGAAACCGCCTCGCTAGGGGATCCAACCAACATATTGCCAATTCTGGCGGAAAGGGGGAGTTCAGCCAAGCGATCGGCATTTCGTGCGGCGGATGGACGACGAACATCCATTGTCTGGCCGATGCTGGTGACCGGATCGTCGCTCTTGCCCTGATCGCAACGGTCACCCAGTGGGTGGTTGCCGAAAACTTGGGGGATCGAATGGTGGGCGTGACAGGGATTGAACCTGTGACCCCTACGATGTCAACGTAGTGCTCTCCCGCTGAGCTACACGCCCATTCGATGGAGCGGATAGACCATGAGCCGAGCGCCACGTCAAGGCGAAAGACCTGAATCGAAGAGCATAGATGGTCAGTCTGCCGCAACCGGATGTCGGCGCGATGACAGGTCCTGCGACAGTCTTGCGATCGGGGGAATGGAGAAGCCGGATGGTGGGCGTGACAGGGATTGAACCTGTGACCCCTACGATGTCAACGTAGTGCTCTCCCGCTGAGCTACACGCCCATCCGGTGAAGGCGGATAGACCATATCCGCCGGGCGTCGTCAAGAATGTGAAGCGGAGATGACGGAACGATTCGCGCAGGGTGAGGGGCGCGCGAAACGCGAAAAACCCGGCGAAACGCCAGGTGGATCACGTGTACTCTTGGAGGTCGAATGGTGGGCGTGACAGGGATTGAACCTGTGACCCCTACGATGTCAACGTAGTGCTCTCCCGCTGAGCTACACGCCCATTCGATGACGCGCTTAGGCCATCTTCTGGCGGCGAGGTCAAGCGATTCCCGCCGCCGATCGAACGTTCCTCAGGCGGCGTCCTGCAACATCTTGCCGACTTCCTCGACCAGCTCGCGCAGGTGGAAGGGCTTGGACAGGATCTTGGCGTCCTTGGGCGCCTTCGAATCGGGGTTCAGCGCCACGGCGGCAAAGCCGGTGATGAACATGACCTTGAGGTCGGGGTCGAGTTCGGTCGCGCGGCGCGCGAGCTCGATCCCGTCCATTTCGGGCATCACGATGTCGGTCAGCAGCAGCGAGAACGGCTCCTCGCGCAGCCGCTCGTAAGCCGAGCCGCCATTGTCATAGGCCGTGACTTCGTAGCCCGCCTTTTCCAGCGCCTTGGCGAGGAAGCGGCGCATGTCATTGTCGTCTTCGGCCAAAAGGATTTTGTACATTCGTCCGTGTCCGTTAGCCGGGCTGAGCCCCGGGATGCCCGTTTCCGACAATCCTTTTAGCAGATTGCTTAAACAAGGGCTAAGTGGAATGTTCAGGAACGTTTTGAGCCTTATATTCCCACGAGAAGGCTTAAGAAAGGGGAAGAGCGACGTTGCAGACCGCCATACCGACTCTGGAAACGGCGGCCGGCCCATGCCCAGCCTTCGAAATCGTCGAACCGGGCGAGCAGACCCTCCCTTTCGTCTTTTGCTCGCCGCATAGCGGGCGGGCCTACCCGAAGGACTTTCTGGAGCAGACGCGGCTTGGGCCGGATGCGATCCGCCGGTCGGAGGATTTGTTCGTCGATCAGCTCTTCGACTTCGTTCCCGCGCTCGGCGCGCCGATCCTTCAGGCCCGCTTTCCCCGCGCCTATCTCGACGTGAATCGCGAGCCCTACGAACTCGACCCGGGCATGTTCGCCGGGCCGCTTCCCGACTTCGCCAATTCCGCCTCCGTGCGCGTGGCGGGCGGCTTGGGGACCATCCCGCGAATCGTGGCCGAGCGCGAGGATATCTACAATGGCAAGCTGCCGCTTACGGAGATCGAGCGCCGGATCGAGGCGATCTACTTCCCGTTCCACGAGGCCCTGGAGGCGTTGATCGAGCGCACGCGCCGGCGCTTCGGCTTCGCCATTCTCCTCGATTGCCATTCCATGCCCTCGTCCGTGCGCCTGATGCCGGGCGGGCGGCGGGCCGACATGGTGGTGGGTGATCGGTTCGGCACGAGCGCGCTCCATGCCTATGTCGTGATGGTGACGCAGCGGCTTTCGGCGCTGGGTTATGAGGTGACGCGCAACAAGCCCTATGCGGGCGGCTTCATCACCGAGCGCTATGGCCGGCCCCGGCGCGGCGTCCACGCCATCCAGATTGAGATCAACCGCGCGCTCTATGCCGACGAGGTGGGCTTCCTGCCACATGACGGCTTTACGCTCCTGCGACGCGATCTCTGGAGTCTCGTCACATGCTTTGCCGGCGAAGTGGAAGCCGGCTGGCAGGGGGATCTCGCTGCCGCTGCCGAATAGACACGCTGAGCAGCGGCGTGCTGTAGCCTTCGGGCCCAAGCTGGTTCATAGGGTCGGGAGCACCAGCACGAGGGCCCGCCATGCAGCTTCCCGATGCCGACTTTCTGTTCCAGCTCGCCGATGTCGCCGCCAAGGAAACCTTGCCGCGCTTCCGCCAGCCGCTCCAGGTTCACAACAAGCCGCGCGAAGGCTATACGTTCGATCCCGTAACCGAGGCCGACCGCGAGGCGGAAAAGGCCATTCGCCGCGTCATCGAGGCTCAATTTCCCGACCATGCGATTCTGGGCGAGGAATTCGGGCGCTCGGGCGAGGGCGATCTTCTCTGGGTGATCGACCCCGTGGACGGCACGCGCCCTTTCATCTGCGGCGTTCCGGTCTGGGGCACGCTGATCGGCCTCACCGTCAAAGGCATCGCGCAGTTCGGCATCATGAGCCAGCCCTACACGGGAGAGCGCTTCTGGGCGACGCCGGAAGGCGCATGGAGCGACGGCCCGCTCGGCCAGCGCAGCTTGCAGGTGCGCGATGTCGGCGGGCTCGAAAGCGCGACGCTTTTCTCGTCCGCGCCGGAGCTGTTTCATTCGCCGTTGAAGGAGCGTTTCCAGTCGCTCGTCGATAGCGTTCGCCTGACGCGCTTCGGGGCCGACTGCTATGCGTTCGCGATGCTCGCCTCGGGTCATGTCGACATCTGCGTCGAGCCCGGTCTTCAGCCCTATGACATCGTGGCGTTGACGCCGCTGGTGGAAAAGGCGGGCGGTGTCATCACGACCTTCGACGGCGGCCGGCCTGAGGATGGTGGCGATGTCATCGCCGCCGCGACGCCGAAGCTCCACGAGGCGGCGCTGCGCCTTCTCAACGGCTGAGGCTCAGGCGCTACTCGGCGCGCGCCACGTCCGGGATGGCGGCGACCAGGGCCTCTTCCACCAGCGCCGCGTCCACAGCCGGCTCGGCCGGACGCTGGCGGGGCAGGGCGGAGGCGAGGAAGCCTTCGAAGGCAGATAGGGCCGGATCGCGAAAGCGATCCGCCTCCTGAAGCATTTCATGGCGCGCACCGGCCACACGCAGGAAATGGCCTGAGCGCATTCGCCAGGCCAACCGTTCCGCCGCGCGGTTCGACACGACCCGGTCGGCTCCCGCCGCCAGAAACAAAGTCGGCAGGCGCATCCGCGCGATGACGTCGGACTTCTCCAGCCGCCTCTGCGCCTTCAAGACGGCGCGCAACCAGGACGCCGAAAGAGCGCCGACGAAGAGGTCGGGCGCGTTGATCTGAAGCGCCAGATTGCGCTCGAACCGCTTGCGATCGGATGTCAGCGGATTGTCGGCGAGAGCGGTGCCTGGCTCGATGCGCCGCGCCCGGCGCACCGGCAGCCATCCAAGGCCCGTCCAGTGAAGAAGTGAGGATACGAGGCGGAAGCTGGCAAGGGCGAGCCCCGAGCCGGGCACGGCGACGAAAGGCGCCAGCAGCACCATGCGCTCCACACGATCCTCCAGCCGTTCCATGGCTGTGAGCGCGACGAGCCCGCCCATGGAATGGGCCAAAATCGCATAAGGTGCAGGGCAGCGCGGCAGCACGACCTCGTGGAAAATCCGGTCGAGATCGTCGGTGAACTGAGAGAGATTCGCGACATGGCCGACGAAAGGGTTGGCGAGCGAGCGGAACGAGCGGCCTTGGCCACGCCAGTCGAAGGTCGCGACGCTAAACCCCATCCGGTTGAGGTCGCGCATCGTCTCGAAATATTTTTCGCTGGCCTCGTTGCGCCCTTGGAGCAGAAGAATCGTGCCTCGGCTTTCCCGTCCCTCGGTGCGTGGGGCCAGGGCATAGCGCAGGCTCCGACCCCGGCCCATGTCGAGATACCCGATCTCCATATCGAGAGGCGGCGGATTGTCGAGCGAAGAGACGAAAGCGTCGGGCGTTTGCGACAAGGAAAAGGCTCTCCCTTCGGATGCCAAGCGATCCGCGGCGGATGCGCGGCTCAACGGGCATCGAGATGCCCTCAGCATAGAGCGCGATGGTAAACGATCTGCCGCCAGATGTCCGCGTCTGCCCGGCTGAAGCCGATGTGCTTGCAGCTAGCTGGCGTGAAAACGGGGCCGACCTGATCTCGCGGAAGAGGCCGACCCCGCGCAACCCTGGCGGAAGGGACGGGACGCCAGAGCCATAGACAGCAAGACAAACTCTGCCTTGCGGACTGGCACATTGACTCCAGCAGGCTGAACGCAGACGGAAGCGCGTGTTCATCTGGCGTTCATCCCGCCTGCCACCACAAGCCGCTGTTTTAAAACGCGTAACAGATTTCTCGAAAAAAATGCGGGCAAGGCTTGAAGGCCAAATTGCCGCTTACCATCTGCTTCCTGTGGCCGCCGAACGGGGCCACTGACGAGAAGCCCTCCGCCAGATGGGGAGGACATTGTTTCCCGTCAAAGTCGCAAACCTGTTGCTTCCTATGGAGAACGACCATGCGTCAGTTTGATTTCGCTCCCCTGTACCGCTCCACCGTCGGCTTCGACCGCTTGTTCTCGATGCTCGACACGCTCGGTTCGGGTGAGAATGCCCAGACCTACCCGCCTTACAATATCGAGCGCACGGGCGAGAACGCCTATCGCATCACCATGGCCGTGGCCGGCTTCGGGGATGGCGAACTCTCGATCGAGTCGCGTGAAAACACGCTGACCGTGAAGGGCGAGAAGTCGGATGGCGAAGGCGAGGGGTCCGAGTTCTTGTATCGCGGCATCGCCGCCCGCGCTTTCGAGCGCCGCTTCCAGCTCGCCGAGCATGTTGAAGTGAAGGGTGCGAGCCTCAGGAACGGCCTCCTCCATATCGATCTTCTGCGTGTGATCCCCGAGGCGATGAAGCCCCGCCGGATCGAGATTTCGAACGCCAACGCCAATGCGAAGTCGATCGAAGCCAACGCGGCCTGATCGAAACCGTAATTCAGGTTGGGAGCGGCGCCTTTCGAGGCGCCGTTTTCGTTTGTCACATCATGGCCGACGACCATACGAAAAAGGCCGGGCACCGCTATGGCACCCGGCCTTCGTCATGATGGTTTCAAGGCATCAATGCAGCGCTTCGGACGCCGTGCCGTTGGAGGCCATCGTATGCTCGTTTGCAGTAGACGAGCGGAAATGGCCGGGCTCGGTGTTGCGGCTCTCGTTCCAGCCGGCCATCCATTCGGCCCTAAGGCTCGATCCCACGGGATATTCGCAGGACGACATCGGATGATTGTTCTGGAAGGCGAGCTTGCCTTGGTGGAATGCGTCGGTCGCCATGAGTTCCTCCTGTTGACGGACACAAGACCCAAACTCCTCAAAGCCTGATCCGTTCCCGACTGGCGACCTTTCGAACTCAGGCGGTGGCTGCGAGCGCGGCGGCGAAGCGCTCGACATCGGCCGGCTCGGTGGACCAACTCGTGACCAGTCGAACCAGGACTTCGTTTTCGTTGAGCGCCTGGCCGCTGCCATGGGGCATGTTCCAGTCGTAGAAGACGGCGCCCTCGGCCCGCAGCGCGTCCGCCACCGGGCGCTCCAGAATCGCGAAGACCTCGTTGGAGCGCGTATCCCAGGCCTGCCGGGCGCGGTTCGAATGCGCCAAGGCGTCGCGCAATTGATCGGCCATCAAGTTGGCGTGCGCGGCCAGCGTCAGCCAGAGCCCATCGTCCAGATAGGCCATGAACTGCGCGGCGATGAAGCGCGTCTTGGAAAAGAGCTGCGCGCCCCGCTTGCGTATATAAGGAAATTGTCGCGCCTTCTCGGGATCGAAGAACACGACGGCTTCCGCGCACCAGCAGCCGTTCTTGGTGGCTCCGAAAGAAAGGATGTCGATGCCCGCCCGCCATGTCATATCGGCGGGTGACAGCTTGGTCGCCGCCAGCGCATTGGCGAAACGCGCGCCGTCCATATGGAAGGCCAGATCCTGCTCATGCGCGATCGCGGCGAGCGCCGAGATTTCATCGCGGCTATAGAGCGTGCCGACTTCGCTCGCCTGGCTGATCGTTACCGCCATGGGCTGACCGGCATGGATGAAGCCGGGGCGGAAGCGGGCGAGCTCATGGCGCAGCTGCGCCGGATCGATCCGGCCCAAGGCTCCGTCCACCGGGGCCATGCGCGCGCCATGCGTGAAGAATTCCGGCGCGCCGCATTCGTCTTCCACCACATGCGCCTCGCGGTGGCACATGACGACGCCGCCGGGACGGTTCACGGCGGCAAAGCTCAAAGAGTTCGCGGCCGTTCCCGTGCCGACGAAGAAGACCGCGACCTCGCGCTCGAAAATCTCGTTGAAGCGCTGCTCCACCGCCTTGTCGAGATCGCTGGAGCCGTAGGCGGCAGCCATGCCCGCGCCATGCGTGGAAAGGGCGGCGGAGATGGCCGGATGAGCGCCGGACCAATTGTCGGAAGCAAAGATCATGAGAGCCTTTCCGGCATTATCGACCGAGCTTCTGCCCTTGCGCGCTTCAAACCTGCGCGTCAACGCGTTAGAAGCACTCTTGAAAAAATCCAAAGAAGCTGCCATAAGCCTGAGATATGGCAGCAATGCTGACCTAAATTGCCGACCTTCGGGTCGCAGTGCCGAACCCCGACGGATCGCGGGGCTTTGAACATGGGGCCCTTCGGGCTCTGATCGAAACGGGAATTCCTCCGGGCGTGGCGGTTCAGACCGGCCGCGCCCAGCGGGCTGCCCGGAGTTGGAACCCGCCTCCGGGGCGTGGTTCGAAATAGGGAGACGTGACGCGATGACGAAGACGCCATCCATGATCGAGAGCGAGGCCATGAAGGCCGCGAACACTCAGATCGCGACCGTCAAACCCCGAACGCTCCCGGCCGCGCAGGGTCTCTACGACCCGACCAAGGAGCACGACGCCTGCGGCGTCGGCTTCATCGCGCATATGAAGAATGTGAAGTCCCATTCGATCGTCGAAAAGGGTCTGACGATCCTCCACAATCTGGAGCATCGCGGGGCCGTCGGCGCCGATCCGCTGATGGGTGACGGCGCGGGCATGCTCGTGCAGATCCCGCATGGCTTCTTCAAGGCCGAGATGGCGAGCCAGGGCGTCGAACTGCCCGAGGCGGGCCAGTATGGCGTCGGCTTCGTCTTCATGCCGCAGGACGAAGCGCGCCGGCTGCATTTCAAGTCGCTGTTCGAACAGGCCGTGCAGGAAGAAGGCTGCGTCGTCCTCGGCTGGCGCGAAGTGCCGGTCGACAACGCCTCGTTGTCCAAGGCGCCGGAGATCGCGGCCACCGAGCCGATGCACCGGCAGATCTTCATCGGCCGCCCGGCTTCGGCGCAGACGGACGACGAGTTCGAGCGCAAGCTCTACATCATCCGCAAGGTTGTCTCGAACCGCGTTTATAACGAGGCACAGTCCGTCGATACCGACTTCTACGTCGTGTCGCTGTCCTCGCGCACCATCGTCTACAAGGGCATGTTCCTGAGCTATCAGGTCGGCGCCTATTACCGCGACCTGAAGGACGAGCGCTTCGAATCCGCGCTTGCCTTGGTGCACCAGCGCTTCTCCACCAACACCTTCCCGTCCTGGCGCCTCGCCCATCCCTACCGGATGGTGGCCCATAACGGCGAGATCAACACGCTGCGCGGCAACGTCAACTGGATGGCGGCGCGTCAGGCCTCGGTCGATTCGGAGCTATTCGGCAACGACATTTCCAAGCTCTGGCCGATTTCCTACGAGGGTCAGTCCGATACGGCCTGCTTCGACAACGCGCTCGAACTCCTCACGCAGGGCGGCTACACGCTCGCCCATGCGATGATGATGCTCATCCCGGAAGCCTGGTCGGGCAACAAGGAAATGAGCCCGGAGCGCAAGGCCTTCTACGAGTACCATGCCGCGCTCATGGAGCCTTGGGACGGCCCGGCCGCCGTGTGCTTCACCGACGGGCGGCAGATCGGCGCGACGCTGGACCGCAACGGTCTGCGTCCGGCGCGCTATGTCGTGACCGACGACGATCTCGTCATCCTCGCCTCGGAAGCCGGTACGCTGGAAGTCGCCGAAGAGCGCATCGTCAAGAAGTGGCGGCTCCAGCCGGGCCGCATGTTGCTGATCGACCTCGAAAAGGGCCGCATCATCTCCGACGAGGAGGTGAAGGGCGAAATCGCGTCGGCCAATCCCTATCGCGACTGGCTGAAGTCGACGCAGCTGATCCTCGAAGACCTGAAGCCCGTGGCGCCCCGCGCCTCGCGCGCCGACGTGTCGCTGCTCGACCGTCAGCAGGCCTTCGGCTACAGCCAGGAAGACACGCGTATCCTGATGGCGCCCATGGCCACGACCGGCCAGGAGGCCGTCGGCTCCATGGGCACGGACACGCCGATCTCGGCCATGTCCGAGAAGTCGAAGCTGCTCTACACCTATTTCAAGCAGAACTTCGCGCAGGTCACCAACCCGCCGATCGATCCGATCCGCGAAGAGCTGGTGATGAGTCTGGTGTCCTTCATCGGACCCCGGCCCAACATCTTCGACCTCGAAGGGACCTCGCGCCGCAAGCGGCTCGAAGTGCGTCAGCCGATCCTGACCAATGGCGATCTCGAAAAGATCCGCACCATCGGTCACACGGAAGATCGCTTCGACACGAAGACGCTCGACATCACCTATCCAAGCGAGCAGGGCGCGGCCGGCATGTCCGGTGCTCTGGAGCGCTTGTGCGAGCGGGCCGAGGCGGCGGTCGTCGGCGGTTACAACATCATCATCCTGTCCGACCGGCAGATGGGCCCCGATCGCATTCCGATCCCGGCGCTTCTGGCGACGGCGGCCGTGCACCATCACCTGATCCGCAAGGGTCTGCGCACGGCGGCCGGTCTCGTCGTGGAATCGGGCGAGCCGCGCGAAGTGCATCACTTCGCCTGCCTTGCCGGCTTCGGCGCCGAAGCGATCAATCCCTATCTCGCCTTCGACACGCTGCTCGCCATGCATGAGCGCGGCGATTTCCCCCCGGAAGTCGATGCCAAGGAAGTGGTCGGCCGTTTCATCAAGTCGGTGGGCAAGGGTCTGCTCAAGGTCATGTCCAAGATGGGCATCTCGACCTACCAGTCCTATTGCGGCGCGCAGATCTTCGACGCGATCGGCCTCAAGTCCGATTTCGTGAAGCAGTTCTTCTTCGGCACCTCGACCACGATCGAGGGCGTCGGCCTGGAAGAGATCGCCCGCGAGACGGTGGAGCGCCACACGCGCGCCTTCTCGGCCGATCCGGTGCTCGCCCGCTCGCTCGAAGTCGGCGGCGAATATGCCTACCGCATGCGCGGCGAGGCCCATGTCTGGTCGCCCGATGTCGTGGCCGCGCTGCAGCACGCCGTGCGTCTCGACTCGTATGCGACCTATAAGGAATATGCCGCGATGGTGAACGGCGCGGCCGTGGCCAGCTCGACCATTCGCGGCCTGTTCAAGATCCGCATGGCCGAAGACTTGGGTCTTCAGCCCGTGCCGCTCGAAGAGGTGGAATCGGCGGCCGACATCGTGCGTCGCTTCTCGACGGGCGCGATGAGCTTCGGCTCCATCTCGCGCGAGGCTCATGCCACGCTCGCCGTCGCCATGAACCGGATCGGCGGCAAGTCGAACACGGGCGAGGGCGGCGAGGAGCCCGATCGTTACGCGCGTCTGCCCAATGGCGACGTGAACCCCGAGCGCTCGGCGATCAAGCAGATCGCCTCCGGCCGCTTCGGCGTGACGACCGACTATCTCGTCAATGCCGACATGCTGCAGATCAAGGTCGCGCAGGGCGCCAAGCCCGGCGAAGGCGGTCAGTTGCCCGGTCACAAGGTGGACGCGACGATCGCCAAGACGCGCCACTCGACGCCGGGCGTCGGCCTGATCTCGCCGCCGCCCCATCACGACATCTACTCGATCGAGGATCTGGCGCAGCTGATCTTCGACCTGAAGAACGTGAACCCGGAAGCCGCGATCTCTGTGAAGCTCGTGTCGGAAGTGGGCGTCGGCACGGTGGCCGCCGGCGTCGCCAAGGCGCGCGCCGACCATATCATCGTGTCCGGCTTCGACGGTGGCACCGGCGCTTCGCCGCTGACCTCGATCAAGCATGCCGGCTCCCCCTGGGAGATGGGCCTGGCCGAAACGCAGCAGACGCTGGTGCTCAACGGGCTTCGCTCGCGCATCGCGCTGCAGGTCGATGGCGGGTTGCGCACGGGCCGCGACGTCGTGATCGGCGCTCTGCTGGGCGCGGACGAGTTCGGCTTCTCGACGGGCCCGCTGATCGCGGCGGGCTGCATCATGATGCGCAAGTGCCACCTCAACACCTGCCCTGTGGGCGTAGCAACGCAGGACCCGGTTCTTCGCAAGCGCTTCAAGGGCACGCCCGAGCACGTCATCAACTTCTTCTTCTTCGTGGCGGAAGAGGTTCGCGAGATTCTCGCGGCCATGGGTGTGCGCTCGCTGGCCGAGTTGATCGGCCGCTCCGAGCGTCTCGACAAGCGCGAGATGGTGGATCACTGGAAGGCGAGGGGGCTCGATTTCTCGCGCCTGTTCCACAAGCCGGACGCGCCGGTCGAGGAAACGCTCTGGACGCGCCGTCAGGAGCATCCGATTGCCGATGTGCTCGACCGTAAGCTGATCGAGCAGGCCAAGGTCGCGCTCGAAACACGCCAGCAGGTTCGCATCGAGACCGACATTTCCAATGTCGATCGCTCGGCCGGCGCGATGCTGGCGGGCGAAGTCGCCAAGCGCTTCGGCCACAAGGGACTCGCGGACGACACGATCTCGGTCAAGCTCAAGGGCACGGCGGGACAGAGCTTCGCGGCGTTCCTGTCGCGCGGCATCACCTTCGATCTCGTGGGCGATGGCAACGACTATGTCGGCAAGGGTCTCTCGGGCGGCAAGATCATCGTGCGCCCGCGCGAGAACACGCGCATCGTGCCCGAAGAGTCGATCATCGTCGGCAACACGGTGCTCTACGGCGCGATCGCCGGCGAGTGCTACTTCCGGGGCGTGGCGGGCGAGCGTTTCGCCGTGCGCAACTCGGGTGCCATCGCGGTGGTCGAGGGCGTGGGCGACCATGGCTGCGAATACATGACCGGCGGCGTGGTGGTGATCCTCGGGCATACGGGCCGCAACTTCGCGGCCGGCATGTCGGGCGGCATCGCCTATGTCTACGATCCCGAAGGCAACTTCGCGAACCGCTGCAACATGGCCATGGTCGAGCTGGAGCCGGTGCCGGAGGAAGACGACCTTCTGGAGAAGCTGCATCACCATGGCGGCGATCTCCAGCACAAGGGCCGGGTCGACGTGTCCTCGAACATGACGGGCCATGACGACGAGCGTCTCTACAAGCTGATCTCCAACCATCTCCACTATACCGGCTCGACCCGGGCCAAGGAGATGCTGGATCACTGGGAGACCTACCGCCCGAAATTCGTGAAGGTCATGCCGGTCGAGTACCGCCGCGCCCTTCTCGAAATGGAGCGGGCTCGCATGGGCGTCGCCGCCGAGTAAGGCGGCGTATGGCCCCAGGCGAGGCGACGATACGGTTGGCGAATGGCGGCATTGATCGCCTTCGCCATTCCGGCAGGGATGTGGTTGGCGAACGGGTTCTTCCGGCGCCGGCCGTCATCTTCGGCGCAACACTCGGGGCCGCCTTCTGGATAAGACGCCGGTATCTCCGTCCCTGATCCACCCTCTCGTCGCCGATCGGCGGGAGGCGGCTCGGGGCAGCGGGCGGCCGGCAATCGCTCGCGAAGTTTGGACGCGTTCTATTTTCGCGAATTTTGGTATAAGGCGGCGCATGTCGAAGCCGGCCCGGCAACCGGGCGAGCCGACAGGGCGCTGCGGTCTGCTGCCGCCAGGATCGTGCGGCAGAACTTAAGACGGAGGGGCAAATGGGCAAGGTGACGGGCTTTCTCGAGATCGACCGCCAGACGGCGAAATATCAGCCGGCGTCCGACCGCATTCGCCATTTCCGCGAATTCACGCTGCCCATGTCGGAAGAGGAAGTGGGCAAGCAGGCGGCGCGCTGCATGGATTGCGGCATTCCCTTCTGCCACGGGCCGACGGGCTGCCCCGTGCACAACCAGATCCCGGACTGGAACGATCTCGTCTATTCCGGCGATTGGGAAGCGGCGATCCGCAACCTGCACTCCACCAACAACTTCCCCGAATTCACCGGCCGCATCTGCCCCGCGCCCTGCGAGGAAGCCTGTACGCTGAATCTGGAAGACGTTCCGGTCGCCATCAAGACGGTGGAACAGGCGATCGCCGATCAGGCCTATAAGCTCGGCCTCATCCAGCCGCAGCCCGCCGAGACGCAGACGGGCAAGCGCGTCGCCGTCATCGGCTCGGGTCCGGCGGGCATGGCGGCGGCCCAGCAGCTTGGGCGCGCGGGCCATGAGGTTCATGTGTTCGAGCGCGAGTCGCGCGCGGGCGGTCTGCTTCGCTACGGCATTCCCGACTTCAAGATGGAAAAGCACTGGATCGACCGGCGCGTCGAGCAGATGCAGGGCGAGGGCGTGACCTTCCATTGCGGCGTCGATGTCGGCAAGGACAAGACGCTGGCCGATCTCCAAGCCGAGTTCGACGCGGTTCTTTATTGCGGCGGCGCGGAGCGTCCGCGCGAGGCTGGTATTCCGACCAACGGGCTGGAAGGCATCTATGATGCGATGCCCTATCTCGTGCAGCAGAACCGCCGCGTCGGTGGCGAAAAGGTCGAGAGCGCCGGCTGGAACGCGGGCGAAATCTGGGCCGGCGCCAAGCATGTCGTGGTGGTCGGCGGCGGTGACACAGCGTCGGACTGCGTCGGCACGGCCTTCCGTCAGGGTGCAGTAAAAGTCACGCAGCTCGACATTCGCCCGCAGCCGCCCAAGACGGAGAACAAGCTCGAAGTCTGGCCCTACTGGGCGACGAAGATGCGCGTCTCCTCGTCCCAGGCCGAAGGCGCGGTGCGCGAGTTCCAGGTCGCAACGCTCGAATTCGTCGGCGAGGACGGCCAGCTGACCGGCGTGAAGTGCGCGCAGGTGGACGAGAAGCGTAAGCCGATCCCCGGCACCGAGTTCGTCATCAAGGCCGATCTCGCCTTTATCGCCATCGGCTTTGCCGGCCCGTTCATGGACGGGTTCATGGCCGATGCGGGCGACGCGCTGAAGACCAAGACGGATTCGCGCGGCAATGTGGCCGTGCTGGCGGACGACCATGGCTACAAGACCTCGGTCGACAAGCTCTATGCCGCCGGCGACGTGCGCCGCGGTCAGTCGCTCGTGGTCTGGGCGATCCGCGAAGGCCGGCAGGCCGCGCGCGCCGTCGATCTCGACCTTATGGGCTCGACCACGCTGCCGCGCTGAAGGCACATCCCAATCCAACAGAAGGCTCGCTTCCGGACGGAGGCGAGCCTTTTTTGTTGGAGAGACCGGAAGACGACAGGTGAGGGCGCTTGCTGGGTTTTCCCTGCTCGCGTCTGAGCGAGCCAAACGGCTCGCTTGCACCGTGAGGACGCCGTGAGGGCCCGACTTCACCGGTCAAATGGATAATGCTTGGCCCCTCGCGATCGCATGGCGATCTCTCGGCAAGCCCCGCTAAGAGGTCTCGTCCGCAGCCGCTAATTGATGGAGGACGTGTCCGGAGTACCGGCCTTTGGGACTGCCACTGGGGCCTCGGGCTTGGCAGGCGGCCCCGCCTCCGGGCCATGCAGGCGGAGCTCTTCAAGGCTTGTCGTGCCGCGAAACACGATGGCATTGTCGCGCGTCACCGGCGAAACGGCGGTGCCGCGCCCCGTCCAGTTGAACTGATCGGCCCGGCCTTCGACGGCGGCCGAAACGACGCCCTCGCGCACGAGCTTCTCGCGCGGCGAGCCCTGGCCGCCGGTGCCCGGCTGAGCGCTGCCGAGCAACTGGTCGCCGCCATCGAAGCGCGGATCGGCAAAGGAGATGGGCGCGGTCGTCGTGGCCAGCGCCGCGTCCACCACGGCCGGCAGGTCCTTGGCGGACAATTGCTGCGGCCCCAGGCTCGCCACGAAGTCCTCGACATTCAAGCCGAGCACTTTGGTGACGGGCTTCTCCACGAAATAGGCGAGCTTTTCCTGGCCTGCGCCCGTCAGCGTGATGCCGTCGGAATTGCGCAGTCGCACGGTCTGCCCGGCCATGTCGGGGCCGGAGGTCACGAAGCTGCCATTGGCGTCGGTGAAGCCGTTCCAGATGTCGACATAATCGCCGCCATGGGCTTGCGCGACATTGCGGAACAGGTCGTTCAGATAGACCATATCTTCCGTCGCGCGGTCGGACTGGAAGGCCGGCATTCCCACCCAAAGCCAAGGCTTCTTCTTTGCGCGGATCGCCTCGGCCAGAGCCTTGGCGCGCTGCTCGTAGGTGTCGGCCCATTCCGGACTGCGCAGCGCGATCGTGCCCTCCATGGCACGAAAACCCTGCCGGTCGTTCGCCCCCAGCATGACCACGACGAGGTCGGCTTTGGTCTCGTCGATCAGGGCGCCGACGCTGGCGGGCCAATCATGGTGGTCTTCGCGCACGAGGCCGGAGGAGCCATCGGCGCGGTTCGTGACGCGAATGTCGCGGTTGGTGGCGAAGGCCGCGTCCAGCCCCTTGGCGAGCGACCCCGCCATGAAATCCCCGATCACGAGGACGTTGCGGGCTGCCTCACTTTTGGCGACGGGCGCGCTGGCGCTTGCGGCCACCGCCGCCGCACCCCCGGCCGCCGCGGTTGCCGCGGCCGAGCGGGGCGAATTGTTGCGCTTGGGCGCGACCTCGGTGCGCGCCTTCTTGCGCGGTGCCTTGCGGATGGTGCGCTGTTGCGGCGGCGCCTCATAG
Organism: Aureimonas ureilytica; assembly: GCF_001475935.1. Classification (GTDB taxonomy): domain Bacteria; phylum Pseudomonadota; class Alphaproteobacteria; order Rhizobiales; family Rhizobiaceae; genus Aureimonas; species Aureimonas ureilytica_A. The sequence continues at coordinate 188,868 of NZ_LDQA01000022.1, forward strand.
ACGCGGTAGGACGGCTGCGAGCGGGGCGGGCCGCCGAACAGCATTTCGAGAATGCCCCTGCGCCGCTCCTGCGCCGCCGCGATTTCGGGGAGAACGGTCGAGCCAGCTAGGATAAGCGCCATGAGGGATGCGAGGCGCGCTCGTCCCCGATGCTTCGTGTTGCGCTCGTCCGTCATCGGATCATGGTCTCCGCAAAAGCTCCAGAAGCGCCTTGGAGGCGTTTCCATCCTCGTTCATGCCCGCTCGGCGCTGATAGGCGGTGATGGCGGATTTGGAACTGTCGCCAATCTTGCCGTCGATCTTGCCGTCATAAAGGCCATGCTGCGTGAGGCGCTGCTGCACTTCGTAACGCTCTTCCATCGACAAGGGAACGTAGCCGCGCGGCCAAGGATGCGCGAAGGCTCCATAGCCGGCAATGCGATCGGCGAGATGGCCGACGGCGAGCGCGTATTTGTCGGCATTGTTGTAGCGCTTGATGACGAAGAAATTCTTGGTCATCAGGAAGGCCGGGCCGTTGGCCCCCGCCGGCATCAGAAGATTGGCCCGGTCGGACGGCGTGGGGAAGGGGCGGCCGCTGACGCGCTTGAAGCCGAGCTGCTGCCATTGAGCCAGGCTCTTGCCGGCGCGCTCCAGCTTGGTGGAGCCACTGGGTGCAACGACTTCATAGCCCCAGCTCTTGCCGCTCTGCCAGCCGTTCTTGCGCAAGAGGTTGGCCGCCGTTGCCAGCGCGTCCGGCACCGAACCCCAGATGTCGGGATGTCCGTTGCCGTCCATGTCCACGGCATAGGCCTGATAGCTGGTCGGTATGAACTGCGTGTGGCCCATCGCGCCCGCCCAGGAGCCGGTCAGTCCCTTGGGGCTGACATGCCCGTCCTGCACGATCTTGAGCGCGGCCAGAAGCTGGGTGCGGGCGAACTTGGCGCGCTTGGGGTCCATGTAGGCGAGGGTGGCGAGCGCCTGCGGCACGCTCTTCATCACGTCCTGCCTCTGCAGGATGCGGCCATAGTTGGATTCCATCGACCAGATCGCCAGAAGGATATGGCGATCGACGCCGAAGCGCTGCTCGATCCGGTCCAGCCACGACTTGTACTGAACGAGCATCCGCCGGCCTTCGGCCACGGACTCGTCGTTCACGCGGTTGTCGAGATAGTCCCAGATCTTGTCCTGGAACTCGGGCTGGAAGCGCGCCTTGCGGATCACGTCGGGATCGGGTTCGGTCACGCCGTCGAACACGCGCTCATAGACGCGGCGGCTGATCCCGTTGGCGACGGCGGTCTTCTCGAAACCGACGATCCAGTTGCGGAAGCCCTGATCGGCGGCGGCAGGCGTGGCCAGAAGGCCCGCCAGAACGAGCGTGGCCGCGCCGAGGCGCGCGATGCGGGCGGTGATCGGTCCAGGCATAGGCATGATCCTTCGTCGGACTGGTCGTGTGCTATGGCCTTCAGCTTAGGTTCAGGATGTAAACGTTACGTTTACCACGACGGAACACGAAATGCTGAAGAGATCGTAGCGCCACCAGAATTTCCCATGTTTCTGGGGCTAAAACGCGGCGTCGCATGTTGCTTGTCGACAGGTCATGCTTTCGTGATTTATGGGTTAACCCGAATCCAGCGGTTGGAAGGATTAGTGCATGCGCAAGGTCAGAAAGGCCGTATTCCCGGTCGCCGGCTTGGGAACGCGGTTTCTTCCCGCTACGAAGGCCATCCCGAAGGAGATGCTGACGGTCGTCGACCGCCCGGTTATCCAGTATGTCGTCGATGAGGCCCGTCAGGCGGGGATCGAGCATCTGATCTTCGTGACCGGACGCAACAAGGGCGTCATCGAAGACTATTTCGACATTCAGGTCGAACTGCAGAATACGCTGACCGAGCGCAACAAGAAGACCGAGCTGCAGCTGCTCGACAGCCTTCAGCCCAAAGCCGGCACCGCGAGCTTCACGCGCCAGCAGGCGCCGCTCGGCCTCGGCCATGCGGTCTGGTGCGCGCGCGATCTCGTCGGTCCCGAGCCTTTCGCGCTGCTTCTGCCCGACATGATCATGCAGTCCGAAGAAGGCTGCCTGAAGAAGATGGTCGAGCTTTACGAGCAGACCGGCGGCAACGTCATCTCCGTCGAACAGTGCGACCCGTCCGAAGCCCATAAATACGGCATCGTCGGGAAGGGTGCCGATGTCGGCACCGGCTTCAAGGTCGACGGCATGGTCGAGAAGCCGAAGAACGAGGAAGCGCCCTCGAACTTCTTCATCTCCGGCCGCTACATCCTTCAGCCCGAGATCTTCGACATTCTCTCGACCCAGGAAAAGGGCGCGGGCAACGAGATCCAGCTGACCGACGGCATGTTGAAGCTGGCCAAGAGCCAGGACTTCTTCGCTCATCCCTTCACCGGCCGCACGTTCGACTGCGGCTCGAAGGAAGGCTTCATTCAGGCCAATGTCGCCTTCGCGCTGTGGCGTCACGACATTCGCGGCAAGGTCTTCGACAATCTCCACGAGCTGATGGCGACGGTGGAGCCTCAGGAGCGCCGCGCGACGGATCGCCGCGCCGCCGAGTGAGCGCCGGATTTTCCATCTTCTGAATCGAGAAGGGCGCCGAGGCGCCCTTTTTCGTATCTGGACGCGCGTTTCGTCGCTCGCTCAATTCTGAAGGCGGACACCGACGCGCACCGTGTTGGCGCTGTAATTGTTGAAGGGCAGGGCGGCTTCGAAGCGGTCGTAGCGATAGAGGCCCGTCAGGGCGAGATGCTGGTTCAGCCAATAGGTGAAGCCGGCCTCGCCGCTATAGACATATTCGTTGGCGACCGTGCGTCGCTCGCGCAGGCCCGCGATCAGCGTGGTGTTGAATTCCAGCCGCGCGGTGGCGCGGTGCGTCAGGCCGAGGCTGAGCTGATAGAGCGTCGCGGTGTCGAGGCTCGTCGTCTCCGGCTCGAACGAGGTCGTACCGCGCAGCGTGACGTCGGTGCCCCGGCGCGGCGACCAGGCGAGCAGGGCGTCCAGCGTCGGGCTGCCGATCGTGGGCAGGCTGTTGTCGTCTGGAATGTTCCACGCATAGCCCAGTGCGATCTCGCCGGAGACTTTCTCACCCCGGCTGAAGCCGACGCCGCCGCGGAGCGCCGGGATCGCGCTGTCGCGGCTGACCCCGCCAAAGCTCGTCTTGTCGAAGGCACGCCGCCCGATGCTGGCCGCGACAAAGGGATGGAGCGGCGCGCGCTCGTCCAGCGTCGCCTTCAGGCCGGCCGTATAGGTCGTGAAACTGTCGTCCAGCGAATTGGTGCGCTGTGCCCGGTCGGACAGATCGTCCCGCACCGCTTGAAGCGTCGTCACCGTATCGAAGCGCCCAAAGCGGTTCTGAAGCTCTGCGCTCATGGAATAGCGGAGTCGATCGGCGCGCGCCGCAGCGTCCTGTACCGCGCCGACGGTCAAATCGTCTTCGCGGCTGAAGGACACGGCCCCCCGCAGAACGGCGGTCATGTCGCGCGAGATGTCGATGCGCACCCGGCCATCGGCGTCGACCTGCGGCTCGTCCTTGACCGGCCCCGACATGTTGCGTCGATAGGTAGCCGCCACGTTCAACTCCGCCTCGTGGCGTGACCAGTCGGAGACAAGCCGCCCGGTCAGCGTGCTCTGGCTGAAGAAGCCGCTCACCCCGTCGCGCGACGCGGTGAGATTATCGGAGGCACCGAGACTTTGGTCGAGCGTGAGATAGCCCATGAACGAGCCGATCCGCGTGCCGACCGGCGCGAACGGGTCGTTCGACCTGATGCCCGGCGCCAGCCGCCGAAGGCTGGCATAGGCGTCGCTCAGGCGGCGATTGCCGATCTCATCCAGCGTCGGGCTGCGCACCGGGCCGATGGATTGAAACAGATTGCTGGACGGTGCGTCGGGTTCGGCCGCCCGGCGGGGCGCGTGGGGCTGCGCGGTATCGGACCCGGCATCACCCGTACGAAGGGCCGGCGTGTCGCGAAAGTTTTCGCGGCGCGACAGGCCCGGATTGGTGGTGTCGTCGGGGAGGGAAGGTGTCGGCGCGCTGCGGCGGAGCGCGTCCACATCCAGGCGGAGCCCATCGTCGATCCGACCCGACTGGCCAATGTCGCTCGAAGAGAGAGGCGGTGCGAGCCGTTCGCTGCCCGACAGGGGGGGGGCCGTCAGGCGCTGGCCGGATGATAGCCGTGCGCCAGCACTCAGGGGAGCGGTGGGCGCTGGCGTGTCGGCGAGATCGGTCTGCTCTTCCGGCCCGGAAGGCTCCTGCGCCATGGCTCGGGTTGGGTACGCGGAGAGACTGCAGGCGGCCAGAAGACCGCAGGCCGCGGCGCGGTATCGAAGCCTGACTGCCATCGAAAGAGCGGTTCCCTGCCCGAAAAGGCCGGACGATCCGGCGGCGCGAAAGATGACCGAACGGTAAATCGGCATGGTTAAGAATTGGTTGTCGGCCTCTTATGGCGCGCCGGCCTTGCGCCGAGCCCAACAGGGCGCTTACCCCGCCGAGGTGGCGTTCCCTCGTTCCGAAGGGTAGGAGAGGGGACAAGCAATCCGAAATGGCTCTCTTCATGCTCGACCTGTCCGCGTCTCCCGGCATCGCCTCCGCCCTTCGCACGGTGGGAACCGAGGCGGAGGGGCTTCATGCCCTGGCGGCCGCGCTGCAAGGGCCGCTCGGCCCCGCCTTCGAGGACGCGCTGGCGCGCATCGCCGCCGTATCCGGGCGCGTGATCGTGACCGGGATCGGCAAGAGCGGCCATATCGGCGCGAAGATCGCCGCGACCTTCGCCTCCACCGGCACCCCCGCCTCCTTCGTGCACGCGGCCGAGGCCAATCACGGCGATCTCGGCATGATCGCCTCGGGCGATGTCGTACTCGCCCTGTCCAAGGGAGGCGAAAGCCCGGAGATGAAAAGCGTCATTGCCTATACGAGGCGCTTCTCCATTCCGCTGATCGCCATGACCGCCGCCCCCGAATCTTCGCTGGGGCGTGAGGCCGATGTGGTTCTCCTGCTGCCGCCCGCCGAGGAAGCCTGTCCACATGGGCTTGCGCCCACCACCTCGGCGCTGACGCAACTGGCGCTGGGCGATGCGCTGGCGATCGCGCTTCTGGAAGCGCGTGGCTTTTCGCCGAGCGATTTCCGCGTCTTCCATCCCGGTGGCAAGCTCGGCGCGATCCTGACCCATGTCGGAGACATCATGCATCGCGGCGAGGCCATGCCGCTGATCGCTTCGGGCGCGCTCATGTCGGAAGCGATCCTGGCGATCTCGCACAAAGGTTTCGGCTGCGTCGCGGTGGTGGATGTTGAAGGGCGTTTGCTCGGCATCATCACGGACGGCGACTTGCGCCGTCATCTGGCGCCCGACCTTCTCCTGCGCACGGTGGACGAGGTGATGACGCGCTCGCCCAAGACGATCCGGCCGGATACCTTGGCCGTGAAGGCGCTCGATATTCTCAATTCCTCCAACATTACCGCGTTGATGGTGGTGGAAGCCGACCTGCCGGTCGGTATCCTGCATTTGCACGATCTCCTGAGGATCGGTGTGGTCTGACAGATTGTGAATCGCAACCTGAGTTTGTATCTTTAGCCGGTGAACTTGAAGTTCGTGGGCTTCGTAGAAACGTGTGCGGTTGTGCTTCATGCGCGCTGCTATGACAAAGGCGTGGCATCCCGCGCGCCGGTGCAGGCTTCGGGCTAGGGGGGGACAGAAGCGGATATGACGTGGAGCGAGCCGATCACGGCGGATCTGAAAGGGATGGACCCTTTGCAGGAACAGGGCGTGATGTGGGACGCCATTCGCTCCGTCGATTGGGCCGGATCATCGCTCGGCCCGATCGAGGGCTGGCCTTTCACGCTTCGCGCCGTGCTGCGCACCGTTCTGGCGTCGAAACAGCCCATGTGCCTCTGGTGGGGGCCGGATCTTCTTCAGTTTCACAACGAGGCCTATCTGCCGATGCTCGGCGCGCGGGCGGATGGTGCGATCGGCAAGCCGTTCAGCGTGCTTTGGGCCGACGTTTCCGAGGACGTCATGCCCTATCTCAAGCAGGCGCTGGCCGGTCAGGGAACATGGGCGGAAGACCTGCCGCTGACCGTGACGCGGAACGGCTATCCCGAAGAAACCTACTGGTCCTTTTCCTATAGTCCGCTCTTCAACGACCATGGGCGGATCGCCGGCGCGCTGAATATCGTGACCGAGACGACGCGCCTCATGCGCGAGCGCCAGGAGCTGGAAGAGCTGAACCGCAACCTGTCGGACAGTCTCGCCCGGCAGGAAGAGGGCGAGCGCCAGCGCCGCGTCTTGCAACGCGAACTCTCGCACCGGATGAAGAACACGCTGGCCATGGTTCAGGCCGTGGTGACGCAGAGCCTTCGGCACTCCACCTCGATCGAGGAGGCGACGCAGGTCGCCTCCGCCCGCATCCAGGCCCTCGGCCGGGCGCAGGACATGCTGACGGCGACGGACTGGACGATCGCGGACCTTCGCGCCGCCGTCGATGCGGCGATCGAACCCCATGTCGATCGCAGTGGCCGTTTCATCGTCTCGGGCGACACGCTCGACCTGTCGGCCCAGCAGGCCATGGGCGTGGCGCTGGCGCTGCACGAACTGGCGACCAACGCCGTGAAATACGGCGCGCTCTCGGTGGACGAAGGCTGTGTCAAAGTTGGGTGGCATGTCTCGCCCGAGGGCGAGTTCCATTTCGAATGGCGCGAGGAAAACGGGCCCGAAGTCAAACCGCTAAGCCGCAAGGGTTTCGGCACCCGGCTGACCGAACGCGTGGTTCCCGGCTATTTCAACGGCCGCGCCGAGACCGACTTCCAGCCGGACGGGATCGTCTATCGCCTCCAAGGGCGGTTGGAGCCCTGAGCCGCCGGTCTGGCGCTGCGTGATCGCGCTTTCGCAGCGCTGGCGTTTCGGGCATGTCCATGCTTTCGCGGCGCTGGTTCGGGCCGCATCGGTTGCAGGAACCGGCCGCTCGGGCCAGCATGTCTTCAAGGGCTCAACGCCCGCCATCAGGAGTTTCAGCATCATGGACAGTCTCAAGGCGCAGAACGATCCGCTGCTGCGCGTCTGGCGCATCATCGTCGGCGGCAATGAAGCGACGGGCATGATTCGCCTCATGGGCTTTCTCGCCGCCTTCGTGCTGATCGGCGGCCTCATCTTCGCCCTCGCCACACGCTGACGGGCGTTCCGTCCCGCCGGCACCCCGCCGGGCTCCAGAGGCCGTCATGACCATCAGCAATCTCGATGCCGTGTTCGAACCCAAGGCCATCGCGCTGATCGGCGCGAGCAATCGTGAGGGCTCGGTCGGGGCGGTTCTGGCGCGCAATCTCTTCGGATCGGGCTTTGTCGGCCCGGTCATGCCGGTCAATCCGCACGAGCAGGCGATCCGATCCTCGGTCAACTTCCGCTCTGTCGCCGACCTGCCGATCACGCCCGATCTCGCGGTGATCGCGACCCCGGCCCCGAGCGTGGCTAATATCATCGACGAACTCGGTCGGCGCGGTTGCCGCGCGGCTGTGGTCATCTCCACCGGCTTTGCCGATCCTGTCCTCCGGCAAGGGCTGCTCAATGCTGCCAAGCCGCATCGGCTGCGCATCGTCGGGCCGAACTGTATCGGCGTGATGTCGCCGGGCATCGGCGTCAATGCCAGCTTCGCGCATCTGACGCCGCGCGCCGGCGACATCGCCTTTGTCAGCCAGTCCGACTCCATCGCGACGGCGGTGCTGGATTGGGCCGATGTGCGCGAGATCGGCTTTTCGCATGTCGTCTCCACCGGCGACATGTGCGACGTCGATATCGGCGATCTCCTCGATTATCTCGCGCTGGATACGAAGACGCGCGCCATCCTTCTCCATATCGAGGACATCACCGACGCGCCGAAATTCATGACGGCGGCGCGCATCGCCGCCCGTGCCAAGCCGGTGGTGGTCATCAAGGCGGGCCGCTCGGCGGCGGTCGCAGGCCCCTCTGCGTCGCATTCCCATTCACGGGCGCTGGCCGATGAGGACGCGGTCTATGATGCCGCCTTGCGGCGCGCCGGCATGTTGCGCGTCGATTCGCTGCGCGAACTGTTCGAAGCGGTCGGAACGCTTGCCTCCGCCATCCGTCCCAAGGGGAACCGGCTGGCGATTCTCACCAATGGCGGCGGCGCGGGTCTGCTGGCGGCCGATGCCTTGAGCGATCTCGGCGGCCAACTGGCCGATCTCTCTTCCGAGACGATGGCGAAGCTCGCGCGTTTCACGCAGCCGGACGAGAACGACCCGCGCTTCGTCAATATCCCGCGCGACGCGTCCGGCAGCCTCTATGGCCAAGCGCTCGAAACGCTGCTCGACGATCCCGGCCAGGATGCGGTTCTCGTCATGAACACGCCGCAGGCGCTGGCGGACGGGCGGGGCGCGGCGGAAGCGACGGTGGCGAGCGCCAAGGCGCGGCGAGGCGCGCCGGTTCTGACCTGCTGGCTCGGCGAGCGCGCGGCGCGCGAGTCCCGCCGCCTCTTCGCGGCGCGGGGCATCCCGACCTATCAGACGCCGGACGAGTCCGTGCGCGCCTTCATGCAGCTCGTCAATTATCGCCGCAATCAGGACCTTCTGATGCAGACGCCGCCGGCCATCCAGCCGGGCGCGGCCGATGGTGCGAAGGCGCGGGCGGTGCTGTCCCGGGCGGCCGGGGAGGGGCGCTGCGTCCTGACGGAGCCCGAGGCCAAGACGCTGCTCTCCGCCTATGGCATACCCGTCGTGCAAACGGAGATCGCCCACAGCCCGGGCGAGGCGGCGGCGCTGGCGGGCGCTATCGGCTTTCCGGTCGCGCTGAAGATCCTGTCTCAGGACATCGCCCACAAGTCCGATGTCGGCGGCGTTCGGCTCGAACTCGACACGCCCGAGATGGTGCGCGAAGCCGGCGAACATATGCTGAAGCTCGTGGCCGAGCGTCATCCGGGCGCGCGGATCGAAGGCTTCACCGTGCAGGCGATGATCCAGCGCCCGCGTGCGCACGAACTGATCCTCGGCGTCGGCACGAATGCGCTGTTCGGCCCGGTGCTTCTCGTCGGGCAGGGTGGCACGGCGGCCGAGGTCATCGCCGATCGCGCCATCGGCCTGCCGCCGCTGAACCTACCGCTCGCCCATGACATGATCGGACGCACGAAGGTCTCGCGCCTGATGAAGGGCTATCGCGACTGGCCCGCCGCCGACAGCGATGCCGTGGCGGCGACGCTCGTCAAGCTGTCCCAGCTCATCGCCGATTTCGACGAGATCGCCGAGCTCGACATCAACCCGCTTCTGGTGGACGAGGCCGGGGTCATCGCGCTCGACGCGCGGGTCGTCTTGCGCACCTTGACCGGCGCGCCGCGCTCGCGCTTCGCCATCCGGCCCTATCCCAACGAGCTGGAGCATGTGGCGCATTCCCGCTCGGGGTCGAGCTTCTTCCTGCGCCCGATCCGGCCGGAGGACGAGCCGGGGATCGTGGAGATGATCGCGCGTTCCGACGCCGAAGATGTGCGGCTGCGCTTCTTCGCGCCGATGAAGCGGATCGGCCATGCCTTCGCCGCGCGCCTGACCCAGATCGACTATCGCCGCGAGATGGCCTTCGTTGCCACCCGCGCGGGAGAGGCGGAGGGCGATATCCTGGGCGTCGCGCGTCTCGTGTCGGACCCCGACGAGAAGAAGGCCGAGTTCGGCATCATGGTCCGCTCCGACCAGAAAGGGCGCGGTCTCGGCTGGCTTCTGATGGAAACCATCCTCGACTATGCGCGCCGGCGCGGTCTCTCCCGCGTCTATGGCGAGGTCCTGGGCGAAAACCGCGCCATGCTGGCCATGGCGGAGGAACTCGGCTTTCGCCAGAGCCCGCACCCGGAGGACGTCGCACTGCGCCGGGTGGAGGTCGATGTCGAGACCTATCGTGCCAAGGGCCGGCCCGTCGGCGATCCGTGATCGCCTTCAAGGCCAGCCGCTGATCGTCAAGCGAACGAGGCGGCGAGCCATTCGCGCGCGATGACGAGGTCCATCTGGCCGAGGCCGTGGCCAGTCGGCAGCACCTCATGGGTGAGCCTCGCTCCGCCCTCCTGAAGCTGGCGCGCCAGACGCGCAGCGTTGTCGGTGGGCACGATCGGGTCCATGCCCCCCGACAGAAGAAGCACCTGGGCACCACCGAGATCGAAGGCAGGCGGCTCGGCAAAGGGCACCATGGCGCGGATCAGGATCGCGCCGGCAAGCTTGGTGGGGTCGAGCATCATCAGCGCGGACGCCACATTCGCGCCATTGGAGAAGCCGACCGCGACGGGGCGCGCCATGCCATGGTGCTCCTGCGCTTCTTCCACGAAGGCGCCGAGTTCCAGCGCGCGCTGGCGCAGGTCCGCCTCGTCGAACACGCCCTCCGCAAGCCGGCGGAAGAAGCGCGGCATCCCGTTTTCCAGAACCTGCCCGCGCGGCGACAGAAGCGCCGCCCCCGGCGACAGGAGACCGCCAAGCCCTAGGAGATCGCTTTCGTCGCCGCCCGTGCCATGCAGCAGGAGAAGCGGCGTCGCGCCCTCCACGGTCGCAGGAATGAAGCGGTGGATCATCGAGAGATCGTTGCGCGGAAGGTCCATGGCTCTGTCTCCGGTGGGGTTGGGAGAGGCGGGGCGCAACGCGTCCCGCCTTCGTGCGGTCAGGCCGGCTCTGCCAGCGAGGGCAGAACCTGCTCGATCCGGCCGCGCTGCGCTTCCAGGAAGTCCGGCAGCTTGAGCGTGCCGCCCAGATCGTTCACCGGCTCGTCCACGGCAAAGCCGGGCTGGTCGGTCGCGATCTCGAACAGGACGTGGCCCGGCTCGCGGAAGTAGATCGAGCGGAAGTAGTTGCGGTCCCGCTGCTCGGTCGTCTGGATGCCGTGGTTGTCATGGAGCTTTTGCGCCATGGCCATCTCCTCGGCGTCGTCGGCCGCCCGGAAGGCGACGTGATGCACCGACCCGCCGCCAGCGCGCGGCTTGAGAAAGCCGCCCACGGCGCGAATGTCCACGATACCGCCGACACTCGCCCCCGGTACTTCGAAGCGCGTGATCGAACCCTCGCTCGCGCCCTGCCGGAAGCCCAAGACATCCGTCAGCACCGCGCCCGTGGGCGCGGCTTCCTCCAGAAGCAGGCTCACGGAATGGAAGCCACGAATGGCGTGGTCGGACGCGATGTCGCCCGCGCTCCAGGCCGGCTCCTTCTCGGCACCGGGAACGGCGACGAGCGCGAGGCGCATTCCGTCCGGATCGCGGAAGGACAGGACCGTCTCACCGAAGCGCTTCTCGATCGGCTCGAAGCCGACGCCCTTCTCAATGAAGCGATGCGTCCAATAGCCGATCGAGCCTTCCGGCACGCGGAAGACGGTCTCCTGCGTCTCGCCGACGCCGAGCCGTCCAGGCGCGACATGCTCCCACGGAAAGAAGGTCAGGATCGTGCCGGGTGATCCCGCCTCGTCGCCGTAATAGAGATGCCACGTGCCGGGATCGTCGAAGTTCACCGTCTTCTTCACGAGGCGCAGCCCGAGCGTCTTCGTGTAGAAGCCGACATTGCGGCTGGCCGGACCGGCGATGGCCGTGACGTGATGAATGCCGTGCTGGCTCATGATCGTTGCCCTCGTTCAATTTCTGAAGCCAACATAATCGCAATGACGCAAAGCCATAAGGGGTCTATGGAGTGCGCCGATGCAATGATTGGATTGCGGAAGGGATATATGAGCGGTTTCGAAAGCCTGAGCTGGGACGATTTCCGCCTGATCCGGGCCGTGGCCGAAGCCGGCACGCTGCCGGCCGCGGCCGAGCGACTGGGCACGGCGCATTCCACCGTGTTCCGCCGGCTGAAGGGGATCGAAGCCGCGCTCGGCTGCGCGCTGTTCGAGCGCAACAAGGCGCGGCTGGAGCCGACCCAGGCCGGGGCGGAGATCGCCGCTCTTGCCGCGCGTATGGGCGAGGAGGTGGATGCCGTCGCGCTGCGCCTCGCCGGCCGCGAGCCGCTGCCCTCGGGCGAGGTGCGCGTCACCACCAACGACTCGCTTCTGGTTCATCTTCTGACACCGATCTTCGCAAGCTTTCTCGCGGCCTGCCCCTCGGTGCGGCTCGACATCGTGCTCGGCAATCCGGCGCTCAATCTGTCGAAGCGCGATGCCGATGTCGCGATCCGCGCCACCGACAATCCGCCGCCCAATCTTGTGGGCCGCAAGGCGGCGCGCATCGCTTGGGCGCTCTATGGCCCCGCCGAAGATACACGCGGCCCACGTCGATGGGTGACGCTGGGCGAGGCCATGAGCCCGATGAAAGTGGTGCGTCATGTCCTGAACGAAGCCGGGCCGGAGGGCGTCGGATACCGCGTCAACTCCGTGCTCGGTATGGCCGAGGCTTTGGAGGCCGGGTTGGGGGTCGGCTATCTCCCCTGTTTCGTCGCGGATGCGCGCCCCGCGCTGCGCAGGCTGGACGCGCCGGACGAACGCTTTGCGACCGATCTCTGGCTCCTGACCCATGCTGACTTGCGCCAAGTGCCGCGCGTGCGCGCCCTGATGGATCATCTGGCCGAAGAGATCGCCCGCGCGCGGCCGCTGATCGAGGGCGCGCGCGGGCGGGATAAGGCTGGTCAGGCCGGCTGAAGGGCTCGCTCGCGCTGCAACTCGATACGCGCGCCCGTGGCGGCGTCAAACGCATGGAGCCGGTCGGCGGGAAGCAGGAGGCCGATCGCGTCACCGGGAGCCATCGACAGTGCCTCGGTCGCCGTCACGGCGAAGAGCACGCCGCCGAGCTCGGCATAGACGACACGCGAAGCGCCGAGCTCCTCGATGAAATCGACCACCGCGTCTGCGCTGCCCGGCGCGCCGCGCCGCGTCAGGATCGCATGTTCGGGCCGAATGCCGATTTCGACGCGCTTGGCCCCCAAGCCGACGCGCGAGCCCACGGGCAGGGGCAGGCGGTAGCCGTTGGTCAAGCGAAAGGCGTCGTCGGCCTCAAGCTCGCCCGGCAGCAGCGTCATGGGCGGCGAGCCGATGAAGCTCGCGACGAAACGCGAGGCCGGCCGCTCGTAGATTTCGGCGGGCGTTCCGACCTGCTCGACATGGCCGCCATTCATGACGACGAGCCGGTCCGCCAAGGTCATCGCCTCGACCTGATCATGCGTGACGAAGACCGAGGTCGCGGACAGGCGCTTGTGCAGCTTGCGGATTTCGGCGCGCATGGTGACGCGCAGCTTGGCATCGAGATTGGACAAGGGCTCGTCGAACAGGAAGACGCGCGGCTCGCGGATGATGGCGCGGCCCATGGCGACGCGCTGGCGCTGGCCGCCCGAGAGCGCCGCCGGCTTGCGGTCGAGATAGTCGGCAAGGCCCACGATCGCCGCCGTCTCGCGGATGCGCCGATGGCGCTCCTCCTTGGGAACGCCCGCGACCTTCAAAGCATAGCCGATATTGTCGGCGACGCTCATATGCGGATAGAGCGCATAGTTCTGGAACACCATGGCGCAGCCGCGCTCGCGCGGCTCCAGCTTGTTCACCACGCGCCCGTCGATGGCGATCTCGCCGCCGCTGATGTCCTCCAGCCCCGCGATCATGCGCAGAAGCGTGGACTTGCCGCAGCCCGACGGCCCGAGGATCACGACGAACTCGCCGGTTTCAAAGGTGAGGTCGATGCCGTGCAGGGTCCGGGTCGTCGCGTTGTAGGACTTCTGAAGATTGCGGATATCGATCCGTGCCATCGGACTCTTCCTTATTTCTCGGTTGCGATGAGGCCGCGCACGAACCAGCGCTGCAAGACGGCGACGACGATGAGCGGCGGCAGCACGATGATGAGGGCGCCCGCATTGGTGACGTTCCACTCCGGCAGGCCGTTCTCGGCCGGGCGGAGCGCCCGCAGCGCCGTCATCGCGGTGGTGTAGGCGGGGTCCGTCACCATGAGGCGCGGCCAGAGATACTGGTTCCACGTATCGGCGAAGAGGATCGTGGCGAGCGCCAGCATGTTGGTGCGCGACAGCGGCAGGAGCACGTCCACGAAGAAGCGCCAGGGGCCGGAGCCGTCCATGCGCGCGGCTTCCGCCAGCTCGTCGGGGACGGTCATGAAGAACTGGCGAAACAGGAACGTGCCGGTGGCCGTCGCGACCAGAGGCAGGGACAGGCCGGAATAGGTGTTGAGGAGGTTCCAGTCGATGCTGACCTCGATGCCGGTCAGCGTCTGGATCAGGAGGCGGAAGGGCTGGAACGCGTCGGCGGCGATATTGTAGGTCGGCACGACGCGCACTTCGAGCGGCAGCATCAGCGTCAGGAACACCAGCCAGAAGAAGACGAGGCCCCAGCGCGATCGGAAATAGACGATGGCGAAGGCGCTGAGCGCCGAAACCGCGATCTTGCCGGCCGTGACCGCACCAGCCATGACGAAGCTGTTGAACAGGGCATTGCCGAGATCGGCGCGCGCCCAGGCGGCGGCATAGTTCTTCAGCGCGTCCGGGCCGGGCAGGAAGCTGAAGGGGACGGCGTTCACCTCCTGGAGCGTCTGTGTCGAAGCGCAGAGGACGATCCAGAAGGGCAGGAGTACGGTGACCAGCGCCATGACGAGAATGGCGTAGGTGATGAGATTGGAGACGGGCGTCTTTTCGATCATGTCCCGAGCCCTCAGCGGTAATGCACGCGCCGCTCGATGAAGCGGAACTGGATGAAGGTGAAGACCATGATCAGGCTGATGACGATGAGGCTCTGCGCCGCCGCGCCGGAGTAATCGAGCCCTTCGAAGGCCTTGGAGACGATGTTGAAGACCATGAGATTGGTGGCGTTGTTCGGCCCGCCATAGGTCGTGCGATCCACGATCCCGTAGGTATCCTTGCCGACGAAGCTTTCCGTCGCGATCAGGATGAGGAGCAGGAAGAGCGTCGGCGAAAGAAGCGGGATTTGGATGTCCAGCGCGCGGCGCAAGGGGCCGGAGCCGTCCATGGCGGCCGCTTCCGTCAGGCTGCGCGGGATCGACTGAAGGCCCGCCAGCATGAAAATGAAGCAATAGCCGATCCACTTCCACACGAAGCAGGTGACGATCAGGATCATCGCGTGGCTATTGTATTTGGCCGGATTCCAGAAGTCGGGATGGGCGGCATTGACCATGGCCATCAGCCCGCGCTCGGGCGACAGGATGAACAGGAAGGCCGTTCCGACGGCCGGTCCGGCCAGCGCGTAGGGCCAGATGTAGAAGAAGCGGAAGATCTTGGAGCCCTTCAGCTGGCGATCGACGGCGAGCGCCAGAACCAGCGCCAGACCCATCGTGATGACCGTCGACAGAACCGCGAAGGTCACGCTGACGCGCACCGAGTTCCAATATTGGCTGTCGGAAAAGACGGCCTGGAAATTCTCCCAGCCGACGAAAAGGCGCTCGCCCGCGCCGCCGAAGGCCGGCTCCAGCGTGAAGGCCCAGTTCAGCACCGAAACGGCGGGCCAGTAGAAGAACAGGAAGATCAGAAACAACTGGGGAAGGGCGGCAAGAACCGGAACCCAGCGGCTTTTGAAGACGACACGCTTCATGACGGATATCCACGATGAGGAACGCCGCCGAGGCCGGGGAGGGCTTCGGCGGCGCGGGAAAGTGCGGATCGGCTTAGTTCAGCGTCTGGCCGGCATAGGTCTTCTCGAAGCGACGCAGCAGCGTGTTCGAGCGGTCGGCGGCCTCGTCCAGGCTCTTCTGGATGTCGGCGTTCTGCATGAAGATCGCCTCGAGCGCGGTCGAGAATTCCTTGCGGATCTGCGTGTAGTTGCCAAGGCGGATGCCGCGCGTGTTTTCGGAGGGCGGGGTCAGCGTCAGGCTTTCGATCGCGATTTCGCGGCCCTTGAACTGCGGCTTGTCATAGAAGCCGCTGGCCTTCATCGCCTCGAAGCCGGTCTTGGTCACCGGGATGTAGCCGGTGACTGTGGACCACCACTCGACCATGTCGGGCTGGGCGAGGAAGTTCAGGAAGGCAGCCGCGCCCTTGTATTCGGCTGCGGGGCGGTCCTTCATGACCCAGAGGGAGGCGCCGCCGACCAGCGTCTTCTGGCGCTGCGTGCCCTCGAAGGCCGGCAGCATGGTGACATGCCACTCGACACCCTGCGGCAGCGTCTTGCCCGCCGTGCCATGGTCGGCGATCGAGCTCATCGCCATCTGGCAGGTCTGCGAGGTGAAGGACGGGAAAGCGTCCATGCCGAGCTGCTTGGTCTTCACGACGAAGAGCTTGTCGTCGACCTGCTTCTTCCAGAACTTGATCTCGTCGACCACCTGCGTCTTGTTGAAGACGACTTCGGCGTCGAGACCCTGATAGCCGTTGGCCTTGGTGGCGACGGGCTGATTGTGGATGGAGGAGAACTGGTCCAGCGAGAACCAGGGGTCGAAATTGATGGCCATCGGGCATTCATAGCCCGCGTCCTTCAGCTTCTTGGCGTCGGCCGATACCTGCTCCCAGGTCTTCGGCGCTTCCGTGATGCCGGCCTTCTTGAAGGCGTCGCCGTTATAATAGAGGACGGCGGTCGAGGAGTTGAACGGGAAGGACTCGAGGTCGCCCTTCGCCGTGGCGTAATACTGCCCGATACCGGGGAAGTAGTTATCCCAGTCGATCTTGTAGCCGTTGTCGGCCATCAGCTGCTTGGCCGGGACGAAGGCCTTGGACAGCATGAGGTCGAGCGTGCCGGCGTCATAGACCTGGGTGATCGCGGGCTGCTTCTTGGCGCGGTAGGCCGCAATCGTGTTCTGCAGATTGGTCTCGTAGCCGCCCTGGCTGACGCAGGAAATCTCGTAGTCCTTCTGCGAGGCGTTGAACTTGGTGCAGGCTTCCTGCACGCGGTCGCCGAGGTCGCCCGACAGACCGTGCCAGAATTCGAACTTCACGGGCTCGGCCTGAGCTGCGCCCGTCAAACCAGCCAAGAGCGCCAGCGCGCTGGCGGCGCCGAAGATTTTCGTGAGCATTGTGAGCCCTATCGATCGAAATAAAAGGGGGACGAAATCTTGCCGTTCGTCGCGGCGGTCCAATAATGAGCGTTGGGGCGAGAGTAAAATGAAGTTTGTATGACGATACCGCGGATGCACAACTTCCGCTTGTTTGGGTTTTGTCGGGAATTCATCATCGATTTGTCACCGTTGTGACATGATGCCCATGGTAGCGCGAAGCCGAGCCAGCCCCGTCCGCCCTCAGGGACGCCGCCGCCTCTTGCGCTCAAGGACCCTTTCCCGAGTTTGTCATGACCCAAGTTTCTGCCGCGGCCGTCCTCGACGCCGCTTCTTTTCGTTCTCCCGTTCTGGACTTCGCTCCGGCCGATTGTCTCGTGATCGCCCATCGCGGCTCCTGGGTCCGCGCCCCGGAAAATTCGCTTCTCGCCATTCGCGAGGCGGGGGCTCTGGGCGTCGGCATGGTGGAGATCGACGCGCGTCAAACCGCAGATGGTGCGATTCTCGTCATTCATGACGATACGCTCGATCGCACCACCCAAAGCCGGGGCGCGGTTGCCGAGCAGGACAGTGCGACGATTCGTGCCCTTCGCCTGCGCGAAAGCGGCGGAGGCGACGATGCGCCGCTGACCGACGAGCGCGTGCCCACGCTTCTGGAAGCGCTGGAAGAAGCGCGAGGCCACGGTCTTCTCGTCAATGTCGACACCAAGTCGGCTGCCGAGCTTCCTGCCGTGACGCGCGAAATCCTGCGGGGCGGCTCCGCTGGGGATGTCGTGGTAAAGGCGGAACTGACGCCGGCCGATCTGGCGCGCCTGCCCGCCGACCATTCGGCCTTCGGACCCTTGCCCTTCATGCCGGTGGTGAAGTCGCAAAAAGGTCGCTTTGCCGAAGACCTCGCGCATTTCGCCCGCCTCAAACCCTTCATGATCGAGGCTATGCCCGCTTGCGTGGAGGATCTGGAAGCGGGCATGGAGGCGGCGCGCGCCCTCGGCGTGCGGCTTTGGCTCAATACCTTGGACGTCTCCCATATGACCGATTTCAACGACACGGCGGCCCGGCAGGACGCCGACGCGATCTGGGGGCGGCTTCTCGACCTCGGCGTCGGCGCGATCCAGACCGACGAGTCCGAGCGCCTCGTCGCTTACCTCGCGGCGCGGAGACTACGGAGCGCTCGCCTATGAATCTGGCTTTGCTTCAGCGCCGCGACACGGCCGCCGAGATCGTCAAGATCGCCGCCGCCGAGGCGCTCGGTCATTTCGCGGATCGCAAGCAACTCCTGACGGAGACCAAAGCCGGGCCGCGCGATTTCGTCTCGCAGGCCGATCGGGGCATCGAGGTGCGCGTTCGGGCGCTTCTGGCCGAGCGCTATCCGGGCGAGGCCGTCGTGGGCGAGGAAGAGGGTGGCGAGACGGCCGATCGCTACTGGATCGTCGATCCGATCGACGGCACCTCGAACTTTCTGGCCGGCTCGCCGCTCTGGGGCATCTCGCTCGGCTATGTGGAGGAGGGCGTGCCGGTGGCGGGTGCCATCGCCGCGCCCTGCCTCGGCGAACTTATGGCCGGCGCGCGAGATGTCGGCGTGGTGCGCAACGGCGTTCCCTTCGAGCGGGAGGTGGCCGTTCCCGGCCTCGGTCTCGTGTCCTTGGGCGACAGTCCGGGCGAGGATTTGGAGGCCGCGATCGCGCTCCAGCGCCGATTGCGCGAGCGCGAATGGATCGTGGAATCCTTTCACTGCACCTCGGTTTCCATGCTCTTTGCCGCGCTCGGTCGCTTCGACGGCCACATCCAGCCGGTGACCACCATGTGGGACATCGCGGGCGGGGCCGCGATCTGCCGTGAACTCGGCCTGGAGGTCGAGATCATCAGGCGCGAGGATGGCGCTTACGCCATCTATGCCGGCACGGCCGCGCTCATGCGGGACGCGCTGGGCAAGGCTTGACCGTTCAACCGCAGCACGCGAGGAAGAGGCGGCTTTCGAGCCGCCTCACAGCCATTTCTTGTGTCGGAAATACAGAAGCGGCAGCAGCGCCGAGAGCACCATGATCGTCAAGGCCATGGGATAGCCAAGCGCCCATTTCAGTTCCGGCATATGCTCGAAATTCATGCCGTAGATCGAGGCGACGAGCGTCGGCGGCATGAAGCCGACAGCCGCCACCGAGAAGATTTTGATGATGGCGTTCTGCTCGATCGAGATCATGCCGACAGTGGTGTCGAGCAGGAAGGTCGTCTTGTTCGACAGGAAGGACACGAAATCGTTCAGCGAGGCGACGTCCCGCGCCATCGCCTTGACCCGCAGCTTCAACTCCTTCTGCGGCTTGCGCCGATCCATCACAAAGGAAAGGAAGGGCAGGAGCCGGTCCACGGTCGCCAGACTTTCCCGTGTGCGCGAGGAAATGTCGCCGGCCGCGCCGAGGCGCTTCAGAAGCTGCTTGAAATCGGCGGTCGCCGTCGGCGTGTTCGTGTCGGACGAGCGAAAAATGTCGGTGCCGATCCGGTCGAGATCGCTGGCGATCTGCTCCAGGAGATCGGCCATGCGGTCGATGATCGTTTCCAGAAGGCCGACCGCGATGGAATCGGCCGTCGGCCCTTTGGTGCGAGAGGGCTTAGGGGGAGCCGGCGGCGGGCCGTAATGGTCGAAGCTCGGGAGATAGCCCGGCTTCGTTGCCTCGCCATTGCCCTCCCGGCAGAGCTTGGTCGAGAAGATTTGGAACGAGCGCGGGTCGGTATAGCGCAGCGTCACGAGGCGCTGGCCGACCAGAATGAAAGTGACGGGGCCGAAATCCGGCTTGCCCTCGTCCAGCCCATAGACGATCGAAGCGGTCATGAAGTCGCCGCCATCTTCCGAATAGAGCCGGCTCGACACCTCGATCTCACGCATCTCTTCGCGCGTCGGCACCTCGATCCCGCAAAGCGCCTCGATGGCTCGTTCTTCGTCATGTGTGGGGTTGCGCAGATCGATCCAAACGGCTTCAGGCGGAACCTCGTCGGGACGCACGCCGGCATGGCGGCGAACGTGAGAGCCGAAAACCGTGTAGGCATCGATCATAGGCTATTCCTTGGCATCGCACGCTGGATGGCGCGCCCTCGGCGAACGCGCATCGTCGCCCCGGCGAAGCGGATGCTCACGTGGGCGATGCGGCACGCGACGGCGATATAAGGCAGGCCGGCCCGATAAGCCACCGGCCCGAGCGATCCAACTCCCCCCCCGTCGCGGCGCCGGACGGCGCGCGTCAGAAGCCTTTAAGGCGCGAATGTATCAAACGAATGGCGCAAGCGCGGGAACGGACGCGATGGCGGTGGAGACGGTCGCCTCGTCCACATGAGACTTCGAGAAGGCGATCAACTCCTCGCCCACGGTGCGGATCTGGCCCATGTCGAGACCGAGGCCCATCAGCTTGCCGCCGAGCGCCATGATGCCGCCACCGAACTCGGCATCGCCAGCCGCTTGAAGAGCGTCCGCCGCGCCCGGCGTGCCCGAGATCATCGTCTCCACGGCGGGATCGGAACTTTCCGAGCGCAGGAAGGCCAGAATATTGCCGACCGCCTCGCGCGCCGTCTCGGGCGTCAGGGAAGCGGCTGCGGAGACGCGGTCGATCAGTTCGGACATGGCAGGGCCTGAGAATCACGGGGAAGGGCCGGTCGGCGCGCCACAGTGGCAGGGGGCGCGCCGGAGTGCAATCGGCCGGTGCAGCCGATTGCTGGCATGGTCGCTCTTCGCGGAGCGTCGGCCCCGAACCTTAGACCGTCAGGCCGCCCGGCTGGTTGACGATGACCGTCGCGCCCGGCTCAGCGCGATTATACAGGTCGATGATGTCATGGTTCATGAACCGGACGCAGCCCGACGACACGGCCTTTCCGATGGTCCACCATTCCGGCGTGCCGTGCAGGCGGTAGAGCGTGTCCTTGCCGTCCTTGAAAAGATAAAGCGCGCGGGCCCCCAGGGGGTTCTTGAGGCCCGGGTCCATGCCAACGCCGCGATAGATTTCCAGCTCGGGCTGGCGGTCGATCATCTCGTTGGGGGGCGTCCAGCGCGGCCATTCGCGCTTGAACTGCACGCGGGCGCGGCCTTCCCAAGCGAACCCGTCGCGGCCGATGCCCACGCCGTAGCGCATGGCGGTGCCGCCGGGCTGAATGAGATAGGCATAGCGCGTGGGCGTGTCGATGATGATCGTGCCAGGGGCCTCGGGGCCGTTATAGGCGACCTGCCGACGGAGATAGCGCACGTCCATGCGGCGCAGGTCGATGGCAGGGATCAGGAAACCGCCATCATCGATCGGGCCATAGGCGGTGGCGTATTCAGGCGGCACATTGCCCGGCAGGCCGCCGAAAACGGAGAGATCGGCATTCTGCGCACGCGGGGAACTGACGCACCCGGTCAGCGTGGCGAGGGCGCCGAGCCCGAGGCCAGACAGGACGGCACGGCGCGGCAGGCGTCGGGAAAAAGGATCGTTTGTCATTATCCAGCCAATGCGGCGAGCGCGGGAATAGGCCTTCTGCGAAGCCTTGGAACCCTCGCTCGGGTTCTTGTTCTTGGGCTGAAAACGTCGAACCGGACGGTTCGTTCCGTTCTCAACGCCCGGAAGCGAGACCTCACGGGCGCATTGCGGCGATGGAGAGGCATTTCAGGGAAGCGGGGTTAACAATTCATCCGTAGGGGCTTCCATGTGACAGGTCGAGCCCCGCCCTGTAGACCGGGGCGGTATCATAAGGGCAGGGCGGCGCGGTAGCGTCCCCTGCCTCCGAGCGCAAGGCAGGAACCCATGGCAGCAGGCTTCTCACGCACCTTCACCTTCTTCGACGGCGAATGGCTCGAAGGAAATCCCGGGCTGGTCGGGCCGCGCTCGCATGTTCTCTGGCTGGGCTCATCGGTCTTCGACGGGGCACGCTGGTTCGAAGGCCTGACGCCGGACCTCGATCGCCACGCCGCGCGCGTCAACCGATCGGCCGAGGCGCTGGGGCTTCGGCCGACCATGGCGCCGGACGAGATCGTGCGGCTGACGCATGAAGGGCTTCGGCATTTCGACGGCGAAACGGCCGTCTATATCCGGCCGATGTATTGGGCCGAGGATGGTGGCTATATGGGCGTGCCGGCCGACCCGGAGACGACACGCTTCTGCTTGTGTCTTTATGAATCTCCGATGATCCCATCGGCCGGCTTTTCGCTGGGCGTCTCGCCCTTCCGCCGGCCGACCCCCGAAACCATGCCGACGCTGGCCAAGGCCGGGTGTCTTTATCCCAACAATGCGCGCGCGATCATGGAGGCCAAGCGGCGCGGCTTCGACAATGCGCTTGTGCGCGACATGATCGGCAATGTGGCCGAGACCGGCACGTCCAACCTCTTCATGGTGCGCGACGGCGCGGTCTTCACGCCGGTTCCCAATGGTTCCTTTCTGAATGGCATCACGCGCCAGCGCGTCATCCAGCTGCTGCGCGAGGACGGGATGGAGGTGGTCGAGGCCAGCCTGACGGTGGAGGACTTCCTGTCGGCCAGCGAAATCTTCTCCACTGGCAACCACTCCAAGGTCGTGCCGGTGACGGGGCTGGAAGAGCGCGCCATGCCGGTCGGTCCCGTCTACGGCCGAGCCCGCGAACTCTACTGGCGCTTTGCGCGCGCGCGTGAAAAGTCGGCTTGAATGCGACCTTTTGGTTTAGAAGGCGGCTGACATCCGAGCCGGGAGGCCCTAGCTAAGGACCCGGCTCGAAAGCCCGCCGGCCGGCGATTCGCTTGCGCTCACGGCGGGCCCAAACCGAAGGAGACGGATATGGCCTTTACGCTTCCCGAACTGCCTTACGCCTATGATGCGCTTCAGCCCTTCATGTCGAAGGAGACGCTGGAATACCATCACGACAAGCACCATCAGGCCTATGTCGACATGGGCAACAAGCTGGCAGCCGATGCTGGCCTCGCCGATGCGTCGCTCGAAGAGATCGTCAAGCAGTCCTTCGGCAAGAACCAGCCTCTCTTCAACAATGCCGGCCAGCACTACAACCACATCCATTTCTGGAAGTGGATGAAGCCCAATGGCGGCGGCAAGTCCCTGCCGGGCAAGCTGCAGACGGCCTTCGATTCCGACCTCGGCGGCTATGACAAGTTCCGCAACGACTTCATCGACGCGGGCAAGGGCCAGTTCGGTTCGGGCTGGGCTTGGGTCGCGGTCAAGGACGGCAAGCTTCAGATCATGAAGACGCCGAACGGCGAGAATCCGCTGGTGCACGGTGCCGAGCCGATCCTCGGCGTCGATGTGTGGGAACACTCCTATTACATCGACTATCGCAACGCGCGTCCGAAATATCTTGAGGCCTTCGTCGACAGCCTCGTGAACTGGGACTACGTGCTGGAGCGCTACGAGGCCGCCGGCGCCTGAACGCTGGGCCATCCGTGAGATGCGAGCCCTGCCTTCCTTCGGGAAGGCAGGGCTTTTCGTTGTGCGGGCTCTGCGACACTAGAGCACATCCACCGAACATAGGTTCGCCGGAGGTGCTCCAGTCCCTTGTTTCTCGCATTGTCCGGGCGCGAAAGCCGACCCGGCTTTCGCTGGAAATGCTCTGAATCCTCTTCCGCCGATCCTTAAGGATGGACGGATCATGGAAAACGGGTTTTCATCTCGTTTGGAACAATTCCACTCAGCCGAAAGCCCGGAGTGATTCTCATGCGCCTGTCCGCCTTGATCGTGGGACTTTGCGTTGCCGCCTCCGCCGCGCTGCCGGCGCTGGCGCAGAACGAGACCGTCATCAAAGAGCGCCAGCAGCTCATGAAGAACAATGCCAAGGCGGCGCGTACCGCCTCCGAAATCATCAAGGGCAGTCAGCCCTTCGACGCCGCGACGGCCGCCAGCCTCTTCACGACCTTGAACGAGGACGCGAAGAAGTTCGCGACGCTCTTCCCCGAGGATTCCAAGACGGGCGGGAAGACCGAAGCCGCGCCCGCGATCTGGGAAAAGCCGGCCGAGTTCAAGGCGGCGAACGACAAGTTCATCGCCGACACGCAGGCCGCGCTCGACGCCAAGCCCGCCGACCTCGACAGTTTCAAGACCGCCTTCACGAAGGTCGCCGCCAATTGCCAGGGCTGCCACCAGCAGTTCCGGCAGCGCTGAGGCTGAACGCTTTTGCGGCGGCGGCCGGTTCTCGCTCTTCTGGCGGCGGCCGTCGTCGCCGTGCTGGCGGCGGGCGCCTATAGCGCCACGCGCCCGGTTCGCCTGAGCGCGACGGAGATCGCGCCGGAGGGAAGCGGCGACGCCGCGCGCGGCGAGCGGCTTTTCTGGGCCGGCGGCTGCGTGTCCTGTCATGCGCGCGAAGCGGCAGACCAGCCGGTTCTGGGCGGCGGGCCGCCCCTCGTCACGCCCTTCGGGACGTTCCACGGCCCCAATATCTCGCCGGACCCCGATCATGGCATCGGCCGCTGGACACTGGCCGATTTCGCCAATGCCCTGCAACGCGGCGTCGATCCCGAGGGGCACAATCTCTATCCGGCCTTTCCCTACACATCCTATGCGAGGATGACGCCGGGAGACGTCGCCGATCTCTTCGCCTATCTGAAGACGCTGCCGCCATCGACGGATGACGCGCCGGCGAGCGACCTGCCGTTCCCCTACAATCTGCGCATGGCGCTGGGGCCGTGGAAGGCGCTCTTCCTGAGGCCCAGCCCCGTCATCTCCTGGCCGAATGGCGCGCCCGATCTCGTCCGACGCGGGCAATATCTCGTGGAAGGGCCGGGCCATTGTGGCGAATGCCACACGCCGCGCAGCCTCGGCGGCGCGGGCGGGCTCGATCACGATCGCTGGCTGGCCGGCGGGCCGGCGCCGGAAGGGGAGGGGCAGATCCCCAACATCACGCCAGCGGGCGAAACCTCGGATTGGACCGAGGACGATCTCGTCAATTATTTCGAGACGGGCTTCACCCCGGACTTCGATAGTGTCGGCGGCTCCATGGTGGAGGTGCAGCACAATCTGGCGCGTCTGCCCAAAGACGATCTCGCCGCCATTGCCGCCTATCTAAAGGCCATTCCGCCGGTCGCTTCAGCGAAGTAGATCGTAAGGGAAAAGGCGACCGAAGCCGCCTTTTCTCAGAACGTTTAAAGAGTTGCCTTGCCCATGAGCTTCAGCGCGAAACTGTAGATCATCGCGATCTCGTCCAGCTTCGCGAAGCGCCCTGACGCGCCGCCATGGCCCGCGCCCATATTGGTGCGAAGGATCACGGGATTGCTGTCCGTCTTCTTCGCGCGCAGGCGCGCCACCCATTTGGCCGGTTCCCAGTAGGTCACGCGCGGGTCCGTCAGCCCGGCGAGTGCCAGGATCGGCGGATAGGCCTTGGCCTCCACATTGTCGTAAGGGCTGTAGCTCGCGATCACCTCGTAATCGGCTTCCGACAGGATCGGATTGCCCCATTCCGGCCACTCGGGCGGGGTGAGAGGCAGCGTGTCGTCGAGGATCGTGTTGAGCACGTCCACGAAGGGTACGACGGCGATGATGCCGCCGAACTTTTCCGGCGCCATGTTGGCGACCGCGCCCATCAATAGGCCGCCGGCCGAGCCGCCATGCGCGACGATGCGCTCATAGCTGCTGAAGCGCTCACTCACGAGATGGTCCGCCGCCGCGATGAAGTCGGTGAACGTGTTGCGCTTGTGCTCCCGCCGGCCGGCTTCGTACCAGCGGAAGCCCTTGTCCTTGCCGCCGCGAATATGCGCGATGGCATAGACGAAGCCGCGATCGACCAGGCTCAAGGCATTGGTGCTGAACGAGGCCGGGATGGAATGGCCATAGGAGCCATATCCATAGAGCATCAGCGGAGCCGAGCCGTCGAGCGCCGTATCGCGGCGATAGACGAGCGAGATCGGAACGGTTTCGCCGTCCGGCGCGGGCGCGAAGATGCGGCGCGCGACATAGAGCGAGGGGTCGTGGCCGGACGGCACTTCCTGCGTCTTCAGAAGGCGGCGCTCGCGTGTCTCCACGTCGTAGTCGAAGGTCTGGTTCGGGGTGGTCGGCGAGGAATAGGAGAAGCGGATCGTGGTCGTGTCATATTCGTAGGTGCCGCCGAGGCCGAGCGAATAAGCCTCTTCCTCGAAGGCGATGCTATGTTCCGCGCCATCCGACAGACGTCGCACCACGATGCGCGGCAGGCCGTCGCGCCGCTCCAGCCAGATCAGATGGCGCTTGAGCACGAGATGCGACAGGATCAGGCGGCCGTCCTCGTGCGGCACGAGATCGGTCCAGGCCTCGCGGCCCGGCTGATCGGCCGGCGCGGTCACGATCTTGAAGTCGCGCGCGCCATCGGCATTGGTCAGGATGAAGAGCGTGCCGTCGCCCTCGTCCACGTCGTATTCCAGGCCCTTCTCGCGCTTGGCGACGAGGCGCGGTTCGGCGGCCGGGTTGGCAGCCGGGATCAGCCAGGCTTCCGAGGTCTCGTGGTCGTGAATGTCGATGACGACGTAATCGCCCGACTGGGTCTGTCCGACGCCCATGAAGAAGCCCGTGTCGGTTTCCTCATAGACCAAAGGATCGGAGGCCGGGTCGGCGCCGAGCGTATGGTAGAAGACGCGGCTCGGGCGGTGGTTCGCGTCGAGCTTCGTATAGAAGAAGCCATGCGAGCGCGCGTCCCAGGTGGCGTCGCCGCTCGTGTCCGCGATGCGGTCGGGCAGGTCCGCGCCGGTTTCGAGATCGCGCAGGACGATCTCGTAGAACTCGGAGCCCTTGTCGTCGAAGCTCCAGGCAAGACGCTTGTGATTGGGCGAATGCTCGACGCCGCCGATCGAGAAATAGTCGATCCCCTCAGCCAGCTTGTTCGCGTCGAGATAGACGTCTTCGCGGCCGCCTTCCCGCGGCACGCGGAAGAAGCGCGGATATTCCGCGCCGGCCTCATAGGCGACGCCATAGGAATAGGGGCCATCGGGCGCGGGAACGGAGCTGTCGTCCTCCTTGATGCGCCCGCGCATCTCGGCGATCAGCTTACCCTTCAGCGGCTCGACATCTTCGAGCGCGGCGTCCGCATAGCGGTTTTCCGCTTCCAGATGGGCGCGGATCACCGGGTCGAGCAGCGAGGTGTCCTTGAACATCTCCTGCCAGTTGTCGACGCGCATCCAGCCGTATTCGTCGGTGCGCGTGCGCCCATGCGCCGAAAGTTCGACCGGGCGCTGCGGGGCGCGGGGCGGGGCGGGAAGGTCGGCGCGGAAGGCTGAGGACATGGATCACCGTCAGATGCGGGCAAGAATCGGCCCGCCGGAGCTTTCGCCCGGCGGGCGGCAAAGGCAAGGGGTCGGAAGGTCGGCCCGGTCAGTCGCGGTCGAATTCGAGGGCGTAGCCATTCATGCAGTAGCGCAAGCCCGTCGGGCGTGGCCCGTCCTCGAAGACATGCCCGAGATGGGCGTCGCAATCGGCGCAGCGGACTTCGACGCGCGTCATCATGAAGGAGCGATCCACATGCTCGCTCACCGACTCGCGCTCCACCGGCTCGTAGAAGCTCGGCCAGCCCGTGCCGGAATCGAACTTCGTTTCGGAGCGGAAGAGGGGCTTCTGGCAGCACACGCAGCGATAAAGGCCGGCTTCCTTCTGGTCCCAGTTCGGGCCGGTGAAGGGGCGCTCGGTGCCGTGCCCGCGCGCCACCTTATATTGCTCGGGCGTCAGGATTTCCTGCCATTCGGCATCGCTCTTCTGAACCTTCAGCGGGGTTTCGCTCGCGCTGGCCATCGGCATCACTCCATCCAATTCCTGCGGCGAAAGGTAGGGTCGCGCCGACCCGATCACAACCGGGTCAGATCGTCCTTTAAAACCGGTTCCGCCCATGTCCCGCGCCGATTTCGGCTTGATCGAGTCGGGACGCGACCTATTGTTGCGGTCGTTGGAAACAGCCTGGAGGCTGTTGTGAATCGTCGTCAAGTCCGGTGCTGCCCGCTGCGCTCCCTTTGGGAGGTGCAGCCGGTTCACGGGAGTGGAGCGAACGAAGAACAGACGAAGCGTTGGGTGCGATCGTCGGGGGCATTGATGCTTCGGGGCGGTCCCGGCGCCTGTTCTTCGTTGGCTCGACGCGGGCTTGCGTCTGTTTCGTAACGCGATCGCGGGTGCTGAATCGAGGAAACGCTGAGCCGGTATGACCAGCCTGTCGAGTGGACTTCTATATCTCGTCCTCGCCTTGCCGTTCCTCGGCGCAGCCATAGCCCCTCTTTCCCTAATCGCCTTCGGACGGTTGGGCTCGCTCATCCTCGCCTGCTTTCCAGTCGCCGCGCTCGCCATCCTGTTCCAGCAGAGCGCGCAAGTTCAGGAGCGCGTGCCGATCCTGTTCGGCTTCGATTGGATTCCGAGCTTCGGGGTGCGCTTCGCCTTCCGGCTGGACGGATTGTCCTTCGGCTTCGCCTTCCTGATCCTGGCGATCGGGGCGCTCGTGGTGCTTTATTCCGGCGGCTACATGCCCAAGGGCTCAAAGCGCGGCCGGTTCTTCGCCTATATCCTGATGTTCATGGGCGCGATGCTGGGCCTCGTCCTGTCGGACGACCTCATCACGCTCTTCGTCTTCTGGGAGCTGACCTCGATCACATCCTTCCTCCTGATCGGGTTCAATTTCGAAAAGGAAGCGGCGCGGCGTGGCGCCATGCAGGCGCTGGTGATCACCGGCGGCGGCGGGTTGGCGCTCCTGGCCGGCCTGCTGCTGATCCGTGAATCGACCGGGCTGACCAGCCTGACCGCACTTCTGGAGCAGCCGGACGCCGTGAAGGCGCTGTCGATCTACGGCCCGGCGCTCGTCCTGATTTTGCTGGGTGCCTTCACCAAGTCGGCGCAGATGCCCTTCCATGTCTGGCTGCCCAACGCCATGGAAGCGCCGACGCCGGTCTCGTCCTATCTCCATTCCGCGACCATGGTGAAGGCCGGCATCTATCTCCTGATGCGTCTGTTTCCCGTTATGGGTGGCACCCCTGCCTGGGAAACCATCCTGCCGATCTTCGGCGGGGTGACGCTGGTCGTAGCCGCGCTGCTGGCCATCCGGCAGAGCGACATCAAGCTCATGCTCGCCTATACAACGGTGGCCTCGCTCGGCCTTCTCGTCATGCTCATCGGCATCGGCTCGGAACTCGCGATCGAAGCGGCCGTCCTTTATCTCTTCGCCCATTCGCTGGCCAAAGCCTGCCTCTTCATGGTCGCGGGGTCGATCGACCATAGTGCCGGCACGCGCGATATCCGCGCGCTCGGCGGTCTGGCGCGCAAGATGCCGATGACCTTCGCCGCTGCCATTCTGGGCGCTGCGGCCATGGGCGGCCTGCCGCCGCTTTTCGGCTTCCTCGCCAAGGAAGAAGTCTATGCAGCCACCGCGACGGCCGATCTCACGGGTGTATTGACGACTGCCGCAGCCGTTGCCGGAAACGCTCTGATGTTTGCCGTCGCGCTCATCGTCGCGATCAAGCCCTTCGCCGGAACCATGCCGAGCGGGCTGCGCAAAGCGCATGAATCCACGCCCCTCATCTGGTTCGGGCCGGTCGTGCTCGGTATCGTCGGCTTGCTGGCGGCAATTTTCTCGCAGACCACACACCAGTTCATTTCCAACCCGATGTCGCCGCCCGCCCTCGACGGCGCGGTCGCGGTCGACATCGCGCTCGGCTTTCACTGGGGGCCGGCGCTGATCCTGTCCATCATCACGGTGGTCGTCGGCATCGCCCTGTTCTGGCGCGCCACGCGGATGCGCTCGCTCGTCGCCGATCTTCTCAGCCGCATCGGCTGGGGGCCGGACAAGGGCTTCGACCAGCTCATGCGCGCCCTCGTCATCGGCGCGTTCCATGTCACCACCAAGCTCCAGCCCGGCCGGCTCGATGTCTATATGAAGGTGACCTTCGCGGTGATCGTCGCGACCCTTTGGGCGACGATGCTTGCCACCTCGTCGCTGCCTGCCTGGCCGGCGATGCCCGACCTTTACTTCTACGAATGGGGCGTGATCGCGCTGGTGGTGCTCGGCGCCGTGGTCGTCGTGCTCGCCAACAATCGCCTCACCGCCATCGTCTCACTCGGCATTCAGGGCTTGGCCGTCGCGCTTCTCTTCATGCTGCTTGGCGCGCCCGATCTGTCCTTCACGCAGTTTATGGTGGAGATCCTGTCGGTCGCCATCCTCGCGCTTGTGATGACGCGGCTGCGTCTCATGCCGGCGGATCGTCG
Organism: Aureimonas ureilytica; assembly: GCF_001475935.1. Taxonomy (GTDB): domain Bacteria; phylum Pseudomonadota; class Alphaproteobacteria; order Rhizobiales; family Rhizobiaceae; genus Aureimonas; species Aureimonas ureilytica_A. The sequence continues at coordinate 218,853 of NZ_LDQA01000022.1, forward strand.
ACCCTGGCGCGACGTCGTTCCCGAACTGGTCCTGTCGATCGCGGGCGGTGTCGGCTTCGCGCTTTTCCTGCTGCACATCACGCAGCGCCCCTTCGACGCGTCGGTCAGCGAGTTCTTCACGCGCTACAGCTACGTGATCGCCCATGGCCGCAACATCGTGAACGTCATTCTCGTGGATTTCCGCGGTGTCGACACGATGGGCGAAATCGCCGTGGTGCTGACCACAGGCGCCGCCATCCTGGCGCTGGTGCGCATTCGCGTGGTGAAGAGTGACCCGCGCTATTCGCGCCGCCGCCGCCGCAAGGCAGGGGAGTTGCAGTCATGAGAACCCTGATCTTCCGCGTCACCGCGCCTTATCTGACCGCGCTCATGCTGCTCTTCTCGCTCTTCGTACTCCTGCGCGGGCATAACGAGCCGGGCGGAGGCTTCATCGGCGGGCTCATCGCCTCGTCCGCCATCGCGGTCTACGGCATGGCCTGCGGCGTGGACGCGGTGCGCCGCGCGCTGCATTTCCATCCCATCGCCTATGCCGCTTTCGGGCTGATCACGGCCGTACTGGCGGGCTTCCTGCCGGCCTTTGGGCGTGGGCAGTTCATGACCGGGCTTTGGGCCTTCGTCGATATCGCGGGAAGCGAGGTCGCTCTATCCACCACGCTTCTCTTCGATGTCGGGGTGTTTCTGGTGATCGTCGGCGCGATCAGCTCGATCGCGCTGTCCCTCGAAGAACGCTATTCGGGCTGAGGAGGCACGTTTGGAAGTCGCTCTGTCCGCCCTTGTCGGCGTCCTCTTCTCGATCTCGATCTACATGCTGCTGTCGACCTACATCATCCGCATGTTGCTCGGCGTGGTGCTGCTCGGAACCTCGGTCAACCTGTCCGTCTTCGTGGTCGGGCGTATCGGGCCGATCGCGCCGCCGCTGATCCCGAACCATCTGGACGTGCCGCCCCAGGCCATCGCCAACCCGCTGCCGCAGGCGCTGATCCTGACGGCGATCGTCATTTCCTTTTCCTTCTTCGTGTTTTTGCTTGTTTTGACCTATCGCGCCTATCAGGACCTCGAGACCGACGACACCAACGAAATGCGCGTCGCCGAACCCGAAAACGAGGGGCTCCCGCCCCTTGGCTATTGAGGCGCGCTCATGAACGAGACCCCGAACTATATCGCCGAGGCGATGGTCGTGGACGCTTTCCGGCCCGATCAATATCTCCTGATCCTCCCAGTTCTCATCTGCTTCGTGTTCGGAGCGGGGCTTTTGATGATGCGTCGGCGGATGGACCGCCATCCCGTCGTCGCCATCGCCGGCTTGGTTCTGCTGCTCGTCTGCGATCTTGCGCTGCTCGTGCGCATCGCGGAGGGCGGACCCATGTCCATGGCCATGGGCGGGTGGAAGCCACCCTTCGGCATTTCCTTCACGGCCGATCTCCTGAGCGCCCTGTTCCTGTCGGTGTCGGGGTTCGCTGGGCTCGCCTGCGGCATCTATGCCGGAGCCTCGATCGACTCCGAAGGGCGGCGCTACGGCTTCTATCCGTTCCTTTTCATGGTCATGGCCGGGGTGTCGGGCGCGTTTCTCACCGGCGACATCTTCAATCTCTATGTCTGGTTCGAGGTGATGCTGATCGGCTCGTTCGGATTGCTGATCCTTGGCTCCGAGCGCGAGCAGCTCGACGGCGCGACCAAATATTGCTTCCTCAACCTGATCGGCGCGACACTCTTTCTCCTGACCATCGGCTATCTCTACGGTGTCTTCGGCACGCTCAATATGGCCGACATCGCGGTGAAATCCGCCGCGCTGGAGGGCAACGGCGTTCTCCTCACCATTGCCTCGCTCTTCCTCGTGGCCTTCTCGATGAAGGCCGCGGCCTTTCCGCTGAACTTCTGGCTGCCCGCCTCCTACCATACGCCGCGCTTCGTCGTGTCGGCGCTCTTCGCCGGGCTTCTGACCAAGGTCGGCATCTACGCGCTGATCCGCGTCGTGCTCATGCTCTTTCCGCCGGAGCGCGGCGGGCTCGGCCTTGTCATGGCCTGGATGGCGGCGCTGACCATGCTGGTCGGCGCACTGGGCGCGCTGTCGCAGACCGATCTCCGTCGGATGCTGAACTACGCCGTGATCGTCGGCATCGGGACGATCCTCGCCGGCCTCGCCATCCCGCCCGTTCTCGAAGCGCGCACCACCGCCATCACCACCGGCGCGGCGGGGGTGCTGCGCGAAGCCGCTGAGGGAGCGGGCTTCAACAATGGCATTTCCATCGATGGGCCGCTCGCGACGGGTCTGTCGGGCGCGATCTTCTATGCGCTGCATTCGGTCGTGGTGATGACGGCGCTTTATCTCGCGGCGGGCGTCGCCGCCTTCCGCAATGGCTCGTCCTCGCTTTACGAAATGGGCGGGTTGTGGAAGCGACATCCGCTGTTTTCGGCGCTGTTCCTGATGCTGCTTCTGGGCGTCTCCGGTCTTCCGCCCTTCTCCGGCTTCTGGCCAAAAATGCTACTGGTGCGCGCGTCGATCGCGGCGGAGCTGCCTTGGCTGGCGGCGGCCGTTCTCGTTTCGGGCCTTCTTCTAACCATCGCTTGTATCCGTGTGTTCCTTCTGGCCTTCTGGCGTCCTTTGCCGGCGGGCGCGGATGTGGGCGAGAGCCATCCGGCCGAAGATATGTTCCGCGCCCCGCAGCCGGGCCGACCCATGGCGCTGATCCCTCTCGTGGCGCTCTGCCTGTTCGTGGTCTTCGTGGGCGTCTGGCCGGAGCCGCTGGCCGAGCTGACCTTCCAGGCCGCGCATGAAATCTTGAAGCCGAGCGCCTATCTCGCCGCCGTTCTGGGGGGGGCACCATGATGAACCCCTTCGTCGCCAATCTTCTCCTGGCGCTGGTCTGGCTGGTCATCACTGGCGGCTTCAGCCTTGGCAATCTCCTGTTCGGCTTCCTGCTGGGGGCGGGGTCGCTCTTCTTGATCCGCGAGCAGATCGGGGCACAGGGCTATTTCCGGCGCGGCCGTAAGGTCCTCGCGCTGGTTCTGTTCCTGATCTACGATCTCGCGGTGTCGGCGTGGCGCGTGGCCAATGTCGTCCTGTCGCCCAAGCTCGACGTGCGGCCTGGCGTCTTTCTCTATCGGCACAAAGTGGAGACCGACTTCGAGATCGCGCTGCTGGCCAATCTCGTGGGCCTGACACCCGGCACGTTGATCTTCGATCTGTCGGAGGATGAAACGACGCTCTTCGTCCATGCGCTGGATTGCTCCGATCCCGATGCGCGCCGCCGCGAGATCGAGGAAGGATTCGAGCGCCGGATTCTGGAGGCGTTCCGATGAGTTTCGCCCAATTCTCCGAACGGTTCCTGGACATTGCGCTCACCCTCTCGCTGGTTTTCCTGTGCATCTCGTTTCTCTGCACGGTGATTCGCATCTGGAAGGGGCCGACCCTGCCGGACCGTGTGCTGGGGCTCGACGTTCTCACCAGCTCGTCCATCGGCTTCATCGCGGTCATCGGCATCGACACAGGCTTTACGCTCTATGTCGATATCGCCATCGCGCTCGGCCTCGTCGGCTTCCTCGCGACCATATCCTTTGCACGCTTCATCATGGCGCGCGGCGACACCGAACGCTCGCCCGTCGCCTCGGTCACGGAGCCCGAAGCCGACAGCAAAATTCTGGGCGAGGGGGACAGCGTGCCATGATGGCGTCCATCGGAAACATTCTTGCCGGGATTTTCGTGGTTATGGGCGCGATGTTCGCGTTGGTCGCGTCCATCGGCATTCTGCGCCTGCCCGACTTCTACACCCGTATCCATGCCGCCTCGAAGGCGGGAACGGTCGGCTCCGTGCTGGCTCTGGTCGCGCTCGCCATCGTGTCCGTGCAGACGGCCGAGGTTCTGCGCGCCATCGCGGCTATCGTCTTCTTCTTTCTGACGGCGCCGATCTCGGCGCATCTTCTGGGGAAGGCCGCCTATTCGGCGGGCTATCGCATGTGGTCCGGGTCGGTGTTGGACGAGATGGAAGAGGATTTGGCCAGCCCGCCCACCGCCCATGCGCGCGATCAAGAAGGCGCGACCTGGACCGACGAGCCCGGAGGCGGAACCCATCGGTCATAGGGTGCCCGATGTTTTTTGCGCAGTGGCTCTGAGATTTCGAGAGCCGGGCGCGTGCTATGGCTGACGGCGCATGTCCTCTCCTGAAAGTCGCAGCATGACCCGTCTGAGCCATCGTATCGCTGTCGTCTTCGCCGGCCTGTTCGGCGCAGCGGGAACAGGGGGCGCGGCCTATGCCGCGCATGGCGGTGGGGATGCCAGTCTTGCCGCCATCGCGGCGGCTATCGCGTTCGTTCATGCGCCGGCGCTGCTGGCGCTCGGCCTCGGTGGCGATAGGCTGCGCGGGGCCGCTTGGCCGATCTTCGGTATGGTCCTCGGGGTCATCCTGTTTTCGGGCGATCTCGCCATGCGCCTCGCGACGGGTGATCGCCTGTTTTTCAACGCGGCCCCAACGGGAGGTTCGATCCTAATCCTCTCTTGGCTGCTGGTCGGCGTGCTGTCGCTGCGCGGGATGCGCTCTCCGACTTGAATTACCGGCCTGCCATGTGAAAAGACCCCGCTGTGGGCGGGGTCTTGAGAGATCAGGGCTTGGGCGCCGCGTCCGTTTCGGGTTCGGGCTGCGGCGTGGGGATCGCCGCCTGCGGCCCATGCTGGATCGCCTGGAGCAGGCGCTCCGCCAGCATCTCGTAATCCCCGTCGAAATGGTGGCCACCCTCGATCGCCACCTTGGCGGCACTCGCCAGCGCGGGCGCGAGGCAGGCCGTATCGGCTTCGTCCTCGGTGCCGTAGATGCAGAGGATCTTGGAGATCGGAACCGCTTCCAGAGCCTTCACCACGTCCTGATCGCCCGTCGCCATGCCGAGCCAGCCGCCGACCGAAATCTGGAAGCCGGTGTGCTGCGACGGGGCGAGCAGGCCGAGAAGGTCGATCCGGTCGGCCCAGATTTGCGGCAATTTCGGATAGGCGAAGGGGAGGGTGTCCGCCCCGAAGGAATAGCCCAGAAGCGCGACCGGCACGCCGGCCTTCGGATTGGCCTTGCCGAGAATGGTCTCGATATCGGTCGCCATCTGCTCCGGTGTCTTCTCCGACCAGAAATAGCGCAGCGCATCGACGCCGATCACTTCGACACCGTGCTCGGTCAGCCAATCGCCGATCGTCTTGTCGAGGTCACGCCAGCCGCCATCGCCCGAAACGAAAAGCGCGATGGCTGTGGGCTCGCCTGCCGGCTTGGAGATGATGATGGGGAGGGCGGAATTGTCGGCCTGGGAAATGTTCACCGCAGCCTGCGCCACGGCGTCCATGGCCAAAGCCGGGTCCTTGGCGACGATGTTCGCCGCCCGGTAAGGGGCACTGGGTGACAAGTCGGAGGAGTGGCCGTCCGGCGAAATGAACACGAAGGGTTGGATGAGATCGGCGTCACGATCATAGGCGTAGCCGCCCTTGCCGACCGAAGTGGGGATCGCGCCCTTGCAAATCGGCAGTTTGGAGCGCGCGGAGGGGGCGGCATCCAGCGCGACGCCGCCAGCCATGGTCGCCGGGGGCGTGTCGGCGACGGCCGCATAGGCGAGCGTGCCGCCGACGCCGCGTCCAATCACGACGGGGTGGAAGTAGGTCTGGAGATCGAGCGCGCGCAGGGCTTCCTTCGCGATGCCCTCGATGTCCGAGCCGAGATAAATGCAGTCGTCGCCTTTATCGATCTGCGCTTCGAGCCCCGCGCGCCAGCGCGTGATGTCGACAGGCAGCACGATCTCGCCCTTGTTCACCAGCCGCGCGGTGAGGTCCCGGTCCTCGCGCGTCAGCCCGCCTTCATCCGACAGGAGAATGGAAAGGCCCACAGGCTCGCCTTCGGGCTGGAAGACATCGACATTGTCCATATTCCCGTAGGAGACGATCGCGGCGGGAAGGGCCGCCGCGTTGGTGCTCTTCACACGGGGAATGAGGATCGACGCTGCCACGCCGCCGATGAGGACGGGCGCGAGGAAAGCGGCAAGAAGAAGGGGGGCTCGCTTCATGGGTCCTGCTTGGGTCGGCCGGAGATCAGGGTTGTCACGTCCACCAGCACCTTGGCCGTATCGAAGCCGCCGGGGCAGACGAGGTAATGCGGGGTCCAGACAGGACCGAATTTCTGCTTGAAGGATTTCAGCCCGTCAAATCGATAGAACGATCCGCCCCGCCGGTACAGGAAGGAGCCGAAGCGGTTCCAGCGCGAGGCGCCGCGCCGGTCCACCAGGCCGGACAAGGGCGCGGCTCCGAGATTGAACCACTTGTAGCCTTCGTCCCTGGCATGAAGCATTAGCCGCCCGAACAGCGCGTCCATGATGACCTTGGAGACATTGGGCAGGAAGCGCATGAGGTCGATCGAGATTTCCTCCTTGTTCGCCCCACGCCAGATATTGGCGAAGGCGACGATCGCTCCGTCCTTCTTCAGAACCGCCATGTCGAAATGGGCGAGATAGGCGCGGTCGAAATAGCCGAGGGAGAAGCCCTTCTCGGTTCCCGACTTCATCGCGAGCCAAGCGTCCGACACCGCTCGGAGCTCGTCCATATGGGCCACGACCTCGTCGCGCGGCATGACCGAGAAGACGAGGCCCTCGCGCTCGGCGCGCCGGATGGCGGTGCGAAGATCCTGTTTCTTGGGGCCTTCGATGGTGAAGGTGCCGAGATCCACGCGTGCGACCTCGCCGAGCTTGAGCGCCACCAGCCCCATGTCGAGATACATGGGCAGGCTTTGCGGCGGCACTTCGTAGAAGACCGTGCGCTCGGCGTGGGAATCCGCAAAGTCGCGGAAGGCCCAAGCGAGATCATGCACGACATCGGGCGGACCGACCGGTTCGCCCAAGGCGACGAGGCTTCCGCCCGAGCGCGCATACATGACGAAGCCACGCTTGTCCGGCGAGAACAGGAACCGCTTGTCACCCAGAAGCGCCAGCGCCGCATTGGTCTCGGGCGAGGCCTCGACGATGGGAAACACCTCGTCGGGAATGCGGCTGCGGCGCTGGACCCGGTCGGTCCGGCGATGGATGGCGACATCGAGCCCGACAAAGGCGATCACCGCGAAGGCGACGACCGTCGCGCGCAGGAAGCGCGGCGCATTGGCCGACAAGGCGAAGTCCCACCACATCGTGTTGGCGTATTCGACATGGCGATAGGCGAAGAAGCCGAGCCAGACCGAGGCGATGACGGTGGCCGAAACAGCTGCCAGCCAGCTCCAGGTGATGGCGAAGAGCCCGCGCATCGAGCGCCGATAGAAGGCGTGGCGGAAGCCGATCAGCAGCCCGGCAAGCAGCGAGAGGACGATGGCCTCTTCCCAGTCCAAACCCTTCGAGATCGAAAAGAGAGCACCGGCGATCAGAAGCGCGAAAGCGACGACCCAAGCCCGCCAGAGCCGCTTGGCGAGTCCGCGCGAGACGATCAGAAGCGCGACGCCGACGAAGCTCGCTGCCAGATGCGACATCTCGATGAAGGACAAGGGCAGGTAGTCGTTGAGAAGATCGAGGCGATAGGCCTTGCCGGGAGTCGCCCCGGAGAGAAGCAGGACCAGACCACCGCTGAAGGCCAGAACGGCCGTCGCCGGCGGAACCATTGGCTCCAGTGCGCGAGCCAGCTCCTTCATCGGGCCATGCAGCTTGCGACGGCGGCGCACGCCCTCGACCACGAGCAGACCCACCACCGTGACGAGAAGCGGCAGAACGGTGTAGATGAGGCGATAGACAAGGAGTGCTGCCACCACATCCGCGCGCTGCGACAAGCCGAGGCTGACGATGATCGTCGCCTCGAAGGCGCCAAGGCCGCCTGGCGCGCTGGATGCGACGCCGACCACGACCGCGACGGAAAACACGAGCGCGAAGAGAATGAAGGAATCCACCGTGCCCGGCGGCATCAGCACATAGAGAACGGCTGCTGCCGCGCCCACATCCACGATGCCGGCGATGAGCTGGACGATCGCGCCCTTGTGCGAGGGCAGGGGAAGGGAGAACTTGCCCAGGCGCGCCGTGCGCTCCCCGCCCGCCAGCCAGACCACGAAGCCGGCGACCAGCGCGACGAGCACGACCCCGATCGCCATGTCCACCACCGGGCCGGCTTCTCGGAACACGGGGACGCCGGACGGGTCCACGATCAAGGCCACGCCCAGCATGATGGCGAGCGCGAACCAGAGGGCGAACCAGGACGTGCCGACGATCCGCCCGATATCGGCCAGCTCGATGCCGCCGGACTTGTAAACGTGGTAGCGCAGCGCGCCGCCCGTCAGCAGAGGAAAGCCGAGCGCGTTCGAAATGGCATAGCCCGCCGCGCCCACCGTCGCGGCCACCGGCTTGGAGACCTTGCCGGGCGCGATCGTCTCCACCGCCACCACGTCATAGAGCGACACGGCGGCAAAGGAGACGACCGTGAACAGGAGGGCGAGAACCAGATCGAAGCCCGAGACCGCCTGGATGGCGCGCCGGACTTCGCCCAGCGTCAGCGTGTGGACCATGCTGCCGAGAGCCGCGAAGGCGGCGATCGTGATGGCGAGGCCCAGAAGGGCGGGCACATATTTGCGCCATGCGCGAGAGGAAATGCGGTCGGCCTTGGCCTCGATGGTCATCAGTCGAATCCCGATGGTCTCGCATCTCCGGCAGCGCCGGAGCGAAGGGGATTTACCCCGCCTCACGATGGGAGCAAGCCCATGGGACGAGATTGCGCAAAAATGAGGACAAACTCCTATCCCCTGCCCATGAATTCGCGCTGGTTTGCCGCTGCAAAAGGCAAATTCATCTTTCTTTTGACCAAACGATAAAAACTTTTGACGGGCACGAATCTTCGAAGCATTCTGATTTGGAACGGTTCGAAACTCGGTGTTCCCAAACTTTAGCGGGGGTCGGCCGTGATGCCAGCAAACCGCTGAGGCGCGCCTCGCAGGCCATGGTCGCGACGCGCCGAAGCCCTTGCCCGAAGGGTTTCCCATGTCCGAAATCCGCATGAGCCCACCCGACATCGCCGCCGGCCGACTGGCGACTGATAGCCTCGCCCGAGGCTTTTCCGACATCCATCCGCCGCTGGAGGCGCATGAGGCGCTCGTCGAGGCCGACCGCTGCTACTTCTGCTATGACGCGCCCTGTATGCGAGCCTGCCCGACCTCGATCGACGTGCCGCTTTTCATTCGCGAAATTCAGGCGGGCAACCCGGTCGGCGCGGCCAAGACGATCTTCGAGGCCAATATTCTGGGCGGCATGTGCGCCCGCGTCTGCCCGACCGAGACGCTCTGCGAGGAAGCGTGCGTGCGCGAGGCGGCCGAGGGCAAGCCGGTCAAGATCGGCCTGCTTCAGCGTTTCGCCACGGACCATCTGATCGAGGCCGGTCGCCATCCGTTCCAACGCGCAGCGCCAACGGGCCACAGCGTCGCAGTGGTCGGGGCCGGACCGGCGGGCCTGTCCTGTGCCCATCGCCTCGCTATGCTCGGCCATAGCGTGACGCTCTACGATGCTCGGCCCAAACCCGGCGGCCTCAACGAATATGGCATCGCGGCCTACAAGGCGACGAATGGTTTCGCGCAGGCCGAGGTGGAGTTCATCCTGGAGATCGGCGGCATTACGCTCGTCAACGATCAGGCGCTCGGGCGCGACCTGCATCTGGCCAATCTGCGCGCGCAGTTCGATGCGGTGTTTCTGGGTCTCGGCCTTGCCGGCGTCAACGCGCTGGGCGCGGAAGGGGAAGCCAGTTCCGGCTCTCATGATGCGGTGGCCTGGATCGCGGAGCTACGCCAGACCACGAATCTGTCCGAGCTCCCGGTCGGGCGGCGGGTGGTGGTGATCGGCGGCGGCATGACGGCGATTGACGCGGCCGTGCAGGCCAAGGCTCTGGGCGCGGAAGAGGTGACGCTGGCTTATCGACGCGGACGCGAGGAGATGAACGCGTCGCGCTACGAGCAGGAGATCGCGCAGACGCGCGGCGTCCATATTCGGTGTCATCTGACGCCCCGGCGGATTCTGGCCGAGAACGGGCATGTGCGCGGCATCGAGTTGGAGCGCACGCGCAGCGTGGAGGGCCAACTGGACCTGACCGGCGAGATCGTGACGATCGAAGCCGATCAAGTGTTCAAGGCGATCGGACAGCAGTTTCTGCCCAGCGGGACGGGCGAGGGCGCCGGCTTGTCGATGGAGCGAGGCCGCATCCGGGTCGATGCCGAGCGACGTACCAGCCTGCCCGGCGTCTGGGCTGGCGGAGACTGCGTGTCCGGCGGGAGCGATCTGACGGTCGTGGCGGTGGAGGACGGCAAACAGGCTGCCTTGTCGATTCACCGGATGCTGTCGGTCGCCGCCTCGGTTCGCGACGATACCAGAACCGACTCGGCGCTCGCCACGCGCTGATCCCGAAGACCGGACGATTTGGAGACACGATCATGGCAGACCTGTCGACGAGCTTCATCGGGATTTCCTCGCCCAATCCGTTTTGGCTGGCCTCGGCCCCGCCGACCGACAAGGAATACAATGTCCAGCGCGCGTTCGAGGCGGGCTGGGGCGGCGTCGTCTGGAAGACGCTGGGAGAGGGTGATCCGGTCGTCAACGTCAACGGCCCGCGCTATGGCGCGATCCATGGGCCCGACCGTCGGCTTCTGGGCCTCAACAATATCGAGCTGATCACCGATCGCTCGCTGGACCTCAATCTGGAGGAGATCGCGCGGGTCAAGCGCAACTGGCCGGACCGGGCGATGATCGTTTCGCTCATGGTGCCTTGCGAGGAAAAAAGCTGGCAGTCCATTCTGGCGCGTGTCGAAGAAACGGGCTGCGACGGCGTTGAGCTGAACTTCGGCTGCCCGCACGGCATGTCGGAGCGCGGCATGGGCTCGGCCGTTGGTCAGGTGCCCGAATATATCGAAATGGTGGCGGCATGGTGCAAGACGCATTCGCGCCTGCCGGTGATCGTCAAGCTGACGCCCAATATCACCGACATCCGCTATCCCGCGCGCGCCGCCCGCCGCGGCGGTGCCGACGCGGTGTCGCTGATCAACACGATCTCCTCCATCGTTTCGATCGACCTCGACAATTTCGCCCCGACGCCGACCATCGACGGCAAGGGCAGCCATGGCGGCTATTGCGGGCCGGCGGTGAAACCGATCGCGCTCAACATGGTGGCCGAGATCGCACGCGATGGCGAAACGCGCGGCCTGCCCATGTCGGGGATCGGCGGAGTCACAACCTGGCGGGACGCGGCCGAATTCATCGCGCTCGGCTGCGGCACGGTGCAGGTCTGCACGGCGGCCATGACCTACGGATTCAAGGTCGTGAAGGAGATGACGTCGGGTCTCTCGGATTGGATGGACGAAAAAGGCTACCGCACGATCGAGGACTTCCGCGGCCGCGCCGCGCCCAACGTCACCGACTGGCAGTATCTCAACCTCAATTACGTCACCAAGGCCCGAATCAATCAGGACCTCTGCATCAGCTGCGGGCGCTGCCATATCGCCTGCGAGGACACATCGCATCAGGCGATCACCAACATGGTGAATGGTCGTCGCCGGTTCGAGGTGATCGACGAGGAATGCGTAGGCTGCAACCTGTGCGTCAATGTCTGCCCGGTCGAGTCCTGTATCACGATGGAGCCGATCCAGGGCATCGACCCGCGCACGGGCAAATCCATACCCGAATCCTATTCCAACTGGACCGTGCATCCCAACAATCCGATGCGCAAGGAGACGTTGCAGTTCGCGCCGGAGCCCGTGGTTCTGCCCAATGCTGCTGAATGATTGACCGAAATCTTTGCAACCTTGGGGAGCGGGCTCGAGTGTTTGGGCTGGGCTGTTCCCAACGATCCGCCCGAACCTGCGGCGAAGATAGCATTGAAAGTATGTTTCTTCGCCGCCGGTTCGTAACGGAAGAATAAGATGCGGATGCGAGTGTCGAGTGTGATGTCAGAGCGCGAACCTCGAAAGGGGCAAGCGCTCGCAAGAGCATGAGTTGGCCTCGTGAAGTCCATAAACGCCAAACTTCTGATCAGCGGTTTGCTACTGGCGCTTCTGTCCGGCTTCGCCGGGCTTGTGGTCATTCAAAGCAATCGATCCGCCGCCGAGATCGCGACGGCGATGATCCACCAGGGCATCGATCCCCTCGATCAACTGGAGGGGGCCGCTCGCTCGCTGGGTGATCTGGAGCGGCGGTTCAATGCCGTGCCCGATTCGCTGAGCGAATTGCCGATGTTGAGGACCGAGGAGGCCGCCGAGCTTCTGACGAGCCTGACCGAGATCGTGCGCAAAGTGCGCGGTGCCATGGTCGCACTCCCCAACGGCGGTCAAGGCCACAAGCTCGATCAGCTCTTCTATTCGATCAACCGTCTGCGCACCTCCGAAGGCGACGTGACGCATCGGCTGGTCCGCCGCGAACTGGCCAATATTCTGAACGAGGTGGACGCCGCGATCGATCTGATCCGCGACGATCTCATTCGTATGCATGAGCGCACGCAGTCCGAGCGCCGCACCATCGATCTCGCCGTCATGGCCGGTGGCGCGGGTGGCCTGATGATCGGCCTCCTGCTCATCCTCTACCTCTCGCGCAGCATCTCGCGCCCGATCCGCAGCGCCGCGACGATCCTTCGTCAGGTCGGAGGAGCACCCAATAGCGGGAGCCACCATCAGACGAGCGACATGATGGCTGATCTTGAAGCGGCGATCCGCTTCGTGGAAACCGTGATCGAGACCAAGGACCGCTCGTCGAAGCTTCTGAAGTCCACCTCGGCGGCTCACATACAGGCCGCGGTGGAACGTCAGCAGAACCGTCTGAGAATAGCTCTCGACGCCTTGCAGAAACCGCTCTGCCTCGTGGACGAGGGCGGTCGCATGACCGACGCGAACGCCGCTTTCCTTCACATGTTTCCGGGTCTGACGGTCGGCAGTCACATCTCGTCCTGGACCGACCATACCCAACTGACACAGCTTCTTGCGGCGCGGGCTCAGGATGAGGTGGTGACGTTCCCGGACGGGTGGACATGCCGTGTGCGGTGCCATTCCAATCCGATCGACAATGGCGTCATCGCCGTGTTCAACGAACTTACGAACCAGGACACGGCGCAGCGCGAGTTGGAGCGCATCTCGTCGCAGGATTCCCTGACTGGCCTGTTGAACCGGGATGCTTTCCATCACGATCTGGAAAACGCCTTGAAAGTAGGCGAGACCCCGTTCTTCGTTGTGGTGGTGGACGTGGTGGCGTTCAAGACCGTCAACACGACGCTGGGTCTGACGGCGGGCGACGAGCTTCTACGCGCGGTCGGCGAGCGGCTGAGCGCGATAGCAGGGCCGGGCGGGCGCGTGGCGCGCTTGGCGGGCGACGAATTCGGTCTGATCGTGAGAGGCGAGAATGCCGTGCGGGCGCCCGAACGGTTCGGCCGGGTCATCGTGCAGGACTTCGCGCGTCGCCCCGTCACGATCATCGGCCGTCCTCTGGCGGTGCGGATCGCAGTCGGCGTGGTGCCGGACCTCCAGCCCGGCAGCGGGCTCGATGTCCAGACCGTCATGCGCGACTGCGAAATCGCCCTTGCGACCGCCAAGAAGAGCGCGTCCGACCCCTTCTGCGTCTACGCGCCCGAAATTCAGAAAGAGCATCAGAACCGCCAGGACATCGAACGCGATCTGCGCGAAGCGCTGGCGCGCGGCGAGTTCGAACTGCACTTCCAGCCCTTTGTCGACGTGAAGCGCGGTTGCGTCTCGGGCTTCGAGGCGCTGGTGCGCTGGAACTCCCCGACGCGCGGCCGCGTGTCGCCCGGCGTGTTCATTCCGATCATGGAGGAAACCGGCCTGATCGTGCCGCTCGGACTTTTCGTCCTGCGCGATGCCTGTCGGCAGGCGGCTCACTGGCCGGAAGGGTTGACCCTGTCCATCAACCTGTCGCCGCGCCAGTTCGAGGGCGGGGACATCGTGGCCGACGTGCGCCAATCGCTGGCCGAGACCCGGCTCGACCCCAAGCGCCTCCAGCTCGAAGTTACCGAATCGCTGTTCCTCTCGGACGGCGACCGGGTTCTCACGGTGCTGAACGCCCTGCGCGGGCTGGGCGTGGCCATGTCGATGGACGATTTCGGGACTGGCTATTCGTCGCTCGGCTATCTCAGCCGGTTCCCCTTCGACAAGATCAAGATCGACCAGTCCTTCGTGCGCGATCTCGACCGCAAGGAGAACATGGCGATCGTGCGCGCGGTGCTGGGCCTTGGCGCCTCGATGAAGCTCGCCGTCATCGCCGAAGGCGTGGAAACGGCGGAGCAGATGCGGGTGCTGCAGGAGGAGGGCTGCGACGAGATGCAGGGCTATCTCTTCTCGCGCCCCCGACCCGCGGGCGATTTGCCCAAGATGCTGGTCGACATCAAGGAAGGCTTCCAGCAGGGCCGTTTCGGCAGAGAAGTGAACGTCATACCCATGCTTCGCAGCGTCTGATCAGCCCTCCGGTGCGTCGGCGATGACTCGCTCGCTCGCAGCGTCCGCAGAATGTCTGACGCCGCCCAGGATGATGCCGAGGACCGCCTGTGTCGTCTCGGCGAGAAAGTCCGGCGATTTCGAACGATCGCCCAGCACCGCGTCGATCTGCACCGCGAAATCCGCATAGTGCTGCGTCGTCGCCCATATGACGAAAATGAGATGGACGGGATCGACAGGCGCAAGCCGACCGGTATCGATCCAATGGCGAATCACGGCCGCCTTTGCCTCCACCAACACCCGTAGCTCGGTCTGGAGAAAGGCGCGAAGAACCGGCGCGCCGTTGAGGATTTCATTGGCGAAGAGACGCGAGGCTTCCGGCTGCTCGAACGACATGCGCAGCTTGTCCTCGATATAGGCTCGAAGCTCCGTTTCCGGATCACCGTCGCGCTCCAGAGTGCGCAAGGGGGACAGCCATTGCGTCAGCGTGCGCTGAAGCACGGCCTCGTAGATGTCCTCCTTCCGTCGGAAGTAATAAAGAAGGTTCGGTTTCGACATGCCCGCGCGCTGCGCGATCTGATCGATCGTCGAGCCGCGAAAGCCATAGGCCGCAAAGATCGGCAGCGCTGCCTGGAGTATGGTTTCGCGGTTGGCCGCCTGGATGCGCGTCTGCGCCCGTGCTCCGGTCTCGCCACTGGATGACGCTTCGGTTTTCATGCTGCAGCTGCCTCAAGTTTTTGCGCTGCAATCACCTGCATCGGATTCATGCAAATCGACCTTGACCGTCTTCTGCGGAGCTTCTAGCCTCTGTTTTGACCATAGAGTCAATGAACAGGGCGATGGGGCGCAAGCGGTAAACCGTTCACCGAACGGGGGGCCGAAACCACGAGCGCACCGCACCCGATCCCTTCTTCACCCGCTTGTCGGGGTCGACCGTCGCCTATCGCTCGGGCGGCGAGAGAGGTGTGGTGCGCGCAGCGCGCTTTGACCTCTGGATGCCAGTCTTCAGCCTGCATGGACGTGATCCGAATGAGCCTTCTCTCCAATCTCCAAACCAACGGCGACCGTCTCTGGGAGGCGTTGGAGGACATGGCGAGGATCGGACCTGGGATCGCGGGCGGCAACAACCGCCAAACCTTGACGGATGCCGACAGCGAGGGCCGCCATCTCTTTCGCCGCTGGGCGGAGGCCGCAGGCCTCAGCATGGCCGTCGATACGATGGGCAATATGTTCTTTCGGCGCGAGGGCGCGGAGCCCGACCTCGATCCGGTCTATATGGGCTCGCATCTCGACACGCAGCCGACGGGCGGGAAATATGACGGCGTTCTGGGTGTGCTCGGCGCGCTCGAAGTCGTGCGCAGCCTGGACGATCTCGGCATCCGCACGCGGCGGCCTATCGTCATCGTGAACTGGACCAACGAGGAAGGGACGCGCTTCGCCCCCGCCATGCTCTCATCCGGCGTCTTCGCGGGCCTGCATGACGAGTCCTGGGCAAAGAGCCGCGTGGATGCCAAGGGTCTGCGGTTCGGCGACGAGCTGAAGCGGATCGGCTGGGAGGGCGCGGAGCCGGTCGGCCAGCGCCCGATCCATGCGCTGTTCGAACTCCATATCGAGCAGGGGCCGATCCTGGAGGACGAAGGCATCGACATTGGTGTCGTCACGCACGGGCAGGGGCTTTACTGGCTGGAGGTGACGCTCACCGGGCGCGAAAGCCATACGGGCTCGACGCCCATGCCCAAGCGCCGGAACGCCGGCCTCGGGCTCGCCCGCGTGACGGAACTCGTGCACCGCGTGGCGATGGCGCGCCAACCGGGCGCGGTCGGCGCGATCGGGCATATCGATGTCTATCCGAACTCGCGCAACATCATTGCTGGCCGTGTCACCTTCACGATCGACATTCGCTCGCCCGACAAGTCCGTCTTGGACGCCATGCGCGCTGAGATCGAAGCCGGCATCACTGAGATCGCCTCCGACCTCTCGCTGGAGGCGTCCGTCGAAGAGGTCGGGCATTTCGATCCCGTCACCTTCGATCCCGCCTGCGTCGCCGCCGTGCGCGCGGCGGCCGAGCGGCTGGGATACAGCCATCGCGACATTGTTTCAGGCGCGGGGCATGACGCCTGCTGGATCAACCGCGTGGCGCCGACCTCCATGATCTTCTGCCCCTGCGAGGGGGGGCTCAGTCACAACGAAGCCGAAGCCATCACGCCGGAATGGGCCAAGCGCGGCGCGGACGTGCTGCTGGGCGCGGTGGTGGAAACGGCGGGCGTCGTCGCCTGACGGCTGACGGTGCGGGACAGGACGGGGAGTTCAACATGAGCATTGCGATCAAGGGCGGCACCATCGTCACCGCCGATCTGACCTATCGGGCCGACATTCTGGTGGAAGACGGGCGGATCGCCGCGATCGGCCCGGACCTTGCCGGCGACGAGGTGGTGGACGCATCGGGCGCTTACGTCATGCCGGGCGGCATTGACCCGCACACCCATCTCGAAATGCCCTTCATGGGCACGCACTCCTCGGACGATTTCGATACGGGCACGGCGGCGGGTCTGGCTGGCGGCACGACCATGGTGGTGGATTTCTGCCTGCCCGCGCCGGAGCAGGGACTGATCGACGCGCTGCAGGAATGGCATCAGAAAGCCGGCAAGGCGCGGTCCGACTATTCCTTTCACATGGCGATCACCTGGTGGGGCGAGCGCGTCTTTGCCGAGATGCCGAAGGTCGTTTCCGAGGGCATCAACACGTTCAAGCACTTCATGGCCTATAAGGGGGCCTTGATGGTGAACGACGACGAGATGTTCGCCTCCTTCTCGCGCTGCGCCGAGATCGGCGCCATGCCGCTCGTTCACGCCGAGAACGGCGATGTCGTCGCCTTTCTCCAGCAGAAGCTTCTGGGCGAGGGCAACAATGGGCCGGAAGCGCATGGCTATTCCCGCCCGCCCGAGGTGGAAGGGGAAGCCACCAACCGCGCGATTATGATTGCCGATCAGGCGGGCGTGCCGCTCTATGTCGTTCATGTCTCCTGCGAGGAAGCACACGAGGCCATCCGCCGGGCGCGGGCCAAAGGGATGCGCGTCTTCGGCGAGCCCTTGATCCAGCACCTGACGTTGGACGAGAGCGAATATCAGAACCCCGACTGGGACTACGCCGCCCGCCGCGTCATGAGCCCTCCCTTTCGCAATCGAAAGCATCAGGATTCGCTCTGGGCCGGCCTTCAATCCGGCTCGCTTCAGGTCGTGGCGACCGATCACTGCGCCTTCACCAGCGAGCAGAAGCGCTTCGGCGTGGGAGATTTCACGAAGATCCCGAACGGCACGGGCGGCTTGGAAGATCGCCTCGCCGTGCTCTGGACCAAGGGCGTGAACACCGGCCGGCTGACGATGAACGAGTTCGTCGCCGCGACCTCCACCAACATCGCCAAGATTCTGAACATCTATCCGCGAAAGGGCGCGATCCTGCCGGGCGCGGATGCCGATCTCGTGGTCTGGGATCCGGCGGCCACCAAGACCGTTTCCGCCGCGACGCAGAAATCGGCCATCGACTACAATGTCTTCGAAGGGTTCGAATTGAAGGGTCTGCCCGCCGTCACCCTGTCTCGCGGCAAGATCGCCTATGCCAAGGGCGAAGTTCGGGCCGGCACGGGCGAAGGGCGCTTCGTCGAGCGCCCGGCCAATGCGCCGGTGGGTAAGGCGCTCTCGACCTGGAAGGAACTGACCGCGCCGCGCAAGGTCGAGCGCTCCGGCATTCCGGCGGGCGTCTGAACCATGCGGATGGGGCTCGATCCGAGCGAGGCATCCTTGCGAGCAGCACCGGGCACATCGGCCGCGAACGTCTCGAAGGTGATCGAGGCCGAGGGCCTGACGCTCACTTTCGAGACGGCGGACGGTCCCGTCCATGCGTTGAAGGATGTCGGCCTCAGCGTGAACCGGGGCGAGTTCGTTTCCTTCATCGGCCCGTCCGGCTGCGGCAAAACCACGCTGCTCCGCGTCATCGCCGATCTCGAACAGCCGACATCGGGTGCAATCCGTGTCAACGGCCTGTCGCCGGAAGAGGCTCGCCTTGCGCGCGCCTATGGCTACGTGTTTCAGGCGGCGGCGCTGTATCCTTGGCGCAATATCGAACGCAACGTCGCGCTCCCGCTGGAGATCATGGGCCTGGCAAAGGCGGAGCGCTCCGACCGCGTCAGCCGCAATCTCGATCTCGTCGGGCTTTCGGGCTTCGGGCGGAAATATCCCTGGCAGCTTTCGGGCGGCATGCAGCAGCGCGCGTCCATCGCTCGCGCTCTGTCCTTCGACCCCGACCTTCTTTTGATGGACGAGCCCTTCGGCGCGCTGGACGAGATCGTGCGAGACCGGCTCAACGAGGAGCTTCTGAAGCTCTGGGCGAAGACCCGCAAGACCGTGATCTTCGTGACGCATTCCATTCCCGAAGCGGTGTTCCTGTCGACGCGCATCGTCGTGATGAGCCCGCGGCCCGGCCGGATCATCGACATCGTGGATTGCGATCTTGGCCCCGACCGCCCGCTCGAAATCCGCCAAACGCCGCGCTTTCTGGAAATCGCGCATCGCGTCCGCGAGGGGCTGAAGGCGGGGCACTCCTATGATTGAGCGCCGATCTTGAGCGCCGCACCACCCCTTGCCGAACCCGGCGCTGCCATCGGGCTGAGCACCCACCCACGCCGTCGCTGGCCGAGCGGGGCAGGGCGATTCGGTCCCATTCTCGCGATCGTCGCCGTGTTGCTTCTGATCTGGTACGCAGCGGCCGTGCCGATGAACTGGCAGACGGAGGGTGACAAACTGGCCCGGGCCGGGGCCGCCCCGGATTTTCTCAACCATGTCCTCGCCACATGGTCGGCGGAGCGGCCGATCCTGCCCGCGCCTCACCAGATCGCCATGGATCTCTGGAAGACCGTGGTGGAAACGCGCGCGTCTTCGCCGCGCTCGCTTCTGTTCCACGCCGGCGTCACGCTGTCCTCCACGCTGATCGGCTTCGTCATGGGCTCGGTGCTGGGCATCGCCTTGGCCATCGGCATCCTGCATTCGCGCACGCTCGACCGCAGCCTGATGCCTTGGATCATCGCCTCGCAAACGATCCCGATCCTTGCCATCGCGCCGATGATCATCGTGGTGCTGAATTCGGTCGGCATTTCCGGCCTGCTGCCGAAGGCGATCATTTCGACTTATCTGTCCTTCTTCCCGGTTACCGTCGGCATGGTGAAGGGCCTGCGGTCGCCCGACGCGATGCAACTCGATCTCATGCGCTCCTATGCGGCCTCGCGCGGGCAGACGCTTTGGAAACTGCGCCTTCCCGCCTCGCTGCCCTTTCTCTTCGCCTCGATGAAGATCGCCGTCGCGGCCGCTCTGGTCGGGGCCATCGTCGGCGAATTGCCGACCGGCGCGGTGGCGGGTCTCGGCGCCCGTCTTCTGGCCGGCTCCTATTACGGGCAGACGATCCAGATCTGGTCGGCGCTGGTCGCGGCCTCTGTTCTGGCCGGGCTTCTGGTGGCGCTGATCGGCCTGGTCGAACGTCTGACCTTGCGCGCGAGCGGGGGAGCGCGCCGATGAGCCTTGCCCTGTCCCATCGCGCGCCGCAAGCAGAGACGGCCGATTGGGCGGCTCTCGCTCTTGGCCTTGCTGCGCTGGTTCTGGCCTTTCAACTGCTCGCGCTGGGAGCGGTCGGCCCGATCTTCTGGCTCGCGACGCTTGTCTTTTGGCTGGCGTCCTGGCGCGTCGCGGCGGCTTTGGCGCATGGCCGCTTCCTGGGCCTGCAGGCGGGCGGGGCGCTGGTGCCGATTGTCTTCGGCCTGACGCTTCTCTGCCTCTGGGAACTCGTGGTGTGCGGGCTCGCGGTGCCGGTGGTCCTTCTGCCCGCGCCTTCGGCCATTGGGATGCGCCTCGTGAATTCCCTGCCGCTTCTCTGGGCGGATTTCCGGCAGACCTTCCTGAAGGCGGTTCTGGCCGGTTATATCCTTGGCTGCTGTCTGGGCTTTCTCACTGCTCTGCTAGTGGATCGCTCGCCCTTTCTGCGGCGTGGCCTTCTGCCGATCGGCAATCTCATGTCGGCCCTGCCGATCATCGGCGTCGCGCCGATCATGGTCATGTGGTTCGGCTTCGACTGGCCGTCCAAGGCGGCCGTGGTCGTCATTATGACCTTCTTCCCCATGCTGGTGAACACGGTGGCGGGCCTCTCGGCGGCGGGCACCATGGAGCGCGACCTGATGCGCACCTATGCGGCCTCGCCAGGGCAGTCGCTTTTGCGGCTGCGGCTGCCGGCCGCCATGCCCTTCATCTTCAACGCGCTGAAGATCAATTCGACGCTGGCGCTGATCGGGGCCATCGTAGCCGAATTCTTCGGCACGCCCATCGTCGGCATGGGATTTCGCATCTCCGCCGAGATCGGCCGCCTGAACACGGACATGGTCTGGGCCGAAATCGCCGTCGCGGCTCTCGCCGGTTCCGGATTCTATGCGCTCGTGGCCTTTGCCGAGCGGCTCGTCACCTTCTGGCATCCGTCCATGCGGAGCCGTTGAACCCCACCCTTCAAGGAGTGAAACGAATGCGACGTTTGATGTCTGCCGGCCTTTTCGCCCTTCTCGCCAGCAGCGCCGCCCATGCGGCCGATCCGCTGACGCTTCAGCTCAAATGGGTCACGCAGGGCCAGTTCGCCGGCTACTATGTCGCCAAGGAGAAGGGCTTCTATGACGAAGCCGGACTGGACGTGACGATCAAGCCGGGAGGCCCCGATGTCGCGCCCGAGCAGGTGATCGCCGGCGGCGGGGCGGATGTGATCGTGGACTGGATGCCGGCCGCGCTGGCCGCGCGCGAAAAGGGCCTGCCGCTCGTCAATATCGCCCAGCCCTTCAAGGCGTCGGGCATGGAACTGACTTGCCGCAAGGACACAGGCATCGCCGCACCGG
Source organism: Aureimonas ureilytica (assembly GCF_001475935.1). Taxonomy (GTDB): domain Bacteria; phylum Pseudomonadota; class Alphaproteobacteria; order Rhizobiales; family Rhizobiaceae; genus Aureimonas; species Aureimonas ureilytica_A. The sequence continues at coordinate 240,156 of NZ_LDQA01000022.1, forward strand.
CCGACTTCAAGGGCAAGACGCTCGGCGTCTGGTTCTCGGGCAACGAATATCCGTTCCTGTCCTGGATGTCGAAGCTCAAGCTCTCGACGCAGGGCGGGCCGGATGGTGTCACCGTGGTCAAGCAGGGCTTCAACGTCGATCCGCTGATCCAGAAGCAGGCCGACTGCATCTCGACCATGACCTATAACGAATATTGGCAGGTGATCGACGCCGGCATTCCCGCCGACCAGCTGACCGTCTTCAAATACGAGGACCAGGGCGTCGCGACGCTGGAGGACGGGCTCTACACGACCGAGGCCAAGCTCGCCGACCCCGCCATGGTCGACAAGCTTGCCCGTTTCGTGAAGGCCTCGATGAAGGGCTGGGCCTATGCGGCCGAGCACCCGGACGAGGCGGCCGAGATCGTGCTCGACAACGACTCGACCGGGGCCCAGACCGAAAGCCATCAGAAGCGCATGGTCTCGGAGGTCAACAAGCTCGTCGGCGGATCGGACGGCACGCTCGACGTGAAGGCCGCCGAGAACACGGTCGCCGTCCTGATGGGCGGTGGCTCCGATCCCGTCATTACCAAGAAGCCCGAGGGTGCTTGGACCAGCGCCGTCACGGACAAGATGAAGACGCTGAAATAAGGCGTAGATCGAACAGGGCGCGGTGGTGCCGCGCCCCATCCTCGACGCGGGTTGGATTGGTGGAAGCTCGGCGTTCAACCGCCGCAGGGGGGCTGCCATAGCGGGAGCGCGCACGAGGGCGCGAACCGGAAAGCCGTGGCGGAGCGCAGCGCGGACGGTGGCGGACCCTGGGACGCCATTGGGGAGGGTGATGAGAACGGGGCGGGGGAGGCGCGGCAGTGTCACGAAGGAATCTCACTGCGTATAATAAAAATTAT